>DASXDP010000245.1:0-65049 GCA_036490575.1 Xanthobacteraceae bacterium
CCTGCGCGTTCGCGAGCGCGAGCGGCAGCGCGTTTTAAAAAGGTGATTATCGTGGTGCCAACGACCACGAACAGAACGAGCCAAAAAAAGACCATAGCGGCTTCTAACCCAAATGGGTTTCAAACAACTTAAAGTAGAACACCAAGTTCGCTATGACGGCGGCATGACGCCTGAAACACTGTGGATGGCCGGGTCAAGCGCGTAGCGCGTAGGATGGGTTGAGCATCTTGCGAACCCCATCAAACAGCCTCGTGTTCGCCTTGGGTTTCGCTTCGGCCTTCAGCGACTTCGCCGTTTCGGCGGAATAATCTTTCAACCCATCCTGCAACGCCTGCAACACCGTCGTTTCCCGGGCGCGGCGCAGCATGCGATGATGCGCAGCAGACTAAGGGACCGTAACGAGCTCAGAGTTTGCTGCGATCCCGGATCGGCGGTGGAGCGTTACACGCCGCACTGCGTCCGGGAAACGCCGGCGTCAACTTCGGGGGCTGTACCAAATGTCAGAGCGTGAAGGCCGCAAGTTCTTTTTTTTGCTTCAGGTGTTCCTGGCGGCGTTGTTCCTTATCGTCGGCGTCGCCCTCGCCATCGAAGCTGCGTCCGGCGGCTACGGCATGGAGCTCGTCATTGTTGCGGTAATGGCCAGCTGCCCCGGCGTCGTGTTCTTTATTTTGGCGGCGCTGTCCGCGGCGACAGCGATCCATTTGCGGCCGTGAAGCCGATGCCCGGGGGCACGGCATGATGGATCATTCCGGGCAAGGGGACGAGCATGCGAGCCGTCAACCGACGAACATTCACTCTCATTCTTGCTGGCATGGTTTCAGTTATTTCGACTGCATCTCACGCCGACGAGAAAGAGGACGCCACTGCTGCTGCCACGGCTTTTTTCGCGGCGTTGGCGGAGAAGAAGTACGATCTGATCTGGGACACGCAGGCAAGCGACCGGTATAAAAACGACATGGGAAATACCAGGGAGTCGTTCGCCGTCGGCCTTGCGAGCCTGCGCCGAGACATTGGTACATTGACGAGCAGCACTGTCCTCTATGTCAGATACGACCCGCCTCACCCAACCTGGGCATTCAAGGGAAAAGGTTACATATTCGCGTTCGAAAATGTTTATACGACGGGGACGCGCGTCGAGTACGTTGTCATAGTTGAAGAAAATGGACGGTTCAAAATGCAGGGCATGGGTTTAGGTTGACGCAGCGTTACACGCTGCACCGCGTCCGGGAAACGGAGAGAGTGCCCTCGCCTCGCCCGCCTTTCTCCGCTAGTTTGCCGCGCTAGATTTTTTGTTGAGCATGATCTTGTCCGAAAACCGGTAACCGCTTTTCGGGATCATGCTCCCCCGCACTGGAGAGACCGCACCATGCGAGAATTCTCGCGCCGCTCGGCGCTCGCAGTTCCCGTTGTCGCAACCGCGGCAGCCGCCATCACAGGAGTATTGGCCTTGTCCGAATCCGCGAACGCCCAGCAGCCCGTCACCACGCCGTCCGGCCTGCAATACATCGACACCAAAGCCGGCACCGGCGCGTCGCCGAAGACCGGCCAGACTTGCGTGATGCACTACACCGGGTGGCTCTACGAGAACGGCAAGAAGGCCGCGAAATTCGACTCGTCGCTCGATCGCGGGGCGCCGTTCGAGTTTCCGATCGGCAACGGCCGGGTCATCAAGGGCTGGGACGAAGGCGTCGCCAGCATGAAGGTCGGCGGCAAGCGCACGCTGATCATCCCGCCCGAGCTCGGCTACGGCGCGCGCGGCGCCGGCGGCGTCATTCCGCCGAACGCGACCCTGATGTTCGACGTCGAGCTGCTCGGGATCAAATAGATGCGGCTCTCACTTCGTCACCGGCGCGTGTACCGTTTCACCTCTCCCCAGTGGGGAGAGGTCGCGAACGGAGTGAGCGGGTGAGGGGAAGCCAACCGCGACGTTCGATTCCCCTCACCCGCTTCGCGCTGCCGCGCTCAGCGGCCTCTCCCCAACGGGGAGAGGCGAATTTTCACGGGACATAGGGTCGACTAAGGCGTCAACGCGACATCGCCCGTTGGCGCGTGGCTTTTGCCGGCAATGACGGACGAGCGCGTTCCGGGAACCAGGACCGTTCCCCGGATATTCTACTGATGCGTCTGCCTGGCATGCCCGCGCACAATCGCCCCGCCCCCCGGCACAAGACGCTGCCAAACATCAGAAACTCCAGGAGATAGACATGGACGTCGCTCTTGCGAACAAGAACGAACAAGTCACTTTTACGAAAATGGAACCGCCAAAGTGGCTCCTAGCGATGTGGAAGGAGATTGACGACAAAACCTTCGGCAAGGGTTTTGACTGCTTCACCGAGGATGCGGTCTGCAATCTCGGCGTCGCCGATTGGAAAGGCCGCGAAGCGATCCGCGCCAACCTCAAGGCCTTCATCGATACCGGGTTCACCGCGCGGCATCACGTCGCCGAATATTGGGATGCAGGTTTTCTGAAAGTGTTCCGCGGCGTCGTCGATATGAAGCCCGATGACCGCTCGAAACCGACGGTCCATCCGAGCATGAGCCATTTCTTTTACATGGATGACAAGGACCAAACAAAGGTGCGCCGGTGGATTGGCGCGGTGGGACCGGTGTCGTTCGGCTGATCGCCTCGGGCACGCTTCGGGTTTGCCCCCCTACGTTATTTGGTCAGCCCCGCACTCTTTCACCTCTCCCCGGTGGGGGAGAGGTGAATTTTCAGTTCGATCGTCCAAGAATCATTGGAGTGCCGCGAACTTTCAGAAAGCCTCGCGCGCCAAAGTTCTTTGATACATCATCAGAAACTCGAACATCTTTGACTTTGTCGCGGCGATGGCGATAACCGCCGCCGTCTTGCTCGTTAAAGGGCGCCGTTCCGGACGGCATGCCGTAACAGCGGAGCGAGATGCGGTGCCCGCGCGCGGAATTGCCAATCCGCTCCCGGGCGGCTTTGGGGCACCGGTCGGCCGGCAAAAAGACCGGTCCGCACGGAGCGTGCTTAACCGCGGCAAGCTTTTTGGGGAAGCAGGCAAAACACCTGCCAGCCGCCGCCGCGGGAAACCCGGTTCTGAAGCTGAGCCATCGGGTGGAACCGGTGGCGAGTGCCGCGAGCGTGAGCGCCGAAAGGTGGGCGCGCAGGTAAAGCTGCGCGCACGCCGCGCTAGACGCGGACATTGGTAGGACATGCGCCTTTCGGCGCTCCGCTTCCCTTTTTCGTGCGCGTGATCTTGGCGTCGTTGTTGTGAGCATGCCTCGGATGCGATGCGTCGCGAGAATGCATTCGCTTTTCCCCTCCCCCGCATGCGAAGCGCGCGGCGGGAGGGAAAAGAATGAGCCACGAAACTTAGTGCCCGCTGTTTGAAATTGTTGATCGGAAAGAGATGCGATGGACCGCAAAATCCTTTGCGACGCGCCGCTCTAGTGCCGTCATCCTGAGGTGCGCGCCATAGGCGCGCCTCGAAGGATGCTGTTCAGGCTCGGTCGCCCCTTCGAGGCTCGCCGACTTTCGTCGGCTCGCACCTCAGGGTGACGCGGTACGTTGGCCTACTCCCCCTCCCCGTCGGTCGGGGGCGCGGCGACGCGCATTTCGTGGAAGCGCTCCTCGATCATGGCGTAGGTCTCGCGGACCAGGATGTGGGTCGCGACCTCGTTCTCGGTGCGGCCGAGCTTGCCGAGATTTGCCAATAGAACCAGGTAGTTGAAGGTTTCGATCGGCAGCGTCAGGCTCAACGCCCGCGCCTCCGAACGGTTTTCCGGCCGCGCCATCGACTACAGACTCGCCAATAATAACTTGGTTACAATACAGTTAAAACTATTGGCCGGCGACTCGAATCGTGCGAGTCTTCGCCGCAGCGAGGGTTTTCGCACAACATCCTTAAGGCAGCCCGGTTTGTCCTCGCGTACGGGCTTGGTCCTCACGCGCTTGCAATCTTCCTGGCGCGGATGCGGCACGGTGCCCGCGGCGCTCTTGGTAAAGTGTGCTGCTTCACCGATTTCGCGCCCGGATTTTGCAGCGCTCGCGGCGCCTTTTTGCTTGTGCGTGGCCTTTGCCCGATCGCGGCCGCGGCGGCCGCCTTCTTTGCGAGGCCAAGATGACCCTTCAAACCTGGACGCCGGAGCGCGTCGAGCAACTGCGCTCGTGCGTCGTCACCGGCTTAACGTGCAGTCAGATCGCGGCGGAGATCGGCGTCTCCCGCAATGCCGTCATCGGCAAAATTCATCGGCTCGGCCTGTCGTCGGGGCGACCCCCGGGCGGCGCGGCGCGCACCTGCCCTCCGCGCGCCCGCCTCCCGCGGGCGCCGCGCCAGCGGCAGCTTTTGCGCCTGATGTGGTCGGATGGCGGGCCGGCGGCCAACGCCGCGACCGGCTCGTCCGCAGTCGACAGCGCACAGCCGTGCTCGCTCATAGAGCTCGATCGCGGCAAGTGCCGCTGGCCGCTCGGCGAGATCACCGGCAGCCGCGATTTCACTTTCTGTGGCAACGCCGCGCCCGATGGCCTTTCCTACTGTGCCGGCCACGCGCGGATGGCGTATCGCGTGCCGGCGCGACGGAGCGCGTAGCGCTGCATCACGCCCGATGCCGGTCGCTGTCGATCGGCAGCACCTGGCCGCTGATCGACTTGCCGGCGTCGGAGGCTAAAAACACCGCGAGCGCGGCGATGTCCTTCGGATCGACCATCTCCTTGATCGATTGCTCGGCCATCGCCGCGGCGCGCACCTCCGTGATCGACTTGCCGCTGAACTGCGCGCGGTTGGCGAACATGCGCTCGACGCGATCGCCTGCAACCGCGCCCGGCGCAATGGCGTTGGCGCGGATGCCAAACGCGCCAAGCTCGATCGCCAGCGTCTTGGTGAAGCCGATCACGCCCCATTTGGTGGCGGCGTAGGGGCTGCGGTTCTCAAAACCGAAGCGGCCGGCCACCGAGGATAGGTTGATGATGACGCCGGCCGGTGACTGCTTGAGATGCGGGATCGCAAGTCTCGTGGCATCGAACATGGCGGTGAGATTGACCGCGATGACCCTGTCCCAGTCGTCCGGCGGATAATCGGCGACCGGCAAAGTCATGCCGGAGATGCCGGCGTTGTTGATCAGGACGTCGAGGCCGCCGAGGCGGGCAACCGCGTCGGGCACCATGCGCTCGATTTCGGCGCGGCGTCCCATGTCGCATTTCTGCGCGATCAAACCCGGGATTTCCCTGGCGATCGCTGCGAGCGCGTTCTCGTCGATGTCGCAGACGAATACGCCCGCGCCGGTCGCGGCGAACGCGCGGGCGAACTCACGGCCGATGCCGGCCGCGCCTGCTGTGATCAAGACCCGTTGTGGCATCGTCCCCTCCCTCGCGTTAACCGCTCAATATCCATGAATACCCGATCAAAATATGGTCCCAACGCACATAAGGGAGAAACCGCATGGACGCTAATCTCAACGCCCGCATCCGTGAACGCGCCTACGAAATCTGGTTTGCCACCGGCTGCCGCAGCGGTGAAGCCGAGCAGCATTGGCTCGCCGCCGAGCGCGAAATCCTCCATGCCGCCAAGCCGGCGATTGCCGACAAGCCGACGATCGCGACAAAGCAGACGAGCGCCGGGAAAGCCAGCCGGCCGAGGTCTCGGGCCACGCCGAAGGCAACCGCCGCCAACTAGCAAGGCCACGCCGCGAAGCCCGCCTGCGGTTTTCACTTCGGGCGGCGGTTGAGCGCCGGCAATGGTTTTACCGCCGGATGGCATCCGGAAGAACGGCGTTCCCCTCATCTTTCCGCCCGGAGCATAACCGTTCATTCCGCGTTCAGGCTCGCCCTGTTAACGCCACAAGGGCTGGGCTTTTAACAGGGGGCTTTCCCATGAAGTTGTTTACTGCGGTGGTACTTGCGGTTTCTCTGGCGGCAGTTGGCGCGGCGAGCGCCGATGCACCTCCGGCGAAGCCGATGATGAAAAAGCCGATGGCTTCTCACATGACGCACAAGCCGATGATGCATACGGGGCACATGCACATGTGGCCGATGTGCAAAGAAGGCATGAACAAAATGGCCTGTGTCTGCAAGGGCGCGACGGCCAAGGCGTCGTGCAAGGGCGGCCAGTGGTGCCATACTTGGGCCGGCGCCTGCACGATGTAACGTTGCCTGCCTGGACCATGCTCCAGGCAGGATTGCCGGTTGCCACTGTCACTTTCTGAGCGGTTGCGGCGCGGCGAAAGATAGCGCGAGATGGGCTAAGCGACAGCGGAGCCCATCTCGTTGCTTTTTGTACCCATATTTCGCCGACGCCCCTTCCCGGCTAAGCTTGCGCCATGGCAGCTCCTAAGCAGTTGGATGACTTTCCCGTCGCGCCCCCGCTCATCGTCAAGGACGAGCCGAAGCCGCGGCATCTCAAAACCCTGAAGGATGCCCGCGCGTACGTCGAGGAGGCGATGCGGATCGGGCGGCCGGAGCCGTGGCGTGAAGTGCAACACCGCCTCAAGACGGTGACCGACGAGGAGGACGCCATCGAGGCGATCGGCGACCTGCGCGAGCTTCTCGGCGAAGAGGATCTGCTGCTCCCCTCCGGCCCCGGTCCCAGGGCCTAGGCTTCAAGGTCTAAGTTTCAAGGCTCTGAGTACGCCGGCCGGTCAGCGCCCGCACGATTCGGCCGCACCCGCCGCAGCTTTCAGAGAATCGTGCCGCGGCGCGTAAACGAGAGGTGAATCCGGGAAAAAACAAACTTTGGGACTCTGGCCCCGAGTCTCGTTCATGCTCCGGATAGCCGATTCCCGGAGCCGGCCATGCAGTTGATGTTAGTGCTCAGTCTCGTGACCGCCTGCGCGGTCAACACGGCCTGCCTTTACTGCCTCCTTTAGGCAGCGGCGCGCGCCGGATTTTCCCGCGCCATACGCTTGCGACCGCGTGCGCGTTAGACAAACGGGTTGCCGGCAATCCCGGCGCCGGCGCGAATAAAGCCCGAGCCGACCGCACCTAACAGGCCTTCGATCTTGTCGAGCGTTGAATCGATCAGACCGGCCGGTTCGCCGGCATCCACCATCCCTTTGAGCTGAAGGAGCGCCTGGTTGGCGGCATCGATGCGCCGCGCCAGAACCACAGTGACGTAGGACAGCGCTACCGGATCCTGCAGCAGGGCCGCGGCATCGGCGGCGTAAAATTCCGATTCTTCCAGCGCGACCACGTCGGCGCTGTGCGGCGCATCGAGCAGTGCCGAAAGCTCGCCGAATACCGCGCCGGGCTCGCTCACCTGGGCGACCTCGATCTCGTCCTTCATGATGCTGACCGAGCCGCTCTTGAGGATCAGCAGCCGTCCGGTTTTGGTGCCCTCGGCGAATACGGTGTCGCCGGCGGCGATGCTGATGAGCGGAAGTACCGCCAACCGTTTGCGCCACTCCTCGGGATCGAGAACAAATGACATGGTGCCCCCAAAATTCTTGATGCAATCGCCGCGCAACTACGGCTGCGCCTTCCGCATGTTGTATTTCGGCAAATCGCGGCGCGCTACGTCTTCCTGGCCTTTCCCCAAATCAGCGCGTCCAGGCTGATCGGTCCGGGCCCGGCGAATATCAGATAAAAAAACACAAAGCAGAACATGATCGCGAGCTCGCCGTGATTGATGTACGGAAAGAACGAATGCGGCGCGTGGAACATGAAATATCCCACCGCCATTTCTCCCGACATGATCAAGGCCACGGCGCGCGTGAATAACCCGAAGGTCAGGAGAATGCCGCCACCAAATTCGATGAGGGCGGCAAACCATTCCAGGTCGAAGAGCGTCGGCGCCGCCATACCCGCCGAAGGAAAGCCGAAAAACTTCGACGTGCCGTGCTGGATAAACAACAGCGCCGCGATGATGCGGAGCAGGCTCAGGGCATAAGGCGCAAGCCGAGTGAGGCCGCCTCGCCAGGAGGTACTGTCGGAACCCGCAAGAGAAGCCGAAGCGTCCATCGCAAACCTCGCAAAAAAATTTGTTCGGGAGCGGACTTTACGACCTGCTGCGGCCCGGCGTCTTCAAAAAATTCTTATCTTTGCCATCAAACCGGGAACACGGCGGCACCCTTCCGAGTTTTTACCTGGCATCGAAATTAAAGCGCGATGGTCGGATATGGATCAACGTGACCAGGAATTTTTGAGTAAGCAATTGCGCCACCTGCCACCATCCTCCCCCGGCAGCGGCGGCACTATCATGCTCACCATGGCCGCTATATTTCTTGCCGGCGTCACACTCGGCGCGCTGATGTTCGACTTTAAATCGCCCCCGACGCAAACGGTCGAACGCACGCGGGCGGCGACGCAAACCGCCATGTCATGGCCGTCGCCGACGGTACCTTTCGCCCGGTAACAGGATCGGCGAAGCATTATTCTTCCGGCTCGGTCGTGAAGAACAGCGGGAACCCTTTCTGCTTGCCGAAATCGGTCGCTTCCTTGGCCTTGGTCTCGGCAACGTCGCGGACGTAAACCGCGATCACGCAAGCGCCTTTTTGGTGCGCCGTCATCATCACCCGGTACGCCTGGTCCTCGTTCATGCGGAAGACCGCCTTGAGCACGAGGACGACAAACTCGCGCGGGGTGTAATCGTCATTAAGCAGGATGACTTTGTAGAGCGGCGGCCGCTGCGTTTTGGTCGCCGTTTTGGTACGCGGTTTTACCAGGGTCTTGCTCATCGCAAGGTGCTCCGCAGCGCTGCTTGGCGACCCGTGCCAAGTATATCGTGCGCCCGGCCACGTACCCAATAGCCACGCTCAGCCGTCTTGGAACGCGCGCCGATCTGTGCGCTTAATCGGCGCCGCATGTGGAGGTCGCCATGCATATTCTCTGGGTCATCATCATCGGTTTTGTCGCCGGCATTATCGCGCGCATGCTGGCGCCTGGCCCGAATAATCCAGCCGGCTTTATTCTCACCACGCTCCTCGGCATCGCCGGAGCGTTCGTCGCCACGTTCATCGGTCAGGCCGTCGGCTGGTATGGCCGCAACGAAGGCGCGGGTCTTATTGGCGCGGTGATCGGCACCGTGGTGGTGCTCTTCGTGTGGCACCGGCTGGTCACCAACCGGGTGATCTCCGATCCCGGCAGCCGCCGCTGGTTGTAACGAACGGCAGAGCGGCGGTCGGCACGATCGCTGCTAGCGCGCCGCCATCGACCGCCGAGGCGAAACCGCGAAACGCGGCGTACGCCTTTCAACGACCACCGCGCGCGGCGCGCCAATGCGGCCGGTTATGGCCACGTGTACGACTTCGCGGCGCTGTCCCAAGCGGAGCACAGCAGCCCTCGCCTCGTCGGCGGGTACTTCCATCAGCGAAGCGACAATCTCGATCTGCTCGTTCGGATCGGTGGTCAGGCCCTGAGCCGCAACCGCGGCCTCTTCCAATGTGGGCGGATCGCGCCTTACGCGCCGCCGACCGTCCTTCGTCTCCCATATGTCATTCATGGCCGCACCTTTTGAATCCACGGCTCACATTATGGGGACCATGCCGCATCGCAGCAAGGAAAATTGTGCAATGCACTAAACGCAGGTCAGACGCGCGGAACGCCGCTGAAGCAACTGCGTTAGGGGAGCTTTTTTACCAAAAGCGCGCGGTTAACGCGGCGCCATATCGCTAAACAGGACGCCGCCTTTGCTTTTGGCCTGCTTCGCGGTCTCGATCAGGGAAACGGTGACCGATTCAATCGGCACCCCGAGATTCTTGACGACAGCGGCCGTGACGTCCTTCACCAATCCGCGTTTGTCTTCCAGCGAGCGCCCTTCGAGCAGATAAACAACGATCTCCGGCATGACGTTTCTCCGTTTGCTGGCCGGCATGCATGGGCACGAATCAAGCGCCGCGCACTCTTTCCGGACTTGCCTTAAGTGCGGTTCCCTACTATCGGAAAATGCGGGGTCGGTACAGGGAGCTGGGGGATTATGAAGCGATTAGTCGTTGCCGCGAGCGTTCTGGCGCTCGGCTTGGCCGCATCCAGTGCGGCGCGCGCCAATTACGCCGTCGTCATGTTCAAGAAAGATGGCTATTGCCGGGTTTGGGCCAACGACAAAGCAGTGCCGGCGGGTCCGGGCTGGAAGTATCACTGGGTCGGGCTCAAGAGCTGGGACTTCGCCATGACCAAGAAGCACTACGCGATGCGCCGGGGCTGGTGCCGCGACTTTCACTAGCGTTTGGACCGGAGGGGTCCGTTTAACAGAGGGGGTAAGTGATGAAGAAGTTGAGCATGGGATTTGCGGCATTGGCGTTGCTCGTTGCCGCCGCGGCACCGGCGAGCGCCGATTTCGCCGTCGTGAAATTCGGTGACAAGACCTGCCGCGCTTGGGCCGATCACAAAGCCGCACCGGCGCATCCCGGCTGGAAATATCTCTGGGTCAGTGTTCCATCTTGGGAAGTGGCGCAGGGCAAGGGCGCTTACGCCATGAAGCACCATTGGTGCCGGACCTGGTGGAAGTAATTCGTCGCACGCTGACGTGATTGACCGCCCGCCCAATTGGCGGGCGGTTTGTTTTTTGGCCAACATTTTCCGTGCACGCGATTATGGCGCGATGGCCGGATCTCCCCCTTCGCCGGCGCGGGAACTCCCTCGTCATTTTATTTGGGGAACTCACTTCCGGCTTCCAGAGTTTTTCCGGATGTAATCAGGGAGAACAGCATGAAACACTTTGCACTCGCTATCGGCTTTCTGACGATCGCACTGGCCGCATCGACGACGGCGCGCGCCGACTACGCCGTCATTCAGTTCGGCGATGGGCGTTGCGAGATTTGGCAGGACAGCGGAAGCGATCCGGCGGGCGCCGGATGGACGAAGCTCGCGTTCGGCTTTGCGGATTACGTGGCCGCGCAAGACGCGCGCGACGCCGCGTTTGCGCAAGGCGTTTGCCGGTAAACAGCCTGAAGTTTATGGGGCAGATACGAAAGTAGAAACGGCGCGGCGGTTATGCCGCGCCGCTGCGCTTTATCTGACTTGATGATCGTTGAAGAATGAATTGCCGCCGAGAATATTCCGGAACAGGTCGAACGGGCCAGCGACATCGCGATCGCGTGAGTTCAGATCGGCACGCGCGGTCCGGACGCGCACCGCTTGTGCTTTTTTGGCGGCCATCCGCGGCGACGGTCCTGGCGCGGCCTTGGTCGACATTTCCGCCGAGGCATCGTCACGCAACGCTGGCGCTTCAGCTAAAGCCGCGACATTCGCCGCCTGTGCGGCGCGGGTAGTTTTCTTTGGCGCCAATGCCGGCGCCATTCTGCCGGGCACATCCGCTCGATCGTCGCTCAGCGCCGGCGCTTCGGCCAAAGCCGTGAGCGCGGCAGGATGTTGAAACGTCGCCACCGAATGTGATTCCGCGGCTGCAAAATCCTTCACGTCTCGATGTTCCGCGATCGGCCGCGCCGACGCTTGCGAAGCGGCGACGGGCGGCGCGTTGATTTCCAACATTTCAGCTCTGGCGGGCGAAGCCACAGATTTTAGCGGGTCATTCGGCGAGTTATTGGGCAGGTCCTCGGACTCACCCAATTGCGCCATGGTACGCGCCGCGACGGAAAGATCGACGGCCGGGCGCGCAATGAACGCGACGGCAACCGCCATTCCGGAAACGGTCCCTATTGCGCCCGCGACAAGCGCCATACGAAAGCTGCGCATGAATCCCGGCCTTGGAGCCAAGTAGCCCCACTCCGGATTGAAATTGCCGGTATTCGGCATGACGACCTCCGAGACAGACCTTTATTGTTCGCCCGCCCCTAATGCCGTCCATTGTTCAAACGCATCCATTAAGAACCCGTTCCTGACAACACGAACGAAAGAATGCGGGAACTGTTAACCACGACGGCTGCCAACATACGTCTCCGTCCCCGCTCAGGATGCCGCGACTGCCTCGGCGGCCGGACGCGGCCTTGCGTTTGTTCCGCCGAGATGATCGCCGATCCAGCCCGGGATGCCGCCGAGCGTGGAGATCACTCGATGCGTGACCGACACGACGTGATCCTTAAGCCCCGCCGTCTTGGCGATCAGTAATTGAGGACCCTGGGAAGGCGAGACGACGCTTTCAGGTTGTTGGGCTTCGGCGATGACGAGCGGCGTCGATGCAGTTGACGGCGCAACTGCCAGCGACGGTGGCGCGGCCGCGACCCTTACGCGTGAAACCGCGGACTTGGCCGGAACGGCGGGCGTCGATATGCGCGCGATGGCACTTCCGGGAGCGGCTTCGCCATTTCCGCGGCGCGACATGTTGTCTGCGGCGAGCTCGGTTTTTTCACGCTCGAGCTGCGCGTTCATGAAGCTGACGATCAGCCCGTGCTCGTCACGCAGCAGCCGCATCATTTCCGTAGAAGCCGGTTCCGCGCGGGCGGCCACCTCGGGGGCACGGCCAAGGCCATAGTGGGCGAACAGGACACCACCGATCAGGCTCGCGGCAGTCGCCGGCAGGAAATCGAGAACAAGCTTGCTCGCGAAGCGCGCCACCAGCGTTTCATGGTACCGCATGACGACTCCTCCATCCCGGTATTTTTCAAACGACTGGTTGAATTTCAAACAGACGTTATAGGCGCGTTGTGGCCCGGAGCAAGGATTTTTGGCGGCGAACTGGCGGATTTCTGGGGGAAAAACTGGCGAATTTTCCGCCTCAGGAAGGATCTAAGCGTGCGATCCGAGCCCGGCGATTGCCCAACCGCTGACGAGCTCGGCCAGCTGTTCGATGGCCGCCTCGTCCAATTGAAGTGACATGGGAGGGCCGGCAAGCCGCTCGCGGTTGCGCACGAACACCCCGCATTGGCCAACGAGCCAGATTGCTGCGAGCGTCAACGTGCGCTGGTCAGCCGCCGGCATGAAGCGGCTGATGATATCGGTGGCAAGCCCCATGAACGGGGCCACCTCCTGGCTCAAAAGCTCGCGAAACACCGCGGTCGGCCGCACCGTTTCCCAATTGAAGATTCGGATTGGACGCGTAAGCTCGTCGCGCTGCAAAAGTCCTCGCAACTGGTAGCGGACGAATTCGGCCAGCGCACGCTCGCGCGACAAGGCTTTGATTTCAGCGGCATGCGAAGTCTGACCTTCGGTCAGCGCGCGAAATGCCGAGCGCAGCACCTCGCGGTACAAACCATCCTTGCCGTCGAAGTGGTAATTGATCGCGGCTTGGTTGACCCGCGCCTTCGCGACGATTGCGCGAATGCTGGTATGATCGTAGCCGCGCTCGGCAAACAGCCGCTCGGCGGCCCTCATGATGCGGTCGCGGGTAATGTCGGATGGTCTAGTCACTAGCAGCCTTTTTTCAAACCCTCGTTTGAATTTGGCATAAGCTGTTTGCTCCGCCAATGCAAACGCTTTCAGTTCTCAACCCGGCCGCGCTGCATGACACCGCCAAGCGACACGGTTATCGTCATTGTCATGAGCGAAGATCGACGGATCGAAGGTTACGCCATCGTCTCCCTGGACGGCATGATTGCCAACGCCGCCGGCGTCATGCCGGACGTTATTCGCAACGGCGCCGATCAGAAGTTCCTGCAATCCGAGCTTGATCGGGCCGCCGTCATCGTCAATGGCCGCCATTCGGATGAAGGCGGGCCGCGCGCAGCGCGGCGCAAGCGGCTCGTGCTGACCCGTCAGGTCCCTTCCCTTTCCAGCGATGCGGCACATCCCGATGCACTTCGCTGGAACCCCGCCGGCGCAACTCTGGACGAGGCTTTAGCCCGGCTTGGCGTCACCCATGGCCTGGTCGCGATCTTGGGCGGCACGGAAGTGTTCGACTTGTTCCTGCCTCTCTATGACGCGTTCCATTTGACCCGCGCCGCGCATGCGAAAATCCCCAATGGCCGGCCGGTATTCTCAGAGGTCGGGCCGCAGACAACGCCGGAAGATGTGCTTGCCGGCGCTGGTCTGAAACCGGGCGCCCGGAGAGATCTCGACGGGGCCGCTGGAGTCACCTTGACTACCTGGATCCGCGAGGCAGCGAAGTGACCGGGCCGCTAACCGCGGGCGGATGACGAACCGCCGTGCAAGGCCTACTTTTGCGACATGGCACTTCCATCTTCTCAAGGGCAGGCGGGAAGGATCCGCGGAAACGTCCTCGAATATGAGATTGGCCAAGAACAGGCCGCGGCGCTGGGCCGTCTCGGCCGCGCCCTGGAAACGGCCCTGACCAGTCTGGCAGCCTATGACGCCACCGCGCCTGCCTCGGGCAATGGCGGCCGGCCGCCGGGAAAACCCGCCCGCAAGGAGCTACTTGAAGCTGCAGGCTATGCGCTGTGGTGTTTTATCATCCTGCGGGAAGCGTGCGGGCTTCGCGACCAGGCAACCGTCATCCGCGAGTACCGCATCCCGGCTGACGTTCGCAACCGAATGGGCGTGTTCCCCAGCCGCGTCCAAGGCTTCGAGCGCTAACCGTCCCGTAGCCCCCGCGCAGCAAGCCTTTATTCACCGTTATGGCGGCATTTTCTACCCTGATGGCGCAGGATGCTCCGCTACCGATCCTTGACCCCTCGATCATGGGCGAGCTCGATGCTGCGCTGAAATCGGGAAGCGAGGCGCGCCGGATCGACATGCTGGCGCGCATCGCCGACGTCTTCGCCGCCGATGCACCGCGCTATTCCGAAGAGCAGCTTCGCCTTTTCGACGAACTCATGGTGCGCCTCATCGAGTCGGTGGGACCGAAAGCGCGCGCGGCGCTCGCCGCCAAGCTGGCGCCGATTGAAAATGCTCCTTCGGGAGTGGTCCACGCGCTCGCCTTCGATCACGACATCCAGGTGGCGGGCCCGGTTTTGACACGGTCAGAGCGCCTGACCGAGCCGGCGCTCCTTGCCAGCGCCAAGACGAAGAGTTTGCAACACCTTCTCGCCGTATCGCGGCGCCGCGCGCTTGGCGAAGCGGTGACCGACCTTCTAATCGAACGCGGCGACCGCAAGCTCAATCTTTCAACGGCGAGGAACCGCAGCGCCCGCATTTCCGACTTCGGTTTTCGCCTTCTGGTCAAATGGGCAACCGGCGACGACGAGCTGGCGGCCGTCGTCGGGATGCGCCCGGATATTCCGCGGCCTCATTTCCTTGTTCTGCTGGAGAATGCCTCACGCAATGTGCGCGCCCAACTCGCCGCTGCCAATCCGCAGGCAGAAAGCGCCGCGGAAAAAACCGTGAATGACGTCGTCAGTACGGTTGACAGCAATGCGCCGGCAAGACAGGCGGCCATGCTTGCACGGCTGGAGCGCCAGCATCGCCTCGGCCAGCTGACCGAAATGGAAATCGCCCGGTTTGCCAGCGATCACAAACTGGACGAAACCACCGCCGGCCTCGCGATCGTGTGCGACATGCCGGCCGACGTTGTCGAACGGGCGCTCCTTGATCGAAATTCCGAGCTGACACTTATCCTCGCCAAGGTTGCCGGACTGACGGCGGAATCGACGCGGGCAGTGCTTGCCTTGCGCGGACCGGAGCACGGCGCATCCTCGCAGGATATCGAGCGCGCGCTCGATAACTACGATCGGCTGCCGGTCGACACGGCGTGTCGCGTGCTTGGCTTCTTCCGCGACCGCGCGAAAGGATCGACGGGATCCGCATCCGAACGAGCAAGAGCGGTCAACAGTTGGTGAGGCGCCGCCCTAAACCGGCTTTCACCGCCGGCAGAATTGACGCCTCATCGAGGGTCCTGCCTTGCCTTCGCTTAGCTGCCCAAGCCCATCTCATATCGGCAAAGGCTATTGCCCACCACGTCACCCATTTGTCGTTTTTGGCGCTTCGCTTTCCTCCGCCGAGCAAGATGCTCTAGAATGCGACCACGAAGCAGCACTTGGGAGGAGTATTGCCATGAAGCTTTATATGCACCCGGTTTCGATGACGAGCCGCCCGGTGCGGCTATTCATTGCCGAAAATAAAATCCCGGTCGACGAAGTCACCGTCGACCTGTTCACCGGCGAACAATATCAGCCGACCTACACCCAGATTAATCCGAACAACCTCGTTCCGATGATCGAGGATGGCGACCTGCGCCTGACCGAAAGCTCAGCGATCCTCAAGTACCTCGCCGACAAGATCGGATCGCCTGCCTACCCGAAGGATTTGAAAGAACGCGCCAAGGTCAACGAAGTCATGGACTGGCTCAACACCAATTTTTATCGGGAGTGGGCGTACAATCTTTGTTACCCGCAGCTATTCCCGCATCTCAAGCGCCGCAGCGATGAAGCGCAGGCGGCGACTATCGAGTTCGGTCAGCAAAATTCAAAACGCTGGCTGCAAATCCTCAACGATCACTGGATCGGACCGAAGAAGCAATTTCTGTGCGGCGACAAAATCACCATTGCCGATTATTTCGGTGCGGCGCTGGTGACGCTGGGCGAAGTCATCCGCTGCGACTTCTCGGCCTACCCGAATGTCGAGCGCTGGCTCAACAACGTGAAGAAATTGCCGAGCTGGCCGAAAGTGAACGAGGTGTTCTATGGCCTCGTCGACTCGGTCAAGGGCCAAGAGTTTCACGCCGTCTAATCCCAACGAAACAAAAGGGCCGGCGCCGGCCGGAGAAGAGGACGGAGGCTTGTCCGTCCTCTTGCCGGCGCGCCGCCGCATTCCCATGCAAACGAGCCGCGACCATATTTTGACCAGCCATGCCGGAAGCTTGCCGCGCCCTGACGATCTGATTGAGGCGAACCGGGCCCGCGAGGCTGGTGAAACAACCGACGAAGCATCCTTCCAGCAGACGTTGCGCAAGGCCGTCATCGACGTGGTGCGCCGCCAGAAGGAAGCCGGGATCGACGTACCCGGCGACGGCGAGTTCGGTAAATCCATGGGCCACAAGGTGAATTATCGCGCCTGGTGGAGCTACTCATTCAATCGTCTTGCCGGTCTCGACTTGGCCGGCCCCGGCATGAACGAAATTCCCGCCAAGCGCAGCCGGGCCGGCGAAATCGTGCTCTCGGGCAATGCCGATCGCCGCGACCGGCAAAAGTTTCTTGCGGTCTACACCGATCCCGAGGGGAGTGTTTACACCGGTCCGCGGGCGCCCAGCTGGCCGGTCTGCGTCGGGCCAATCAGCTACAAGGGCCACGACGCGATCAAATCCGACATCGCGCATTTCCAGGCGGCGTTGAAGGCGAGTGACGTCAAGGAAGGCTTCATGACTTCGGTCGCGCCGGGCAGCGCCGCGCGCCTCGACAACGCCTATTACAAAACCGACGAAGAGTTTTTGTTCGCGTGTGCCGATGCGATGCGCGAGGAATACAAGGCCATTGTCGAGGCTGGGTTGATCCTGCAGCTCGACGATCCCTCAATCGCCGAGAGCTGGGACCTGGTGAATCCCGAGCCATCGGTCAAAGAGTATCAAAGATATTCCATGGTCCGCGTCGAAGCGCTCAATCACGCCATCCGGGATTTGCCCGCAGACCGCATCCGCTTCCATTTGTGCTGGGGAAGCTGGCACGGGCCGCACACCACCGACATTCCGATGCGCGACATTGTCGATGTGATGCTGGCTGTGAAGTGCCAGGCATATTCGTTCGAAGCCGGCAATGTTCGCCACGAGCACGAGTGGAACGTATGGGAGGAGGTCAAGCTTCCCGAGGGCAAGATCATTTTACCTGGCGTCGTCAGTCACGCCACCAATGTCGTGGAGCATCCCGATCTGGTCGCGCAACGCATTGTCCGTTTCACCAAGAGCGTCGGTCGCGAGCGGGTTATCGCCTCTACCGATTGCGGACTTGGCGGCCGTGTCCATCCTGCCATCGCCTGGGCGAAGCTCGATACGCTGGCCAAAGGGGCGGCGCTGGCAAGTCGCGAGCTTTGGCACTAGCGGCGTTGGCACGCGCTCGCCGCCGTGAGGCTGTTTCAACACATGGAGTACACCGCGTCATGAGAGCGAGCACCGACCATATTCTCACAAGTCAGGCCGGCAGCCTGCCCCGTCCGGACGACCTGATCGAAGCGAACCGCGCCCGTGATGCCGGCGAAACGACCGACGAGAAGCGCTTTCAGGAGCATCTGCGCGCCGCCGTGGTCGACGTCGTCCGCAAGCAAGAAGAGATCGGCATCGACGTTCCCGGCGACGGCGAGTTCGGCAAATCCATGGGCAGCCGCGTCAATTATGGCACGTGGTGGAACTACGCGTTCAATCGGCTGGCGGGGCTCGATCTCGCCAGCGGACCGGGCCTTCACGATCAGCCGGTGCGGCGAAGTAAACCGGGCCAGATCGTGCTCACCGGCATGGGCGATCGCCGCGATCGCAACCGCTTTCCTGAAGTCTATGGCGATCCGGAAGGCCCCGCCAGCACCGGCCCGCGCAAGGCTCACTGGCCCGTATGCGTCGGTCCGGTCTCCTACAAAGGGCAAGACGCGATCGCTTCCGATATCGCGAACTTCAAGGCTGGCTTGAGCGCCAGTGGCGTCAAGGAAGGTTTCATGACGTCGGTCGCACCGGCGAGCCTGATGCGCTTCGCCAACACCTACTACAAGACAGACGAAGAGTTCCTGTTTGCGTGCGCCGACGCAATGCACGAAGAATACAAGGCGATCACCGACGCCGGCCTGGTTTTGCAGCTCGACGATCCGGCGATTGCGGAAAACTGGGACATGATCAATCCCGAACCGGCCGTGGCAGACTACAAGAAGTTCACCATGGTGCGGATCGAAGCGCTCAACCATGCGCTCCGCGGCCTGCCGGAAAATCTCGTGCGCTTCCATTTGTGCTGGGGCAGTTGGCACGGCCCGCACACCACCGACATTCCGATGCGCGACATCGTCGACGTCATGCTGGCGGTGAAGTGTCAGGCTTATTCGTTCGAGGCCGGCAACGTCCGCCACGAGCATGAGTGGGACGTCTGGGAGGACGTGAAGCTGCCGGATGGCAAAATAATTCTGCCCGGCGTCGTCAGCCACGCCACCAATGTGGTCGAGCATCCCGAACTCGTCGCGCAACGCATTCTGCGCTTCACCAATAGTGTCGGGCGCGAACGCGTGATCGCCTGCACCGATTGCGGCCTCGGTGGCCGCATTCATCCCATGATCGCCTGGGCGAAACTCGAAACGCTGGTGCAAGGCGCGCAGTTAGCGAGCCTCCGGCTTTGGACTTAGTCGCAGCCTGGCCGCGCGTAAAACGAGTAAAATTATATCTAAAACGCAAAACGTGCGCAACCATTAGGCTCGTTCTGCTCGACTTACACTACACGCCAGAGTAGCTTTCCCCGGCGGCGGGCATTGAGGCGCACCGGGGGGAGCGTCTTTCGTGAGTTGCGTGTTGCGTTCGGGCGCGGGTCTTGCCGCGGCGATGATATTTTGCACCGCTGCGCTGGCGGATGGAGACGCGCCGAAAGAACCGCCGAGCGACCCCACGTTTCTTTTTTTCGCCGGCACCGATCTTTTTTCCGCGTATAACGAGCCGCAGTTATACGGCGCTTTCGCTGATGCCGGAGGAATCTGGGCGCCGGCCGGCCTTGATCACGATGGCTTCGGCATAAAGCTACTCGCGAGCGGCGGTATCTACACCTATCCCTCGGACGGGCTTCATACCAACGTCCGCGTGACCCAGTTGTCCGGGTCCGTTCTACCCGGCTGGCGGATGAATGATAACGACGCTTTTATCGGATTTTATGTCGGACCGGTTGTCCAGGATTACAAACTCTCGCCCTACGACCCGAAGAGCTTGTTGCGCGGATTTCATGTCGGCGCTCAGCTAAGCGTCGACGGCTGGTACCAACCGGTGCAGCCGATGATGCTCGCCTTCGATGCGTCTGTGGCCTCGATAGCTTTGATCGGCTCAGCGCGGGTCGCCACCGGCTGGCAAATCAGCGAGAGCTTCTTTCTCGGTCCCGAAGCCCAGGCGCTGTGGTGCATCGACTATCACGAATGGCGTCTTGGTGCGCACATCACTGCTTTCCGGTTTGGCGGAATAGAGTGGGCGGTGGCCGCAGGCGCGGCGTACGACTCCTTCAATCGCCTGGGTCCGTACCTGCGCGCCGGTATTGTTTTGCGGTATTAGAAATCCGCCGTGCGGGCTTTGGCCGTCCCCGGACTCTTGGCCGGCGCGTGGCCTCCCGCCGCAGGGTCGGTCCCGGGATCGCGAAACCGGCTGGTGATCGGATAACGGCGGTCGCGGCCAAAATTCTTCAACGTCACCTTCACGCCTGGCGCGGCCTGCCGGCGCTTGTATTCGGCCAGATACAGCATGCGCTCGATTTTCATCACCGTCGCCTGATCGAAACCGGCTGCGACAATGGCGGCGACCGGCTCCTCGCGCTCCACCAGGCGTTCGAGGATTTGATCGAGCGCGTCGTAGGGCGGCAGCGTATCCTGGTCGGTCTGATTGTCCCGCAGCTCCGCGCTCGGCGCGCGGGTGATCACGTTCTCCGGCATCACCCGGCCGTCGGGGCCGCGGCCGCCCTCGGGCCTCCAGTGATTTCGCAGCTTCGAGAGCTGATAGACCTCGGTCTTGTAGAGGTCCTTGATCGGATTGAAGCCGCCATTCATGTCGCCATACAGCGTGGCGTAGCCCACCGACATTTCCGACTTGTTTCCGGTTGTCACCACCATGAGGCCGAACTTGTTGGAGATCGCCATCAGGATGGTGCCGCGGGCACGCGACTGCAGGTTCTCTTCGGTGACATCGGCCGGCGCGCCGGCAAAAATTTTGGCAAGCGATGCGCCCAGCCCGCTCACCGCCTGTTCGATCGGCACGATGTCGTAGTGAACGCCGAGCGCGCGCGCGATCGCGGCGGCATCATCCAGCGAGCCTTGCGAGGTGTATCGATAAGGCAGCATGACGCAGCGCACCCGCTCCGCCCCGAGCGCGTCCGTCGCAAGCGCCGCGCATAATGCGGAATCGACCCCACCGGAAAGGCCGAGCACCACGCCCTTGAAGCCGTTCTTGTCGACGTAGTCGCGCAGCCCCACCATGCAGGCCGTGTAATCGGCCCGATCCAATTGCTCGGCCGCGGACATCGGCCCTTGTTTGCAGCGCCAGGTGCCGTCGATGCGTGTCCAATGGGTGGTCACCACCGCTTCCCGGAATTCCGGCAGCTGGAAACCGATCGAGCGATCGCCATTCAACGCAAATGAGGCACCGTCGAACACGAGCTCGTCCTGTCCCCCGACCTGGTTGAGATAAATGAGCGGCAGCCCCGTCTCGACGACGCGATTAAGCGCAATGTTGAGACGCTCCTCGGTCTTGCCGCGCCAATACGGCGAGCCGTTCGGCACCAGTAGAATTTCACCGCCGGTCTCCGCGACGCACTCGACGACCTCCGGTCCCCAGATATCTTCGCAAATCGGAATGCCGACGCGGATGCCTTTGACGACGATCGGACCGGGCATCGGTCCCGCGGTGAAGACGCGCTTTTCGTCAAACACACCGTAATTCGGCAGGTCCACCTTGAAACGGATCGTCTCAATGCGCCCCTCCGCTAGAAGCGCGTAAGCATTGTAGAGTTTGTTGTCCTCGACCCAGGGCGTGCCAATGAGCACGCCGGGACCGCCGTCGGCGGTCTCCCGCGCCAGCGTCTCGATGGCGGCGCGGCAGGCGGCCTGAAATGCCGGCTTGAGGACCAAATCTTCCGGCGGATAGCCGGCGATAAAAAGTTCAGAGAAAGCGACGATGTCCGCATCATCGGCGGCCGCTTGCGCCCGCGCCGTGCGGGCGCGTTCAAGATTGCCGGCGACGTCGCCGACGACGGGATTGAGCTGCGCCACGGCGATGGCAAGGCGATCGGCAGGACGCTCGTTCATAGCGGAGGATCGGCGCCGCTCAAGGACCGGCGACGGCCGGCAGCGGTTTTGCCACCAGCGAACGTTTGGCCTTCAGCAAGTCGGCAAGCAGAAATGCAAGGTCGAGCGACTGTTCGGCGTTCAGCCGCGGATCGCAGACCGTGTGATAACGGTCGTTGAGGTCCTCGTCGCTGATGGCGCGCGCGCCACCGGTGCACTCGGTGACATTCTGCCCAGTCATTTCCAGATGCACGCCGCCGGCGTAGGTGCCTTCGGCGGCGTGGACCTGAAAAAACGTCCGCACTTCCTTGAGGATTTGATCGAAGGGGCGGGTCTTGTAGCCGATCAACGACGTAATGGTGTTGCCGTGCATCGGGTCGCAGGACCACACCACATTGCGGCCCGCCCGTTTCACCGCGCGCACAAGTCGCGGCAAGTGCTCGGCGGCCTTGTCCGCGCCCATGCGGCAGATCAGCGTGAGCCGGCCGGGCTCGTTGTCGGGATCGAGCATATCGATCAGCCTGAGAAGCTCGTCCGGCTTCTGCGTCGGGCCGGTCTTCAATCCCAGCGGATTCCTGATGCCGCGGCAGTATTCTATGTGCGCGTGATCCGGTTGCCTCGTCCGATCACCGATCCATAGCATGTGGCCCGACGTGCAGTACCAATCCCCAGTGGTTGAATCGGTGCGCGTAAAGGCCTGCTCGTAGCCGAGCAACAAAGCTTCATGGCTGGTGAAAAAGTCGGTGGTGCGCATCTCCGGATGGATTTCCGGATCGACGCCGCAAGCGCGCATGAACTCGAGCGCTTCGGTCAGGTGCCCGGCAAGCTCCTGGTAACGTTTCGACTGCGGCGAGTCCTTGACGAACGATAGCATCCATTGATGCGCATTCGACAAATTGGCATATCCGCCGGTCGCAAACGCGCGCAGCAGGTTTAGCGTCGCCGCAGATTGGCGATAGGCCTCGAGCTGCCGGCGCGGGTCGGGCGTGCGCGCCTCCACGCTGAAATCATTGCCGTTGATGATATCGCCGCGATAAGCCGGCAGCTCCACGCCGTCGCGCTTCTCGATCGGCGAGCTGCGCGGCTTGGCGAACTGCCCGGCGATGCGGCCGACCTTCACCACGGGAGAGGCCGCGGCGTACGTCAGCACGACCGCCATCTGCAGGAACAGGCGAAAGAAATCGCGGATATTGTTGGCGCCGTGCTCGGCGAAGCTTTCCGCGCAGTCGCCACCCTGCAGCAGGAAAGCGTCACCGGCGGCAACGCTGGCCAGCGCCCGCTTCAGATTACGCGCCTCACCGGCAAAAACGAGCGGCGGAAAACTCGCGAGCTGCCCCTCGACCTCCGCCAAAGCCGCACCGTCCGGATAGTCCGGGACCTGGACGATCAGCTTTTTGCGCCACGAATGCGGGCTCCACTTCGGCGCGGTTGTGCGTTTCGACATCAACGTCTCCAGCGTCATTCCGGGACCAAAAGGCGCGCCCGAAATCCATGTTCACGCAGTGGTTTTGGATTCCGGCACCCGCCGCTACGCGGTTCGCTCGAAATGACGGCGCATATATACAGCGCGGCTCTGCGAAACGACAGGTCCAAACACCGCCTATTCCGCGGCTTGGCGGGCATAGCTCGCGGTTTTGTTCCTGATGGTAACCAGTTCTTCGGCCGTGGTCGGGTGAAGCGCCATGGTCGCATCGAAGTCGGCTTTGGTGGCCTTCATCTTTACCGCAATGGCCGCAACCTGGACCATTTCCGCGGCCGCCTCCCCCACGATATGGCAGCCGACCACTCGGTCGCTCTGGCCATCGACCACCAGCTTGACCAGCACGGTGGTGTCTCGCCCCGACAAGGTCGCCTTGAGCGGCCGAAACATCGCCCGGTAAACGTCGGTATGCGCCAGCCGCGCGCGCGCCTCGGTCTCCGTGAGCCCGACAGCGCCGACCTCGGGCTCCGAGAAAACAGCGGTGGGCACGCTGGCATGGTCGACCGCGGTAGGCTTGCCGCCAAATACCGTATCGGCGAACGCCGCTCCTTCTCGGATGGCTACGGGTGTGAGATTGACGCGGTTGGTGACGTCACCGATGGCGTAGACGCTTGCCGCGCTGCTGCGCGAGTATTCATCGACCGCAATGCCGCCGTTGTCGGAGAGCTTCACGCCAGCTTCCTTGAGGCCGAGTTTGGCGACGTTGGGCGACCTGCCAGTGGCGAACATGATGCACTCGGCGGCGACCTCTGTCCCTCCGGTGAGCTTGGCCACGAAGCGCGACTCGCTTCGCTCGATAGCGGCGACCTTGCAGCCGGTAAGAACGCGAATGCCACGCTTTTCCATATCCATGCGGACGTGCTGGCGAACGTCGTCGTCAAACCCGCGCAGGAGCTTGTCGCCGCGATAGACAAGCGTCACACGCGAGCCAAGGCCGGCAAAAATGCCGGCAAACTCCAGCGCGATATAGCCGCCGCCCTGAATCAGCACCCGCGGCGGCAGCCGTTCCAGGTGGAACGCCTCGTTCGACGAGATCGCATGCTCAATCCCGGGAATGGGATCGCCGTAGGTGGGCGCACCGCCGGTGGCGATCAGGATGTAAGCAGCGCGTATGCGCTTGCCGTCCGCGAGTTCAATCGTGTGGGCGTCGGCCAGCACGGCCCGTTGCTTGACAATCGCAACGCCGGCTTTTTCCAGTGTGGTGGTGTAGGCAGCTTCGAGCCTGGCGATTTCCTTGTCCTTATTGGCGATCAACGTCGGCCAATCGAACTTGACGTGCGCGATATCCCATCCGTAACCGGCGGCATCCTCAAACTCGGCGCGGAAGCGCGAGGCATAGACCAAGAGCTTCTTCGGCACGCAGCCGCGGATCACACAGGTGCCGCCGACACGGTATTCCTCGGCGAGCATGACGCGCGCGCCGTGCTGCGCCGCCATGCGGGCGGCGCGCACGCCGCCGGAGCCTCCGCCAATCACAAACAGGTCGACATCGTAATCGGGCATGTTGGTACCGATACCAAATTTGTTCGCCAATACATGTAAGGTTTTCAGGACCGTTCGACGAGGCGCACGCCGTTCGGTCCCGCAAGGATTACCGTTTGCGCCAGGCCGATGAACAAGCCGTGTTCCATAACACCTGGGATTTGAGCAAGACGCACCGCCAGTTCCGGAGGATCGGGGATACGCTGAAGCCTGGCGTCCAACAGCCAATGACCGCCATCAGTGACGAACGGGTTGCCATCTCGTCCCTTGCGCAGCGCGAGCGGCCCCGGGCAGCCCGCATCGACGTTGGCCGCGTCGACCGCGCGGGAAATTGCTGCGGCACCGAACGGCGATATTTCGATCGGCAGGGGAAATTGGCCGAGCATGGAAACCCACTTCGATTCATCGGCGATGACAATCATCCGCGCGGAAGCCGCGGCGACAATCTTCTCGCGCAGCAACGCTCCCCCGCCCCCCTTGACCAGGCTTAAATCCGGCGCAACCTCGTCAGCGCCGTCGACAGTCACATCGAGTTGCGGCGTCTCATCCAAAGTCGTTAGCGTGATGCCGCCGCGCTCGGCGCGCTCTCGCGTTACTTCCGAGGTCGGCACGGCAATGACGTCGAGACCCGCGCGGACGCGCTCCGAAAGGACGTCAACAAAGTGGGCGGCGGTCGAGCCGGTGCCGAGCCCAAGGCGCATGCCCGGCTGCACGAAATCCAGCGCCCGAACCGCGGCGGCACGTTTGAAAGACTCGGCATCCATCGCGGCTTGTGTAGGGCAAAAGCGGCAGGAAGGGAATCGGCCAGCTTGCACCCGAACTCCCCGACGGCTAGGCAAAATGAATGCTGACCCTCGTCTTCGACCTGGACGGGACACTCGTCGATACCGCTCCCGATCTGATCGATACGCTCAATTTCACGCTGGTCCGGCACAAGCTGCCGGCCGTGCGTTTCGATGCCGCGCGTCCGATGATCGGCGGCGGGCCCCGTGGCATGATCGAGCGGGCGTTGGCGTCCGAAGGACGGGACTGCTCGCCGGCCGGCGTAGATGAGCTCTACACCGCTTTCGTTGCCCACTACGCCGAGCACATTGCCGACCGCTCGCGCCCCTTTCCCGGGGTCGAGGCGGTACTTGATCGACTCGCCGGAGCCGGTCACCGGCTCGCCGTCTGCACCAACAAGCTTGAGTGGCTGGCGGTGCGCCTGCTGGGCGTGCTCGGGCTTAGTGAGCGTTTCGCAGCCATATGCGGCCAGGACACCTTCGGCATCCAGAAACCCAATCCGCAGGTGTTTCGGGCGACGGTCATGCGCGCCGGCGGGGAGCCGACCCGCGCGGTCATGATTGGGGACTCGCCCACCGATGTCCACACCGCCAGGGCGGCCGCCGTTCCGATCATCGCCGTCGATTTTGGCTACACCGACGTCCCCATCGCGTCCTTGGGGCCGGACCTGGTCATAAGCTCGTACGCCGAGCTTCCGGCCGCCGTCGAGGAGCTCGGCTCTTGCATTAATGCCGTGGAGGGTCAGGGCTTTATCGAGCAGAAAGCCTGACATATATATGCTAGTCTGCGGCCTAGCCTGATGAAGCTCATATGGAGCTTTGGGCACCGAAAACGCCTGCCGATGGACAGCGTGGATGGTGGAACCCTTGCCAGCCCTCGAGACTGATCGCGCCTTCGACGGAGATGTTGCTCGTCCTCCGCTCGTCGACCCGTTCGGGCGCGAGATTTCCTATCTGCGCGTCTCGGTGACGGATCGCTGCGACTTTCGCTGCGTCTATTGCATGAACGAACATATGAGCTTCTTGCCGAAAGCGGATTTGCTCACGCTTGAGGAGCTGGACCGGCTGTGCTCGGCGTTCGTGGCGCGTGGCGTGCGCAAGCTTCGCCTTACCGGCGGCGAGCCTCTGGTTCGGCGCGGGATCATGACGTTGTTTTCGACGCTGTCACGTCACCTCGCTTCCGGGCGCCTTGACGAGCTGACACTCACGACCAACGGCTCGCAGCTTGAGAAGTATGCGGCCGATCTCGCCGCGCTCGGGATAAGGCGCATCAATGTTTCGCTCGACACGCTCGATGCGGCGAAATTCCGCGACATCACCCGCTGGGGCGCTCTAGATCAAGTGCTTGCCGGCATCGACGCCGCGCAATCGGCCGGCCTCCAAATCAAGATCAATACCGTGGCCCTCAAGGGTGTGAATGAGGACGAAGTCCCACGTTTGATTGAGTGGGCGCATGGGCGCGGCATGGACTTGACGCTTATTGAAGTGATGCCGCTTGGCGATGTCGGTGAAGGCCGCCTCGACCAATATTTGCCGCTGTCGATGGTGCGCGGCCGGCTAGCGCAGCAATTTACGCTCGAAGATCTCGATTATCGTACCGGTGGTCCGGCGCGGTACGTGCGCCTCGCCGAAACCGGCGGACGGCTCGGCTTTATCACTCCCCTCACCCATAATTTTTGCGAGTCGTGCAATCGCGTGCGGGTCACCTGCACGGGCACGCTCTACATGTGCCTCGGTCAGACTGATGCGGCCGATCTGCGCAAGCCGCTACGCGCCTCCGAGGGCAACGAACTTTTACAGGACGCGATTGACGAGGCCATTGCGCGCAAGCCCAAGGGCCATGACTTCGTCATCGACCGGCGTCACCAGAGGCCGGCACTCGCACGCCACATGAGCGTGACCGGCGGCTAGCCCAGGGCGCCTCGCGAAGACGCCCGCGACGCTTACGCCACAGCCGGCACGACCGGCTCGCGGTCCCACGCGCCGACAGCGTCGTACTCCCAGATCCACGCCATGGCATTCACGGCGTCGACTTTGGCCCGCGTGGTGTCGAACCCTCGCGGATCATAATCGTGCTTGGCGCGCACAATGGACGAGGAAATTCGTTGGACCGCGTGCGCCCGCGGAATGCGGACACGGCGGAAATTTTCCATGGCCACCACCGGATCGGCGGGTAACGCAGCGAGCCAACGCGCGAGAATGTAAGCGTCCTCGAACGCCTGGCCGGCGCCGGCGCCTGCATTCGGCAACATCGCATGCGCCGCGTCGCCAATAAGCTGGATGCGGCCGCGGCCCCAATTCTCGGTCGGCGGGCGAAGGAACAAACCCCATTTCGAGCAGGTCTTTACCGCATCAAGCAGCGCCGCCAGCCGCGGTTCGGGATCGGGAAAGCTCGCACGCAGCTCTTCCACGTCGCCCGGTGTAGACCAGCCCTCCTCGACCCATTGCTCGGTGTCTTGCTGGGTAACAATGTTCACAACGTCGCGGCCGCGCAGGTAATAGGCGAAGAAATGCCGGCCCGCTCCCAGCCATTGAACATGACCCGATGGCTCGAGTACGTCCGCCGGCACACTCGCGCCGGCAGGAAGCGCGCGCCAAACCATCTGCCCGGTATAGGCCGGATGGTCGTCGCCATAGAGCGCGCGGCGCACCTGCGAGTGAATGCCGTCCGCGGCAATAACCAGCTCGGCCGCATGGGCGACGCCGTTGGTAAAGTGCAATTCGACGTGTTCCGCTCCCTCATTCATTTCCGTGAGACGATGCCCGAGATGGACGCGACTGCGATCCACGCCAAGCGCTAACACCTCGACAAGATCGGCCCGATGAAAAGTACATAGTGGCGCACCGAACCGCGCTTCAAATTTCGCGTGGTCGCGATAGTCGAGCGCGGCCCCCGAATGCATGTCGCGGGTGAGCACGCCGAGCGCGACATTGGCCGCAGCAGCGACGGCCTCGCCCAGTCCGGTCGCGCGCAACACCCGGATCGCCTGCGGGCTCACATTGACCCCGGCGCCGATTTCGCCGAGCTGCGGAGCAGCCTCGAAGACCTCCGCGGCGAAGCCGAATTTGGCGAGCGCCGCTGCCGCCGCCAACCCGGCAAGACCGCCGCCGACGATGGCGATGCTTGGACTTTTATTCACCGGCAATCCCGCCGACCACGAAGCTGGACGAGGTCGTGTAGCGAAGTTCGCCGCCAAGGGCCATGCCGTTCAGTGGCTCTGGAGCACCCTCGCGGCAGCTTGAAACTCTGCAAGGCGAAATGCACGCCGCTGCATCGCGAGTTCATCCTCGCCCCATTGCGCTATGTTCCAGTCCTCATCGACATGCGCGGCGGCCCACGCTTCGTCGGCGGAAAGCCGTCCTTTCGCAAGCGCAAGCGCGATCAGCACGGAACCGCTCAAAGTGGTCGCGGCATGCACGGCGCCGAGCCGCCACGCGTCTGGTGGAATGGCCACGGCGGCCGCCGCAAGCGCCGGCTCCGGCTGGGCGACGTGGATCACGCCGTCGGTGACCAAAAATTGCGCCCCAAGAGTTTCCGCCGCCCACTCGACAATCGGATCCCAATGCTGCGACTGCAGCGCGACGAGCTTTTGCGGCGAAGTCGCGCGATAACAAATAAGGTCGGACGCGAGGTATTTTTTCACTTCCGCCGTCACCGCACCCGCCCGATCGGAAACACCGTCGATGATGCCGTTGGCAAGTCGCGTCAGCGGCATGGTAGCGGGATCGATCAGATCGCCCTGCGCCTGCCATTCGGCGGCGATGGCCTGCGCGAGCGGCGCTGTCGGTGCGGCAAGTATGCGTCCTGCGGGCGTGTGCGCCGGCTTACCATCGAGGTGCACGCAAAAATCGCTCCCCTCAGCTTTTGTCTCGACCGTCCGATAGAAACGGTGAAGCGCCGGCTTGCGCACGGTGCGCCGGGCGGCTTCGACGGGGCCGTTGGGATCGGCATTTTCCGGGAAATCAGACATGCGACGCTTTGCAACTCCGGCTTAAACATAGTGCATGGCACCATGATCGCGCCTCCATCCCGTGCCGGCTCGTGGCCCGAAACGAAATCTCCAACGTTTTCAAAGTCTTAAATCTATCAGCAGCACTGGCGGCGGTCGGAATGGCCCGCGCGGTGCTCTTCGCACTTGCAAACCGGCCTTTCCAGCACCCGACACCCCACAAAACGTTGTTATAACAAGTACAAGCGGTGGAAATCCGATCCTCCCTCGACTAGTATCCGCCGCCGGATTCGAAGCCGTGACTTAACCGCGGAAGGAATGCCGGTTCGCGCAGCGGATATAAACCGCCTGAGTTAATGCGGGGCGCTGCGTGCAAGAGGAGTGGAATGAAACCTACCGACATTTCGGTCCCGAGCTACTTCCATAAGGTCGTGGATTGTCAGTGGGCGTGTCCGGCGCACACGCCCGTCCCTGAATACATTCGGTTGATCGCGGCGGGCCGCTACGGCGATGCCTACTTGATCAATTGGCATTCGAACGTTTTTCCAGGCGTGCTGGGCCGCACCTGCGACCGCCCGTGCGAGCCGGCTTGCCGCCGCGGCCGCGTCGAGAAAGAGCCGGTCGCGATCTGCCGGTTAAAACGCGTTGCGGCCGACTTCAAGGAGGATATCCGCGCGCGCTTGCCCCGACCGGCCGCAGCGCAAAACGGCAAACGCATCGCGCTGGTGGGCGGTGGCCCGGCCTCACTCACCGTGGCGCGCGACCTCGCGCCCATGGGTTACCAATGTGTCGTGTTCGACCAAGACCCGTTGTCCGGCGGGATGATGCGCACGCAGATCCCGAAATTCCGTCTGCCGGAAAGCGTGCTCGACGAAGAATGCGGTTACATTCTCGACCTCGGCGTCGAGTTCAACGGCGGCAGGCGTATCGACAGCATGAAAGCGCTGCTGTCTGAGGATTTCGACGCGGTCTTCGTCGGTTGCGGCGCACCACGAGGCCGCGACCTCGACATTCCCGGACGAAAGGAAGCAGCCAAGAATGTCCACATTGGCATCGACTGGCTTTCCAGCGTCTCGTTCGGTCACATCGACAAGATCGGCAAGCGGGTCATTGTGCTCGGCGGCGGAAATACCGCCATGGATTGCTGCCGCTCTTCGCGCCGGCTCGGCGGCGAAGATGTGAAGGTCATCGTCCGCTCCGGCTTCGAGGAAATGAAGGCGTCCCCCTGGGAAAAGGAGGACGCCATGCACGAGGATATCCCGATCTTCAATTACCTCGTGCCCAAGGAATTCACTCACGAGAACGGCAAGCTCACCGGCGTCGTGTTCGAAAAGGTCAAGGCCGTGCGCGACGCCAATGGCAGCCGCGACCTCGTGCCGACCGGCGAGCCGGACGAGCTCATCCCCTGCGACGACGTACTCGTCGCCGTCGGCCAAGAGAACGCGTTTCCCTGGATCGAGCGCGACTGCGGCATTGAATTCGACAAATGGAATATGCCGAAGGTCGACGCCAAAACCATGGCGGCGACCAATCCCAAGGTGTTCTTTGGCGGCGACGCCGCGTTCGGACCGAAAAACATCATCTGGGCGGTTGCGCACGGCCATGAGGCGGCGATTTCTATCGACCGCTTCTGCCGTGGCGAGGATGTCCACGACCGCCCCGACGCCCAAATGGCCATCAGCAGCCAGAAGATGGGCATCCATGAGTGGAGCTACGACAACGAGATCACGCTGGATAAGCGCTATCGCGTGCCGCACCGGGAAAAGGTGGTGGCATTGCGTGACATCCGGGCCGAGGTTGAGCTTGGCTACGACCCAGATCTCGCACTGAAAGAGGCCGAGCGCTGCCTTAACTGCGACGTGCAGACGGTTTTTACCGGCCAGCTCTGCATCGAATGCGACGCCTGCGTCGACATCTGCCCAATGGATTGCATTACCTTTACCGAAAATGGCGACGAAGCGGATTTGCGTTCACGCCTTCAGGCTCCGGCAAAAAATCTCACGCAGGATCTCTACATCGGCAATAGCCTCAAGACCGGCCGCGTCATGGTCAAGGATGAGGATGTGTGCCTGCACTGCGGCTTGTGCGCCGAGCGTTGTCCTACCGGTGCGTGGGACATGCAGAAGTACCTCATTGACATGACTCTCGCAGAACAAGCATGCCACTCCAGAGCGTAAACGACTTCGTCGTCCGGTTTGCCAACGTCAATGGCTCCGGCTCAGCCAGCGCCAACGAGATGTTCGCGCGTGCGGTGATACGCATGGGCATTCCGGTCGCGCCGCGCAATATTTTCCCGTCGAACATCCAGGGCTTGCCCACCTGGTACGAGGTGCGCATTTCCGAGTCCGGCCATCTCGGCGCCCGTGGCGGCACCGATCTCATGGTGGCGATGAACCCGCAGACCTGGGACAAAGACGTCGCCGGCATCGAGCCCGGCGGCTATTTGCTCTACGATTCAACCAAGCCGCTGCCGAAGTCGAAATTCCGCGACGACATCACCGTGATCGGCGTGCCGCTCACCGCGATCTGCAACCGCGAATATACCGACCCGCGCCAGCGGCAGCTGTTCAAAAACATCATCTATCTCGGCGCGCTTTCCGCGTTGCTCGACATGGATGTGGCCGAAATCGAAAAGCTCATTGGCGAACAATACAAGGGCAAGGAAAAGCTGTTCGACGCCAACAAGCATGCGCTGCACCTGGGTCGCGACTGGGTCACCATGAACGTTGAGCACCCGATCGGCCTGAGGCTCAAGCCGGCGAACGCGGTCGGCGACCGCATCTTCATTGAAGGCAATTCGGCCGCGGCGCTCGGCGCGGTGTATGGCGGAGCCACCGTCTGCGCCTGGTATCCCATCACGCCGTCGTCGTCGCTCGCGGAAGCGTTCACGCGCCATTGCAGCCGCATGCGGGTCGATGCGGCCACCAAGAAAAACAAGTTCGCGATCATCCAGGCCGAGGACGAACTTGCCTCGATCGGCATGGTGATCGGCGCGGCCTGGAACGGCGCGCGTGCCTTCACTGCTACGTCCGGTCCCGGCATCTCGCTGATGCAGGAGTTTCTGGGGCTCGCCTATTTCGCTGAAATTCCCGCAGTAATTTTTGACGTGCAGCGCGCCGGACCATCGACCGGCATGCCGACGCGCACCCAGCAGACTGACATCATCTCCTGCGCCTATGCCTCGCATGGCGATACCAAACACGTGCTGCTGTTCCCGGAAGACCCGGCGGAAGCCTTCGATTTCGGGGCGATTGCCTTCGACCTGGCCGACCGGCTGCAAACACCGGTGTTCGTGTTGCTCGACCTCGACATCGGCATGAACCATCGGCTCTGCCGCCCGCTAACCTGGGACGACACGCGTAAGTTCGACCGCGGCAAGGTCATGACCGCGACCGCTCTGGAGGCCGGCAAGGAATTTGGCCGCTATCTCGACGTCGACGGCGATGGCATTCCTTATCGCACCTATCCGGGCACGCACGCGGCGCGGGGCTCGTTCTTCACGCGAGGGACCTCGCGCGACCGCTACGCCAAGTACACCGAAGAAGGTCCGGCTTACGCCGACAACATGCAGCGGCTCCTGCGCAAGTTCGAAACCGCCAAGGATCTGGTGCCGCGGCCGCTGCTGGCAAACGCGCACAAGCCGACCAAATACGGCGTCATCTATTTTGGCTCGACCTCCCCGCCCATGGACGAGGCGATCGAACTCCTGGAAGCGGACGGCCACGCACTCGACCGGCTCCGGGTGCGCGCCTTTCCGTTCCATTCCAGCGTGACGAGCTTTATCGGCGAGCACGATTTCATCTTCGTTGTGGAGCAAAACCGCGACTCGCAATTGCGCTCGCTGATCGTCAATGAATGCAATATCGATCCAGTCCGGCTGGTGCCGATCCTGCATTACGATGGCACCCCGATTACCGCCCGCTTCATCGCCCGCGCGATCGCTGATCACCTCGATGCACTGAAAGTCACGCCGCTGCGCAAAGGCAAGGTTGTTTCATGACATACGTCGTTAAGCCGAAATTCCATCATCCCGACTTGCCGAAGAACGAGCTTGGCTTCACTCATCGAGATTACGAGGGCGCCGTCTCGACACTGTGTGCCGGCTGCGGCCACGATTCGATATCCGCCTCCATCATCGAGGCCTGCTTCGAGCTGTCGATCGCCCCGCACCGCGTCGCCAAGCTTTCCGGCATTGGCTGCTCGTCGAAGACGCCGACCTATTTCCTCGGCAACTCGCACGGCTTTAATTCCGTGCACGGCCGCATGCCGTCGGTGCTCACCGGCGCTAACCTCGCCAACCGCGACCTGATCTATCTGGGCGTTTCCGGCGACGGCGACTCCGCCTCCATCGGCTTCGGCCAATTCGCCCACGCCATCCGCCGCGGCGTCGACATGGTCTATATCGTGGAGAACAACGGCGTTTACGGCCTGACCAAGGGCCAGTTTTCCGCGACCGCCGATCCCGGTTCGAAATCGAAGCGCGGCGTGGTCAATACCGACGCCTCCATTGACCTCGTGGCCATCGCCTTACAGGTTGGCGCGAGTTTCGTGGCGCGGTCGTTCTCGGGTGACAAGACCCAGCTTACCCCGCTGATCAAGGCCGCCATCGAGCATCGCGGCGCAGCCTTTATCGACGTGATCTCGCCGTGCGTTGCGTTCAACAATCACCCCGGCTCGACCAAGAGCTTCGACTACGTGCGCGAGCACAACGACGCGGTGAACCGCCTCGACTTCATCACCGGGCGCGCGGCGATCACCGTCGATTATGCGCCTGGCAGCGTCGAACTGGTGCAACAGCACGACGGTTCGACCATTGCGCTGCGCAAGCTAGGCGCCGAATACGACGTGCACGACCGCCTCGCCGCCATGCATTTCCTGGCGAAGCACGCCGCCAAGGGGCAAATCGTCACCGGGCTTCTTTATGTCGCTGAAGAGGCCGATGAACTGCACGACCACCTCAACACCGTGGACGCGCCCCTCAACACGCTTGAGGCGTCAGACCTGTGTCCCGGCTCGGCGACGCTCGACAAGTTCAACGCCAGCCTGCGCTGACGCCGCCGCTAAGCCGCATCCTCGGCGGCTTGCCTCTTGGCCGCCTCTCCTTCAAACGATGGTTGCAGGCCGCTGCCGGTCTCGATGAAGCTCTTCATGCTTGAGAGCACGGCCGGCCATCCCTTACTGATCAGCCCGAAAATCTTGCTGCCGTCATCGAAGTCTTCGTGCACGATGGTCAGGCGGGTCTGGTCCTTCAATGGCGCCAGCTCAAAGGTGACCCGCGATGGGCGCTCGCCCTGCAGATCCTTGTAGAGCGGCGACCAGGCGTAAGAGAGACGCCGCGGCGGATCGCTTTCGATAATCGGATCGTCGTGGACCAACTTTCCTTTCGGATCGGTCGCAGTCATGTGCTCGCCGGGCTTGCCGCCCGCGGCAACACGAAAGCCGAACCAATACTTCTCGGTGATGTTCGGATCGGTAAGCGCCTGCCAAACCTTCTCCGGCGTCGAGGCGATGTAGATCACGTAGACGAATTGCGGCTTGCTCATCGTCATTCTCCAATTTGCTTGAGGCGGTGGAAGTCGGCAGTCAGGCAGCTACCGCCAGCGCGGCAATGCGTTCCCACGTTGTTGCGATGAAGCTGTCGCGGGCAAGCATGCGATCGAGCCACGCGCCGAGATTAGGGGTGTTCGCAATCAACACCGGCCATTCCGGCGTCCGGCTGAGAAAGTCGAATTGCGGCGCCACCATCAGATCGGCCAGGCTCACCGCGTCGCCGACGAAATACGGCTTCCCGCCAAGCAGACGAGACAGCTCGTTGATAACCGCGTGGGCTTTCGGCATCGCCTTTGCGATAGCGGCCTCGTCGGCCGGCTGACCCAACAGGCGCGGCCGCACGATGCGCTGAAAGCCGATCACATTGCCGACACCCTGGAACAGGTACCAGTCGCAAATATTCATGACCTGATCCATGCGCGCGGCAGCTGCCGGCGTGCTCGGCGTCAGCGACGGAGCCGCCAGCGCGCGATCGAGGTACCGCAAAATGGCTTGGGTTTCGTAGAGCGTCAGATCGCCATGCTCGAGCACCGGCACGCGGCCGAATGGATGCCGCGCCAGATGCGGCTCGCGCTTAGCGGTTTCTGGCGTGACTACAGCCAATCGATAATTGGCGCGCTTTTCTTCGAGCGCCGTAAGACGGCGCGCCCGTAAGGACTGCCCGGAACGCTGTGAACGATGAACTCAGCCATTGTTATTCTCCCGGTCTCATACCCTGACTGGATCTTTACCGGCGCGGCGCTTCGCTAGCGATCGCCCCGTTCCAGATCCCGCTTCATGTCGCTCAGCGCTTCCAGGCGTGAGCGTTCGAACTTTCCAATCCAGCGCTCGGCGAGCTCATGGATCGGCACTGGATTGAGGTAGTGCAGCTTCTCCCTCCCACGCCGCACGGTAGCGACGAGATTGGCGTTTTCCAGGATCGCCAGGTGCTTGCTCACCGCTTGCCGCGTCATGTCGAGACGCACGCACAGCTCGCCAAGCGTTTGGCCGTTCTCGGCACGCAGCCGGTCGAGCAGCTCCCTCCTGCTCGCATCGGCCAGCGCCTTGAAGACATCATCCATGGCGACAATATGCAACCATTTAGTTGCCTGTCAAGCCCAAATAAATCATTGCGGCGCTGAGCGGAGACGTCATTTGTTTCGTTCTTTTCGTGCCGTTGATGAGCTGAATAACCGGCCGTTTGGCGCGCGATTATCGCCTATTCACGATTTATGCAGCGGCAGCCGGCGCAGTCTCCGCTTTCATTTGTGCTTTTATTCTCGAAGAGTTTTCAGCCGCGGACGCACCTCTGCCTTAACTTTCAGATCCCGGCAGAGCGTTTAGTCGAGTGAACGGCTTATTATTCTTCCGGCGCTCCTTCGATCGGGTCGTAACGCGAAGCGTCGAGGCCAAGCAGATTCCACGATTGCTGCATGTGCGGCGGCAGTGGCGCGCTGACGTCGATCACCCCGCCGCGCGGATGCGGCACGGCGATGCGGCGCGCCAGCAGATGCAGTTTGTTCTGCATCCCGCCCGGCAGCTCCCAGTTCTCGAGCGAAAAATATTTCGGATCGCCGACGACCGGATGATCGATGTGCGCCATGTGCGCCCGCAATTGATGAGTACGGCCGGTCACCGGCTTGAGCGATACCCAGGACAGCGCCTGTCCCGATGTTTCAATCACCGCGTAATAGGTGATCGCATGACTTGCGCCTTTTTCGCCGTGGCGGGCGATGCGCATGAACGAATCTTCTTCGCGTTCCTCCTTGGCAAGGAAGGTCGAGATGCGGCCCTGCCGCGGCTTCGGTACACCGGCTACCAGCGCCCAGTAAATCTTGCGCGCGGCGCGCGTGCGGAACGTCTTGGCGAGCGCGGTGGCGGCAAAGCGCGTCTTAGCGATCAGCAAACAGCCGGCGGTGTCCTTGTCGAGCCGGTGCACAAGTCGGGGCCGCTGGCCGCCGGCATCGCGCAGCACATCGAGCATGCCGTCGATGTGGCGCGTCGTGCCGGAGCCGCCCTGCACCGCAAGCCCCATTGGCTTGTTGAGCACAAGGACGTCAGGGTCTTCGTGCAGCGTGATGGATTTAAGGAACTCGCGGGTTTTCTCATCCGCTGGGCTGGCGCCCGCGTGCGGCTTCGGCGGGTCGAGCCGAAGTGGCGGAATGCGCACGCTCTGTCCTTCCTCAAGCCGGTTCTTCGGCTGCGTGCGCTTGCCGTTAACGCGCACCTCGCCTTTGCGGATGACGCGCTGGATGTGGGAAAAGCTTAAACCCGGAAACCGCGCTTCGAGAAAGCGGTCGACCCGCATGCCGGATTCGTCGGCAGTGACCGTGACGTTCTGAACCGCGCTCGAATTTACCTTCTCGTGTTGCGGAAGAGGGCGCCCACTCCGGTCCGGACCCGTTGGACGTTCGCCACCCTTTCCCGCAGATGCAGAGGGTGCGCGGTGCGCGGTGCGATGCTGCGACTGATACCTCTGGCCAGGGGTGTCGCGGCCGTCGCCTTTCGAAAGTCGCTCTGCCCGCACTTCAGGGTGACGGCGAGCGAAGCGACGCTGCTGGCGCGATCCGGCGATCTGCTTGCCGCCGCCGGGCTGCCGCGGTCCGCGCGCGCCTCTCACGACTGGCTCCATGCGCCGGTAATCGCCGTCGTGATGGGTTGCTTCCGCCAAAGCGATGGATGCTGTAGACTGACACCGGGCGCGGGGAGTTTCATTTTGCAGCGGCGAAGCCTCGTGATGATGTTCGCAGTGGCGCTCACTGCCACCGCTTCGGTTGGAACTGCGACGGCGCAGTTGCCGACCAGCGCGGCGGACGAGCCCTGCAACCCGGTGATCGACGGCACATATTGCGCAACGCAAGGCGGTCGCCTCTCCAATTCAGGGTCTTCTATCAGCATGGCGCCCATTCAGAGCCTGTCCGGCGACCTATCGCTCGGGCAAAGCAATCCGGGCACATTCGCGGGGATAACCCTAAGCGGCAACAATACCATCTGCATCGGCTTCCTGCGCCGCGCCAGCTGCAATTAGCCCTTCGCCTTAGTCATCGCTTCCAGCGCCTTCTCGCCCGGATTATCGAGGCAACGCTCGATAAAGGCATCCGTCTGCTTATGTAGCGCGTCGATGCTAAACGTTGTGGCGCCGACCCGACCCAGCAAATAGCCATGGATGAAGCCAATCGCCACGTCACGACTCGACCCGCTCTCGCGCATGATGTCTTTGCACGTGTATTGGTCGACGGCGCGTTCCCCTTTCACCTCCGCGGCCGCAGCCGACACGCCAACGACGGCAAGTGTCAGTACGGCTGCGGCCGAAATCTTGGCATATCGGTTAATCACGGCATCCCTCCCCAATTCGGCGTTAGCAAAGCCTCTAACCTTCAAGCGCCGTTTCGTTCTTTTCGCAGCTTCGCCCAATAGTCTAGGCGCTTTCTGATTTCGCGTTCAAACCCGCGCTCCGGCGGATCGTAGAATTTCTGCCGGCCGAGCTGCTCCGGGAAATAATCCTGACCGGAAAACGCTTCATCGCTGTCGTGATCGTATTCGTAATTCGCGCCATACCCTTCCGTCTTCATCAACTTGGTCGGCGCATTGAGAATGTGCTTGGGCGGCAATAGCGAGCCGGCTTCCTTCGCCACACGCTTGGCTTCCCCGAAGGCCATATAAGTGGCATTCGATTTCGGAGCGGTAGCAACGTAGATCACGGCCTCGGCGATGGCGAGCTCGCCTTCCGGCGAGCCAAGAAAGTCGTAGGCCTCCTTGGCCGCGTTGGCGACGACGAGCGCCTGGGGATCGGCAAGCCCGATGTCCTCGACGGCCATGCGGACGATCCGGCGCGCGAGGTAAAGCGGGTCCTCGCCGGCATCGAGCATGCGAGCGAGATAATAGAGCGCGGCGTCGGCGTCCGAGCCGCGCACCGATTTGTGCAACGCGCTGATCAAGTTGTAGTGGCCGTCCTGTTTCTTGTCGTAGAGCGGCGCACGGCGTTGAACGATCTCAGTCAAGGCAGCGACGTCAAAGCTCTCGCCGGCCCGCGCGGCGCGCCATATCTCTTCGGCCAGTGTCAGCGCGGCGCGCCCGTCGCCGTCCGCCATGCGCATCAGCGCGGCGCGCGCGTCGTCATCCAGCGGCAGCTTTTTTCCCTCGACCTCTTCGGCGCGCGCGAGGAGCTTCTCCAGCGCGGGGGCATCGAGCGACCTGAATACCAGCACCCGCGCGCGAGACAGGAGTGGCGCAATCAGCTCAAAGGACGGGTTCTCGGTAGTCGCCCCAACCAGCACGACGGTGCCGTCCTCCACCACGGGCAGGAAGGAATCCTGCTGCGCGCGGTTGAAGCGGTGAATTTCGTCGACGAAAAGGAGCGTCCCCTGCCCGGTTTCGCGGCGGGCGCGCGCGGCGTCGAACACCTTTTTCAGGTCGGCGACGCCGGAAAAGATCGCCGAGATTTGCTCGAAATGCAGATCGGTCGCCTGGGCCAAGAGCCGCGCTACCGTGGTCTTGCCGGTGCCAGGCGGCCCCCAAAAGATTAGCGAGCCGAGCGAGCGCGTTTCCAGCATGCGGGTCAGCGCGCCGTCGGGACCGAGGAGGTGGTCCTGGCCGACCACGTCCGAGAGCTGGCCCGGCCGCAGCTTGTCGGCAAGCGGGCGCGGCGCGGCGCGTTCGAGACCGGCGGCCGCGAACAGGTTGGGCGACCTGGTTTTGGGACGCGAGCTCATGGAAGCGCATCCTGCCCCTCTCCCCTTGTGCCAGAAGGGAGCGAGCGCCATAGGCGCGAGCCGGGTGAAGGGGGCGTCATCACAGCTTAAAATAATCCCCCTCACCCGGCCTCGCTACGCTCGGCCTATCTCTCCCACCAGGGGAGAAGTGAAAGAACAGGCATCCGCGCAGTGTATCACCCGGTGAACATCACCGTGATCTGCTGCCCGGCGCGGTTGATCGTGATACGCCACTGGCGGCCGCCGCTGCGGGCGATACGCTCAAGATCGCCGGACCGTTCTATTTTCTGGTTATTCACCGAGACGACGACGTCGCCCTTCTGAAAGCCCAATGACTGTGCTTCCGATCCGTCGGCGATGGCGATAATGACGACGCCGCGAGCCTGGGTATCGAGTCGCAAGTCGTCGGCGAGTGCCGGCGAAAGATTGGCGACCGTGGCGCCGAGGAATGGCGAACGGGCGCGGATTTCGATCTGTTCGCGCGGCTGATCCGGCGCGCTTTGCAGGGCTACGGGAAACACCATCTCTTTCCCCTGACGCACGACGCCGATCTGCGCCGTGCCGCCGAGCGGCTTGGTGGCAAAACGATAGTCGAAGGCGTTGGCGTCTTCGATCGCGGTACCGTCAATGCTGATGATAAGGTCGCCGGTCTTGATGCCGGCCTTGGCGGCCGGCCCATCGGCTGCGGCACTGGCCACCAGCGCGCCGCTCGGGCGCTTTAGTCCCAGGCTTTCTGCAATCTCCGGCGTCACGTCCTGCAATTTTGTGCCGAGCCACGGGCGCTTGACTGCATCGCTGCCGCCTTTGGCCGAAGCTACAACGACGCGCACCATGTTCGACGGAATCGCAAACCCTATGCCCTGCGATCCGCCCGAACGCGAATAAATCGCCGAGTTGATACCGACAAGGCGGCCGTTCATATCAACCAAGGCGCCGCCGGAGTTGCCTGGATTGATCGCCGCATCGGTCTGAATGAAGAAACGATAGTCGCTTATTCCGACCTGGGTGCGCGCCAAGGCCGAGACGATGCCGTGAGTCACGGTCTGACCGACGCCGAACGGATCGCCGATCGCCAGCACGACATCGCCAACTTGCAGCTCGTCGGAATTGGCAAAATCAAGCACGGGAAAACGCTCGCCGGAGACCTTAACCCGCAGCACGGCCAGATCCGAGTGCTCGTCCTTGAGCGCTACCTCGGCGTCGAATTCGCGCTTGTCGGCAAGCGCAACCTTCACTTCGCTCGCCCCTTCGATCACGTGATAATTAGTGACCACAAGTCCGGCGGGATCGACGATGACGCCGGAGCCGAGCGACCGTAGTACTTGCTCGCGCGGCACCGCGCCGAAGAACTGCCGGAACAGCGGATCGTTCATGAACGGGTTGCGGTTCTCCACGACCCGGGCGGCATAGACGTTGACCACGGCGGCCGCCACGCGCTTGACCACGGGTGCGAATGAAAGCTGCAGCTCGGCGGTCGACGACGGCACGCGGCGGTCTTGCGCGAACCCGGCCGAAGACACGGCCGCCAGCGCAAAAACGGCCGCAGCGCACTTCGTTGCTAAAGGCCGCGAGCGATGCATGAGAATTTCCCAAATCCGCGCAGCCGATATGGGCCCGCGAGAGGGTCGTTAGCAGCGTTTGCGCAACCGCTACGCGGCGGCCGGAGCCGGCTCCTCGGCGCGGACTTGAACCGGCCCGGAATCCTTGCCCTTGGCCTCGACATCACGGTCGACAAATTCAATGACCGCAACCGGCGCCGAGTCGCCGTAGCGGAAGCCCGCCTTCATCACGCGCAGATAGCCGCCGGCGCGGCCCTTGTAGCGCGGACCGATCACCTCGAAGAGCTTCTTGACCATGGCCAGGTCGCGCATCTGCGCGATGGCCTGCCGCCGCGCGTGCAGGTCGCGGCGCTTGCCGAGCGTCACCAGCTTTTCCACGATGGGGCGCAAGTCTTTTGCCTTGGGCAACGTCGTGGTGATCTGCTCGTGCTTGATCAAGGCTGCGGCCAAATTGGCCAGCATCGCCTTGCGATGCTCCGAGCGACGGTTGAACTTACGGTGAGTGGTAGCGTGACCCATTCAGATACCAGTGTTCAGTCATCGGTAATCAGATGCATCTGACTACCGACATCTGATTACCGCCTCCTGCTCAGTAATGATCCTCGAAGCGCTTCGCGAGCTCTTCGATATTTTCAGGCGGCCAGCCCGGCACTTCCATGCCGAGATGGAGGCCCATTTGAACGAGCACTTCCTTGATTTCGTTTAGCGACTTGCGCCCGAAATTCGGCGTGCGCAGCATCTCGGCTTCGGTCTTCTGCACCAAGTCGCCGATATAGACGATGTTGTCGTTCTTCAGGCAGTTGGCCGAGCGCACCGAAAGCTCGAGCTCGTCGACTTTCTTCAGGAACGCCGGATTGAAGGCAAGATCCGGGATCGCCTCGGTTGCCGTTTCGCGCTTGGGCTCTTCGAAATTGACGAACACATTAAGCTGGTCTTGCAGGATGCGCGCCGCGTAGGCGAGCGCGTCCTCCGGGCTCACAGCGCCGTTGGTCTCGATCGACAGCGTCAGCTTGTCATAGTCGAGAATTTGGCCCTCGCGGGTATTCTCGACTTTGTAAGAGACCTTGCGCACCGGCGAGTACAGGCTGTCGACCGGAATAAGACCGATCGGTGCGTCCTCGGGGCGATTGCGCTCCGCGGGGATATAGCCCTTGCCGGTATTGACCGTGAACTCCATGCGGATTTCGGCGCCCTCGTCGAGCGTGCACAGGACCAGCTCGGGGTTGAGAACGACAATGTCACCGATGGTCTGGATGTCGCTCGCTGTTACTGTGCCCGGGCCTTGCTTCTTCACCACCATGCGCTTGGGGCCCTCGCCCTGCATCTTGATGGCGATGTCCTTGATGTTGAGCACGATGTCGGTGACGTCCTCGCGCACGCCGGCGATCGAGGAGAACTCGTGCAGAACACCGTCGATATGCACCGATTGAACCGCGGCGCCCTGGAGCGACGACAGCAAAATGCGGCGTAACGCATTTCCCAGCGTCACGCCGAAGCCGCGCTCCAGCGGTTCGGCAACCACTGTCGCCACTCGCCGCCCATCAGCGCCGGCGGCGACCTGCAACTTGCCCGGCCTAATCAGTTCCTGCCAATTTTTTTGAATGGTCACGTTATCACCCATAGAATTGCGCGGCGCGGCCACGTCACGCGACCCACTCCGCTCCGTGGGGCCAAAATCGGTGGTGCCGTGTTCAAGCGGCGGCGAATGTTCGACTTCCATCAGTAAAATGTCCTATACGCGCCGCCGCTTCCGCGGACGGCAACCGTTGTGCGGGATCGGGGTTACATCGCGTATCGAGGTAATGGTGAACCCGGCCGCTTGCAGCGAGCGCAAAGCAGATTCGCGGCCGGAACCAGGACCCGCGACTTCGACTTCAAGCGTCCGCATCCCGTGTTCCTGGGCTTTCTTTGCCGCGTCCTCGGCGGCGACCTGCGCCGCGTACGGTGTCGACTTCCGCGAGCCCTTGAAGCCCATGGTCCCTGCCGACGACCAGGCGATGGTGTTGCCCTGCACGTCGGTAATGGTGATCATGGTATTATTGAAGCTGGCGTTCACATGCGCGACGCCAGACGCGATGTTCTTGCGTTCGCGCCGGCGGACGCGCGTGGCTTCCTTCCCCATTTTGAACCCTTTCGGCTCGGAACCGGCCCCGCCGGTCCGCCTCAAACTCTATTCGACGCGTTATTTCTTCTTGCCGGCGATCGGCTTGGCCGGCCCCTTGCGGGTCCGTGCATTAGTATGCGTGCGTTGCCCGCGAACCGGGAGGCCGCGGCGATGCCGCAACCCCCGATAGCAGCCCAGATCCATCAAGCGCTTGATATTCATGGCGACGTCGCGCCGCAGATCGCCCTCGACCATGTAATCGCGGTCGATCACCTCGCGCAGCTGCAGGACTTCCTGGTCCGTCAGCTGCGAGACCCGGCGCGCCTCCGGGATCGACACCTTGGTCATGATTTCCTTGGCCTTCGCCGGGCCGATGCCGTGGATGTATTGTAACGCGACCACGACGCGCTTGTTCGTTGGGATGTTGACGCCAGCAATACGGGCCACGTCAGATGCTCCTTATGCGGGCTGATGCGGTGTGCGTCCGCACAGCCCGAGCGTTACCTATCAGTGTCACCAGAGAAGGCCACACAACGCGAAAAAGCCCACGACCGCCTGCCGCCGCGGCCTGGCTATCGCTGCTTCGTCTCCGATCGGATATTTCAGGCTTATTAATGGATTCCACTCGCTTTCGTCAACCCGGCTAGCAGATTCGTGTACAACTGTCTCATCGGCCGCGTTTTGCCGATTTGGCCCGTCCTCTGGGCTTTCGGGCCGCCCCAGCCCGGGCGGCTTTCTGCGGCTTCGGAGCAGTCTTGGGACCGACCGCCTTTCTCGCCGGTGCTGATTTTTTTCCTATACCACGGCTTCGGGGTGCGGCCGCACCCGCCTTCCGGCGCTTGGACGGAGCCGGCTTTCCCCGCTTTGCGGCAACTGGCTTCGCACGCTTGGCGGCAACGGGGGCACGACGGCGCTCAGCCGTTGTGGATTTCTCCCGCTTGGCGGCCACGGGCTTCTCAAGGAGCGCCCATTCAATTTGCGCCGCGACATTCTCTACCGTTTTCATGCCATCGACCGAGCGCAACAAGCCGTGGTCGCGATAATAGTTGATCAGAGGCGCCGTCTGGTCGCGGTACGCCGTCAGGCGGCGGTGCAAAACGTCCGGATTATCGTCCGGGCGAAGCTGTTGCCCCTGTGCGGTCATCTGGGCGATCCGGTTCTCGATCCGCCGTAGCAGCGCCGCCTCATCGACCTTGAGCTCAATCACCGCGTCGAGACCCGCTCCGTGGTGCTTAAGCATGCGATCGAGCGCCTCGGCCTGGGCGACCGTGCGCGGAAAGCCATCGAGGATAAAACCCTTGCGCGCATCCGGCTGCTCGATGCGCTCCTCGACAATGGCGACGACGACATCGTCCGGACACAGCGCGCCGCTCGCCATGATGTGCTCAACCTGACGGCCCAGGGGCGTTTGGGCTTTGACTGCCGCGCGCAGCATGTCGCCGGTCGAAAGCTGAACCAGACCGTATTTGGCGACGAGGTGCTGGGCCTGCGTTCCCTTGCCCGCCCCCGGCGGGCCCAGCAGAATCAGTCTCATCTGCGGCGCCCCCTCAATTTCGATCGCTTGATCAAGCCTTCGTACTGATGCGCCAGCAGATAGCCCTGCACCTGCGCGACCGTATCCATGGTCACGCTGACGACGATCAGAAGCGACGTGCCGCCGAAATAGAACGGCACCGCGGCGTAGGAGATCAGTATTTCCGGGAACAGACAGACTACCGCCAAATAGGCGGCGCCGATGACGGTGATGCGCGACAACACATAGTCGATGTACTCGGCGGTCCGTTCGCCGGGCCGGATACCGGGGATAAACCCGCCGTGCTTTTTCAGATTATCCGCCGTCTCGGTCGGATTAAAAACGATCGCCGTATAGAAGAAGGCGAAGAACACGATCAGCGCCACATACAGCAAAAGAAACAGCGGCCGGCCGTGCGACAATTGGGTGGTGATGAGGGTAAGCCAACCGGGCCCCTGCCCGGCGGTGAAGTTGGCGACCGTTGTCGGCAACAGCAACAGCGACGACGCGAAGATCGGCGGAATGACGCCGGATGTATTGAGCTTGAGCGGCAAGTGCGATGACTGGCCCTCGAACATGCGATTGCCGACTTGGCGTTTCGGATACTGAATCAGCAAACGGCGCTGCGCCCGCTCCATAAACACAATGAAAGTAATGACCGCGACTGCCATCACCAGCACGATAAGAATTAAACCCGTCGACAGCGCGCCCTGGCGGCCGAGCTCCAGGGTTCCGGCAAGGGCAGAAGGAAGTTGCGCCACGATTCCCGACATGATGATCAGCGACGTGCCGTTGCCGATCCCACGCTGGGTGATCTGCTCGCCCAGCCACATCAGGAACATGGTGCCGCCAGTGAGCGTGATGACCGTCGAGATACGGAAGAACAAGCCGGGGTCCATGACCACGTTGCTCGCACCTTCAAGCCCGACGGATATGCCGTACGCCTGAAAGGCGGCCAGAACGACGGTCAGGTAGCGTGTGTACTGATTGATTAGTTTGCGGCCCGACTCGCCTTCCTTTTTCAGCTGCTCGAGCTGCGGCGACACCGTCGTCATCAGCTGGATGATGATCGATGCCGAGATGTACGGCATGATGTTGAGCGCGAAAATCGCCATGCGGTGAATGCCGCCGCCGGCGAACATGTTGAACATTCCCAGGATACCGCCAGCTTGGGAATTGAAGATTTGATTCCAGGCATTCGGATCAATGCCCGGCAGCGGAATGTAGGTGCCCAGCCGATAGACCAGCAGCGCGCCGAGCGTGAACCAAATGCGCTTCTTCAGCTCCTCGGCTTTCGCCAGCGCGCCGAAATTCAGATTGGCTGCCAGTTGTTCCGCTGCTGAAACCATGCGCCTGCCGCTCCCGTGTCGCGATGCCCAAATGCCCCGGGTCTATATAAGGATCAGGCCGCTTGTTCGCCCGCCGGCTGTTTGGGGGCGAGAATTTGCACGGTACCGCCGGCCTTTTCCACCGCGGCAACGGCCGATTTCGACGCACCGAACACCGCAAGAGCGACCTTGGCCTTGAGTTCACCACCACCGAGGAGGCGTACGCCGTCTTTGGCCCGGCGGAGCACACCGGCCTTGACCAGCGCGGCGGCGTCGATGGTCGCACCGACATCAAGCTTGCCGGCGTCGATTGCGCTCTGCAACCGGTCGAGATTGATCTCGTTGAGCCTGCGCGCAAACTTCACGTTCGTGAACCCGCGCTTGGGCAGGCGCCGATGCAATGGCATCTGGCCGCCTTCAAAACCCTTGATCCGCACGCCCGAGCGCGCGGTCTGGCCCTTGCCGCCACGGCCGCCGGTCTTGCCCACGCCCGAGCCAATACCGCGCCCGATGCGCTTTCGCGTTTTGCGGGCGCCGGGGCGTCCGGCCAGTTGGTGAAGCTTCATGGTCCCGTTTCCTTTACGCCCTCCGCCGCAAGCGGCAGGGTGAAGTTTATTTTTCAACCACCCGGATCAGGTGCGCGACTTTCGCGATCATGCCGCGGGTCTGCGGCGTGTCGACAAGCGTCGACACCCGGCCGATCTTGTTGAGCCGCAAGCCGACCAGCGTCTCGCGCTGCCGGTGATGCCGGCGCATCGGGCTGCCGATTTGCTCGACCGTGACGGTCTTGCCGGATTTTTTTTCAGCGGCCATGGCCTGCTCCAAACTTCTAATCGACGGCCTGTTCGGCTGCCTCTACGTCGCGGCGCCGCGCCTGCAGCGCGGAAACCTTGACGTTGCGGCGGGCGGCAACGGTGCGCGGCGAGTCCTGGCGCTTGAGCGCATCGAACGTCGCCCGCACCACATTGTAGGGGTTCGAGGTGCCGAGCGATTTGGCGACGACGTCCTGCATGCCCAGCGTTTCGAATACGGCGCGCATCGGACCGCCGGCAATGATGCCGGTGCCGGGAGGCGCAGCGCGCAGGAAAACCTTGCCGGCGCCGTGACGGCCGGCCACATCGTGGTGCAGCGTGCGTCCCTCGCGGAGCGGCACACGGGTCAGCCCGCGCTTGGCTGCGTCGGTCGCCTTGCGGATCGCCTCCGGCACCTCGCGCGCCTTGCCGTGACCGAAACCGACGCGGCCCTTCTGGTCGCCAACGACGACCAGCGCGGCGAAGCCGAAGCGCCGGCCGCCCTTTACGACTTTGGCGACGCGATTGATGTGCACGAGCTTGTCAACAAACTCGCTGTCACGCTCGTCATTGCGCCTATCGCGTGGTTCACGCGCCATGATGTTCCGCCATGTTGTTCAAGTGCCTACCGTCCTCAAAAATTCAGTCCGCCTTCGCGCGCAGCTTCCGCCAGCGCTTTCACCCGACCGTGGTAGAGATAGCTGCCTCGATCGAAGATGACATTCTTGACGCCCTTCTCTTGCGCGCGCTGGGCAATCAGCTTGCCGACGGCCTTTGCGGCGGCGACGCTGGCGCCGGTCTTGAGCCCCTCCAGCGCGGTCTTTTCCAGCGACGACGCAGAAACGACCGTGGCGCCGTGCTCATCATCGATGACCTGCGCGTAAATATACTTGGATGAGCGAAATACGCTGAGCCGGCTGCGGCCATGCGCCGCGCGCGCCAGCGCGCCACGCACCCGGCCCTGCCGCCGCTGAATTCGGTTCCTGTGTCTGATCATCGGCCGCCCCGTTACTTCTTCTTGCCTTCCTTGCGGAAGATGCGTTCGTCGGAATATTTGATGCCCTTGCCCTTGTAAGGCTCCGGCGGCCGGTACTCCCGGATCTCGGCTGCGACCTGGCCGACTTTCTGGCGGTCGGCTCCCGAAATCACGATCTCAACCGGCCGCGGCGTGGCAATCGTGATGCCCTCCGGGATCGGATAGACAATGTCATGGCTATAGCCGAGCGCGAGCTGCAGGTTCTTTCCTTGCACCGCGGCGCGATAGCCGACGCCGTTAATCTCGAGACGCCGCTCGAACCCCTTGCCGACGCCGGCGATCAGGTTCGCGATCAACGTGCGCGAAGTGCCCCACTGGGCGCGAGCGCGCTTGGTTTCGTTGCGCGGGTCGACCTTGATCCGGTCGCCGTCAAGTTGCACGGCGACGTCGTCCGGGACGACCGTCGACAGTGCGCCTTTCGGCCCCTTGAGTTTGACGGTCTGACCCTCGACGTTGGCGGTGATGCCCGAGGGGATCGCGACCGGCCTTTTTCCGATGCGGGACATGATCTGAGTTACTCTTTTCGCTCCTAGAACACGGTGCAGAGAATTTCGCCGCCGACATTGGCGTCGCGGGCATCGTGGTCGGCCATGACGCCCTTCGGCGTCGAGACGATCGCCACGCCGAGACCGTTGTTGATGCGCGGCAAATTCCTCACCGACGTGTAAACCCGGCGCCCGGGCTTTGAAATCCGCTCGATCTCGCGGATCACCGGCGTGCCTTCGAAGTATTTCAGCTCAATCTCGATTTCCGAGCGGCCTTCGCGCTCTACGACGGCAAAGCCGCGGATGTATCCTTCGCTCTTGAGGACTTCCAGGACGCTCTCGCGCAGCCGCGAATTCGGGCTCGACACCTTGTTCTTGCTGCGCATTTGCGCATTGCGGATGCGGGTCAAAAGATCGCCGAGCGGATCGTTCATCGACATTGTGCGATTCTCCTTACCAGCTCGACTTCAACAGGCCCGGAATCAGCCCCTTCGAGCCGAGCTCGCGCAATGCAATTCGGGACAACTTGTGCTTGCGATAAAAACCGCGCGGCCGGCCCGTCATCTCGCACCGATTGCGGATGCGCGTGGCCGACGAATTGCGCGGCAGTTCCGCGAGCTTCAGCGTGGCGGCAAACCGCTCCTCCACCGGCTTGGTCTTGTCCTGGGCGATCGCCTTAAGCCGCGAACGCCGGCCCGAGTATTTCTTCGACATCCGGCGGCGCCGGTTGTTCTTTTCGATCGAACTCTTCTTCGCCATTTATTGCTCCTCGCCGTTCCGCGTCTGACGCTCTCGCCTCACTGCCGGAAGGGAAAATTAAACGCCGTCAACAGGGCGCGCGCCTCGTCGTCGGTGCGCGCGGTCGTGCATACCGTGATATCCATGCCCCAGACGTCGGTGGTCTTGTCGTAGTCGATTTCCGGGAACACGATGTGCTCCTTGATGCCGAGCGAGTAATTGCCGCGGCCATCGAAGCTTTTTGGATTGAGGCCGCGGAAATCGCGCACGCGGGGCAGCGCGATGTTGATAAGCCGGTCGAGAAATTCATACATCCGCGCTTTGCGCAGCGTGACCTTGCAGCCGATCGCCTGTCCGTCGCGCAACTTGTACGTGGCGATCGATTTCCGCGACTTGGTGACCACCGCCTTTTGGCCGGAGATCAGCGCGAGATCGGCCGCGGCGGAATCGACCTTTTTGCGGTCGGCGACGCCCTCGCCAATGCCCATGTTGATGACGACCTTATCCAAGACCGGAATCTGCATGCGATTTTTGTAACCGAACTGCTCGGCGAGCCGACCGCGGATCTGTTGGTCGAACTCGACCTTGAGCCGCGCCGGGACCTTCGGTTCCGGCTCACGCGGCTCGGCTTTCGATTTGCCTTCCGCTGCTTTCTCGCCCTTCTCGGCTTTCGCGGCCTTTGGCGGCTTATCGGCCTTTTCGGCCTTTTCGGCCTTCGCCGCCTTGTCCGGCTGGCCGGCAGCTTCCGCGCCCGGCTTAGGAGCCTTCTTCGGCTTTTTCTCTTCGGTGTCAGCCATCGATCTCTGCTCCCGAGCGCTTGGCGAAGCGCACCTTCTTTCGGGCATCTCCGGTGCCGGTGATTTTAAAGCCGATGCGGGACGGCTTGTTGTCCTTGGGATCGGCCAGCGCAACGTTCGATATGTGGATCGGCGATTCCTTGGAGATGATGCCGCCTTCCTGGGTCGCGCTTTGCTTCTGGTGACGCTTGACCACGTTGACGCCGCGGACGAGAACGCGGCCGGCCTCGCGGCGCATCTCGATCACCTCGCCGGTGCGGCCTTTGTCGCGGCCGGCGATCACGATGACCGTATCGCCCTTTCTGATCTTCGCCGCCATTTAGAGAACCTCCGGCGCGAGCGAAATGATTTTCATGTGGTTTTTGGCGCGCAATTCGCGCGGCACCGGGCCGAAAATACGCGTGCCGACCGGCTCCATCTGCGGATTGATCAGCACCGCCGCATTGCGGTCGAAACGGATGATCGAGCCGTCCGCACGCTTGATGTCCTTGGCGATGCGCACAATCACCGCCTTCATCACATCGCCCTTCTTCACGCGGCCGCGCGGGATCGCTTCTTTCACCGAAACGACGATCACGTCGCCGATGGTCGCGTATTTGCGCTTCGAGCCGCCCAAAACCTTGATGCACATGACGCGGCGCGCGCCGGAATTGTCGGCGACGTCGAGGTTGGTTTGCATCTGAATCATGGGCTACCCCAAATCACTTTCTTGTCCGGCGCCGACTTCAGGACGCTGTCTTCTTTTCGCCGCGCACCACCGCCCAGCGCTTGAGCTTGGAGATTGGCGCGTGCTCCTCGATCCAAACGATGTCGCCGACCTTGAACTCGTTGTTCTCGTCGTGCGCGTGATACTTCTTCGAGCGGCGGATCACCTTGCCGAATACCGGATGGGCGAAGCGGCGCTCGACCCGCACCACCAGGGTCTTGTTCTGTTTGTCGCTCACCACGACGCCTTGCAGGCTGCGCTTGGGCATTTTTGTCCTCTTCAGCTCTTCGGTGCGCGCTTTAGCCGGCCGATGGTCTTCAAGCGGGCGATGTCGCGGCGCACTTCCCGCACGCGCGCGGTATTTTCCAATTGTCCCGTGGCGCGCTGAAATCGCAGATTGAACTGCTCTTTTTTCAGCTTGAGCACCTCGTCGTCGATCTGATCGACGGTCATGGTTTTGATGTCGGCAGTTTTCATCGCGGCGCCTATTCGCTGATGCGCTCCACAAAACGGGTCTTGATCGGCAACTTGGCGGCGGCAAGCGCCAGCGATTCTTTGGCGATCTGCACGCTCACGCCGTCGAGCTCGAAAATGATGCGCCCCGGCTTGACGCGGCAGACCCAAAGCTCCGGTGTCCCCTTGCCCGAACCCATCCGGACTTCGAGCGGCTTCTTCGAGACCGGCACGTCCGGAAAAACTCGGATCCAAACCCGGCCCGACCGCTTCATATGCCGCGTCAGCGCACGGCGCGCGGCCTCGATCTGACGCGCGGTGATCCGTTCCGGCTCCATCGCTTTCAGGCCAAACTGGCCGAAAGCAAGCGTCGCCGCGCTGGTCGCAACGCCGTGGATACGGCCCTTGTGCGCCTTGCGGAATTTGGTTCGCATCGGTTGCAGCATGGCGAACGTCTTTCTCTCAAATGATCCCTGGCGCCCTAGGCCGCGTCACGGCGAGGACGGCCTGCGTCACCCTCGGCCATGCGTTTGTCCTGCGCCATCGGGTCATGCTCCATGATCTCGCCTTTAAAGATCCAGACTTTGACCCCGCAGGTGCCGTAGGTGGTGAATGCGGTGGCAACGCCGTAATCGACGTCGGCCCGCAACGTATGCAACGGCACGCGACCCTCGCGGTACCATTCCATGCGTGCAATCTCGGCGCCGCCGAGCCGGCCGGAGCAATTGATGCGGATGCCGCCGGCGCCAAGCCGCACGGCCGATTGCACCGCACGCTTCATGGCGCGTCGGAACGCGACGCGGCGCTCGAGCTGCTGCGCGATTGATTCGGCGACCAGCTGCGCGTCGAGCTCGGGCTTGCGAATTTCGACAATGTTGATGACCACGTCGCTGTCGGTCAGTTCGGCGACCTTGCGGCGCAGCTTCTCGATGTCGGCGCCCTTCTTGCCGATCACCACGCCCGGGCGAGCCGAATGAATGGTAACGCGGCATTTCTTGTGCGGGCGCTCGATCACGATTTTCGAGACCGCCGCCTGTTTCAGCTCCTTCAGCAGCGCCTTGCGGATTTTCATGTCTTCATGCAGCAGCGAGCCATAGCTCGTCTTGCCGGCATACCACCGCGAATCCCAGGTGCGATTGATGCCCAGGCGAAGCCCGACCGGATTGACTTTCTGACCCATCTTATCTCCTCGCCTGCCGGCGAATTCCGTCCGTTACGATTGCGCTTCCGCCTCGACCTCACGGACCACGATGGTGAGGTGCGAGAACGGCTTGAAAACCCTGCCCACTCGGCCACGGGCGCGTGGCATGTGGCGTTTCATGACGATCGACTTGCCGACGTGGGCCTCAGCGACCACGAGATCATCGACGTCGAGATCGTGGTTGTTTTCGGCGTTGGCAATCGCCGACTCCAGGCACTTGCGAACATCCCGGGCAATGCGCTTGCGCGAGAATTCGAGGTCTGCGAGCGCCATTGAAACCTTTTTGCCGCGAATGAGCTGCGCCAACAGGTTCAGCTTTTGCGGACTGATCCGTAGCGTCCGCAACACCGCTTTGGCTTCAGTGTCGGAAAGCGCGCGTGGCTGTTTTTTCTTGCTCATGTGAGCTTCTCTTCGACCTTAAGATGCGCCGCCAGCCGGAGCGGCCGGCGCCGAGGTGCCTCCGCTGTCCGAGCGTTTGGCCTTGCGATCCGACGAGTGCCCGTAAAATGAGCGCGTCGGCGCGAATTCCCCGAATTTGTGTCCGACCATTTCCTCGGTGACGATCACCGGGACGTGTTTTTGGCCGTTATAGACGCCGAACGTCAGACCGACGAATTGCGGCAGTATGGTCGAGCGCCGCGACCAGATGCGGATCATGTCGTGGCGTCCGGACGCGCGGGCGGCATCCGCCTTCTTGAGCAGAAAGCCGTCGACAAACGGACCCTTCCAGACCGAGCGCGTCATGATTGTTCCTCGCGATCCTTATTTGCTCTTCTTGCGGGCGTGACGGCTCACCATGATGAATTTAGTGGTCCGCTTGTTCTTGCGTGTCTTCGCGCCCCTGGTCGGCTTACCCCAAGGCGTCACCGGATGACGGCCGCCGCGGGTTCGCCCGCCCAGCGGGTGATCGACCGGGTTCATGGTCTCGCCGCGCACATGCCCGCGCCATCCCATCCAGCGGTTGCGGCCGGCTTTGCCGATCGAGATGTTCATGTTGTCGGGATTAGACACTGCGCCGACTGTCGCGATGCAGCGGCCGTGAACGAGCCGTTGCTCACCGGAATTAAGCCGCAGAATGACGTACACGCCGTCGCGGCCGACGATTTGAGCGTACGTGCCGGCCGAGCGCGCGATTTGCCCGCCTTTGCCGATCTTTAACTCGATGTTGTGGACGATGGTGCCAACCGGGATGTTGGCCAGCGGCATGGCGTTGCCGGGTTTGACGTCCACGTATTCACCCGAAACAACGTTGTCGCCGACGCCGAGCCGCTGCGGCGCCAGAATGTAGGCGAGCTCGCCATCCTCGTATTTGATCAGCGCGATAAAGGCGGTTCGGTTGGGATCATACTCGATCCGCTCAACCTTGGCCGGCGCATCAAAGCGGCGGCGTTTGAAGTCTATTCTGCGATACGCTTTCTTGTGGCCGCCGCCGCGATAGCGGCTGGTGATCGAGCCCGAATTGTTGCGGCCGCCGCTGGAGCTCTTGCCTTCGGTCAGCGCCTTCACCGGCGCGCCCGTGTGCAGTCCGGAGCGATCGACCAGCACCAGCTGGCGCTGGCCTGGCGTGACCGGATTATAGGTCTTGAGTGCCATCGCGCGCTCCCTACAGTCCCGTGGTCACGTCGATCTTCTGACCCTCTTCGAGGGTCACGACCGCGCGCTTGGTTGTCGATTGCAGGCCGAAACGGCCCTTAAACGCCTTCCACTTGCCGCGGCGGCGAAGCGTGTTGACGCTTTTGACCTTGACGTCGAACAGCCGCTCGACCGCTTCCTTGATTTGCGGCTTGGTCGCCGTCAGCGCGACCTTGAAAATGACCTTGCTGTGCTCGGAAGCGTTGGTCGCCTTCTCGGTGATGACCGGCGAAAGAATGACGTCGTAGTGGCGCGGATCGTTGGTGCTCATTTGAACCGCGCCTCCAGCGCATCGACCGCCGCGCGGGTCAATACCAGCTTCTGCCGCCGCAGAATGTCGTAAACGTTGATGCCGGCGATCGGAAGCACGTCGATGTTGGGGATGTTGCGCGCCGCGTTGCGCAAATTCACCGCCACCTCGGCGCCATCAACGATCAGGGCGCTGGAAAAGCCGAGCTTCTCGAACTTCCCGCGCAACGTCTTGGTCTTTGCCTCTTTGAGGTCGATCGCCTCGATGATCACAATGCCGTCGTCTTTAGCCTTGGCCGACAGCGCATGCTTGAGCGCGAGCGCCCGGACTTTTTTCGGCAAGCCGATCTCGTGACTGCGCGGCAGCGGGCCGAACGAGCGGCCACCGCCGCGGAATAAATTTACGCGCGCCGAACCGTGACGGGCCGAGCCGGTACCCTTCTGCCGGTACATCTTCTTGCCGGTGCGGTGGATATCGGCGCGGTTCTTGACCGCATGGGTGCCGGCGCGGCGCTTGGCCAACTGCCAGATCACGCAACGATGGATGAGGTCGGTCCGCGGCTCGAGACCGAAGATGCCGTCGGATACGGTGACCGAACCTGCGTTTTTGCCGTCGAGCGAGGTGACTTTCAGTTCCATGTCACGCGCCCTCCGTGGCTTCGGAGGCGGGTCCGTCGGCTTTTGCCGCCGGCGCCGCCCCGCCATTTTCGGCGAGCTTGAATTTGCCGGGCTTTGGCACGCCGTCCGGTAATTTCTTTTTGACGGCGTCACGCACCGTGATCCATCCGCCGTTGACGCCAGGCACGGCGCCTTCGACCAGAATGAGGCCGCGCGCGACGTCAGTCTGCATCACTTTCAGATTAAGCGTGGTCACCCGCTCGACGCCGAGATGGCCGGACATTTTCTTGTTCTTGAAAGTCTTGCCCGGATCTTGACGTCCGCCGGTGCCGCCGATCGACCGGTGCGAAATCGATACGCCATGCGAGGCGCGAAGGCCGGCAAAATTCCAGCGCTTCATGGCGCCGGCCCAGCCCTTTCCGGTCGAGGTGCCGGTCACATCCACAAACTGGCCGACCAGAAAATGATCGGCGGTGATTTCGGCGCCAATCGGAATGAGCGCATCGTCATCAACGCGGAATTCGGCGAGCTTGCGTTTCGGCTCGACCTTGGCGATGGCGAAGTTGCCGCGCCCGGCCCTGGTCGTGCGCTGCGCCTTGCGCATGCCGGCGCCGAGCTGCAACGCCACGTAGCCGTTCTTTTCCTTGGTGCGGTGGCCGACCACCTGGCAGTTGCCAAGGCGGAGCACCGTGACCGGCACGTGCTCTCCGGCATCGGTAAACAGCCGGGTCATCCCCATTTTCTGCGCAAGCACGCCCGATCGCATGGCTAAATTCCCCGCGCCTTAAAGTTTGATCTCGACGTCGACGCCGGCCGCAAGGTCGAGCTTCATCAGCGCGTCCACGGTCTGCGGCGTCGGATCGACAATATCGAGAAGCCGCTTGTGAGTGCGCATCTCGAACTGCTCGCGGCTCTTCTTGTCGACATGCGGTGAGCGGTTGACGGTGAATTTCTCAATCCGCGTCGGCAACGGAATAGGCCCGCGTACCTGTGCGCCGGTGCGCTTGGCGGTGTTGACGATTTCGCGCGTCGACGCATCGAGGATGCGGTGGTCGAACGCCTTCAATCGGATCCGAATGTTCTGGCCGTTCATTTCCGTCTCTCTGTCCCGTCATGGCCGGACTTGGTGCGGCCACCCACGTCTATCCTTCACGCTCGAAGTCGTGGATGCCCGGCACCAGGCCGGGCATGACGACGAAACAAACCTACTCGACAATGCTCGCGACGACGCCCGCGCCCACCGTCCGGCCGCCCTCGCGGATGGCGAAGCGGAGCTTCTCCTCCATGGCGATCGGCACGATCAGCGTCACTTCCATGGCGATATTGTCGCCGGGCATGACCATCTCGGTGCCCTCCGGCAGCGTGACCACGCCGGTCACGTCGGTGGTGCGGAAGTAGAATTGCGGGCGGTAATTGGTGAAGAACGGCGTGTGGCGGCCACCCTCCTCCTTGGTGAGGATGTAGGCCTCAGCCTTGAACTTGGTGTGCGGCTTCACCGAACCCGGCTTGCACAGCACCTGACCGCGCTCGACTTCCTCGCGCTTGGTGCCGCGCAGCAGACAGCCGACGTTGTCGCCGGCCTCGCCCTGGTCGAGCAGCTTACGGAACATCTCGACGCCGGTGACGACGGTCTTGGTGGTGGGCTTGATGCCGACGATCTCGACTTCCTCGCCGACTTTAATGATGCCGCGCTCGATCCGCCCGGTGCAGACCGTGCCGCGTCCGGAGATCGAGAACACGTCTTCGACCGGCATCAGGAACGGCTGATCCTTCGGACGTTCCGGCTGCGGGATGTAATCGTCCACCGCCTTCATCAGTTCGAGGATCGCATCCTTGCCTAGCTTCTGATCCTTATCCTCAAGCGCCATCAACGCCGAACCTTTGACGACAGGGACCTTATCGCCGGGGAAATTGTACTTGGACAAAAGCTCCCGGACCTCGAGCTCGACGAGCTCAAGCAGCTCCGGATCATCGACCATGTCGACCTTGTTGAGGAACACGACCAGCGCCGGCACACCAACCTGACGGGCGAGCAGAATGTGCTCACGGGTCTGCGGCATCGGGCCATCGGACGCACTCACCACTAGGATCGCGCCATCCATCTGCGCGGCGCCGGTGATCATGTTCTTCACGTAGTCGGCGTGCCCGGGGCAATCGACGTGCGCATAATGGCGCTTGTCGGTTTCGTACTCGACGTGCGCGGTAGCAATGGTGATGCCGCGCGCTTTCTCTTCTGGCGCCTTATCGATCTGGTCATAGGCGGTGTATTGGGCCTGGCCTTTTTCCGCCAACACCTTGGTGATCGCCGCCGTCAATGACGTCTTGCCGTGATCGACGTGACCGATGGTGCCGATGTTGCAATGCGGTTTGCTGCGGTTGAATTTTTCCTTGGCCATGTGGGGCTCTCCGTTCCGGCTTTCTCTCTATAGTTTGCTGAAATCGCGATCAGGCGAACTTCGCCTGAACCTCGTCGGCGACGCCTTTCGGCACCTCCGCATAGTGGTCGAATTGCATGGTGAACGTGGCGCGCCCCTGACTCATGGAGCGCAGGTTATTTACGTACGAGAACATGTTGGCGAGCGGCACCATCGCCGTGATGACGTTGGCGTTGCCGCGCATGTCCTGGCCCTGGATTTGGCCGCGCCGTGAATTCAGATCGCCAATGACCGAGCCGGTGTAATCCTCCGGCGTCACCACCTCGACCTTCATGACCGGCTCGAGCAGCACCGGTCCGCCCTTCTGCAGCGCTTCGCGCATGGCGCCGCGCGCGCAGATTTCGAAGGCCATGGCCGAGGAATCCACGTCATGGGAGTCGCCGTCGATAAGACTGACCTTGACGTCGACCACCGGAAAACCGGCGAGGATGCCGGAATTCAAAACCCCTTCGAGACCTTTTTCGACGGCCGGAATGAACTCTTTCGGCACTGAGCCACCGACAACTTCATTTTCAAACTCGAAACCGACGCCCGGCGCGCCCGGCTCGGCGACGATCTTGATCTTTGCGTATTGGCCGTGACCACCGGTCTGCTTTTTATGGGTAAAGTCGACAGTCGCGGGCCGGGTGATTTTCTCCCGGTACGCAACTTGCGGCGCGCCGATATTGGCATCGACCTTGTAAGTACGCTTGAGGATGTCGACCTTGATGTCGAGGTGCAGTTCGCCCATGCCCTTGATGATGGTCTGGCCGGATTCCTGATCGGTCGAGACACGAAACGAAGGATCCTCGGCCACAAGTTTGGCGAGCGCCACGCCGAGTTTCTCCTGGTCGGCTTTCGACTTCGGCTCGATCGCAATCTCGATGACCGGATCGGGAAATTCCATCTTTTCCAGGATCACCGCCTTCTGAGGATCGCAAAGGGTATCGCCGGTGCGCACTTCCTTCAGTCCGGCCAGCGCGACGATATCGCCGGCGAAGGCCTCCTTGATGTCCTCGCGGTTGTTGGCATGCATCAGCAGCATGCGGCCGACGCGTTCTTTGCGGTCTTTGGTCGAGTTCATGACGCCGGTCGAGCTCTCAAGCGTTCCGGAATAGATGCGGCAGAACGTGATAGTGCCGACGAACGGGTCATCCATGATCTTGAACGCCAACAGAGCCATCGGCTCGGTGTCTAACGGCTTGCGCTCAACTTCATTGCCCTTGAGATCGATGCCCTTCACCGCCGGCACGTCGACAGGCGACGGCAAATAATCAACCACAGCGTCAAGCAGCGGCTGCACGCCCTTGTTCTTGAACGCCGAGCCGCAGAGCACCGGAAAGAACGTGCTGGCGATGGTCGCCTTGCGGATCAGGCGCTTTAGCGTGGCTTCGTCGGGCTCATTGCCTTCGAGGTAAGCCGTCATTGCATCGTCGTCGAGTTCGACCGCAGCCTCGACCAGCTTCTCGCGATATTCCTTGGCCTGGTCCTTCAGCTCGGCCGGGATTTCGATATCGTGATATTTCGCGCCGAGCGTCTCTTCGTCCCACACGACGCCGACCATGCGCACGAGATCGATCACGCCTTTGAACTGGTTCTCGGATCCAATCGGCAGCTGGATCGCGACCGGCTTGGCGCCGAGGCGATCGACGATGTCCTTCAGGCACTGAAAAAAGTCCGCGCCGACCTTGTCCATCTTGTTGCAGAAGACAATGCGGGGGACGTCGTAACGGTCACCTTGCCGCCACACCGTCTCGGTCTGCGGCTCCACGCCCTGATTGGAATCAAGCACGCATACCGCCCCGTCGAGGACGCGCAGCGAGCGTTCCACTTCGATGGTGAAGTCAACGTGACCCGGAGTGTCGATGATGTTGAGGCGCTTGCCGTTCCAGATCGCGGTGGTCGCGGCAGAGGTAATGGTAATACCGCGTTCCTGCTCCTGCTCCATGAAGTCCATGGTCGCGGCGCCGTCGTGGACTTCGCCGATCTTGTGGCTCTTGCCGGTGTAATAGAGGACGCGCTCGGTCGTCGTGGTCTTGCCGGCATCGATGTGAGCCATGATGCCGAAGTTGCGGTAGTCCTCGATCGGATGGGTGCGGGGCATTTTTTAAAATCCTTTGGTCGCCGGCGTCACCAGCGATAGTGCGAGAAGGCACGGTTGGCTTCAGCCATCCGGTGCGTGTCCTCGCGCTTCTTGACCGCGTTCCCCCTGTTATTGGATGCATCGAGCAACTCCGCGGAGAGCCGCTCGGTCATCGTCTTTTCGTTGCGCTCACGCGCCGCCGAAATGATCCAGCGGATGCCGAGCGCCTGGCGCCGCGAAGTTCGCACTTCGACCGGCACCTGATAGGTGGCGCCGCCGACGCGGCGCGAGCGCACTTCGATCGACGGCATGACGTTATCGAGCGCCTGCTGAAATACGCTGACCGGGTTGCCGCGGGTCTTGCCTTCGATCATGTCGAGAGCGCCGTAGACGATGTTCTCCGCCACGGACTTCTTGCCCGCGTGCATCACCGAGTTCATGAACTTGGTGATCACGATGTTCGCGAACTTCGGGTCCGGCAGGATCTCGCGCTTGTCTGCCCTGTGGCGGCGGGACATCTCGTTATTTCCTTCGTCTCTCGTTCCCTATGAACACAAAGAGGCCGACTACTTCGGCCTCTTTGCTCCGTATTTCGACCTGCGCTGTTTGCGGTTCTTGACGCCCTGGGTATCGAGCACACCGCGCAGAATGTGATAGCGCACGCCCGGAAGATCCTTCACCCGGCCGCCGCGGATCATTACCACCGAGTGCTCTTGCAGGTTATGGCCCTCGCCCGGGATGTAGCCGATGACCTCGAAGCCGTTGGTCAACCGCACCTTGGCGACCTTGCGCAGCGCCGAGTTCGGCTTCTTCGGCGTCGTCGTATAGACGCGCGTGCAGACGCCGCGCTTTTGCGGCGATTGCTGAAGAGCCGGCACTTTCTTTTTCGCGTGCTGCACGACGCGCGGCCTGCGAATGAGCTGATTAACCGTCGGCATTCGTTCTCTTCGCTCCGGCGCGAAACCGCTCGCGCAAAAGAAATCGCGCCATCCGCTCCACGCGCGGAGGGGCGCTCGAACCATGCAGAGGACCGCGATGCGAGCACCGCGGTCGTGCGTCTTAAGCCTTCTGACTTTCCGTAGTCAGCGGCAGCGTTTGAGCCTGCTTTTGTCGAGGCGTCGCGCCGAAACCCAAGCGTTAAGAAAGCCGATGACTTCCAATAACTTGCGTGGACCCGGACATGCCGTTCCGACGGGCGAAGCTCACCGCCTGCCGAAAAGTGCGCGGTATTTATCGGCCGTACCGTGCGAAGTCAAGCACATATGGGCACAAAACGCCTATGGCGCAAGCACATCTGCGCTATCGAGCATGGGGCTGATTACGCCGGCTCCATGCCCTTTTCGCGGATTATCCGTTCACTCTCGGGAGATTTAAGGAAGGCCACTAACGCGCGGGCGGCCGCATGATCCGGGGCTTTCGCGGCAAATCCCGCACTATAAGCAACGAAATTGCCAAGTTCGGACGGCAATGGGCCGACGAGATGCGCCCCCTGAACCGGCTGGTTTTCGATGATCTGCTGCATCCCGACCTCGGCCTCGCCGCTGGCGACGACTTCGCCCACCGGTCGGCCGATCGCCAGTACGGTTTTTTCCTTCATTTCGGCGGCAAGGCCGATCCGCTCGAGGAGCCCCGCAACGTAGAGACCGCTGGGGCCCTGGCTGTGCGAAATCGATTTTGCCCGGCGCAACACGTTCTTGAACGCCTCGACGGTTGAGATATCGGGCACCGGCGCGCCGACCCGCACAATGAAGCCGACAAGGGAGCGCACGATGTCGGTCTGCGACCCGGGGACGACGAAGCCCGAACCCGCAAGTGCGTCGAGCTCGGAGCGAGGCATGAGCGCCATATCGAAGGAAGCGTCGTCTTCGATCTCTTTCTTGAGAAGGCGCGTGATCGCAAAATGGGTGGAGACGCTAATTCCTTGGGCTCTTTCGAATAGTGGCAGCGCCTCGGTGAGGAATCGCCGCATGGCACCGCCGCTATACAGCGTGAGGCCGGCCCTGGGCTGCTGAGTGGTCATGCGGATACCGCTAGCGCATTCGCCGACACGCCGCCAATAATGCGCTCAAGGGCGGCGAGTCCTTCGGTCAACGCCGCAGGGCCGGGCTGAAGGATCAGCGACGATTTGATCTCGTGCACCGCGCCGGTGCGGACCGCCGGCAGCGCGCCGAACCCCGGACGGTTCACGAGCTTTTCCGCTTTGAATTTTTTCCCGCACCATGAGCCGATGATGACGTCCGGCTGCCGGTCGATCACTTCTGCGGCGCTGACAATACGCCCTTTGGCCGACGTGCAGGCGGCACGGTCAGCGAAGATGTCGGTACCGCCGGCAGCCTCGATCAATTCCGAGACCCAGCCGATGCCGGAAATCATCGGCTCATCCCATTCCTCGAAATACACTTTTGGCCTCCGCCGCAGGTGCGTGCTGCGGCGGCGGGTGGCAGCGACCCCCAGCTCCAGGCCGGCCGCCAAACGATCCGCGGCGTCAGCCGCGCCAACCATGGCTCCGAGCATTCGAATCATGTCGAGGATTTCCGCGACGCTGCGCTGATTAAACGCGTGCACGTCAACGCCGGCGCGAATGAGCGTCGCGGCTATTTCGGCCTGGAGATCAGAGAAGGTCAGAACGAGGTCAGGCTCGAGCGCGAGGATTTTCGGAATATCCGCGGATGTGAAGGCGGAGACACGCGGCTTTTCGCGCCGGGCGCGCGGCGGACGAACGACATAGCCGGACATGCCGACAATCCGGCGCTCTTCGCCGAGAAGGTAAAGGGTTTCGACGGTCTCTTCGGTGAGGCAGACAATTCGCTCAGGCGGAAACACGTCGTGCTCCAGAAAGGCAAGAAACGTCGGGAGTTTACGCGGCTTTTCTCGCGCTGTCCTTTAGCAACCCGAGTTGCAAGAGACTTTCCGCCGAGGCGACGAGCGCGTCCTCCCGGGAGCGCGGTTCCCAGCCGAGCATGCGGCGGGCTTTTTCGTTGGTCGCGTTCTTTGCCCTGCCGAGTTCGGGAATGATCTGTTTGACCGCCGGATCGGCCAACGAGGCGACCCGCACCAGCCAGTTCGGCAATTGCCGCGTCGGCACTCGTCGTGCCGCCGTTCCCATCCGGTCTTTCAGAACCTGCGCGATTTCGCGGATCGACATGAAATCGCCAGCGACGGCGAGGAAACGTTCGCCCTTTGCCGCGGGATTGGTCATAGCGCGAAGGTGCAGGTCGGCGACGTCGCGCACATCAACCACGCCGAACACAAGTTGCGGGCAGCCCGGCATGGCGCCGTCCATCAAACGCTGAACAATCAAAATCGATGTCGAGTAGTCGGGGCCGAGCACCGGGCCAAAGACGCCGACCGGATTGACGACTGCGAGTTCGAGGGCCCCTGCTTCTTTGGCAAGAAAGTCCCACGCCGCGCGTTCTGCAAGCGTCTTCGATTTCACGTAGGCGCTTACGTCGGGGCCGGTGGGATTGGTCCAATTGGTTTCGTCAAACGGCGCGCCTTGCGGCGCGTGGCCGTAGCCGACGGCGGCGAACGAGGACGTGAGCACCACGCGCTTGACGCCGGCGTCACGGGCCGCGCGCAGCACGCGCAATGCGCCTTCGCGCGCCGGCACAATCAACTCGTCTTCGTGCTTCGGCACCGTCGCGGGGAACGGTGAGGCGACGTGCAGCACGAAGTCGCAGCCGGCAACGGCCTCGCGCCAGCCGGCATCGCTTTCGAGATCGGCGGCATAAAGCGACAGGCGGCCGCCGGGATCGCCGCCGCCTTGCTTGAGCAAGGCGCGCACATCGGCTTTCCGTTTGAGGTTACGAACAGTGGTGCGCACCTCGTGCCCGTCCGCAACGAGCTGCAAAATGCAGTGGCTGCCGATAAAGCCCGAGCCGCCCGTAACCAGAACCGTACTCATCGCCACCCTCCCGTGTCAGGTCATCCAGCGCCGCCGAAACTACATAGGGACGCACCACGAAACGAAAAAGGCCGCCTTGCGGCGGCCTCCTCGTCTTGTGTGTGCCTCCGGGGCGGAATTTTACTCCGCTGCCGGCAGTGCCGCGGGCTCCTGTGCAGCCTCGGCGGCCTTTGCCGCCTCCTTCTCGCGCTCGGCGAGAATGAGCTGGTCGCGCTTGATCGCCACTTCGCGCAGCCGGTTCATCATCGCGCCGGTGCCGGCCGGAATGAGCCGGCCAACGATGACATTCTCCTTGAGGCCGTCGAGCGTGTCGGCCTTGCCCGAGACCGCGGCCTCGGTGAGAACGCGCGTCGTCTCCTGGAACGACGCCGCAGAGATGAACGAACGCGTCTGCAACGATGCCTTGGTGATGCCGAGAAGCACCGGGTGCGCGGTCGCGGGCTTCTTGCCCTCGGCCACGACGCGGGCGTTGGTCTCGTCGAACTCCAGCTTGTCGATCTGATCGCCCTGGATCATCTCGGTCTCGCCGGAATCCGTAATCTCGACCTTTTGCAGCATCTGCCGGACGATCACTTCGATGTGCTTGTCGTTGATCGCCACGCCCTGCAGCCGGTAGACGTCCTGGATCTCATTGACCAGGTAGCCGGCGAGCTCTTCGACACCCTTAATAGCCAGGATGTCGTGCGGCGCCGGGTTACCTTCGACGATGAAGTCGCCCTTCTCGATGACGTCGCCATCCTGCAAGTGGATGTGCTTACCCTTCGGGACGAGGTACTCACGCGCCTCCTCCTCGCTGCCGCTGGCTGGCTCGATCGCGATCCGCCGCTTGTTCTTGTAGTCGCGGCCGAAACGCACCGTACCGGAGATCTCGGCGATCACCGCCGATTCTTTCGGCCGCCGCGCTTCGAACAATTCCGCGACACGCGGCAAACCGCCGGTGATGTCGCGGGTCTTGGCGCTTTCGGTCGGGATACGGGCGATGACGTCGCCCGCGCCGACCTTGCCGTTAGGATCGACCGAGATGACGGCGTCAACCGCCAGCATGTAGCGGGCATCGCCGCCACGCGAGAGTTTAAGGATTTTGCCGTCCTTGCCCTTGATCACGAGCGCCGGACGCAAATCCTGCTGGCCGCGGGCCGAACCCGAACGCCAGTCGATCACCACGCGTTTGGCGATACCGGTCGATTCGTCGAGCGTCTCGGTCAACGACTGACCTTCGACAAGATCCTCGAACCCGACCGTGCCTTCGACTTCGGTCATGATCGGCCGAGTGTATGGATCCCACTCAGCGATACGCTGGCCGCGCTTAATGTGTTCGCCGTCCTCGACCTTGAGCCGCGCGCCGTATTGGATGCGGTGCACAGCCCGTTCGGTGCCGTCCGGATCGGTCACCGCAACAATGAGGTTGCGGCTCATGACGATCTGATCGCCGTCCGAGTTACGGGCGACGTTCTTGTTCTTAATCCGGATGGTGCCTTCGAAGTTCGACTCGACGAACGACTGCTCCGAGATCTGCGCCGCGCCGCCGATATGGAACGTGCGCATGGTGAGCTGGGTACCCGGCTCACCAATCGACTGCGCGGCAATGACTCCGACAGCCTCGCCCATATTGACCGGAGTGCCACGGGCAAGATCGCGCCCATAGCAGCTGCCACAGCACCCGCTGGTGGTCTCGCATGTGAGCACCGAGCGGATCTTGATCTCTTGCACGCCGGCATTGACCAGGCGGTCGACGTGCGGCTCATCGAGCAGCGTGCCGTTGGCAGCAAGAATTTCGCTGCCGGACGGATCGCGAACATCCTCAGCCACGGTGCGACCGAGGATGCGGCTCGCCAGCGACGCGACCACCGTGCCCGCATCAATGATGGCGCGCACCTTGATGCCGCGGGT
>DASXDP010000246.1:0-1560 GCA_036490575.1 Xanthobacteraceae bacterium
CCAGGTTTTCCACGTCCTGCGTCGAATACAAATTCTCGCCGGTCGACAGCGGCGCGTCGTAATGGGCGGCGATCTCGGCCAACAGCGCGTAGTCGAGCGGATCGCACGGCTCCTCGAACCAGCGCAGCGCGAACGGCCGCAGACCCCGCGCATAAGCGAGCGCATCGTCGCGGGAAAATTTCGAATTGGCGTCGACCGCAAGCATGCCGCCTTGCGGCAGGATCGCCTTGACCGCTTCGACGCGCGCGAGATCGTCTTTGAGCGGCATGCCGCCGACTTTCATTTTCAGCATGGTGTAGCCGGCGTCGAGATGGCGCTGCATCTCGTCGAGCAGATCCTGCGTGGTCTTGCCCGGCGCGTACCAGCCGGCGCCGACATAGCAGAACACTTTGTCGGCAACCTTGCCGCCGTTGTAGCGCTCGGCCAGCACGGCGTGCAGCGGCTTGCCGGCGATCTTCGCCACCGCGTCCCACACTGCGACCTCGATGGTGCCGATGCCGATCGAGCGCTCGCTGTGGCCGCCGGATTTCTCGTTCTGCATCATCGCGGCGAGAATCTTGTCCGGCACGAAATTCCCGCCCGCCTCGTCGAGCAGCGATTGCGGCGGCGCTTTGAGAATGCGCGGGATGAAGCGGGCGCGCATCTGCGCGCCACAGGCATAGCGGCCGGTGGAGTTGAAGGCGAAGCCCGTGACCGGCTTGCCGTCACGCGTCACATCGGTGATCACGGCGACCACCGACGTCGTCATCTCGGAAAAATTGAATCCCGAATTGGCCAGCGTCGAATTGAGCGGGACCGCGGTCTCGCGGATGTCGACGATGCGCATGGGCTTTCCTTCTCCTTCTCCCCGCTTGCGGGGAGAAGGTTGGGATGAGGGGGGCGCCTCCGCTGGGCTCAGAATCGCGGAGACGCCCCCTCACCCTCGCTTCGCTCGACCTCTCCCCGCGCGCGGGAAGAGGTAAGTTCTATTGAATCTGAGGGATCTTGGCGTCGACGATGACCTTGTGCCAGCGGTCGATTTCTTTCTTGATGTAGACGGCGAACTCCGCCGGGGTGTCGGCGACGATGTCGAGACCGACCTGCTTGCATTTCTCCTGAACGTCCGGCTGATGCAGCGCCTTCACGATCGCGCTGTTGAGAAGATCGACGATGGGCTGCGGCGTCCCGGCTGGCACGAAGACACCCTGCATGGTCTCGGATTCCTGGCCCTGGACGCCTTCTTCGACCATTGTCGGCACGTTGGGTAGTGCCGCGGACCGTTTGAGCGACGTCACCGCCATGCCGTGCAACGTCCCGGCGAGGATATGCGGCGCGGCGGGCGTGAGATTGGCGAAGCCGAGCGGCGTTTGATTGGCTATCACGGCTTGGACTGCCGGGGCGCCGCCGCTATAGGGCACGCTGGGTTGATCGAGCTTGAAATCGAGCTTGAACAGTTCGGCGGCGAGCTCCGGCGTGGTGCCGAGGCCGGCATTGGCGATGGCATATTTGCCGGGATTGGCCTGCATCAGCGCGATCAGTTCCTTCACCGTCTTGGCCGGAACCGAGGGATGCGCGAGCAGA
>DASXDP010000247.1:0-16703 GCA_036490575.1 Xanthobacteraceae bacterium
TCGCCGATGCATTCCATCACGTCACAGGAACCGCGAATTCAGCCCCTCCAGACCTCGCAGCCAGTGCGTTTGGCTCCCAAAAACAAGCCTTCTGCCTCGATCTTTCGTAAGAACCGAGATTTGCGAAGCGATCATCTTCAATAGTTGTCCGCTACGCGGACTCAGCCGCGAGGCTGGTTGCGGACGGCGAGACAGCCACAGCACATTATCGACAATAAAAAAGGGAGGAGTGTCTTCGCTCGGATAGGTGCGAGCTGGCCTGCGGCAATGTACGCTGGGTGCGAGCGCGTACTAAGTCCCCTTCTCCTCCTAAACTCAATTTGCGGGATTCTGAAAAATCGGCAATTTCGTCCGAGTGACAACAAAACAAGGGAGGATCGAGATGAACCGGCGAAGCTTTCTCGCGACAGCGGCGGCGCTACCGGCGGCGAGCATGCTCGGAGGCACCTTCGCGAGAGCCGAAGACCATCTCAAATGGGCGGTCTTCACGCCCGACAGCGAGGTGACCTTTCGCACCGTGATGAAGCCCTTCGCGGAAGCGGTGCAACGCGAAACGAACAATGCGGTCGCCTTTGATCTATTTCCCAACGGCGCCCTCGGCCGCAATCCCGGGCAGCAACCGCAGATGTTGCTCGATGGCGTTGCCGATCTCGCTTGGGTCATTCCTTCTTATTCGCCCGGCCGGTTCCCCGATACGGAAGTTCTCGAGCTCCCGGGATTGTTCAACGACTTGCGCGAGTCGTCGCTCACGGCCTCGGGATTGGCCGCACATAAAGTGCTGCACGACTACGGCGACTACTACGTGATCGGACTTTGGGGAACGGCGCCCTACTCCATCCACACGAACTTTCCGGTGAATTCGATCGCCGACCTCAAAGGCAAAACAATCCGCGCATCGAGCAAGACGGAAAGCGCGGCCTTGCGCGCCTTCGGCGCTGTGCCCGTCGGCATGCCGGTGACGGAAATACCCGAGGCCGTCAGCCGCGGCACGATCAGCGGCACGACATCGCACCTGGCGCCGTTTTTCGACTTTGGGCTCGACCGCGTGACCAACAATCACTTCTTCATCGGCCTCGGCGTCGTTCCTTTGACCATTTTAATGAACAAGAAAAAATTCGATGCGCTTCCGCAATCCGCTCAGGCGGTCATCGAACGCAACGCCGGTCCCGCGCTCACCAAAACGTGGATAGATTCCATCACCAGCTACAACGCCGCGAACCTCGAAAAGCTGAAAAGCAATCCCAAAAACAAGATCGTTTTCCCGTCCCAGGAAGAGAGCGACAAAGCTCAAGCATTGCTCGCTCCGGTGCGCGAGGAGTGGGTCGCAGCAAGCGATCGGCATAAGGAGCTGAAGGCGGCGCTCGATGCCGAACTTGCCAGTGTTCGCAAGGGTGGGAAAGGCTAAGATCAAGCACTGCCGGTTGTTGCCGCCATTAATGGCCAGCATGGATCTACGGCAGTTTCCACGCGAGGACGGACGCCGGCGCGAAGGTAACGTCAATGGCACGGATCGATTGGGCGAGCAGGGTACTGGCGCGAGGGCTCGCGGTTGCCGGTTTGGGCGTGTTGCTGGCCTTCGCCGTCATGACGATGGCCGACGGCTTATTGCGCTTTTTTTTCGCGCACCCGATCGACGTTGTTCGTGACGCAGGCTCCCTTGTTGCCGCGTTCTCGGTCGCCTGCTGTATCCCGGTCGCGATCGTCGAGCGCAGCAATATCACCATCCGCTTTCTACCGACGCTCATCGGTCCTCGCGCCGGCCAGGTGGCTGACATAGCCGCCGCGATCCTTGTTGAGATCATATTGATCTTAATGACGTGGCAGTTCGTGCTTTTCGCGGAGCAGGCTCAATCCAGCGGCAGCGCCACGTGGATGCTGCGGATTCCCACGGCGCCGGTTTGGGGAGCTGTCGCGGCCATTCTCGGGGTCAGCGCCCTGCTGCAGGTCGTGGTTGCCGCGAAGAGTGTCCGCGGCGATTACCTTGCCGATGCTTCACCGACGATCGTCGATTAGGTTTTTAGGGGGAGATCGCATTTGCAGCCGGCGGTCATTGGTGCTGTCGGAATCGTCGCGCTCTTTGCGCTGATCCTCCTGCAGGTGCCGATCGGCTTTGCGATGATGACGGTCGGCGTCGTCGGCTTTGCCCTGCAAGCTGGATGGCATCCGGCTTTTTCCTTCCTCGCGCAGGAACCGTCCTACGTGCTTTCAAGCACGGACTTGGCCGCGGTGCCGTTGTTCTTGATGATGGGCGTCTTCGCCAGCATGGCCGGCTTCTCCGAAGATGTTTACCGCGCCGCGGCTGCGCTTTTTGGGCATCGTCGCGGCGGGCTCGCCTACGCCACCATCAGCGGCTCCGCCGCCTTCGGCGCCATCTGCGGATCGAGCACGGCGACGGCGGCGACCTTCGGCAAGGTCGCGCTCCCGCAAATGCTCGCCCGCGGCTATTCGCCGGCGTTCTCGACAGGCGTGATCGCCGCCGGCGGAACGCTCAAGTCGCTGATCCCGCCTTCGCTAGTCATGATCATTTATTGCGTTGTGGCGAAGACGTTCATCCTCGACATGTTCGTCGCCGCTATTGTCCCGGCGCTGATGACCATCGCGTTCAACCTCATCGCTATCGCCATCGTGGTGCGGCGGTGGCCGCAGATCGCTCCTGTCAGCGAACGCGTGTCATGGGCCGAACGCTGGATCGCGACGCGACGCGCCGCCCCGTCGCTGGTCCTTCTTCTCGGCGTATTCGTCGGCATTTACAGCGGCATCTTCACTGTCAACGAGGCGGCGTCAGCGGCCGCCATTCTTGCCTTGTTGTTCGCCCTCGCGCGCCGGCGGATCAGCTGGAAAACGCTGGTTCACGGCATGTACGAAGCGGCATCGGTGACGGCCATGCTGTATTTGATTCTGATGGCCGCGCCGATCTTTACCTATTTCATCAATCTGGCGCACGTGCCCGAGGCTTTGGTCCAATGGATCGACGGGCATCATTTCCCGCCGCTCGGGGTTATCTTCACGCTCACGGTCGTTTACATTCTCCTCGGCACCTTTTTCGAGGAAATGTCCTCGATCCTGATCACACTGCCGCTTATTCTGCCGATCATTGTAAGTCTCGGTTACGACCCGTTGTGGTGGGGCGTGATTTGTCTCATTCAGGTCGAAATGGCGCTGATCCATCCGCCGATGGGAATCATTGTTTTCCTTCTGCACGCAATTGCGCCGAAAATATCCATGTCCACGATTTACCGCGGGGTGACACCGTTCCTGATCGCCGATTTCGCGGTTTTGATCATCCTGATCTTGCTTCCAGGCATCGTGCTCTGGCTGCCGCACACCTTGCACTAAAGCACGGGTGATCCGCTGACGAAGAAAGCTAATGCCCGGGCCAGGCGGCGTAGTCGCCGTGCCGGGCGGAGCGATCGCGGACTGAAGCTTCGATGCGTTGCGCCACCGAGCGCAGCGGCGGCAAGAGCTGGCGCTCGGCTTGCGTAATGGTCAGCGCCGACGATATCCAGATCAGCGACAGGCAACCCAACGTTCTAGATCCGGCACGGATCGGGATCGCCATCCCGGACGTCTTCGGGTTGATCTCGCGATCCTGAACGGCGAATCCCCTGGCACGGATGGTCTCAAGGAGCGCGCCAATGCGACCGCTCTCGCGGGCACCTTGATCTTCGAGCCTCGGAGATTGTGCCAGCATTTCTAAAATGGCGCTCCGTTCGCTCGCCGAACAGAAAGCGAGATAACAGCGGCCGGCTGCAGTTCGCAGCATCGGCAGCGACCGCCCGACCATCCCGTGATCGATCGAGAGGACGCTGGCTTCGTGCGTGGTCTCGCGCACCAGCATGCGTCCTTGTTCGAAAGTCATGAGCGCCGCCGGCCACACCAGATCACGCGTGAATTTCGCCATGGATGGCGCGGCGATTTCCGCGATCCAGTCATCTTCGAGAAAGCCGTCGCTGAGGCTGCGAACCTTGGGCGTCAGGCAGAACCGATCGGCCGGGCTGCTGCGCGCCACAAAGCCTGCGCGATTGAGGGTCTCCAGGAGGCGATAAATTGTCGGCCGTGGCAGCCGCGTGTCGCGCGCCAATTGCACGACAGAAGGAAGCTTGCGCCTGTTCATCGCGACAAGCAGCGCCAATCCGCGCTCCAGCGAACGCACGCCGCCGTCCCGCGCTTGACCGCTTCTCCGCCCCATTGTTTCTCTCCCGGTAGGACGATTGTCCACTCTGCGGACATCGAGTCAACATTGGTGGCAGGCCCTGCGAAGCCGCACTAGCGTTCAGGAAAAGCGAGGGAGAACGCCATGACAGCGGCAGCGGGTACGCCGGGCGACGGCCAGCGGCGGGTGCCGCTCGCTATGAGCCACATCGGTCTCTACGTGCACGACATCCAGAAGATGGAGGATTTCTATACGCGCGTGCTCGGTTTTACCGTGACCGATCGCGGCAAGGTGCGGGGCGCGGATATCGTGTTCACAAGCTGGGACCCGAAGGACCATCATCAGGTCGCGTTGGTTGGCGGCCGCCCGAAAGATCTCGGTTTCAATCACGTCAACCAGATTTCATTTCGCGTCACCTCGCTGGAGGATCTTCAGCAGGTATGGCGAAAGGTAAAAGACGAGCCGGGCGTCAGCGACATGCGGCCGATGGATCACGGCAACGCTTGGTCGCTTTATTTTCGCGATCCTGAAGGCAACCGGCTCGAAGTTTTTTGCGACACGGATTGGTATATCGAGCAGCCCTGCATCGAGGACCTCGATCTATCGCAGCCGGCCGAGAAAATAAAAGCAAAGTCGGATGCCTTCTGTCGTAACGCGCCCGGCTTTCGGCCGATCTCGGAGTACCAGGCCGAGGTCGCCAAAAAGATGGGATTGACGAGGTCCTGAATTCAGTCGGACGCGCCAATGACCGCCGCTCGGCAATTCGATGTCTGCATCATCGGCTACGGGCCGGTCGGTGCGGTGCTGGCAAATTTATTGGGAATGTGCGGACTCCGCGTCGTCGTGCTCGAACGAGAGCCGGCGGCTTATCACCTGCCGCGTGCGGTCGCACTCGACGGCGAGGGCATGCGCCTGGTCCAAACAATGGGCCTCGCCGAGCAACTGCTGCCATTGCTTTCGGTCAGCCGCAATATCCGGCACGTCAGCACCGACGGCAAACTGTTGTTACTGATCAGTCGCGGCGGCATTGGGCCGGAGGGCTGGAACCACGCCTACCGTTTCTATCAGCCGGAATTTGAAGCGGTCTTGCGCGACGGTGTCAGGCGCTTCGCATCTGTCGATGTGCGGACGCGCTGCGAGGCGTTTGCGCTCGATGAGGCCGGCGATCACGTCCGTGTTCGTTACGAGAACCTCACGACCGGAGAGCTCGCGCAGGTCGCGGCGCAATACGTTGTCGGTTGTGATGGCGCGCGCTCGACGGTCAGACGCTTCATGGGCGCCGCGTTGCAGGATCTCCGCTCACACGAGCGCTGGATCGTACTCGATATGAAGCTCGAGCGACCGCCACAGGGCGTGCCCGAGGCCGCCGACGAGACCGGCCGCGTCGTGGACGCGATCCAGTACTGCGATCCGGCACGACCGACGACCTTTGTGCCAATGCCGGGAAACCGGCACCGCTGGGAATTCATGCTGATGCCGGGCGACGATCCTGCGGCCATTACCAAGCCGGAACGGATCTATGAAATGCTCAAGCCCTGGCGCATCGATCCAGCCACGTCAGCGATCGAGCGTGCCGTGGTCTATACCTTTCATTCGGCGCTTTCGACGCGGTGGCGGCGCGATCGGCTGCTGCTCGCCGGCGACGCCGCGCATCAGATGCCGCCGTTTCTCGGCCAGGGAATGTGCTCGGGGCTCCGCGACGCCGCCAATCTTGCCTGGAAGCTCGAGGCCGTCATCAGGAACGAGGCGCCGGAAAATCTGCTCGATACCTATGAATCGGAACGGTCCGAACACGTGCGCGCTTTCATTGAGCTCGCCGTCGAACTTGGCGGCGTCATTCAAACAACCGACCCTGAACGAGCGCGGGCGCGCGACCGGGACCTGATTGCCAATCCGACCATGTTGCGGCCCATCACGCCCCGGCTCGGCCGCGGCCTGCACGGTGATGAACCTGCACCGGCCGGTGCTCGGGCGGCGCAGCCGCGGCTCGTCGACAGCACGCTTCTCGACGATCGAGTGGGATACCGCTTCGCCGTCTTGGCGACTGCGCGCTTTGCCGACACACTCGCACGGGCCAAAGGCGAAATGAAATCCGAGGCCGGGATTGTCTTTGTGACAGCGACAGGGGCTGCTGAATCCTACCTCGGCGAACTTCAGACTGAAGCAGTAGTGATCCGTCCGGATCGCCACATCCTCGGTGTGGCGTCGACCGCCGCCGAACTCGATGCAGTTCTTTCACGCCGTTTGCCACCCTCTTCTGTCGTACCTTCACTACCGTTGCGGACGGTATCCGCCAGCTAGACTTTCGGGAGATTTTTACATGGCCACCTCAAGAGTGCCTACCAACGCTGTCGATCACGTCGGCAGCCTCAAGCGGCCACCCGAATTGGTGCAAGCCTGGCGCGCCTGGGAAGATGGCAAGCTGCCGATCGAGCAACTGCGAAAGGTGCAGGACGACACCATCCGCGACGCTGTTGCCATGCAGGAGCAGCTTGGCCTGCCCATCGTGACCGATGGTGAATTCCGGCGCGGCGGTTGGTCGCGCGGTTTCCTCAATGCCGTTGAGGGGTTCGAATTTCGCGGTTCGAAACTCGTCTTCCGCAATGACGAGGGATTCTCGACGCCGTCGCCGTCGCCGATGGCGACCAAACCGATCAAGCGAAAGCAACCAATTGTGGTCGACGACTACAAGTTCATCGGGTCCGTGGCCAAAAATCCGGTCAAGGTCACCATGCCGACGCCGTCGCACATGCATTTCGGCCAATTCAAAGAAGCCGTTGATGCCACGGTCTACCCCGACGTCGAAAAATACTGGGATGATCTCATCGCAATCTTCAAACAAGAGATCGCCGAGCTTTACGCCGCCGGATGCCGTTATCTGCAGCTCGACGAAGTACCGCTGGCGCTTTTGTGCGACGGGAAGATTCGCGCGTTGGCAAAAAGCGAAGGTGATGATCCGGACCAACTGGTGGCCCGCTACATTGACGTACTCGATCGCGCCGTCGCCGGACGCCCGGCCGACATGACGATCGGCATGCACTTGTGCCGCGGCAACATGGAGAGCTTGTGGATGGGCGACGGCGGCTACGCTCCGATCGCCGAGGCTTTGTTCAACCGTGCCGACGTCGATGCATTTCTGTTGGAGTACGACTCCGCCCGCGCCGGCGATTTCGCGCCGCTTCGCCACCTGCCAGCGGGCAAGCGGGCGTACCTCGGCATTATCAGCACCAAAAACCCCGAACTGGAATCGGCCGACGAGTTGCTGCAGCGGCTCGACGAGGCAAGCCGGTTTGCGCCCATGGAGCGGCTGGGAATTTGCCCGCAATGCGGGTTTGCCAGCGCGGCGATGTCGAAATTCGCCGTCAAACCAAGCAAGCTCACGTCCGATCTTCAGACGCTGAAGATCGAGTTGCTGGTCGAGGTTGGACAACGGGCGTGGGGCCACGCATGAACGCGGCGGCGGACGCGCTCGACAGCTACGGCTTGTTCACGGCGGAAGCGGTTCAGGACCCCTACCCGTATTACCGGCGAATGCGCGAACAGGAGCCGGTGCATTGGTCGGAAAAGGCGCAAGCCTGGTATTTCACCCGCTACGCGGACGTCTATGAGTTGCAAGACCGGCCCGATCTCAGCGTAGACCGTATCGAGACGCTGTATTCCTATCTACCGCGAACCGATCCGGATCGCTTCAGCGATATTGTCGAGCACTACAACCGCTGGCTTCTCTACCGCGACGACGCCTATCACGACCGGCTGAAAGCGTTGTTCCTGAAAGCCATGACGCCGCGCGCCGTCGAGCGGCTCCGGCCCATGATGCAGCGGCGCGTCGACGTCATTCTCGATTCCCTTCAAGGCCGTGACGCTTTCGACGCCTACCTCGACTTTGCCGCGCGCTTGCCGACACAGGTGATGCTCGACCTGCTCGGCCTTCCCGATGCAGACGAAGGAATGATGCGGCATTGGAGCGATCGCTGCTCTAACTTTCTGTTTCAACCGGTTGCCCCGGACAAAGAGGAGATGGCCAAAGAGCAGCGCGAAATTCTTGATGCCCAGCAGGCCTATTTTCTGCCGTTGATCGAGGCGCGCCGCCGCGAGCCCGGAGACGACATGATCTCGGCGATGGCAACGGCCGAAGTCGCAGGCGAGCGTTTATCGAACCTCGAAATACTCGCGACGTGCAACATGATGGCAACCGCCGGCGGCGGTACCTCGCGTAGCGCCATCGCAATGTCGCTGTGGTGGCTTCACCAATTCCCGGACGAACTCGCCAAGCTGAAGGCGCAACCCGGACTTATCGATCTGGCGGCCGAGGAGTTTCTGCGCTTCGACGCCCCGACCCAGCGCGGCATCCGCACCGCGCGGCAGGATTTCCACATGGGGGGGCGAGAAATCCGCAAAGGCCAACTTCTTCACATCATGATCGGGGCCGCCAACCGCGACCCGGAACAATTCGAGAAGCCCGACCGCGTGGACGTGGCCCGCAGTCCCAATCGCCACGTCTCACTCGGTCACGGCGTGCATTATTGTCTGGGCGCGGCGCTGGCGCGGCTTGAGCTGCGCATCGCGTTAGCGAGCTTCCTTGCCCGGTACCCGAACTATCGCCTCGCCAGCAAGAAGATCGTTTTCATGGATCGCACCGCCAGCCGCCGTCCAACCGGCGTCCCGGTGTACGCGCAGTAGAACGACGAGGCCGCCTGGAGCGCCCGCTCCACTGGGCGGCCTCGCGCACGAGACTCAAAAAAGGAATGACAGAAAGAGTAAGACCCATGCAGCAACCGTACCGAAGCGTCTGGACCGAACTTCTCGACACACCTTTCCGTCAGGCTTGGGTCAACGCCGGCGGATTAAGGACACGTTTCGTTCAGGCAGGAGACCCAGACAACCCGCCGCTGGTCTTGCTGCATGGAACGGCAGGAAGCCTGGAAAATTTTGCCGCTAACATTGCCGCATACGCCAGACATTTCAACTGCATCGCTTTCGACATGATCGGTTCCGGCATGACTGATAAGCCGGATCACGATTACGAAACGCAACACTACGTCAAACACACGGTCGATTTTCTCCATGCAATCGGCGTGAAGAAAGCTTCGGTTATCGGTCTTTCCCTTGGGGCCCGCGTCGCATGCCGCCTCGCCATCGACCATCCGCAGATGGTCGACAAGCTCATCTTGCTGTCAGCAACGGCTTATTTTCCCGCAAAGCCGATACAAGGCGACATCAAGCGCTCGAGGTCCGCGGCCGCCAGCAATCCGACGTGGGAGAATATTGTCGAAATCTTCAACGGCCTGTTTCACGATCCCGGCAAGGTTTGGGACGATCTCATTGCCACCCGTCTTGCCGTCTACAGGCGCCCCGACATGAAAACGGCGATGCCGCACATTCTCGCACTCCTCGATCCGGAGGTTTACAACCGCAACCGGATCCCTGATGACGATTGGAAGCGGTTGCGCGCCCCAACCCTGATCATCGCCGCGGTCGATCATAATGACGTCTTCCTGGAAACGGCGCGCACTATCGTCAAGCTCATTCCGAACGCCACAGTCGTCGAGATGAAGAACTGCAGCCACTGGCCGCAGATGGAAGACGCCGAGACCTTCAACAAATTAAGCCTTGAGTTTCTGCGGGCGCACTGACGGCGGCCCAAAATACGCGCCATGGCATTGGCATAAATGCCTGTCGTGAAAGGCCGCATCCGCCGCTCGGGCGGTTAGTCGCGAAGTCGCATCAATTGCCGAGATAGGCGTTCTGAATCGCCGGATCGTTACCGAGCGTTTCGGCGGCGGCCTGTTTGACGATGACGCCGTCGGCGATGATATAGGCGTAGCGCGCCAAACGAAGCGCCATCCGCGTGTTCTGTTCCGCGATCAATATGGAAACACCGGAGGCACTAAGCTGCCGCAGCGTCGCGAAGATATCCCTGAGCACCATCGGCGCGAGACCCATTGAAGGCTCGTCGAGCAGCAATAACTTAGGCCGGGACATCAGGGCTCGTGCAATAGCCAGCATCTGCTGCTCGCCGCCCGATAAAGCGCCGGCCAATTGGGTACCGCGTTCGCGCAGGCGCGGAAACAACTCAAATACAAAATCAAAATCCGCTGTGACCGCTTCTTGCCGCCGCGGCCAAAGCCGGCGGAAAGCACCCATTTCGAGATTTTCCCGCACCGTCATCGGCGCAAATACGCGGCGCCCTTCGGGGACGAGAGCAATTCCAGCGGCGACCCGTTGCGCCGTGCCCATGGCCGAGATGTTGCGGCCGTTGAAACCAATCTCGCCCGCGGCCGGAGCCAATAGACCCGATACGCAGCGCATTGTCGTGGTCTTGCCGGCGCCATTGGCGCCCAACAAACACACGCAGTCGCCGCGGCCGACCTCGAAGGTCAGGCCGCGAAGCGCTTCCTTGCCGTCGTAAGCGGCACGGAGATTTTTTACCTCAAGCATCCTCGCCTTCGCCGAGATAAGCAGCAAGCACAGCGGGATCCTTGCGGACTTCGCTTGGAGTCCCGTCAGCGATCTTGCGGCCATGATCAAGTACGAGAATGCTGTGCGAAATATTCATCACCATGTTCATGTTGTGCTCGACGAGCAAAACGGTGAGGCCATCGCGGTTCAACTCGCGGATGATGGCGGCAATGCCGACAGCCGCGTCATGGGCAACGCCGGCAGCCGGCTCGTCGAGCATCAGAAGGCGCGGCCCGGCGGCGAGCGCCCGGGCCATTTCCAGGAGCTTTCGTTCGCCGAAACTCAACGCCGCGGCGGCCTCTTGCGCGCGATCAACGAGCCCTACTCTCTCCAGCAGGTGAAAGGATTTGCTGCGAATAACAGCTTCTTCCGCGATCGACCGGGGGCTGCGCCATAATGCTTGCAGCGTGCCGCAATGCGAGCGGAGATGGCAGCCAACCATGACGTTTTCCAGAACGGTCATGTCGGAAAAAATCCCGAGGTTTTGGAAGGTACGAATGACGCCGAGCTGCGCGCGACGATACGGCGGCAAGCGGTCGATGTCGTTGCCGCCTAGACGTATCCGGCCGGCAGACGGCACGATCACGCCGCCGATCATGTTGAACAGCGTAGTTTTCCCGGCGCCGTTCGGACCGATGATCGCCTTTATCTCGCCCGCGCGCACGGAAAACCCGAGATTCGCCACCGCCTCCAGGCCGCCGAAGCGGCACGATAAGGCCTCGATCTCGAGGAGAGCGCCGCTCGTTCCCATCACGACCTCGACGGCCGCCATAGGCGGACAGCGGCGTCGCCAATTCCAGCAAGACCACGCGGAAAAAATTGCAAAACAAGAATCATGCCGGCGCCGAAGATCAGCAACTGAGCGTCCTGCAGCGTTCGCAAGATTTCGGGCGCCGCCGTGTAGATCAGCGCGCCAAGTACCGCGCCGAAATACCGGCCCCAACCGCCAAGCGCGACCATCGCCAAGAGCAATATGGAAACCGAAAAATCGAAACTGTCCGGCGAGGCGTAGAGATTGCTCTCTATATAAAGACAGCCGGCAAGCCCCGCGATGCTCCCCGTCAGAGCAAACACGATCAGTTTGTAACGGAACGCATTCACCCCGAGAGATTCCGCGGCGAGCTCACTACCCGCAAGCGCGCGCAGCGCCCGCCCGACGCGTGACTTGATAAGATTGTTGAGACCGAGCATGACCAAACCGGCGCACAGCCAGAGCAAAGGAAAAATCCGCGCCTGGGTATCGAGAAGATATGTTCCGAAGCCAAGGGGCTTCACGCCGAGCAAGCCGTTCGGGCCGCCGGTCAGCGACACGAGCTGGTTGAAGAGGACGGAGAGGATGGCGTTGAAGCCGAGCGTCGCCATGGCGAGGTAGTGACCTTTGAGCCGGAGCACCGGAATGCCGATCAGCACCGCGACCAGCGCAGCGGCAATGCACGACGCCGGCAGACCGGCCCAGGGATTTATGCCGAATTTGGCGGAGACGATGCCGGCGGTATAGGCGCCAAGTCCAAAGAAGCCCGCGTGACCAAGCGAAATTTGTCCGCAATAGCCGATCAGCAAGTTCAGGCTCGCGATCAGCATGAGATTGATCAGGAAGCTGACGCCCAGCGAAACGATGTAATCGTTGCGCGTCACGAACGGGATCGACAGCAGCAAAAGCCAAAACACACAAAACGCTAGCGGCCCGATCCGGCCGAGCAACGTCGAATTGCCGCCTGCAAACCTATCAACTGCGACCGGCGCTATTGCGGTGGAAGCGGGATCGCCTACGTCGCCCGGTTGGGTCATTCGGCCGTCACGCCCTCTCGACCGATGGGCGACCCAGTAAACCTGACGGCATGACGAAGAGGATCAGCAGCAGCACAATAAACGCCACCGCGTCTTTGAAATGCGACGAGACATAGCCGGCCGCCAGCGATTCCAGCAGGCCCAGCACAATGCCGCCGAGCATGGCGCCGGAGAGGCTGCCGATGCCGCCCAGCATTGCCGCGCTGAAGCCCTTAAAACCGATCAGCGCGCCCTGATCGTAGGACGTAAATGTCAGCGGCGTAATGATCGTTCCGGCGATGCCGCCGGCCAGCGCTCCGATGACAAACGACCACATCACGCTCTGCCGGACATTGATGCCGACCAGCGAAGCGGCTTCCCGATCGGCGGCGACCGCACGAAGCGATTTGCCGAGCAGTGTCCACTCATAGAACGCGTGGGCGGCAAGCATAAAGACGAGCGCAATGGCGATGATCCACACCGTTTGCGCGGGTACCCGGGCACCGAACACATTGAATATCAGGTCGCCGGAAAACCCCGGATAGCCGGCCGGGTTTTTGCCGAGCGTGAGCATGACGGCACTCTTGGTGAAAATCGCAAGCCCGATGCTCAGCAAAGTGATCAGCATCGGGGTTGGCCGCTTGAGCGGCGCAATGACCAACCGCTCCGAAACGAGCCCGATCGCCGCGACAATCACAACGGCAATCAGGCACCCGGCCCAGACCAGGCCGTAACCGCTGATCGCGGCAGCGGCGATCATGCCGCCGAGCATCACCCATTCGCCCTGGGTAAAATTGAGCGCGCCGGTGCTTTTGAAAACGACATTAAAGCCAATGGCGACCAGCGCGTAGATGGCGCCGTTGCCAAGGCCGGCGAAAATCAGTTGAAGCGCCTCGGCGCCCGCGCCTGCCGTCATCTGGGCCCTTACGCCGTTAATGTCGTCTCAGGCGTAGTCCGCCAAATTGAACCGGCCATTGGCCCAATTGACAAGCACGATGTTGCTTTTGGCAAGGCCCGAATGATGCTCCGGAGAGAACGAGAAAATGCCACTGGCGGACTGATAATCGTGAATGCCCTCCAGCGCCGCGCGCACCTTTTCACGGTCGGCGCCGCCCTTGGCCAGCGCGGTCTTGGCGAGATAGACGGCGTCATAGGTTTGCGCCACGAACTGGTTGGGCGTGCGATTGAAGCGGCGCTTGAAGTTGGCGGTCAGCGTTGCAATTTTCGGCTTGACTGAATCGCTGTCCGGCAACTGATCACCGACCGCGAATTTTTGGCTGAGCAGCAGCAGCTTCGCCGCCGCGCTGCCGGCGAGCTCCATGTATTTCTGGCTGACAAAGCCGTAGCTGTGAATGAGCGTCAGCTTTTCATCGAGCCCGAGCTGCTGCGCCTGCTTGAGAAAAACGACGCCCGCGGGCGTAACCGTCCAGCACAGGATCGCCTGCGCGCCGGCATCGCGAATGCGTCCAAGCTGGGGAACGAGATCGGTATCACTCGGCGCGAAAGATTCATTAATCGCATCCAGGTTGCGTTCTTTGGCAACGATCTTGAATTGCTCCGCGGCACCCTGTCCGAAACCGCTGGTGTCCGCGAGCAACGCGATTTTGCGCAACCCCTTCTTGTCGAAATAATCTGCAGCGCGATGCAGCACGAGGTAATCGTCTACGGTGCTTTTGAAGACCCAGGCGCGTTCCGCGACCGGATTGACAATGGCACTGGCGCCCTCTGTCGAGATGAAGGGAATTTTCGCCGCTTCGGCCATCGGAGCGATCGCCAGCGCGATGCCGCTCATGTTCCCGCCGCCCACGATCATATCGACGGTGTCGTTGCTGATCAGACGGCGCGCTTCGGTAATCGCCTGCTGGGTCTGACTTTGCGAATCATAAAAAATCCAGTCGATCTTGCGTCCGTCGATTCCTCCAGCCTCGTTGATCTCGTCGACCGCCAGCTGCACGCCGTCCTTCATGTCCTGGCCCAAGAACGCGGCCGGCCCGCTGACCGAAAGTATCGTGCCGATGCGCACGGCGTCGGCGGCACGGACACGAAGGCCAGTCAACCCGGTGAACGTGGCTCCCGCGAAAGCAGCGATCGTCCCACGGCGAGTAAGCATGTTGATGTTCCTGATTTCGCGGCGCAAGTCTCAGTAAGCACGTCTCAACGAGGCGCGGCCCTCATGCCTTAGAAATTATGGACAACCAAGTCAACGCATGTTACCCGCCGCCCACCATTTGCCGGCTTGTTTGGCGGCGCCGGTGGCTTTTCCTTGTTCGAGATGGATGGCAATGAGGACAAGCCTGCCCTGGTAGCCTGCGCGTCGATTAAAATTTTTCCGCGGGAGCCGAAGGTGCGCACGGCGGGGAGACATGGGGCTTTTCGACACACTTGGACCTCGGGAATGACGGCATGGAAAAGCGTGAGATGAATCTCGCCGCCTTCGTGGTGGCGGGTCCGGTTTCAGGTCATCACGGCGGCTGGCGATATCCGACGGCAGACCGGAATTTGCTGTCGGTGGATTATTACCGCGACATCGGCAGAATATTGGAAGATGGACGCTTCGACCTGATCTTCTTCGCAGACATCCTCGCCATCCCGAGCCGGTATCAGGATCGCCTCGACAGCCAATTGCGCTATGGCGCGTTGGGCGCGCTCCGGCTCGATCCAATGATCGTACTCGCGGCCATGGCCGCATCGACCAAATATCTCGGCCTCGCCTGCACCATCTCGACGTCGTATTTCCATCCCTTCGCGGTGGCACGCGCGATGGCGACACTCGATCACTTGAGCGAGGGCCGCGCGGCCTGGAATATCGTGACGTCGTTTCAGCAGGCGGAAGCCAACAACTTCGGCTTGACCGACCAGCTTTCCCGCGACGAGCGTTACGACCGCGCCGACGAATTTCTCGGTGTGACCTGCAAGCTCTGGGATAGCTGGGGCGACGCTGCTCTCGTCATCGACGTCGAGAAGCCGGAGTTTGCCGATCCGAAACTGGTGAAGCGCATCGATCACAAAGGCAAGTGGTTCGATGTGCAGGGGCCTCTCAACGTCAGCCGCTCGCCGCAGGGTCGACCGGTGTTCATTCAAGCTGGAGCATCCGATCGCGGCCGGGATTTTGCCGCCAAGTGGGCCGAAATCATTTTCGTCACCCACGCCTCGATCGATTCAGCGAAAGAATTTTATCGCGAGATGAAAGCGCGCGCCGTGAAAGCCGGACGCGATCCAAGTCAATTGAAAATCTTGCCGGGAATGGTGCCTATCGTCGGGGAAACTTCCGCCATTGCCGACGACAAACGAAAGCTGATTGACGACCTCGCCGACCCGCAAGCCGGCTTGTCGACCTTGTCGTATCATCTCGATATCGACCTGGCGCAATTCCCGCAGGATGAGGTGCTTCCGTCGCTCGACGTGCCCGGCGTGCAGGGCCACTACAAGGAAGTGTCCGAATTGACACAGCGGCTCGGGCTGACGCTGGCGCAAACCGGAAAGCGGTACGGCGTAGGACCTCTGCGCGATTTCATCGGCACCGGCTCGAACCTCGCCGACAAGATGGAAGAGTGGTTTAGTGCCGAAGCGTGCGACGGCTTCATGGTGCAGATGCCCTATATTCCCGGCGGTTTGGAGGACTTCGTGCGCCTCGTCGTCCCCGAACTGCAAAAGCGCGGATTGTTTCGCCGTGAATATCGCGGACGAACACTGAGAGATCACTTGGGGCTGGTGCGGCCGGAGGCCTGAACTTCCGGTGGCGCTCCGTGCGAGTCCGCGAAGCCCAACGCGAGTAAAATATGACCCGCCTGCCCCTACTGGTCGACACCACCTGGCTTGCCGCTCATCTCCACGAGCCTGACCTTCGCATTCTGGATTCAACGACCAATGTCGTCCGGGTGCCGGGCCGTCCCGACCAGGACAAAATAGTCGCCGAGCGGGCAAAATTCGAAGACGGTCACATTCCAGGTGCGCAGTTTGTCGACCTGCAAGCCGAGCTTTCCGATAACGACAGCCCGCTGCGTTTCACCGCGCCGTCAGCGGAAAACTTCGCGCGCGCCATCGAGCGCTTCGGCATCGGCGAAGGAACCCGCGTCGTCATCTACAGCACCGGTAATGTGTGGTGGGCAACGCGGGTGTGGTGGCTGCTTCGTATGTTCGGCTTCGATGATGCCGCGCTGCTCGACGGAAGCTTCAAGGCATGGACCGATGAAAGGCGGCCGATCGAGACCGGTCCGGCAAAGCAACGCGCACCCGGTCATTTCGTCGTGCGCCCTTCCCGTCCCTTGATCGCTGACAAGAACGACGTGCTTGCCGCGATCGGAAAGACCAACGCCTGCACCGT
>DASXDP010000248.1:0-5003 GCA_036490575.1 Xanthobacteraceae bacterium
GATCCCAATGTGGACGGCCGGTCCGCTAACTCGCTTGTAGCGCTTGAACCAACCGGCGAATATCGGGGCGTTGCTTCATCTGCGCCGCTCATTCAATTAGAGTTTCGAAGTAACCCACGGGGTAGCGAGCCGCATTCGCTTCCATTAATGGCGGAGAGGGAGGGATTCGAACCCCCGATACGGTTGCCCGTATGCCGCATTTCGAGTGCGGTGCATTCAACCACTCTGCCACCTCTCCAGGAGCGCAAGCCGGTTGCGGGCGGTATGTAGAACATGAGCCTCGAAAACGCCAGTGCGGGGAACGCCTGCCGCATTCACCTTTCCCGCCGCGCTGGAAGAGGGGATGAAAGCGGCCCTACTCCCGCGGTTTGAGCAGCAGGAGATTGGCGAGCAGCGACAGCACCGCGCCCGCGCAGATGATGCCAACCATCGGCTGCGGCGTGCCGTTGGCGAGCCAGCCGGTCGCCGCGCTGATGAACGCGCCGGCGCCGAATTGCAGCGCGCCCGCCAGCGCCGCCGCCGCGCCGGCAGACGGCGCGACCGCAAGCGCCCCGGAGATGGCGTTCGAGCCCACCATGGTCAAAAGCGCCAGCACCACGAACAGCGGCACCACAATGCCGGCGACACCGGCAAAGCCGCTGATCCCGGTCGCGAGCAGCACGAGGCTCGCCGCCGCCCCGATGATGCACGCCCGGCGCAGCAGCGCATCGGCGCCGCGCCGCATCACAATGCGGCTGTTGGTGAACGTCGTCGCGATCATGCCGATCATGTTGACGCCAAACAGAAAACCGTAGAACTGCGGCGGCACGCCGAAATATTCGATGTAGACGAACGGCGAGCCGGCGATGAACGCGAACAGGCAGCAAAAATACGCCGTCGAGCAGGCGACATAGCCGAGATAGCGGCCGTCGCGCAGAAGCGCCGCATAGCCGCGCAGCATCGCCAGCGGATGCGCCGCGCTCCGCCGCGCGGCGGCGAGCGTTTCCGGCAGGATCGTTGCAGCGACGAACGCCAGCGCGCCGAAACCGACCAGCACCCAGAAAATGAACCGCCAGTCGAGCCACAGCAGAATCTGGCCGCCGAGCAGCGGCGCCACAACCGGCGCCGACGCAGTCACCAGCATGTTGAGCGAGAGAATGCGGGCGCTTTCGTTGCGTGCGTAAAGGTCGCGCACCATCGCCTGCACGGCGATCGGGACAATGGAGCCGCCGAGCGCCTGAATAAAGCGGAAAGCGATCAGCATGCCGATGCTCGGCGCCAGCGCGCAGCCGGCCGAGGCGGCGATGTAGACGGCAAGGCCGACGAGCAGCGGGCGCTTCCGCCCGAAACGGTCGGTCAGTGGCCCGAACAGCAACTGGCCGCCGCCGAAGCCGATGAAGAAGGTCGACAGCGTGTAGAGCGTCTGCGCCTCATCAGCGGCAAGCGCCTGGCGCAGCGTCGGCAAGGCGGGGAGATAGATGTCGATCGACAGCGGCGCGATGGCCGAGAGAAAGCCGAAAATAAAAATCCGGCGGCCCTGGCCGATCGCCGCACCGGACGCTTGCGTCGCAGTCATTACAAATTCATTTCAGCAAAGCCGGCGGGATTGACACACGCCGACAACAAGAAGCAAACGCATTCCGGTTTCAGCTTCCGGTGAACTTCGGCTTGCGCTTCTCCATGAAGGCGGTGCGGCCTTCGGTGTAATCGCCGCTGGCGAAGCATGCTTCCACCATGGCATCGACCTTCGCCATATCGCGCTCGCTTTCGTCTTTGAGGATTTCGCCGACGGCGAATTTCACCGCCTTGATGGTTAGCGGGGCGTTGGCGCAGATGGTGTTGGTGATGGTCGTGACGTAGGTCTCGAGCTCGGTTGACGGCACCACGCGATTGACCAGGCCCATGGTCAGCGCCTCGGCGGCAGTGAACTGCCGCGCGGTATAAAAGATTTCCTTGGCAAACGACGGACCGACGACGTCGGTGAGCCGCTTCAGCCCGGCGTAGCCGTAGCCGAGGCCGAGCTTCGCCGCCGGCACGGCGAAAACCGAATTGTCGGTGCACACGCGCATGTCGCAGCACACCGCGAGCGCGGCGCCACCGCCGATGCAGTAGCCGCGGATCATGGCGATGGTCGGCTTGGGGAATTCGTAGACGCTGTTGAAAGCTGCGGCGGTGACGACGTCATAGGCGCGCGTTGCTTCGATGGAGGCGCGCTCGCTGGCGAACTTGGAAATGTCGGCGCCGGAAACGAACGCCTTGCCGCCAGCCCCGGTGAGCACCACGACGCGCACCTCGTTGTCGGCGGCAAAAGCGTCGAGCGCTTCCTTGGTCGCCTCCCACATCTCGAGCGACACGGCATTGTGGCGCTCGGGATTGTTGAAGGTCACAAGCCCGACGCCCCCCTCCCTGCGCGCGAGGATTTTGTCGGTTTGCGCCATGATTTCGATTCCTTGTCTGTAAAACGCGCCGGCACCGCGTTAGATCGCCTTGGCCTGGCGCAGCGCGGCAATCTCGCGCTTGGAAAAGCCGAACTCCTGGAGCACCGCGCCGGTATGCTCGCCGGGCGCCGGCGGCCGGCGAACGAGGCGCGAGGGCGTCCGCGACAGCGACACGGGTTGCGCCAGCAACGTGAGCGCCTTCGCCTTACCGTTGCCCTTCCTGCCGCCGACAGCTTGCGCGACTTTCAGATGCCTCACCTGCGGATCGGCAAACACCTTGTCGATGGAATTGATCGGGCCGCAGGGGACACCCGCGGCATTGAGCCGTTCGATCCACTCGTCCGTGGTGTCGCCGTCAAGGCGGCCCTGGATCTCGGCGTTGAGCGCATCGCGATTTTTCGAACGCGCACCGGCGGTCGCGTATTCGGACCTGCGCGCCATGCCTGGATCGCCAATGGCCTCGCAAAAGCGGTCCCACATCTTGCCGCCGGTGGTGGCGATGTTGATCAAACTATCTTTGGTCTTGAACACGCCGGTCGGAATGGTGGTCGGGTGGTTATTGCCGGCCTGCTGCGCGACTTCACCTTCCACCAGATAACGCGCGGCCTGAAAATCGAGCATGAAAATCTGCGCCTGGAGAAGCGAAGTCGCCACCGCCTGGCCCTTCTTCGATTTATCACGCTCCAGCAGCGCCACCAGAATGCCGAGCGCGGCAAACAGGCCGGCGGTCAGATCGGCAATCGGAATGCCGACGCGGTAAGGCCCCTGCCCGGCCGGGCCGGTGATCGACATCAGCCCGCCCATGCCTTGCGCGATCTGATCGAAACCCGGGCGGTCGACGTAAGGCCCGTCCTGGCCGAATCCGGAAATGCTGGCGTAAACGAGCTTCGGATTGACCCGCGCCAGCGCTTTGTAATCGATGCCGAGGCGCTTTTTCACGTTGGGGCGAAAGTTCTCAACGACGACGTCGGCCTTCTTGACCAGCCGCTTGAATGCGGCGAGCCCCTGCGGGCTTTTCAGGTTGATGGTGATGCTCCGCTTGTTGCGGTGCAGGTTCATAAAGTCCGAGTTGTCGCGCGGGCCGCCCATCGGCTCCTCGCTATCCGGCGGCGCCTCGACCTTGAGGACATTGGCGCCCCAGTCGGCGAGCTGCCGCACGCAGGTCGGCCCGGCGCGCACGCGCGTCAGGTCGAGCACGGTAAAACGCGCCAGCGCTTTCGACGCCCGTGGGCTAGGCACCGCTAAAACTCCTGTCCATGTGACTTAAGTTCAGGCCGGCCAGAACTTCCTCCATCCGGCCGGCGTTGTCCACCGGAGCGCGAGTCGTCGCAAAGCCTTCGCACATCCTGCCTCACAGTTGAGGGCCATCTTTCGGGCGTTTTCGCCGCGCGATCATACATAAAGACATCATCAGCACAGCACTGACTTAAACGGACATCAGATATGACCAAATATTTGCGCCGCCTGTTGATCACCTGCGCGATCGGCTTTGGGCTCGGGCTGGCGATTGCCGTGCCGGCTATCGCGGCTGAAGAGCACGAGCACGCGGCCGGCCACGCCGAGGGGCGGCCGCAGCAGAGCGGCCCGGGCGTGCTTTCGCTATTGCCGGCCAACGCCGTGACCGAGCACTCAATCGATCTGCCGGGCGGCAAGCTCTCATACACTGCCACGGCGGGAACTTTCCCGCTGTTCGATCAGTCCGGCGAGAAGTCGGCGGCGATTTTCTATACGGCGTTTGTCGCCAAGCCGAACGATCCGCGCCGCGCGGTGACCTTCGTATTCAATGGCGGCCCGGGCGCCGCTTCCGCATTCCTCAATCTCGGGCTCGCCGGCCCGCGCATCGCCGTGTTCGGCAACGGCTACGACGGCGCCAATGTGCATCTCGCCGACAACCCGGACACCTGGCTCGCCTTCACTGATCTGGTGTTCATCGATCCGGTCGGCACCGGCTGGAGCCGGCCGGCGAAGCCCGACGGCGGCAGCGCGTTCTGGGACGTGCACCGCGACGCCGAATCGATGGCAAAGGTCATCGCGCTCTATGTCGCCAACAACGGCCGCGTTTCTTCGCCGAAATACATTCTCGGCGAGAGCTACGGCGGCTACCGCGCCGTCAAGGTGGCCCGCGCCTTGCAGAACAATCAGGGCATTGTGGTGAGCGGCATTGCGATGATCTCGCCGTTCCTCGAAGGCCAATTCCAGTTCGGCGATCGTTTCGCGCTTGGCGCAGCGCTGCGGCTGCCTTCGCTCGCTGCAGCGGAGCTTGAGCGCAAAGGCACTTTCGGCACGGCGGCGCTGGCGCAGGCCGAGCACTTCGCGCTGACCGATTACCTGACGGCGCTGGTCGGCCCGCCGCTAAAGGGCGACGCGGCGCAGGTTTTCTACAAGCGCGTTGCCGACCTGACCGGGCTGCCGCAGGATGTGGTCGCACGCACCCGCGGCTTCATAAACGACTCGTTTCTGAAGGATCTGCGGCTCAATGAACACAAGATCGTCAGTCACTACGATGCGACCTTCGCCGCCGACGATCCCAACCCCGAATCCGCATCGGCGCGCGGGCCGGATCCATTTCTCGACGGATTTATTCGC
>DASXDP010000249.1:0-1554 GCA_036490575.1 Xanthobacteraceae bacterium
GCGCGCAGCACGTCGCTGGGATGGTTGATGCGGCGGTCGGCGACAATCTCGCTCACATGCACCAGGCCCTCTACACCCTCGGCGAGCTGCACGAATGCGCCGAAGTTCATGATCTTTGTGACCGGGCCTTCAATCTGCGAACTCTCGGGGAACTTCTGGCGAACCTCAGTCCACGGGTCGGCGAGAGACTGCTTGAGGCCGAGCGAAATTCTGCCGGCCTGCCCGTCCGCTGGCGGCTTGATGGCCAGGATCACGGCGTCTACGCGATCGCCCTGCTTGAGCATGTCGCCGGGATGACGCACTTTTTTGGCCCAGGACATCTCCGAGACATGAATGAGGCCTTCGACGCCCGGCTCCATCTCCACGAAAGCGCCGAAATCCTGCAGCCGGGTAACAATGCCTGAGACGCGCTGGCCTGCCTGGTAGCGCTCGGGCACAGTGGCCCAGGGCTCGGGTTGAAGCTGCTTGAGGCCTAGGGAGATCTTTTTCGTTTCGGGGTCGATTTTGAGGATGCGGACCTGGACCTGATCGCCGACCGCAACAACATCTTCCGGTTTGGCGACGCGGGCGTGGGCCATGTCGCTGATGTGCAGCAGGCCATCGACGCCGCCGAGGTCAACGAACGCGCCGTAAGGTGCGAGGCTGCGGACGGTGCCGGTAACGGTATCGCCGGGCTGCATGGCCTGAAGGCGCTGCTGGGTGAGGCCGCGGGCCTGTTCTTCAAGAACGATGCGGCGGTCGACGACGACGTTTTCATCGGCGACGTCGAGTTTGGTGATGCGGCAGGTGATCTCAGTGCCGACCAGCTTCTCCAGTTCGGCCGCGTCTTTGGTTCCGCTGCGGCTGGCGGGCATGAAGGCGCGGACGCCGACGTCAACGCGCAGGCCGCCTTTGACGACCTCGGTCACAGTGCCTACAACGGCGGTCTTGTCAGCGAACGCGGCTTCGAGAGCCGACCAATCGCGAGGCTGGGCAACTTTGAAGCGCGAGAGCTCGTAGTAGCCTTCCTCGTTGCGGCCGGTCACGGAGACGAGCACGCTGTCGCCGGGCTTCACGGCGTCGGCGTTATTGTCGAAAGCCGAGCGGGCAAGTACGCCTTCAGTCTTGTAGCCGATATCGACGAACACCTGCTCGGCGGTAATGGAAACGACTGTGCCCTGCAACTGTTTCTGCGCCGGGTCAGGCTTGTGCGAATGGCTTTTCTCGAAGGCCTTGAGCAGAGCGCCAAAGTCCTCAACGGGCTCGTCCGAAACGGGTTCAGGAGCGGGCGCGGCAACAGCAGCGGGCGCGGGTTCAGGAGCGGGCGCCGGCTTCGCGATCGGCACGGGTGTAGGCTCCGGCGCGGCGGCCGCGATGACTGCCTCGGGTTCCGCGGCGGCCGGCGGGTCGCCGACAGGCTCCGGAGAGGTTTCCTCGGTTGGCTCAACAATCGGTTCCGGCGGGTTCTCAGCGGTGGGCGGCAATTCTTCGGGGTTGTGGTCTGTCATGGCGGTCTATTGTTTCATTGTTTCATGGCCGCAAGGGCCGGAGGATTGAATTGAATAGTTCGCGGGC
>DASXDP010000250.1:0-71468 GCA_036490575.1 Xanthobacteraceae bacterium
TGGTGCGGACGGCGGGACTCGAACCCGCACAGGGTTTCCCCTAAGGGATTTTAAGTCCCTTGCGTCTACCATTTCGCCACGTCCGCGCGAGGTCACCAGAACGCCGTACTCGCGGCCGCCCTTGTATCACCGCCCGCACGCGCGCCGGAAGTGAAGGCGGCAAGGGCTCCCCTATTTATTGTTGCTTGTTCTTGAACGTTTGCGCTGCGTTTGGACGGACGACCGCCCATGGATCCTTCGACGTGTTCTTGTCGGGAATCTTCTTCATCGCCGCATCGTAGTCGCGATCGGTGGCTTTCCGCCGCTCGATTTCTTGCCCGCTTGGCGGCCGCTTTGGATTGACGGGAATGCCGAAACTGTCCTGGGCGGTGGCGGGCCCGGCAAGCATCACGACAATAACGCCGGCCCGGATGAGTTTGCGCAGCATGCTTTGCTCCTTGCCGCCCCACAGTTCGGCTGACGAAGCCAGCAGTCTCCTGCAACGAACAATCTGCAGCTTATAAGATATGGCCCCAGAGGCTGTCCCAATCGGCGCCGGAAATGTCGGCGACGCGGCCGTCGTTTTCGAAAAATTTGTTCGGCACCTGAAACATCGCGAGCATCAGGCCGCCTTCCGGCGTCCAGGCGACGTGGCGGCTGCCGGGCTCGCGCCAGACGAATTCTCCCGGTCCAACGGTAAGCCCCGTTACCGGGCCGTCCTTATCGACCAGCTTTCCTTCAAGCACGTAAGTCTGCTCGATCTTGACGTGCTGGTGGTCGGGCAGGATGGCGCCCGGCGCAAGCCGCATCAGCGCGGTGACAACGCCGGTTTCCTTGTCAAACAACAGCCCCTTCACCTCGCAGCCGGGGAAGCGTGTCTTTTTCCATTCCATCTCGGCCGGCCGCACCAGGTGCGAATGGGTATCGGGGCTCTCGTGCTTGCCCTTCGGCGTAACGGCGTCCATGCGAGCGGCTCCTGTTACAGACCGGCTTCGTTGATCGGTGGCTGGAACGCGAGGCCGGTGTCCCACGGAAAGTAAATCCAGGTGTCCTGCGAGACCTCGGTGATGAAGGTGTCGACCAGCGGACGCCCCATCGGCTTGGCGTAGACGGTGGCGAGGTGAGCCCGCGGCACCAGCTCGCGGACCACTTTCGCGGTCTTGCCGGTATCGACGAGATCGTCGACCAAGAGCACTCGGGCGCCCTGCCCACCGCCGAGCGCCACGATCGACTCGGCGACCGGCTTGAGCACCGTGATATCGCCCTGGTTCGTTCCGGTATAGCTCGACACCCCGACGGTTTCGATGAGCTTGATTCCAAGCTCGCGGGCGACGATCGCCGCCGGCACCAGCCCGCCGCGGGTGATGCAGACAATGGCCTCGAACGGGCCGGTGCCGCTCAATCGCCAGGCGAGCGCGCGGGAGTCCCGGTGAAACTGGTCCCACGAGACCGGAAAGATTTTCGCCGGGTCGCGCCGCACGGCGGCTTCGAGCGTTTGGGGTCCGGCATCGGTCATCGGCGTCCTCGCGGCGGTTTTTTTCAAACTCACCGCCGATTATCAGACCGGACGCCGCAAAGGCAATCAGGGAATCTCGTAGACCGTGGTCTCGTCGGCAATGCCGCGGAGCGCCGCGCGCTGCATGCTCGGCTGCAATCCGGAGCTTTCGAGGATTTTTGCCGAATTAGTGTCCTCGACAACGGATTTCGTGGCAAAAATCGCATGCGAGGAAGCAAGGCCTTGCACCCGCGCAGCCATGTTCACGGTGTGGCCGAAATAGTCCTGGTTATTGTTCAGTGTGACGGCCAGACACGGTCCCTCGTGGATGCCGATTTTAAGGAGCAGATCTTCGTTGTGCCGTTCGGCGTTGATCCGCGCCATCTCCTTGCGCATGCGCAGCGCCGCCGACAGCGCCCGGTCGGGCGTGGTGAAGGTCGCCATCACCGCGTCGCCGATGGTTTTGACGACCGCGCCGGTCTCGGCCGCGACCACATCGTAGAGCACGCGAAAATGCTGGCGGACGAGATCGTAGGCGGCGAGATCGCCGACCCGCTCGTACAGCGCGGTCGAACCTTTGAGGTCGGTGAACAGAAACGTCAGGCTCGTGATCTTGAGGCGCTGGTCCACGTCGAGCGTGTCGGTGTTATAGATGTCGCGGAAAGTCTGGTTGCTGAGAAGCCGCTTCGCGGTGAGAAACGGCCGGCGATGACCCAGCAGCTGATGCAGCGGATCGCCCGCTATCCACAACGCCGGCAGCACCCGCCGCGCGGTCTGGTTTTCCAGCGTTACCCGCAGCGGCCCCGGCCGCATTTCCACGGTCCCGACCGGCGCTTTGACGTTGTTGAACACCATGCCGAGCGTCTGCCGCTCGGTCGTCGGTTCGCCTTTGACGTCGATGAACTGAGTGCCATGCGTCACCGGATCGAACACAATGATGAACTGGCTCGGCAACTGCACCGACAAGACGGCCTTTTCGCCGGGCGCGAGTTCGATAGAGTCGACCGTGAAAGCCGCGAGGCTGTCGCCGAGCTTCTCCGGCAAGTCGACCCCCGAACTCCAGAAGATCTGCCGATAGTACTCGACCTCAGGCAGCGTATCGGGGCTGTGGGCGGCGATCCTTCGCACCCGCGGACTGACGGTAAAGGTGACTTCGACCATCTCGTCGAGCGTCGGCTCGTACCCGGCGGCGCATAACCCGCAATCGTATTCGTTGCGGTTTACGTTCTTGAGCGTGGTGCCCGCGTCCAGCACGCCGCCGCAGCCGGGGCAAAGCACATTCCAGGACAATTCGAATACGCCGAGCCGCGCGGCGTGCAGGAACGCCGCGATGACGGACTCTTCATCGAGATGATTTTTCGTTGCGAAGGCGAGCGGATTGATGCGGCAAAGCTCGGCATCCGGCGCGTCGCGGATCGCGGCTTCAATGGCGCCGGCGCACTTCGGGTTCGCCGATTGCCGCAGCACACTGAAAAGCGCTTCGTTGTCGCTTTCGCTCATGGGGGTCCTGGCTCACCAAGCGTGTACGAGAGGTAAGATTGGCGCCCCGCCACCGCAAGGCGCATCGCCGTGACGCGTACACCCGCCCTCATCACGCTCATTTGAGCCGATGGCGTTCTTTTTCAGCCGGCCGTGGCGTGCAGGCGTTTGAGCATCGCCTCTACTGCGGCCTTGGCCGCGGCGAGTTTTTGCGCATCGCGCGAGCGCAACACAATGTGTGTGTTCGGGCGCCGCTCGTCATCCATGAACGGATAGGAGCCGATCACCACCGCGGGGTGCGCCTTGGCAATAGCGCCGAGCTCGGTGCCGATATCGCCCTCGCGGCAGTCGCCACGCACGCTTTCCGACAGCATCGCCGTCCCGGTCTTGAGCTTCGGTGTCACAAATTCGAGCATCGCCTGCATCACCTGGGGAATGCCGGCCATGACGATGACGTTGCCGATCATGAACCCCGGCGCGGCCGAGATCTTGTTGAGCACGAGCTCGGAGCCCTTGGGCATGCGCGTCATGCGCAGCCGCGCCTCGTTCATCTCGCCGCCGGTCACTGCAAGCCGTTCGCGCAAAAGCTCGACCGCGCGCTGATCGTAGTCGATCGGAAGCCCAAAAGCTTTGGCCACGGCGTCGGCGGTAATGTCGTCGTGTGTAGGGCCGATGCCGCCGGTCGTGAAAACGTAACTGTAGCGGGAACGCAATGCGTTAAGGGCGGCGACGATCTCGGGCTCCTCGTCCGGAACGACGCGGACTTCCTTCAAGTCGATGCCGATGGCGGTCATTTGCTCGGCGATAAAGCCGATGTTCTTGTCCTTGGTGCGGCCTGAGAGGATCTCGTCGCCGATGACAAGAACCGCGGCGGTGACGATCTCGTTTTGCTCGCCGCCCTGCTTTTCGCCCGCCGTCGCGCCGGCCATCGGCAACTCTCCACGCCTGCGGATGTCCTAGCGCGGCAAGCCACCCCGCTCAAGCACGGATGCCAAGAAACGCGGCCCAGTGTATGTTGCGCGCTCGTGCGGCGGTTCTGAAGTCCGCATCATTCCTGCCGAAAGCTCGTCATGCGGACTTCTGAACCAAAACCACACTAAACTCGATAACTTGCTAGGGTCCCTTTGATTCCGAGGTTCGCAAACGAAGGTGCCGTTGAATGTTGCGAACTTCGGAATCGGGACATTAGTGAGGGAGAAAGACGGCCATGGATTTTTCCATCTCGGAGCGGCAAAAACATTGGCGCGAACGCGTCGTCGCTTTCATGGACGCGCACGTTTATCCGGCCGTCGAGACTTATGAACGCCAGGACGCCGAAGGCGAGCGCTGGAAAGTTATTCCGGTCGTCGAGGAGTTGAAGGCCAGGGCCAAAGCCGAGGGTCTGTGGAATCTTTTTCTGCCGCCTTCAACTCACGACGGGGGGGACTATCACGGCGCCGGATTGACCAACCTCGATTATGCGCTGTGCGCCGAGCAGATGGGCCGTGTCGCCTGGGCTTCGGAAGTCTTCAACTGTTCCGCTCCGGACACCGGCAACATGGAAGTGCTGCACCGCTACGGTTCGGCGGAGCAGAAGCGCAAATGGCTCAAGCCCCTGCTCGCCGGAGAAATTCGCTCGGCGTACCTGATGACCGAACCGGCAGTGGCTTCATCCGACGCCACCAATATCGAAACCTCGATCGTCCGCGATGGCGACGATTACGTCATCAACGGGCGCAAGTGGTGGTCATCCGGCGTCGGCGATCCGCGCTGCAAGGTCGCCATCGTCATGGGCAAGACCGACCCGTCCCGCGCCCGCCACGAACAGCAATCGCAAATTCTGGTGCCGCTCGACACCAAGGGCGTGAAGGTTCTGCGGATGCTCCCGGTGTTCGGCTACGACGACGCGCCCCACGGACATGCCGAGGTTATGCTCGACAAGGTTCGCGTGCCGGCCAGCAATCTCGTGCTCGGCGAAGGCCGCGGCTTTGAAATCGCGCAGGGCCGCCTCGGCCCCGGCCGCATCCATCACTGCATGCGCACCATCGGCGCCGCCGAAGTGGCGTTGGAGAAAATGACCAAGCGGCTGCTGTCGCGCGTCGCCTTCGGCAAAAAGATCGCCGAGCACTCAATCTGGGAGCAGCGCATCGCCGACGCGCGCATCGATATCGAGATGACGCGGCTGTTGTGCCTGAAGGCCGCCGACATGATGGACAAGGTTGGCAACAAGACCGCGCAACTGGAAATCGCCATGATCAAGGTGGCGGGGCCGCGCATTGCGCTCCGCGTGATCGATGACGCCATTCAGGCGCACGGCGGCATGGGCGTGACCACCGACGCCGGGCTGGCAAAATCCTACGCGCACATTCGTACAATGCGACTGGTCGACGGCCCGGACGAAGTCCATAACCGCGCCATCGCGCGCCTGGAGTTGCGAAAATATACCAACACGCGCGTTTGAGTGGCGCGCTCACCCGACGGCGAGTGTACTTTCCGCGAAAAGCTGCTTGAGCTCATTCTTGCGCACTTTGCCGGTGGCGTTGCGCGGCAGCATTTCGGCTGAGAACACGATTTTCACCGGTACTTTGAACGCGGCGAGCCGTTGTGCAACAAACGCGCGCAGCTCTTCCTCGCTCACCCCCTCGCCTTCTTTCAGTGTCACCACCGCGCCGGGTTCTTCGCCGAGGGTGCGATGCGCCACGGCCACCACGGCGGCATCGATGACGGCCGGGTGGTCGTACAGCGCGCTTTCGACTTCGATGCAATAAATGTTCTCGCCACCCCGGATGAGCATGTCCTTGGCGCGATCGAGAATGTAACAAAAGCCCTCGTCGTCGAGCTTGGCGATGTCGCCGGTGCGAAGCCAGCCGTCGACAAACGTCTCCGCTGTCGCCTTCGGGTTGCGCCAATAACCACGCACGACGTTCGGGCCTTTCACCCAAAGCTCGCCGACGGAGCCTGCCGGCAACGCGTCACCGACGGCATCGGTAATCTTCATGTCGCCTACGGGAATGGCCGGTCCGCAACTATCCGGCCGAGCGAGGTAGTCCTCCGCTTGGCACCCGGTGAAAGCGCCTGAAACCTCTGTCATGCCCCACCCCGTCCCGGGCGCCGCGCGAGGAAACGCATCCTTGACCCGGCGCGTCAATTCAGCGGCGGCGGGCGCGCCGCCATAGCTGATGCCTTCCAGGGACGAGAGATCATATTTGCCGAGCGCGGGATGCTCGACAAGTTGCCAGGCGATGGTCGGCACGCCGCCGGCGCCGGTGATGCGTTCGCGCTCGATGAGCTGCAAGGCCAGTTCCGGATCCCACTTGTGCATCAACACCAGCTTGCCGCCGATGGCGAGCAACGGGATCATGCTGGCCTGGCATCCGGTGACGTGGAACAGCGGCACGACAAGGAGTGCGGATTTTGGCGGCGCATTCGGATCGGGCGCCGGTATCGGTTCGCCGCGGCGTAAAAAACTTCGTGCCTGCAAATACGGCCGGATGAGCACCGAGGTGCAAGTGTTGCGATGCGTGCCGACCGCGCCTTTCGGTTTGCCGGTGGTGCCCGAGGTGTAAAGGATGGTCGCATCGTCTTCCGGGTCGAGCGGCACGGCGGGCAGCGGCCGATCCGACAGGAGCCGCCAGGATTTTACGTCGCCGAGAATGGATTCAAGCGTGACGACTTTCGGATGCGCAACGTCCTCGTTTGCGCGGGTGACAAAGACCCGCTCAAGCGTTGCGCATTTTTGCAGGTGCCCGGATATGCGTTCGAGCCGCTCGCGATCGACGAATGCGAACCTGGCGCCGGAATCATCGAGCCCATATTCCAGTTCCGGGCCGGTCCACCAGGCATTGAGCAAAGTCGCTATCCCGCCCGCGAGCAAACAGCCGAAGAACGCCGCCGGCCATTCGGGCAAGTTGCGCATGGCAATGGCGACGCGATCACCTTTTTGCAGTCCCCCCGCTTGCAGCGCGTTCGCAACGACGAGCGCGGCGCGCGCGAATTCCTCGTAACTCACGCGCTCGTCGCCGTAGACAACGAAAGTCCGCTCGCCGAATTTGCGGCTCAACAGAAAAAGATCACGCAGCGTCGGCGGCGCATTCTTCCACACCCGCGTCGGCACGCCGCGAATTACCTGTTCTTCCATTTCGAACGGTGCACCGGGGGCAGTTAAAATCGCGTTGGCCCGGGCAAGCGTCACTGCCGGAAATGTCTTTGCCACCGCGGGTTTACCGGGGCCGGCCTGATTGGTCATCGGCAGTTCTCCTTCGAGCCTCCGGCGCCCCTTGGCCTAAGCAATGGTCACCCCACCGTCGATGACAATCGACTGCCCGGTCATGTAGCTGCCGGCTCGCGAAGCGAGCAAAATCGCAGCTCCCGCGATTTCGTCGGCCTCGCCGATGCGTCCGAGAGGCGTCTGCGCATTTCGCACTTTGAGCATTTCCGGATTCTCCCATAGCGCGCGGGCGAAATCGGTACGGATCAGGCCGGGCGCGATGCAGTTGACGCGCACATTGTGCGGCCCAAGCTCGACGGCAAGGTTGCGGGCAAGCTGCAAATCGGCCGCCTTCGAAATGCAATAGGTGCCGATCACGGGGCTGCCTCGAAGGCCGCCGATCGAGGAGACAATTATGATCGAGCCGTCCTTGCGGGCGATCATGCCAGGCGCCACCAGCGTGATCAGCCAGTGGTTGGAGACGATGTTGTTGTCGAGAATCTTGCGCAGCTGCTCGTCGGTAATGGTGTGCATCGGCCCGTAATGCGGATTAGAGGCCGCGTTGCAGACCAGAACATCGATCTGGCCGAATGTCGCGATGGTTTCGTCGACGAGGCGCTTCAAGTGCTCCTTCGCGGAGATATTGGCGGCGAGCGCCAGCGCACGGCCGTCGCCGTATTTGGCGTTGATCGCGTCGGCAACCTCAGCGCAAGCCTCCTGGTTGCGCGAAGACACGACCACCTTCGCGCCGTGCTCCGCCAGGCGTTCGACGATTGCGCGGCCAATCCCGCGCGACGAACCGGTGACGACGGCGACTTTGCCGCTCAGATCGAATAGCGACACGAACGTTTCCTCCGCAACGGCCATTATGTAATTTGCGCTCAAGCTTATTCAGGGATAGGCCGAAAGCAAAGCCGTACCGGGAGGAGTTCGTCCCATGGCCGCGATCAATGCCGTAACCGATCTGACCCGCGAGGGCGATATCGCGCTCGTGACCATCAATTCGCCGCCGGTCAACGCGCTTTCCGCCGACGTGCGCAACGGGTTGCGCGATGGCGTCACGCAAGCCGCCGCCGACGCGGAGGTGAAGGCCATTATCGTCATCTGTGCCGGCCGCACCTTCATCGCCGGCGCCGATATTTCGGAGTTCGGCAAGCCGCCAACTGGCGCTACGCTGCCCGAGCTTCAATCGGCGCTGGAAGGCGGCCCGAAACCGGTCATCGCGGCAGTCCACGGTACGGCGCTGGGCGGCGGGTTCGAAATGGCCCTGCAGTGCCATTATCGCATCGCCGTGCCTTCGGCGAAATTCGGCCTTCCCGAAATCAAGCTCGGCCTCATTCCCGGTGCCGGCGGCACGCAGCGCCTGCCGCGGCTTTCCGGCGTCGGGAATGCGCTCGAGGTCATTCTCACCGGCACGCCGTTTTCGGCCAAGCAGGCGCTCGAGTGGGGCGTGGTCGACGCCCTCGCCGACGAAGGCAAGCTCCGCGACGGCGCCATCGCGTTTGCGCGCAAGGTCATCGACACCAAAATGCCGCTGCGCCGAATTCGCGACCTCAACGACAAGATCGACGCCGCACGCGGACATCCGGAAATCTTCGACAAGGTCGAGCGCGATTACGCCCGGCGGTACCGCGGCTTCGAAGCGTGGCGCTCGGCCGTGCGCGCGGTCAAGGCCGCGGTCGACCTTCCCTTCGAAGCAGGAATGAAGCTTGAACGGCAGGCGTTTCTCGACCTCATTCCCACCCCGCAATCCCAGGCGCAGCGCTATGTGTTTTTTGCCGAGCGCAGGGCGTCGAAAATCGCCGATGTGCCGGACGACACGCCGGTATTGCCGATCAAAAAGGTCGGCATCATTGGTGCCGGCACCATGGGCGGCGGCATCGCCATGAATTTCCTCAATGCCGGCATCCCGGTGACGATTGTCGAAACGGCGAAAGATGCGCTGGAGCGCGGCGTCGGCACCATCCGCCGCAACTATGAGAATACCGCGAAGAAGGGACGCCTGACGCAAGACGACGTGACCAAGCGCATGGGGCTGCTCGATCCCGGGCTGAAACTTGAGGCATTGTCCGACTGCGATCTGATCATCGAGGCGGTCTACGAGAACATGGACATCAAGAAGGAGGTTTTTCGCAAGCTCGACGCTATCGCCAAGAACGGCGCCATCCTCGCGTCAAACACGTCCTACCTGGACGTCAACGAAATCGCCTCCGTCACCAGCCGGCCCGAAAACGTGCTGGGCATGCACTTCTTCTCGCCGGCAAATGTCATGCGCCTTCTCGAGGTGGTACGAGGGAAAAAAACTGCGAAGCCGGTCATCTCCACCGTGATGGCGCTCGCGCGCAAGATCGGCAAAGTCGCCGTCCTGGTCGGCGTCTGCCATGGTTTCGTCGGCAACCGCATGTTGAGCCAGCGGCAACGCGAAGCGCAAAAGCTCATTCTCGAAGGCGCGATGCCGTGGGACGTGGATCGCGTGCTTTACGACTTCGGGCTGCCCATGGGCCCGTTTGCCATGAGCGACCTTGCCGGGCTCGATATTGGCTGGTCCAAGGAAACCAGCAAATCCGCGACCATCCGGGAAATTCTGTGCGAGATGGGCCGGCGCGGGCAGAAGACCGGAGCCGGATTTTACGACTACGATGAGGCGCGCAATGCGAAGCCGTCCCCGGCGGTCGAAAAAATCGTGCTCGATTTCGCCGCCAAGAAAGGCATCAACCGCCGCAGCATTTCCGACGAAGAGATACTCGAGCGCTGCATTTATCCGATGATCAACGAAGGCGCCAAAATTCTGCAGGAAGGAATCGCACAACGCGCTTCCGACATCGACATCGTCTGGATCAACGGCTACGGCTGGCCGGTCTATCGCGGCGGCCCGATGTTTTATGCCGATCTCGTCGGCCCGGAGAAGATACTCGGCAAGCTGAAGGAATTCGAGGGCACCATCGGCACCGACTTTAAGCCGGCGCCGCTGCTCGAAAAGCTGGCCGCCGAGAAAAGACGCTTCCAGGATCTTTGACGGGTTAACCGCTCATCCGTTACCGGTGACGAATACGATGACGCGGACCACCGCGCTGGTCGCGATCGCCAGCGCATGCGAGACGCCGCCAAGATTGACACCCAGCGTCGCGCCCAGCACCGGCAGCACGATGAACAGCGCCAGCAGAATGGCAATCCCGAAGGGCTCGAGCTGAGCCAGCACCCTTCCTACGCCGACCGGCAGGATACCGACCAGAATACGCCCACCGTCGAGCGGCGGCAGCGGAAACAAATTAAACACCGCCAGCACGACGTTGAACAGAACGGCGTTGCGCAAGTTGGCGGCGAGCCAGAGGGCGACGGTATCCGGCAGATAGCGGACAAAATGAAAAGCCAGCGCGGCGACGACCGCGAGGCCGATATTCATGACGGGTCCGGCAGCCGCGACCAGCACCATGTCGCGGCGTGGCGACCGCAGCGCGCGAAAGTTAACCGGAACCGGCTTGGCGTAACCAAACAAAAACGGCGAGTGCAAGAACAACAGCATCCCCGGCAGCACAATCGTGCCAACCGGATCGATGTGCTTCAACGGATTAAAGCTGACGCGGCCCAGCCGCCAAGCGGTGTCGTCGCCGAGAAGGTGTGCAACGAACCCGTGGGCGGCCTCGTGAAAAGTAATGGCGATAAGCGCCGGGATGACCCAGATCGTCGCCAAATAAATAAAATTCTCGGCCACCTGCCCCCCCTCGCCGCCAACGCGGCGACCCCATCACGGCTCACGTAAAGTCACAAACCGTTCATCGCAGCGTTCATTACCTAACATTAATTCGCTGGCCACGCGCGCGTAACGTGGGAACGCCAATTTAGCGTCAGGTGCCGCATCGGCACGCTCACGATAAATCGATGGAGATCGAGTAATGACTGACAACACCCGTCACAACGGTCACACGGCATTACGGCCGCGGCGCTTGGCGCTGCTTGGTTCCGTCGCCGTTCTCGGCGCGGCTATCCTGGTAGCAGGGCCGGCCGGATATCTGCCGATGCCCAATTGGGCGAGTTCCGCTCATGCGGCGGACGCTACGGTTACCGCCCCCTCCGGATTTGCTGACCTCGTCACCAAAGTGAAACCCGCCGTCATCTCGGTTCGCGTCAAGATCGACGAAACCGCGAACGTAGCGAGCATGAACGAAGACAACAACGAGCGGGAAGCCGTGCCGTTCGCGCCGGGTTCGCCGATGGAGAAGTTCTTCCGGCAATTTGGCGAACAGGGCATGCCCAATGGCATGCACCGCCATCAGGTCCTCACCGGCGAAGGCTCAGGCTTCTTTATCTCCGCCGACGGCTACGCGGTCACCAACAACCACGTTGTTGACCACGCCAAATCGGTGCAGGTCACGACCGATGACGGTACGATCCATACCGCCAAGGTGATTGGCACCGACGCCAAGACCGATCTGGCGTTGATCAAGGTCGATGGCAAGAACGACTTTCCGTTCGTCAAATTCGCGGATCACGCGCCGCGGATCGGCGATTGGGTTGTCGCGGTCGGCAATCCGTTCGGTCTCGGCGGGACAGTAACCGCGGGCATCGTCTCCGCACGCGGCCGCGATATCGGCGCCGGCCCGTACGATGACTACGTTCAAATCGACGCCCCGATCAACAAGGGCAACTCGGGCGGACCTGCGTTTGACGTCAGTGGCGACGTGATCGGCGTCAACACCGCGATCTTCTCGCCGTCGGGCGGCTCGGTCGGCATCGGCTTCGATATTCCTGCCGACGCCGCGAAGATGGTCGTCGCGCAGTTGCGCGAGCACGGCCAGGTGACCCGCGGCTACTTGGGTGTCGAGGTGCAGCCGGTGAGCGCCGGCATCGCCGAGAGCCTCGGCATGAAGAAAGCTGAAGGCGTTATCGTCGACGAGCGGATGGCGGATTCGCCGGCCGCAAAAGCGGGACTTGAGACCGGCGACGTCATCACCGCGGTGAACGGCAAGGCGATCAAAGACGCCCGCGAGTTCGCGCGCACCATCGCCGGCCTGGCGCCGAACTCCACGGTGAAGTTCGACGTCATGCGCAAGGGCGAAGCGAAATCGCTGACCGCAACGCTGATGCAGATGCCGAACGAAAAAACGGCGGAAGCGGACACTACTGCCCCGGCCCCCGACGCCAACACGCCGCATCTCGGCCTTGCGGTCCAACCGGCTCGCGACGCAGACGGCTCGGCGCAGAAGGGTGTCGTCGTCACCGCGGTTGAGCCCGACAGTCCGGCGGCTCAGCAGGGCATCTCGCCCGGCGACGTCATCCTCGACGTCAATGGCAAGCAGGTCGGCACTGCCGCTGACATCCGCAAAGCCATGACCGAGGCGAAGGACCACGGCAAACACGATGTGCTGATGCGCGTGAAATCGGCCAAGGCGACGCTCTTCGTCGCGGTGCCGTTCGGTAAAGCGTAAGCGAGGCACTCCCGCACTTGACGCTCTCATCGCCGGGCGCCGCAAGGCGCCCGGCGATTGCATTTTGGGACGCGCTCGGGTCAGGGCGGCCGTTTGCCGCCGGCTTCGTCACTGCGGTGAAGATGTAAGCAGAAACGACAGCAGCGAGAACCTGGCGGCCGCGGTTGAGGTCGAGCAATAAGCTTGCGCCGGCAAGGCGGCGATGCTGTAGAGTCGCGCGGCGGAGCGACCCATCATGACTTACTGCTGCGGCATCCTCGTCCGCGAGGGACTGGTGATATTTGGCGACACCCGCACCAACGCCGGGGTCGATAACATTGCCACATTTCGCAAGCTCCACGTCTTCACCGATCCGGGCAAGCGCATCCTAGCGATTGCGTCGGCCGGAAATCTGTCGATCAGCCAATCGGTGGTGAGCATACTGACCGAAGGCTACGACAACCCCGAGACTGGCGAGCACGAAACGTTGATGAACGCTCCCAGCCTGTTCCAAGCCGCGCAGCGGGTGGGCCACATCATTCGCACACTGCTCTCTACCGAAGGCAAGGCTCTGGAGGCGTCGGATGTGACTTTCGACGTATCGTTCCTGCTGGGCGGACAGATCGCCGGCGACCGCATGCGTCTGTTTATGATTTATTCGGCGGGCAACTTTATCGAGTGCACGACCGACACCCCCTATCTCCAGATCGGCGAACACAAATACGGCAAGCCCGTGCTCGATCGCGCCGTCTCCTACGGAATGGACATTTACGACGCGCTCAAGGTGGGCCTCATTTCCATCGACTCGACAATGCGCTCGAATTTGAGCGTCGGCATGCCGATCGACCTGATGGTCGTGCGGCGCGACGTGTGCGACGCGGAATTGATCTACCGCATCGAGCCGGGGGAGCCTTATTTCAGCGATTTGCGCGAGCGGTGGTCGGCGGCGCTACGGGCCGCGCACATCGCCATTCCCCGCCCGCCGTACGGCCACCGGCGCTAGCAGCCTCGAGCCGCCAAAGTGCGCCGATCGTCTGCGATTGCAGACGAAGAACGGGCCCGATTAACGAGCCGTTAACTCCGGCATGTACCGCTGACCTTCAATGGCAAGCGAATTGCAATCTTTCTCGTCCATTCTCGGCCGGAACAAGAACGTCGCCGAGGAAGAGAACGTGACTGCCACGGCGCCAGCGCAGATCGCCGCCAACCGGTCGCGTTGGGACGATGCGCGCGCGCGCCTCGTCATCTTCGTGGCTGCTTTTGTCGGCTTGGCCATCCTTGCCATTTTTGCATTTTTGCTCACTTCGGCGCGGCGAACCGACGACGCCGCGCAGGCGCGCGAGCAGAAACTTGTCCAGCAGGCCGTCGTCAGCCGCGGCGCGCGCATTCTGCACGAGGTCGAGAGCGTTGCGGCGACATCGCGCGCCACCAAGCACATTCGTCAGACGTTCGATCCCGCTTGGGTGGACCGGCGGGTGGGCCGGTGGTTGGAAACCTATTTCGATCACGATCTGGTTGTGGTGGTGGACGCCAACAACCACGTCGAATACGCCCGTTCGCGGCTACAGGGAGAACTCGACACAAAGGTCCCTGACGACGAGCTTGCGCCAAGCATCGAGCTGTTGCGCCGGAAACTGACCGAACTGCCCAAGGGCGCCATGCAAATCGTCACGGCCGCCGACCCGGCGCCGCCCGGCCGCTCGGCGGTCGTGCTGCAGCACTTCATGACAAAGCCCGCTTTCGTTGCCGCGGTCGCAGTCGGCGACGACGACGAGTTCGCTCATGGCGCCGAAAACGCTCCGATTGTTCTTGCGGTCAAATACCTCGACGGGACGCTGCTCAAGGAACTGGGATTTCAGCTGCAGTTGCGCGGTTTGCGCGAAGCCGATGAACTTGGCGACGCGCCCGACCCGCAGGGTGTGACCATCGGCGATGCGCAAAGCGGTCCGATTGTGCGCTTGTCGTGGATACCGAGCGGCTCGGGCGGGCTCAATCCGTGGCTTATGCTGCCGATCGCCCTTGCGCTCGCCGGCCTCGCCTTCCTCGTCGGACTGGTGGTGCGCCATATCCGCGGCACGGCGCAGAAGATCGCCGCCGGCGAGAGCCGGCTCTTGCATCTTGCTTTGCATGACCCGGTCTGCGGACTTCCTAATCGCATCTATTTCGGCCGCCGCCTCGAGGAAGTCATCCGCGATGTCCGCCGCGGCGGCCATTCCGCGGCGGTGTTCTACATCGACCTCGACCATTTCAAGGACGTCAACGATACGCTCGGACACCACATCGGCGACGAGCTTATCCTCAGCGTCACGCAGCGCCTGAGCCGCATCATGCGGGAAGATGACCTTGTGGCCCGGCTCGGCGGCGATGAATTCGCAATCATCACCACTTGCCCATCGGATTCCTATTCGCTGCAGGCGCTGGCCGGCCGCATCATCTCCACCCTCTGTGCCCCTTATTCGATTGATGCACACACCATCGTCATCGGTGCCTCTATTGGCATTGCCGTCATCGATCGCCGGGCCGGCGATGCAGGCGACATCTTGCGCTACGCCGACATGGCGCTGTACCGGGCCAAGAACGAAGGCCGCAACCGCGCCTGCATCTACGACGCGGCGATGGATGCCGACCTTTCGCAGCGCAAGCTCCTCGAAGGTGATCTGCGAGATGCGATCAAGAACAACGCCATCACCGTCGCCTACCAGCCCGTGGTCAACTCCAGCGGCGAAATCCTCATTGGCGTCGAGGCGCTGGCCCGCTGGACCCATCCTACAATGGGTGTCATCCCGCCTTCGGAGTTCATTCCGGTCGCCGAGAATTCCGGGCTTATTGTCGAGCTGGGCGAGTACATGCTGCGTCGTGCCTGCCTCGACGGCAAGGACTGGCCGAATTTGACCGTTGCCGTGAACGTCTCGCCGCTGCAATTCCGCCGCTCGGACTTTGTCGACATGGTCGAGCGGATTCTCAAAGAGACCGAATTCGATCCGGGCCACCTCGAGCTTGAACTGACGGAGAGTACGCTCCTCGGCAATCTGGAAGCGGCGGAAGCGTCGATGCTGCGGCTCAAGGCCATCGGCGTGCGCTTCGCGCTCGACGATTTTGGCACCGGCTATTCGAGCCTGCTCTACCTGCGCCGTTTCCCGTTCGACAAACTCAAGATCGATTCAAGCTTCGTGCGCAGCATCGAGACGGCGCCGGATGCCGCCGCCATTGTGCACGCGGTGGTCAGCCTCGGGCGCGGATTGGGCATGCGGGTGACGGCCGAGGGGGTCGAGACTGCCGAGCAACACCTGTTCCTGCGGGCTGCGGGCGTGCATTCGATGCAGGGTTTCCGGTTCGGGCGGCCCGGCCCGGCCGCCGACATCAATGCGCGGCTCGATTCACCGGAGGACTACCGCGTCGGAAGCCCCGATCAGGAAATCGCCCTCGCCGGCTGACGCATTTCCGCCTCCCTCCCGGCGGTCCGGAATGCTATTGCCATCCCCGGTCACACCGAAGACTGGGAGGCAGTATGCCCGCGCAGAAAATCGCATTGGTCACAGGAGCAGGCAGCGGCGTCGGCCGCTCCGCGGCGCTTGCACTGGCGCGCGAGGGCTACGCGATGGTGCTGGCCGGCAGAAAGGCCGAAAATCTGCAAGCCGTCGCCAAAGAAGCCGCGAGTAAGACGCTCGTGGTGCCGACCGACGTAAGAGAGGCCGCCGCCATACAGGCGTTGTTTGCGAAAACCAAAGAGGCGTTCGGCCGGCTCGATCTCCTCTTCAACAACGCCGGCGTCGGCATGCGCGGCATGCCGCTGGAAGACATCCCGTTGGAGCGTTGGCTTTCCGTCGTGGCGACGAACCTCACCGGCCCGTTTTTGTGCACCCAGGAAGCGATCAAGATAATGAAGGCGCAAAACCCGCGCGGCGGACGCATCATCAACAACGGTTCGATTTCCGCGCACACCCCGCGCCCCGGCACCGCGGCCTATACCGCCACCAAGCACGCGATCACCGGCCTGACCAAGCAGACGTCGCTCGACTGCCGCGGTTACGATATTTGCTGCGGGCAAATCGACATCGGCAATGCCGCCACGCCACTGACGGAAAAAATGGCGGAGGGCATGCCGCAAGCGGACGGACGCGTCATGCCGGAAGCGCGCATGGACGTCGACGACGTCGGGCGTGCCGTCGTTTACATGGCAAGCTTGCCGCTCGACGCCAACGTGCTGTTCATGACGGTCATGGCGAATAAAATGCCGTTCGTCGGCAGAGGGTGATCAAGCTCTAACGCGACTGATGTCGCGTCAATTGGACACCGCCCGACCCCGGGCGCGAAATTAACCTGCCGCGGTGACGCGGATCCTGGCGCCATCTCTCACCTTGGCAAGCGTCTTTACGTCGCCAAGCGCCTTTGCCCAGATATTGCAGGGACTGGCGAGCCGCGTTTCTCCCGCCTTTGAAATCGGCGTGCGGCCGAAGCCGATGGCAATCGCGTGTCCTTCCGGCCAGTAGGCGATCTCGCCGGGCTCTACGACCGCCCGCGCGCCCTTCTCGCGCGCGGCTCGAACCGGAACTTCAAAGTAAACCTCCTCGCCCCAGGTCAGCGCTGCGCCGTCGATGGGCAGCGCCGCGGCAATCGCGGAGGCCGTGGGCGTATCGAGGAGCTCCGCTTCAAGCGTCAGGGCGCCGAAATCGAAAACAATGCGCATGAGATCAGGCCGCGTACGCTGCGCCACCATTCAAGCACAGCCGGCGCAGATCCGCTGTGCGGCGCGCCGCATCAATCCAGGCGCGACACCACGACGAGGCGCTTTATTTCGTGATTCAGAAACGCCTTCAGGAAGGGCGTGTAGTTGCGGAATGAAACGCAGCCGTTCGACTGGCCGTTGGAGCCAAGCATGTAGCTGTGGGTCAGAAGGCCGCTGCGGCCGAAGACTTTTGATTCATCTACGGGAACGAGCCGCAGCGCCTGCACGCCGTGAAAAATGCTTTCGCGCAGCTTCAGGTCATAAACCGTCGCCGGGGTGGCGCCGCGCATTCTCTCGTTGGTGAAGCGCGGATCGTCGAGCCGCGAGCCGAGGCCGGAATGCGCTTCGAGTTGCGTGCCGTCCGGCAGGTACACCGTATGACCGGAAATGTCGTAAACCGCGGTCTCGTGATCGTAGCGGCCCGGCGTCCCCTGATCGATGGCGATGCCGTCATCGGGGCTCGCATAGGCCAGCGTCGTCGGCGCCGACTTGCCGAAGAGCTTCTCGAAGATCGTGGGCTTTTCGGTGGCGGCGATCTTCGCAGCGGCGGCAACAGCCCGGATGCTATCGCGGAAAGCCGCTGTGCGCGTTTGCGTCGCTCGCGATTCTTTGGATTGCACCGCTGCTGTCGACGAAAGGGCGGCCGTTGGAGGAACCGCCGCCGTTTGTGCCGAGTCGTCGCCGCGCAAAGAGAGCGATGCCACGCTTTCGAAGTCTTTCACAAACCTGCCCGGAGCAGCGCCGAAGGAGAAGCGCGAGTCGAACAGCACCTCATCGGCATCTTCGCTCACCCGGCGGGCGTAGTCGGTCAAGAGCGCAGCAAGTTTGCCATAGGCGCGGCGCGCATTCGGCAGCGGGTCGGTTTTGGCCGCCAATTGCCCGTCGCCATTCGGTGACACTGCTGGAGCCGTATCGGCGGCTGACGGGGCGTCCCTGCCGGTAAGGTTACCCCAGGCGATGCTGCCGCAGGCGAGCGCCACGAAGAGAAGTGCCGCGGCGCCGAATACCCGCTGCGGGCGCGATTCGCCCGGCAGCCGGCCCTGCTCGTAGCCGGCGCGAAAGCTCTCGCGCCATTGATTATTGCGCCCCATTCCCCCTCGAATCCACAACGCGAAACAGCGATCGAAGCTGGCTTCGAGCGCCGTGCCGCGGCACAGCGAAACGAACAAACGCGCAGGCGGGCCTAAGAAAGAAAACGCGTGACACCCCGTCCCCCGGCAGTTCTGCGCAATCATTTGGGCGACTTTGAGTTAAATGCCGATTAAATTAATAATGGTCGGCTCATGGTTAACGCCCAGTAAATCGCGTGCCGTTAGAGCTAGTGAAGGCGGAATTCGCCGTCGATGGCGTGGATTTCGGCAGGTTTGATCAGTCGCGCATTCGCGACTGTCACTGAATGCAGAGGCCCTTCAAGCTTTTCCAGCCAGAAGTTGAGGAACTTGTTCAGTTCCGGGAAACGCGGGCAGAGATCGTATTCCTGCCAGACGTAGCTTTGCAGAACCCAAGGGTGATCCGGGCGTCGATACAAAATGTTTGCCGTGGTTAACCCGTAGCCTTCGAGCTGCCGGCGAAAGTCTTTCGACGAACCTTGCGAATCCATGATGCCTCCGTGCGATCCGCGGACAATGTTCCGAGGCTCGTTCCGCCATTGCAAGCCTCAGAATGAAATATGCTGTTTATTTTCAAGGCATTAGCAGCATATACGCGTCCGTGCTAACAGATCGATCTTGCTCACCTTCAGGGACTAGAACGGGCCTGCCGGCCGCGCGCCCGCGACGTTCAATATTTTCGCTGCCGATGAGGAACTTCGGCGGGCTTCGGAACCGGACTCAGGGCAGCGGGGCAGTCCGCGCGTTGGCAATCCGCCCAATTGAGTGCTAATAATTTCCCTGAGGCCTCTTGCAGGCAAAAAAATACCTCCCCATGTGGCGGCCAAGCGGTCCTCCAGCGGGGAAGCCTGCGGGGACCGCCAAACTCAATAATCTGCAATTAATTCAAAAACCTAGGAGGGTACCATGAAGTTTCGCCCGCTTCACGACCGTGTTGTCGTTAAGCGCATCGATGCCGAGGAGAAATCCGCTGGCGGCATCATCATTCCGGACACCGCAAAGGAAAAGCCTTCGCAAGGCGAAGTCACTGCGGTCGGCCCTGGCGGCCGTGACGAGGCCGGCAAGCTCATTCCCATCGACATCAAGGTCGGCGACCGCGTGCTGTTCGGCAAATGGTCGGGTACCGAGGTCAAGATCGACGGCCAGGAGCTCCTGATCATGAAGGAGTCCGACATCATGGGCGTCATCGACGAGCCGGTGGCCAAGAAGAAGGCCGCCTAACTCGCAATTCCCATCCTGAGGTGGCCGCGCGGTGGCCCTCGAAGGATGACGGCAACAGATCCCCGGGCCTGCATCCTTCGAGGGCGTCTTCCGCGCTCCTCAGGATAAGGACCAAACGCAACAGGAGTGTAGTTCTATGGCTGCCAAGGAAGTCAAATTCTCGGTGGACGCGCGCGACAAGATGCTGCGCGGCGTCGACATTCTCGCTAACGCGGTAAGAGTGACGCTCGGCCCGAAAGGCCGCAACGTCGTGCTCGATAAAAGCTTCGGCGCTCCCCGCATCACCAAGGACGGCGTCACCGTCGCCAAGGAAATCGAGCTCGAAGACAAGTTCGAGAACATGGGCGCCCAGATGGTTCGTGAGGTCGCCTCGAAGACCTCGGACATCGCCGGCGACGGCACCACCACCGCTACCGTGCTTGCCGCCGCCATCGTCAAGGAAGGCGCCAAGGCGGTTGCCGCCGGCATGAACCCGATGGACTTAAAGCGCGGCATCGACATCGCGGTCGAGATCGTGGTGGACGAGCTGAAGAAGAACTCGAAGAAAGTGACCTCGAATTCCGAGATCGCCCAGGTCGGCACCATTTCCGCCAACGGCGACAAGGAAATCGGCGACTACCTCGCCAAGGCGATGGAGAAAGTCGGCAACGAGGGCGTGATCACGGTGGAAGAGGCCAAGAGCCTCGAGACCGAGCTCGACGTCGTCGAGGGCATGCAATTCGACCGCGGCTATATCTCGCCATACTTCATCACCAACGCCGACAAGATGCGCGTTGAGATGGAGGATCCGTACATCCTGATCAACGAAAAGAAGCTGTCGGCTCTGAACGAACTGCTGCCGCTGCTGGAGGCGGTGGTGCAGACCGGCAAGCCGCTCTTGATCGTTGCGGAAGATGTCGAGGGCGAGGCGCTCGCGACGCTCGTCGTCAACAAGCTGCGCGGCGGCCTGAAGGTTGCGGCAGTGAAAGCGCCGGGCTTCGGCGATCGCCGCAAAGCCATGCTTCAGGACATCGCCGTCCTGACCGGCGGCCAGGCGATCAGTGAAGATCTCGGCATCAAGCTCGAGAACGTCACGCTCGCCATGCTCGGCAAAGCCAAGAAGGTGATGATCGACAAAGAGAACACCACGATCGTCAACGGCGGCGGCAAGAAGAGCGACATCGAGGGCCGCATCGCCCAGATCAAGGCGCAAATCGAGGAGACCACCTCCGACTACGATCGCGAAAAGCTGCAGGAGCGGCTGGCCAAGCTCGCCGGCGGCGTTGCGGTGATCCGCGTCGGCGGCGCCACCGAGGTCGAGGTGAAGGAGCGCAAGGATCGCGTCGACGACGCGATGCATGCAACCCGCGCCGCGGTCGAGGAAGGCATCCTGCCGGGCGGCGGTGTCGCGCTGTTGCGCGCGACCGAAGCGCTCAAGAAAGTGCGCACCCAGAACGAAGACCAGAAGCATGGCGTCGACATCGTGCGCAAAGCGCTGTCGGCTCCGGCCCGCCAGATCGCGGTCAATGCCGGTGAGGACGGTTCCGTCATCGTCGGCAAGATCCTCGAGAACGGCGGCTACAGCCACGGCTTCGACGCGCAGAACAGCGAGTACGTTGACATGGTGAAGAAGGGCATCATCGACCCGACCAAGGTCGTGCGTCAGGCGCTGCAGGGCGCTTCCTCGGTCGCCGGTTTGCTCATCACCACGGAAGCGATGGTCGCCGAACTGCCGAAGAAGAAAGACGCCATGCCGGCCATGCCGCCGGGTGGGGGCATGGACTTCTGAGTCCATCTCAACCGCAACTGTCTGACGAGGGCGCGGCGCAAGCCGCGCCCTTTTTCTTTCATACGTCGCGGCGCGGCCTTTTTTGGCGCTTACGAAAGCATTAAATTCGTCAGCGGGCGTCACCGCTTCGCGGGAGTTTGACGGGATGGGCCTGCTCGGCCGTTACGTGTTCCGCACGACCATGATGGCGTTCATCATCAGCGCCGTCACCCTGACCATTCTGGTGTGGTTCACCCAGGTCATCCGGGAATTCGACATCGTCACCAACCAGCGCCAGTCGGTGCTGACGTTTCTGAGCATCACCAGTCTTTTCATTCCCATGCTGGTTATGATGATCGCGCCGATTGCCTTTGTAATTTCGGCTTCGCACGTTCTGAACAAGCTCAGCTCCGACTCCGAGATTATCGTAATGAATGCGGCGGGCCTGTCGCCATGGCGCGCGCTGCGTCCGCTCCTTGCGGCGGCGCTCGTCGTATCGGTGCTGGTGGCTTATCTCGCGATTTATCTCTCGCCGCTGGCGTTACGGGAGCTGCGGAACCGCGTCACCGAGGTGCGCACCGACATTCTCACCCACATTGCCCAGCCGGGGCGCTTCACTTCGATCGGCGGCGGGCTGACCTTTCATATCGCCGGCCGGCAGGCTGACGGCGTCCTGCTTGGTATTTTCATTGACGACCGGCGCGATCCGAAGGAGCACACCACCATCCTCGCCCAGAGCGGCGAAGTGGTGAAGAACGCGACCGGCGCCTTTCTGCTCTTGGACGGCGGCAGCGTGCAAACGGTCGAGGCCGGACAGACCGATCCGCGAATTGTGACCTTCCAGCGGTACGCTTTTGATCTATCCAATTTCGGCGGCAGTGCGCGGACCATCGTCTATTCTGCCCACGAAAAGTTCTTTTGGGAGCTCTTGAGCCCGGCGGACGCTCAGCAGCAAAGCGACTATCGGGCCGAACTTCACGACCGGCTGGCCTCCCCGTTGTATCCGATAGCCTTCGCCATTTTGGCTTACATGTTCCTCGGCCCGCCTCAGACCACGAGGCAAAGTCGCGCGCTGGCGCTGGTGGGCATGATCAGCGCCATCACCGTCGTCCGACTTGCCGGTTTTCTCAGCGTGATCGTCGGCGTGCACATGCCGCTTGCTCTGGGCATCCAATACGTTGTGCTGGCCGTAGCCATAGCCGTGGGCTTGTGGCGAATATCGCGCGGAACCGCGGTGGAGCCCGCGCCCGCGATGGCCAAGCTGGCAACGGTGATGACGAAGTGGTGGCCGGCGATGGCGTCGTAACCTGGCCAAAAACACGAAGACCCGGCGATGCGCCGGGCCTTCATCGCGATTTCGGTACTAATAGCTCAAACGCGACGCTGGCAAAAAAGACATCGACCACGATTGAGACGGCGCGCGTTCATCCGGCGTCGCCGGCCCATCGTAGTCGAGGATCGATCACGACGAAAAATACGCCGTCGGGATCGACACCCTCCCACCATGGCGCAAATGCGTGACGCCGCGATGACGACAGGCCGTACGCTGGCCATCACTGGAAATGCTCGAAATCCGGCGGGTCAAGCGGCGAGCTAGTCGGTCCTGCCAGCCGGTATATGGCGTAGGTTTCGATCGGGATGCCGCGCCGCGTCCGCGCCAGCGTGGTCACCATGTCCACGGTTTCGAAGCGGCGGTGCAGCTCCGGCAAATCGGGGCAGACGTAAACGCACACATACATCATCGGACCGCTAAACAGCGTCGGGTCCGGCGCCGGACCATCCACCCAGCGGATGCGATTGTTGAGTTGCACGACCGGAGCATGGGACGGGAGATAAAATGTGAGCCACCCGGTCAGCCGCTGATTCATGGTCACAACGACCGGAGCGCCCAGTTCGACGCGCATCTTGTCCAGCCGGCTCGCCAGATCTTTCCAGCCCGCGCCAAGATTTTGCTCGGTCGGATCGGCGCCGCCGAGCGGCACGATCGTAAACACCGCCTGCAAATACAGGCAGCCCGCGATGACAATGCCGACCGGAATCGCAAGCCGCCGGCACCATGCCTCGACCGCCGCCCATACTCCGTGCCAGCGGATGCGCTCGACGGCCACGGCGGCGGCGACCGAGAACGGCACGAACACCGGCTCCGGCCAGTTGCCTTCGACCCTGCCGTGCAGCGAATGCCAGGCAAAATAGATCGCAAGCGGCAGCACCATCACGCTGATGAGCACGCGCCCCGCCAGAGCGCCGCCCTGCCCGCGCAACACGCCGACGATACCCATGCAGCCAAGCACGAAGATTGGCGGTGTCGCCATTCCAGCCTGCGTCGCAATCAGCTCGCCGAGATACCGCAATGACCATTCGTCGGACACCAGGCGGCGCGACTGGTAATGAACCGACGCCCAACCGTGCTCGGCGTTCCAGACCAGCGTCGGCGAGAACACTAAAAGCGCGATGAGGCCGGCGATCCACGGCCACGGCGTGAACAGCCAACGGCGCAGGTCCGGCACCAACAACAGCCAAAGCAGAATACTGACGGCAAAGAAAATCGTCGTGTATTTCGACAGCATGCCGACGCCGAAGGCGACGCCGACGGCGAGCCACCAAATGCCGCGGCCGCTCTGCCAAAGTTTGCACAGCGCCAGCAGCAGGAACGTCGTACCGACGACTACCGCATTATCGGGCGTGGCAATAATGGAGCCGGCCGCCATCACCAGCGTCAGGTTGAAATAGAGAGCCGCGGTGGCGCCGATCCTTTCGTCGTCGAACAGGATCTCGGCCGATCGCCAGATCGCCCAGCTCGCCGGCAGCGCCAGCAGCACGCCACACACGCGCACGCCAAATTCGGTATCCCCGAACAGCGAAGTGCCGATGCGAATAAGAATCGGATTAATCGGCGGGTGATCCAAATAGCCGCCGGCAATGTGTTTCGACCAAATCCAGTAATCGCTTTCGTCGAAGCTCAGCGGCACGAGCGCAGCGCACACAAGCCGTACGCCGACGAGGATGAAGATCGCTGCGACAACCGCCTGCTGATAGCGTTGTTTCGGCACAGCGGCGGCGGCGATTGCAGCCAAGCGGAACTCCTCCGGCGCGTTGTGCGCGTTAACCGTCAATCGTGCGCCAAATAGCAGGCAAAGCCGACTGCCTGCAAACCAAAAGCCCGATTGAAATGAGGGGTGCAAGGCGGTAAAGGAGCGCAGCTTTTACGCGGGCTGCGGCGGATTTCGGTCATTGGTAATGGGACTTGGTATCAAGCTGTTTCAGGATGGCGCCGATCTGGCGCAAATGATCGAGGCGCGCCGCTCGCATTTCGTCGACGGATTCACCACTAATCCGACTCTCATGCGCAAGGCCGGAGTTGCGGATTATAAGGCTTTCGCCCGCGACGCGATCGCGGCAATTCCGGATCTGCCGATCTCGTTCGAAGTCTTCGCCGACGATTTCGATACCATGGAACGCGAAGCACACGAGATCGCGAGTTGGGGCGGCGATACTTACGTCAAGATTCCGATCTCCAACACCAAGGGCGAATCCGCCGCGCCGTTAATTCGCAAACTGTCTACGCAGGGTTTTTCTTTGAATGTGACCGCCATCCTTACCCTCGATCAGGTCGAAACCGTTATCGCCGCAGCCGTCGGCAAAGCCCGCCTGATCGTCTCGGTTTTCGCCGGCCGGATCGCCGATACCGGGGTCGATCCAATGCCGGTGATGCAGGCCGCGGCCGAGTTGATAAATTCCAGGCCCAATACCGAGCTGTTGTGGGCGAGCCCGCGCGAAGCTCTCAACGTCATGCAGGCGCGGGATTGCGGCTGCCATATCATCACCGTTCCTCCCGACTTGATTGCCAAGTTGCCGCTGTTCGGCAAGGATTTGCATCAGTACTCACTGCAAACCGTCAAAATGTTTTACGAAGATGCACGGGCAGCTGGATTCAAGCTTGTCTGAGCCCGCCAGCGACGGGCGCAGCGACGAGCCGCCGATGATCTCGGTGGTCGTGCCGGTATTCAAGGAAGAGAATAACGTCCGGCCTTTTCTGGCGCGGATCATCCCCGTTCTCCAGAAACTCGGCAGCTACGAGGTCATCTTCGCGCTCGATCCGTCACCCGACGCCACCGAACGGGTGATCCGCGAACAGATCGCGCTGAACCATAATCTCGGCCTGATGGTCTTCAGCCGCCGCTTCGGCCAGGCCGCCGCGATCATGGCCGGCATTCTCAACTGCCGCGGCCGATGGTGCGCCGTCATCGACGTCGACCTGCAGGACCCGCCGGAGCTGATCGAAGACCTCTGGCGCAAGGCGCAGGAAGGCTTCGACGTCGTGCGGGCACGCCGCGAATCCCGCGCCGGCGAAACCTTCGTGCGCCGGATAGTCACGGCCACCGGCTATCGCCTGATCAACCAAATCGCCGAAGTGCCGATCCCGCGCAACACCGGCGAATTCCGCATTATGAGCCGCCGCGTCATCGAGGAACTGCGCTACTTGAGCGAAAGCCACGGCTTCCTGCGCGGCCTGGTGGCGCTAGTGGGCTTTCCGCAGACCGAGATTCTTTTTGCCCGCGACGCACGCAGCATCGGCGCGGGAAATTACAACCGCTATATCGGCTCTATAAAGATCGGCTTCGACGGGATATTCGGCTTCTCAACCGCGCCGCTGCGCGCGATGGTATGGGCCGGCTTTTTCATCGCGGCACTCAGCGCTGTCGCCATTCTCGTCATGTTGTTTTTGAAGATTTGGCACGGCAGCGAATATTATCCGATGGGCATTCCGACCATCACCATCCTGGTGCTGTTCATGGGCGGCGTACAGCTGACCGCGGTCGGGGTGCTCGGGGAGTATATCGGCCGCATTTACGATGAGGTCCGTCGCCGGCCGCTCTACATCATCGAGCACGCCGTGAATTGCGACGTGCGCGATGCCCGCGGACCGCATACCGGTGGGACGATTGCGCTCAAGTCCTGATGGCGTTTCGAAGGAAGCCCGCGCGTGAAAGTCCTTGTAGTGGGCGGCGCCGGGTTCATCGGCAGCTATGTTGTCGATTATCTGCTCGGCAGCAACCTCGCCGAGTCGGTCGTGGTCTACGATAATTTTTCCGCCGGCACGCGCGCCCACCTTCGCCAGCACAAAGACGATCGCCGCGTGACGATGTGCGCCAACGATATTTATGATTCTGCGATTTTTGCTGCGGCCGAGGGCGCCAGCCTGGCGATTCATCTGGCGGCAAATCCCGACATCGCTAAGGCGCTCACCGAGCCCGATATCGACTTTCATCAGGGAACGGCGCTGACCCAGATCGTTCTGGAAGCGCTGCGAAAAGGCGGCTGCCGGCATCTCCTCTACGCTTCCGGCTCAGGCGTTTACGGCGACGTCGGGTCGGAGCGTGTCAGCGAGACTTTTGCGCCGATGTCGCCGATTTCCACTTATGGAGCGAGCAAACTCGCTTGCGAGGCTTTGATCTGTTCGTATTGCGCGATGTTCGGTTTGAAAGCATCGGCCTTTCGGTTCGGCAACGTCGTAGGCGGGCGGCAGACCCACGGCGTCGCCTACGATTTTCTCAAGAAGCTTCGCGCCGATCCTTCGCGGCTCGAAGTGATGGGCAACGGCCATCAAAGCAAGCCATACATCGACGTCGCCGATGCAGTGGAGGCGATGTTCATCGCTTACCGCGCTCAATCGGCGGCCTTTGACGCCTACAACGTGGCGCCGGACGACTTCACCAGCGTGCGCGAAATCGTCGGCATCGTGCTTCGCGAAATGGGCATCCCGGACGGCCAGTGTGCGGTTTCCTATGGCGAACTTGGCCGCGGCTGGAAGGGCGATGTCCCGATCGTGCGGCTTAACAGCGACAAAATACGCGCGCTCGGCTGGTCCAATCGCTACACTTCCACGGAAGCCATGCGCCGCTCGGTGCAGGCGATGCTGGCAGACGCTGACGGCCGTCCCGCATGATCATTGTCAGATCCCCCTTGCGCATCTCACTGGGCGGCGGCGGCACCGACCTGGCGTCGTACTACGCCAACCACGGCGGTTTTCTGCTGGCGGCGGCGATCGACAAGTACGTTTATGTGACGGTGAGCCAGCCGTTCAACCCGGGCATCTTCCTGAAGTATTCCAAGATCGAAAATGTCAGGGCGATCGAGCAGATCCAGCATCCGATCATCCGCGAGTCCCTCAAGCTGTTTGATTTGGGGCCGCCACAAATCGAGATCACGACGCTCGCGGATATTCCTGCCGGCACCGGGCTTGGTTCGTCCGGAAGCTTCACGACGGCGCTGCTGCGCGCCCTTCACGCGCACGCGCGCAGCATCGTCAGTCCACGACAGCTTGCCGAGCAAGCTTGTCACGTCGAAATCGATCGCCTCGGCGAGCCGATTGGCAAGCAAGACCAATATATCGCCGCTTACGGCGGCCTCACGTCCTTTACCTTTGGCCGCGACGGCAATGTCGAAGTGCTGCCCTTGGCGCTGGACGACGAGACGCGATATAGTTTGGAGGATAACCTCCTGTTGTTCTTCACCGGTTTCGCCCGTTCGGCGTCGGCGGTCCTTGAGGACCAAGACCAGCGGACCAGGCGCAACGACGCGCCGATGATCGAGAGCCTGCACAACACCAAGGATCTCGGCTTGCGGAGTAAAGCAGCGTTGGAGTCAGGAAACCTTGAGGGATTTGGCAAGCTGATGGACGAGCAGTGGGAAAGCAAACGCCGGCGTTCGGCGGGCGCCTCCAACCCGCAAATTGACCAATGGTACCGTCTCGCCCGCGACAACGGCGCGATCGGCGGCAAATTGATCGGCGCGGGCGGCGGCGGCTTTCTGATGCTCTATGCCGAGGACAAGGCCCGTTTGCGCCATGCAATGCGCGAAGCCGGGCTGCCCGAGGTCCGGTTTCGGTTTGATTTTGAAGGCACCAGGATCGTCGCCCAATAACGATGTTGCCGGTAGCTGTTCTTGCGGGGGGCACCGCCTCCCGATTGCGCCCTCTCACCGCGACGACGCCGAAGTCGCTGGTTGAAGTTGCCGGCAAACCTTTTGTCGTCCATCAAATGAACTTGCTCCGCCGCGAAGGCGTCGAGCGCGTCGTGCTCTGCGTCGGTCACCTCGGCGAGAAGATCCGGGAATTCGTCGGCGACGGCGCGAATTTCGGCGTGCAGGTCGCCTACAGTTTCGACGGCGACCGCCTCCTGGGCACCGGCGGGGCGCTGCGGCGTGCCCTGCCCTTGCTCGGCGATGCGTTCTTCGTTCTTTATGGCGACAGCTATCTGGACGTGGCGCTGCAGCCGATTGAACTTGCTTTTCGCCGCCGCGGCCTGCCGACGCTGATGACCGTATTCCGCAACGAGGGACGGTGGGACACGAGCAACGTTGTGTACGACGGCGCGCGCATTCTTCGTTACGACAAGCGCACGCCGACCCGCGACATGCGTTACATCGATTACGGCCTTGGCATCCTGACCTCGGGCGCATTGGCACGCGAGGATAAGGACCAGCCGTTCGACCTCGCCGAGGTCTACTCCGAACTCGCCGCGCGCGATATGCTCGGCGGCTATGAGGTTTTCCAGCGGTTTTACGAGATCGGCACGCCAGCCGGCCTCGTCGAGACTGATCGTCATTTGAAAGAAGGCGCGATGGGGATCAGCGACCACACCCGGACGTATTATGAAGAGGTGGCGGCGGTAGCGGCCGCGATCGATCGATCGGCTATCGAACGAATGATCGCCATACTTGTGGACCTTCGCAGTCGCGGCGGCCGGCTGTTCATTCTCGGGGTCGGCGGCGGCGCCGGAAACGCCGGTCACGCCGTCAACGATTTCCGCAAAATTTGCGGCATCGAAGCCTATGCCCCAACCGACAACGTCTCCGAGCTGACCGCGCGCATCAACGATAACGGCTGGGCGACAGTCTTCGCCGACTGGCTGCGCGGGAGCCGCATCAGCAACAAAGACGCGGTCCTCGTCTTCTCGGTCGGTGGCGGCAATGAGAAGCTCAACGTGTCGATCAATATCGTCGAAGCGCTCAAGCTCGCGAAATCGGCCGGCGCGCAGGTTATCGGCGTCGTTGGGCGTGATGGGGGCTACACCCGTGAAATCGCCGATGCGTGCGTGGTGGTGCCGACCGTCAATCCGACGATGGTGACGGCGCATACCGAAGCGTTTCAGGCCGTCGTCTGGCATGGCATCGTCAGCCACCCAAAACTTTTGCAGCACGAGATGAAGTGGGAAGCCGTCGGTAACGCCGCGCCGGGAGCTTGAGAGCGCGATGGCCAAGAGCGGTACAAAGAGCGGTACAAAGAGCGGCACGAAGGGCGGTCACATCTACCTCGGCGTAGGCGGCTGGAATTTCGCGCCGTGGCGCGGCGTGTTCTATCCGGAAGGGCTGCCGCAGGCGCAGGAACTCAGCTATGCCGGGAGCCATCTGACGTCGATTGAAATCAACTCGACGTTCTACGGATCCCAAAAGCCCGAAAGCTTTCGCAAATGGGCGAGCTCCGTTCCGGACGGCTTTGTGTTTTCGGTCAAGGGCCCGCGATTTACGACCAACCGGCGCGTGCTGGCTGAGGCCGGAGACTCAATCCAGCGGTTTCTGAATTCGGGCGTGCTTGAACTTAAGGATCGGCTTGGCCCGATGTTGTGGCAGTTCGCGCCGACCAAGAAATTCGAGGCCGCCGATTTCGGAAAATTTCTGGAATTACTGCCGCCGACGGCCGATGGGCGCGGCATACGCCACGTCGTGGAAGTCCGCCACCCGAGCTTCTGTGTCCCGGAATTCATCGCGCTCCTCCGCGAATTTAGAATGCCGGTCGTGTTCACGGACCACGTGAAATATCCTTCAATGGCCGATGTGACCGGCGACTTTGTCTACGCGCGCCTGCAGAAGGGCGAAGACACCGTTCCGACCGCATACCCGGCCAAAGAGCTCGACGCATGGGCGGGCCGCCTGCGGCTGTGGGCCGAGGGTAAAACCTCACCCGACTTGCCCCAGATCGAGGCCGCGGCCGCAACACCAAAGCCGGCGGCGCGTGACGTCTTTGTCTATTTCATTCACGAGGGGAAAATCCGCGCGCCGGCGGCCGCGATGGCGATGATCGAGCGGCTGAAAGGATGACGCAGAAAACGCACTAACCCTTAGCGGAGATTGGCCGATATGAGTTCCGGGGACGTGGTCGGTTACGCAGCAGCAGTGCTCGTCTTCGCCACATTCTGGATGAAGACCATGATCCCGTTGCGCGTGCTCGGTCTCGCCAGCAATGTTCTCTTCATCGGCTACGGATATTTGGCCGGCGCTTACCCGCCGCTGGTGCTTCATCTGCTGTTGTTGCCGCTCAATGTCATGCGGCTGCACCAGATGCTGCAATTGAGCCGGCAGGTGGCGCAGGCCGGCGCCGGCGACCTGAACATGGATTGGCTCAAGCCGTTCACCTCATCGCACGCCATGCTTGCCGGCGACCTGCTGTTTCGCAAGGGCGAGAGGGCGGACCGGATGTTCTTTGTCGTCAGCGGCCGTTGCCGGCTGGTGGAAAGCGGTATCGACCTCGCACCGGGCGCGGTGGTCGGAGAGCTTGCGCTACTGTCGCCGGACAAAACGCGCACACAAACGCTGCAATGCGCGGAGGCCGGCAAATTATTGGAAGTCAGTTACAGCCAGCTCCGCCAACTTTACTTCCAAAATCCGAAATTCGGCTTCTATTTTATCGAGCTGATCAGCCAACGCTTGTTCGAAAATATCGCCCGGCTTGAGACCGAGATCGCAATGTTGCGCGGTTCTTCTCCGCTGCAAGAGCACAAACCCTCGTAAGTCCGTCAGACCAGCAAGTTGGAGGTCCGCAAACGCCGTACCAGCACGCGCATGACGTTAAGCGCGAAGTGGGGCGTGCGGCTGACCAGGAACAAAAACTGCTTCTCGCTGACCGGAACAATAACGGCATCGGTTGCAGCGACCGCGGTGGCGCTGCGCGCGCCTGGATCGATCAGCGCCATTTCGCCGAAAATGCTGCGCTCGGTCAGCGTATCGAGCAGCCGGTTGCCCAAGCGGATCTCGACCGTGCCGCTCTTGACGATAAACAATTCCTCGGCGGGATCGCCTTCGCGAAAAATAACATCGCCGGCCTTGTACTCGCGCCCAGGCGCGCCGGCGCCTGCCAGAATGCCGAAATCTATGGGCGTATCCGCCATAGCACTCCCCCGCTCCTGCAATTGTTGCAGTCTCATGACTGCGCTCGATTACAGTCTTATGACAGCGGGGAAGAGCCAGCGATGGCGCGGCGGGCAGCGCACTAAGGCCGATGAAACGCTAACGGCCACGAATGAAGGTGCGCGTACATCCGGCGTCACCCGTAATCGTGGCCGCTTCGGCAGCGGAGCGCCCGAGGGCTCAACGCCGCTTCGTTCCTAGGTAGTGGCTTTCGCGCTATATACAAGGGGAGCTTTGTAGAACATCATTGATTCGATTGATTTTCGTACCACTTTCGAAGCGTCTGTGCGTCCCCTATTGGCAAAAGGCGGCAGCTCGGGCCCTCCGGGCGCGCGGTCGCCCGGCCATCACCGAAACCGACCTGCACCAGGGAGCCACACCATGACGATCAACGAGCGAGGCGCCGAGCGCCTCGGCAGCGCGCTTGCCGGCGCAATCCACGCCCACTGGGGCCTGTTTCTGGCCGAAGGCATCATCTTGGTCATTCTCGGCCTCATCGCCATCATCGTGCCGCCACTTGCGACGGTCGCCTTCACCATCATTATCGGCTGGATATTCCTGGTCAGTGGCGTCGTCGGCCTGATTACGACGTTCTGGGCAAGGTACACGCCGGGCTTCTGGTGGTCGCTGATCTCGGCGATCATCGGCATCGCTGCCGGTATTGTATTGTTGATATGGCCGCTCAGCGGAGCGATATCGTTGACGCTGGTGCTGGTCGCCTTCTTCGTCGTCGAAGGCATTGTCTCGATCATGTACGCCATCGAACATCGCAATCAGCTCACCGGCCAGTGGGCATGGATGCTGGTCAGCGGCATTATCGACCTCATCCTCGCCGTCATCATTTTTCTCGGGCTACCGGGAACGGCGTTCTGGGCGCTCGGCCTGCTCGTCGGGATCAACATGCTGTTTGGCGGCGCGGCGCTGATTGCCATGGCGCTGGCCGCGCGCCATCCGGCTTCGGCTTAAAACTTCAGAGCGAGCGACAGCAAAGCGGGGTCGAAGCGGCCAAACCGCTTTGACCTTCGGCGGGCAAGGCTACTCAGCCGGCACGGCGTCCGGCACGCGTGCCTTTTCCACATGCTGCGCGATCAACGCGATCGCCAGCACCGCGACCAGGAACCCGAGAGCCACGAGCGCGTTCACGCCGAGCACCAGCGGAAAGCCGCCGCGCGCGTAGAACACGGCGATCATCGATACGGCCACGCCGGAAATCATGAACGTCAGGAAATAGCGCACGGCGTAGACCCGTCCACGCCAGGCATCGGCGGTGTAACGCGCGATCACGAGATCGTTCACCGTTATCTGCCCGTAGATCGCCGCCATGGTGAAGGCGAGCGCAAAAAGGAGCGTGACGCCGCTGGCGTAGACCGTCCAGACCACGCCGACGAACTGCAAGATCGCCATCGCAGCAAACAAAATGTGGATTGGAAAGCGCTCGACGAGACGGCCGACGGTCAGTTGCGCGATCGCCCCGCAGATAAACACCGCCGTGGTCAGCCCGCCAACGGCAAGAAGGGAAATGCCGGGGATCCGCTCATCGACGATCTTCGGCAATGCTACCGACAGCGTATTGAAGACCAACCCAGCCGAGAGCGCGACCACCACGAAGAGCCCAAACAGCATTGCCGCTACGGCGGTTGACACGCCAACCTCGGGCGAAGCGTTGCGCGCGCTCTTGTGCCTTCTCTCGTCGGGCACGAGCCATAGATAAAGCGGCACGGTGGCGAGACACACGACGCCCGGCACCAGGAAGGCGCCACGCCACGAGAGTGTCGCCGTGAGCAGCGCGGTTACGCCGGCTGCAAGCGATACGCCGAGATTGCCGCAGACGCCGTTGAACGCGACCGTCCGCCCACGCTGCACCGCAGATTCAATCACCATCGCGGTGCCGACCGGGTGATAGATCGCTGCGAAAATCCCGAGCGCAAACAGCGCGACCGCAAGGACCTCGAGCGAAGGCGCCAAACCCGCGGCAATGAGCGCCAGTCCGCAACCGCCATAAAACGCCGCGATCATGTTGCGGCGGCTCCAGCGGTCGGCAAGCCAGCCGGCGGGCAAGGAAAACAGACCAAAGGCGACGAAGGAAGCGGTCGAAAGGGCAATCAGCTGCGCGTACGAGCCCTTGTATGCGACCTCAAGCTCAATCACGACCGTCGGATAGATCAGGATCACAAAGTGATCGAGGGCATGCGCCCAATTGAGAAATCCGATCGAGAGCCGCCGCCGCGAGTCTGCGGCAGAGCTTGTCAGGGCGAACGAGCTTGGTGTTGAAACCTCGGCGGTCATTGGCTTTTCCCGAAAAAGCGGCGCGAACATAGCGCACGCCGGCTCCTCGACCTAGCCGCGATTTTGCAAGCCAGCCCGGCCCAAACATCAGCTTAAGGATCAGCCTTTGGGGAATTCCAATCCCATCTCGCGGTAGCGCTCCGGATCGTCGGCCCAGCGCTCGCGGACTTTGACGAAAAGAAACAGGTGAACCGGATGTTCTACCGCGGCGGCAATCTCGGTGCGCGCCGCCGCGCCTATGGCCTTGATGGTCTGGCCGCCCTTCCCGAGCACGATCTTGCGCTGGCTTTCGCGGGCGACGTAAATCGTCTGCTCGACGCGCACCGACCCGTCTTTCAGCTCCTTCCAGCTCTCGGTCTCGACGGTCGATTGATAGGGCAGCTCCTGGTGCAGCCGCAGATAAAGCTTTTCGCGCGTTACCTCAGCCGCGAATTGCCGCATCGGCGCGTCGGAAATCTGGTCCGCCGGATAAAGCCAGGGACCAGCCGGCACGTGCGCGGCAAGGAAGCTCTTCAGTTCGGCGACACCATTCGCTGAGCGCGCCGAAACCATGAACGTGGCGGCGAACGAAGCCCGATCGTTGAGCGCTTTCGCCAAATCGAGCAGTTTCGGCTTGGCGACCAGGTCGATCTTGTTCAGCACCAGAGCCTTGGTCACCGGCATCTCGGCAAGCGCTTTGACGACGGCCTCGTCGTCGTCCTCAACGCCCTTGGCCGCGTCGATGACGAGCGCAACCAGATCGGCATCGCGGGTGCCCGCCCAGGCGCCCTGGACCATGGCGCGGTCGAGCCGCCGCCGCGGGGCAAAAATTCCGGGCGTGTCGACAAGGATGAGCTGCGCTTCCCGCTCCGTGGCAATGCCACGGATCAGCGCACGCGTGGTCTGCACCTTTGGCGTTACAATCGAGACCTTGCTGCCGACCAGCGCATTGACGAGGGTGGACTTGCCCACATTTGGCGCGCCGATAACCGCGACAAAACCACAACGGCTGGCGGTAGACGCAGCCTCGCTCTCGCCCGCTTCAGGCATCCAGCAACTCGGACTTGAATCCTTCGCGCGCCATAAGCGCCGCGGCGGCCGCTTGCTCAGCCGCCCGTTTGGATCGTCCGGAGCCTTCGGCCGGCTCAAGTTGCGGAAGCTGCACCGCAACGCGAAATTCCGGGTCGTGGTGCGGCCCGGAACGCGCAATCTCGCGATAGACCGGCGTCGGCATGCCGCGCGCCTGCGCCCACTCTTGCAGAACCGTTTTGGGATCGCGCAGCGGCGGCGCCTTGGTCCGCAAGCGCGCTTCCCAGAGCCTTGCGACCAATGCCGCGGCGGCATCAAAGCCGCCGTCGAGATAGACCGCCCCGATCAAGGCCTCGCAGACATCCGCCAGAATTGCCGGCCGGGTGCGGCCACCGGCGTTGGCTTCGGAAGCGCCGAGCCGGATCGCCGGACCGAGTTCGATGGCGCGCGCGATCTCGGCGCAGGTCTCCTTGCGGACGAGATCGGCAAGCCGGCGCGACAATTCCCCTTCGTCGGCCTTGGGGAAGGCGCGGAACAGCATATCGGAAATGACCAGCCCCAGGACGTGATCGCCGAGGAACTCGAGCCGTTGATAACTGGCGGCGCGATTGCGCGCCCCCTTGAGCGCCGAAATGTGGCTGAGTGCGCTGTCCAGCAGGCCCGCGTCGGTGAAGCGGTAACCGATGCGCGCTTCGAGTGCACTGGCGCCGCGACGCCGGCGCTTGTCCTTGGGCTTGGCGACATCGTGCTTGCCGGCGTCCGTTGCTGCCGGAGCGGCGTCAATGGTGGAAGACTCTTGCAGCGCAGCGACGGGTTTGTCGTTGCTCCTGCGGCTCATCGGACCAGCGTCAACAACCGATCCCAGCGCACCGTCCATGGCCAGCGCCAGAACTCCCAAGCGTGGACACCGTCCCTGACGGAAAAGAAAATAATCTGCGCCTTGCCGACGAGATTCTCGTAGGGCACGTAACCGACCGCGCTAAGGACACGGCTGTCGGTTGAATTGTCCCGGTTGTCACCCATCATGAAATAATGACCGGGCGGCACCGTATAGACCTGCGTGTTGTCGTAGAAGCCGTTGTCGGTGAGATCTAGCGTGGTGTAGGTCACACCATTCGGCAATGTCTCGCGGAAGCGCTTGACCCGCTGTACCGCCCCATCATCGTCGCTGACGAAGTCGTCAATGCGCTGGCGCTTGACCGGCTCGCCGTTGATGTTGAGTACGCCATCAATCATCTGGATGTGATCGCCCGGCAGCCCGATCACCCGCTTGATGTAGTCGGTGGTGTCATCCTTGGGCAGGCGAAAGACGACCACGTCTCCGCGATCCACCGATTGTCCGAAAACGCGCCCGGAAAAGATCGGCGGCGAGAACGGCAGCGAATAGTGGGTGTAGCCATAAGAGTATTTCGAAACGAACAGATAATCGCCGACGAGCAGCGTCGGGATCATCGAGCCGGAGGGAATGTTGAACGGTTGAAAGAGAAAAGTACGGATGACGAGCGCGATAATCAGCGCATGAAAAATGACGCGGACGGTTTCGGCGAATCCGCCTTCCTTCCGTTTAGTCCCGGTTTGCACGCTCATCGACCTATGTTCCGGCTTATCGATCATTCGTCCCCGCGGTCTTGTAACCTCTGAGGCATACCCGCGCAATTGCGCGCGAATTTTGGCCGCAGGGGCGACCGGTCGGATTTAGCTAGCGATGCCATGAGGTTATCGTAAGGGTCCAGGTCCGAAGAATTTTTCATCAAAACCAGCGCGAGACGATCACGCGTCAGTTGACTTTCAAGCATTCGAGGTTGCAACCGCGGAAATGATCACAAACGCCTGGGCCATTGGCCCCTCGTCGGTGATGGTAAGGTCAATCCGCGCCTCGTGTCCGGCCGGCGTAATGGCTTCGAGACGCCGTTTGGCGCCGCCGGTCAATTCCATGGTCGGACGACCCGAAGGCAGATTGATCACTCCCATGTCGCGCCACCACACCCCGGCACGCAATCCCGTTCCCAAAGCTTTCGCGCACGCTTCCTTGGCGGCAAAACGCTTGGCGTAGGTTTCGACGCGGTTGCGCCGGCGCTCCGCCCTCGCCCGTTCGGCGGCGGTGAAAATCCGATTGATGAAGCGATCGCCGTGGCGCTCGATGACTTTGGCGATGCGCCGTGCATCGGTGATGTCGGAGCCGATGCCAAGAATCATGAGGCAGGCCCGGATGCCCGGCCGCGAGCGCGGCCGCGGTCCATCGCCGAGCGCATGGTGCGCGTGGCTTCCTCAAGTCCGCTGAAAATGGCTTCGCCGATCAGAGAGTGTCCAATATTGAGTTCGACGATGTGCGGAAGCGAAGCGATCTCTTCGGCACTGAAGAAATCGAGACCGTGGCCGGCGTGCACCTCGATGCCCAGGCTTGCGGCGAGTTCGGCGGCTTCGGTAATGCGCGCAAACTCGGCGGCAGCAGCCTGGCGGTCCCGCGCCACCGCGGCGTCACACCACGCACCGGTATGGATCTCAATCACCGGGGCGCCTATCGTCGCCGCAGCCTCGATCTGCGCCGCCGCGGCGGCGATGAACAACGACACACGGATGCCGGCCGCTGAGAGATCGCCGACCAGGCGGCGCAAAGCGTCCTGCTGCCCGGCGGCGTCAAGCCCGCCTTCGGTGGTTCGCTCCTCGCGCCGCTCGGGAACGATGCAGGCCGCATGCGGCCGAAGCTCGCGCGCAATCGCCGACATCTCCGGCGTCGCCGCCATCTCGAGATTGAGCGGCTTGGTGATGCGCTCCTTGAGCCGCACCACGTCATCGTCAAGGATATGCCGGCGATCTTCGCGCAAGTGCGCGGTGATGCCGTCGGCGCCGGCGGCGATGGCGATTTCCGCGGCCTTGACCGGATCGGGGTGCTTGCCGCCGCGCGCGTTGCGCACCGTAGCGACGTGATCGATGTTGACCCCGAGCCGAATGGGAGTGACGGAGATCATGCGAATGTTTCTGGACGCGCTAACCGTTGACCCGTTCGACGTGGGCGATCACCTTTTTCGCGCGCAACTGCGAAATGATCGACGTCAGGTGCTTGAGATTATAGACCTCAAGGTCGATGGTTAGCTCAGTGAAGTCCGGCGACTGCCGCGCCATGTGGATATTATCGATGTTGCCGTCGTGCTCGGCGATGACCTGCGCAATTTGCGCCAACGAGCCCGGCTCGTTTACCGATTGAATCGCAAGCCGGGCCGGAAAGCGCTGCGGCGTCTTCTCATCGACGTCCCAGCGCAGGTCGAGCCAGCGTTCCGGCTGATCTTCAAACTCCTTTAGCGCCGACGAGTGGATCGGATAGATGGTGATCCCCTCACCCGTTGTCGTGATGCCGACAATCCGGTCGCCCGGCACCGCACCGCCGTTGGGCGCAAATCGCACCGGCAAATCGGCGTTGATGCCGCGAACGGGAATGGCCGGAGTTTTTTCCGCAGTCTCCGGCAGCTTGTACATGACCGCTTTCGCCCGCTTTAATCCGAACCAGCCGCTCTCGGCCTTTGCGGGAGCCGTCATAACACGCTCGTCCTTGTAGTCGGGATACATCGCCCGCGCGACGTCCGACGCTTTCATTTCACCGCGCCCGACCGCCGACATGACATCAGCGATGGAAGCGCGCGCCAGCCGCGGCAGCGCGCCTTCGAGTTGTTCGTCCGAATAGCCAATCTTGGCCCGCTGGCACAGCCGCTCGACAATGCGCCGCCCGAGCCCCGAATATTGATGGCGAACCGCGGCGCGGGTCGCGCGCCGGATGGCGGCGCGCGCCTTGCCGGTCGCTACGATCGATTCCCACGCCGCCGGCGGCGCGGTTTGCGCTTTCGAGGTGAGGATCTGCACTTCATCGCCGTTTTGCAGCGGCGAACTCAATGGCCCGATCTTGCCGTTGATCTTGGCGCCGACCGCCATGTTGCCGACGTCGGTATGCACCGCATAGGCAAAGTCGATGGGCGTGGCGCCGCGCGGCAGCGCGATCAGCTTGCCCTTCGGGGTAAAGCAGAACACCTGGTCGTGAAACAGTTCGAGTTTGGTATGCTCCAAAAACTCTTCGGGGTTCGAGCCTTCAGCGAGAAGCTCAATGGTGCGGCGCAGCCACGCGTAGGCGTTGGATTCATGCGACAGCATTTCGGTCGGCGAACCGAGCCCGTCCTTGTAGAGCGAGTGCGCGGCAATGCCGTATTCGGCGATCTGCTGCATGTGCCGGGTGCGAATTTGCAGCTCGACGCGCTGCTTGCCGGGGCCGATCACCGTTGAATGAATGGAACGGTAATCGTTCTGCTTGGGCGTGGAAATGTAATCCTTGAACCGTCCGGGAACGACCGGCCACGTGGTGTGGACAACGCCCAGCGCCCGGTAACATTCCGCCACGTTTGACACCACCACACGGAAACCGAAAATGTCCGAGAGCTGCTCGAAGCCGACGGCTTTTCTTTCCATCTTGCGCCAGATCGAATAAGCGCGCTTGCGCCGGCCGCTGACTTCGGCGGAAATTCCACCGTCGGCGAGTTTCTTGGCGAGCTGCTGCTCAATTTCCGCGATCCATGATTTGCTGCGGGTGGCAAGTTCGTCGAGCCGTTCGGTGATGACTTTGTAAGCATCCGGATTGAGTTCGCGAAAAGCGAGGTCTTCGAGCTCGTCGCGCATCTCCTGCATGCCCATGCGGCCGGCGAGTGGAGCGTAGATGTCGAGCGTCTCCTGCGCCGTCAGCCGCCGCGCTTCAGGCGGCCGATACTCAAGCGTGCGCATGTTGTGTAACCGGTCCGCGAGCTTGATCAGCAGGACGCGGACGTCGTCGGCGATGGCCAGCAAGAGCTTGCGGAGATTTTCCGCCTGCTTGGCCTCCTTGGAGACCAGGTCGAGCCGCTTCAGCTTGGTCAGACCCTCGACCAGCGTGCCGATGTCGTGGCCGAAGATGCCTTCGATCTCGGTGCGGGTAGCGTCGGTATCCTCAATGGTGTCATGCAGCAAAGCCGCCGCAATCGTGGCGTCGTCGAGGTTGAGGTCGGTCAGGATGGCCGCGACTTGCAGCGGATGCGAAAAATAAGGATCGCCCGAAGCACGCTTCTGCTCGCCGTGGGCGCGCATGGCGTAGACATAGGCGCGGTTAAGCAAATCCTCGTCGGTCTTGGGATTATATTGCCTGACCCGGTCGACCAATTCGAACTGGCGAAGGAGCCGCGGCCGGCGCGGCTTGCGCGGCGTCTTGTCGTCCGCCGGCACCGGGGTCGGCGCGTTCGCGACCGCGACTCGCAGGCGGGGCTGGTTCTGCATCCGCGGCAAGTCGATGGGAGAACGCGGCATCCGTTGAGACCTCAGGCCGCCGGAAGGCCGGCGGCAGCTCCTTCATCAGGATATCATGACGCATTCGGCGCGCCACAAGGCGGCGGCGCAGGACACGCCCAACCCAAAAGTCGCCGCGGTTCGCAAACTTAGCGTTAACGGCCCTGCCCCGTCTGCGCTTCCCGGATCAAGGCGCGCAGCCGCGACGGCGTGACCGGCACGGTATCGATGCGGACGCCAAGCGGCCGCAGCGCATCCTCGATCGCCGAGATCACGGCGGGCGGCGCCACCATGCGGCCGCCCTCACCTGCGCCTTTCACGCCATACTCGGTGTACGGCGACGGCGTTACCAGGTGGCCGATTCGCACTTGCGGCGGCACGTTGCCGACGCGGGGCAGCAGATAGTCGGTGAACGACGTATTCAACGGCTGGCCGTTGCTGTCGTAGCGAAACTCTTCCAGCAAAGCGGTACCGATGCCCTGTGCGGTCCCGCCGCGCACGTGACCGTCCACGGTCATGGGATTGATCATGGTGCCGCAATCATGCACCGCGACGTAATCGAGAAAGCTCACTTGCCCGGTCTCGGCGTCGACTTCGACCACCGGCATGTGACACATGTGGCCCATGATCGGGTAAAAGATCCCGAAATCGCCCTCGCCCTTCGGCAACGTCGCCAGCGGATGGTCATACGTGTAACTCGCGTCCAGGCCGCTGGTGAGCGTGGGATCGTCCGGCAGCGACAGCCGGAAAAAGTGCGCCTGCATGGCGATCTCGGCAATCGAGACTTCCAGCCCCGGCGCGCCTTTGACTCCGACCTTGCCCTGACGAAATTCAAGATCGTGCGAAGCGGCCTCAAGCATATGGCCGGCGATCCGCGTCAGCTTTTCCTTGATGATCGCGGCCGCGCCGGTGACGGCGCCCGCGATCATCACCGTGTACCGGCTGCCGCCGGGACCCGTCCCCGGAAGCCCGTGATCGGTGTCGGAATAAGTGATGCTGATGTCGGCGGGATCCATGGTCAGTTGCTCGGCCAGAACCATGGCCGCGACCGTTTCGGGACTGTTGCCCCAACAGGGCGCGTGCAGCGAGATCACGGCTTTTCCCGTAGGGTCGATCTTGACTGATGCGCTCTCCGGCGAGCTGGTCAGCGCGAACCCGGGGCTTCGGTTGAGCATCCAGAATTCGGTCGCGCTGAACACACCCTTTTCCTGGCAGCTCGCCACGCCGATGCCGAAATATCGTCCTTTGGTGCGGGCAGCTTGCTGCTTGTCGCGCCAGTCCTGGTAGCCAAGCATCTGCTGCGCCATATCGAGCGCGCCCGGATAGTTGCCGCTGTCGTAGAGGTTGCCGGTCGGGATCTGGTACGGAAATTCGTCCGGCTGGATGAAATTGTCGTGCCGGAACGCGATCGGATCGAGCTTGAGCTCATCGACGGCCGCATCGACAATGCGCTCGATCATGAAGTTCGTGACTTCAGAGCCGAAGCCGCGGCATGCGCCCTGCTGGCACTTGTTGGTGAAAACGGCGTAGATCTCCGCACCGACGGCGCGAATACGGTATGGCCCGACGGTTTGCGAAAACCCGTTGCCGTGCGTGCCGAGCCCGTACTGAAAATAGGCGCCGTAATCGTCCACCACGCGGTAGCGCAGCGCCGTCATCCGGTGCGACGCATCCAGCGCCAGCTCGACATCGTAGGTGCGATCCGATCCGTGATTGTCGGATGCGGTGATGTTGTCGATGCGGTCCTCGATATATTTGACCGGACGGCCGCTCGCTCTCGCGCCCAGCGCCGCGAGCACCGAAACCTTGTGCAGGAAAAGCTTGCTGCCAAAACTGCCGCCGGCGTCGGCGGGAACGATGTTGACTTGATGACTGGGGACTTTGAGCGCCGTCGCGATGGTAAAGCCGATGTAGTTGTACATCGAGCCGTTGACGTGGATGGTGAACTTTCCCGACCCCTCGTCGTAGCTCGCGACCGCGCCGGCGGTTTCCAGCGGCTGGCCACCCGAACGCGACCAGCGCAGCCGGCGCTTGACGACGTGGGCGGCAGCGGCGAATTCCTGCTCCACCGGGCCAAACGTATAGTTCCGATGTTCGGCGACGTTGTCAGGCCCACGCTCGGGATGCAGGACCGCGTCGCCGCGCGAGTTGATCGCCTCCATCATGTCGGAAACCGCCGGCAGCGGCTCGTAGTCGACGCGGATGAGAGCGGCGGCGTCTTCGGCGATATAGCGGCTGTCGGCGACAATCAACGCGACCGGCTCGCCAAAATGGCGGACTTTGCCCAGCGCCAGGCAGCGCTGCTCGACCGAGGGGTTGGCAAAACACGGCAAGGGAGCGGTTTCTTGCGCCGCCTCCGCGCCGGTGATGACGCAAACGACGCCGGGCAACGCCCGCGCTGCGCCGGCGTCGATCGATTTGATGCGCGCATGCGCGTGCGGGCTTCGCAACGATGCCGCATGCGCCATGTTCGGCAACTCGATGTCGTCGATGAAGTGGCCGCGGCCGACGAGGAAGCGCGGGTCCTCCTTGCGCAGCATGCGCGTGCCGATGACGTTGAGCCGCTGATCGGGCCGTTCTTTTTGCCGGCCGGCCGGGGGCGAAAGGATTTTGCCTGCTTCGGCCATCAGCGCCTCTGCTCGGCATGCATCAATTCCACCGCACGCTCGACCGAATTGACGATGTCTTCATAGCCGGTGCAGCGGCAGATATTGTCGTTCAGCCGCGCGCGAATCGTGTCGCGGTCGGGATGCGGATTTTCGCGCAGCAATTCCGTCATCAGCATCAGCATGCCGGGCGTGCAATAGCCGCACTGCAGGCCGTGCATTTCCCAGAATGCGCGTTGCAGCGGGCTGAGGTTGTTGACGCGCCCAAGCGACTCGACCGTTTCGATGCGCCGGCCATCAGCCTGCACCGCGAGCGTACAGCAGGCGCGGGTCGCCAAGCCGTCGAGCAGCACGGTGCAGGCCCCGCAAACGCCGTTTTCGCAGCCGACATGGGTGCCGGTTAGCCCGATCTCGTGACGGACGAAGTCGGTCAGCAGCAATCTCGGCTCGACGCGCCGCTTGAAGGGTCGTCCGTTCACCGTGACGTTGATCTCGACCTCATCCATACCGGTCATCCGTCGAGCGGCTGGCCGGCGCGCGCGCAAGCGATACGAAGCACCCGCCTGGTTAGTGTCGCCGCCAAGTCGCGGCGGTACGCCTCGTCGGCGTGCAGATCGCCCGCCGGCGTCAATTCCGCGGCCGCGGCCTCGGCCGCCGCGTCGATGAGAGCAGCGGAAAGTGTTTTGCCTTCGAGTTTCGCTTCCGCCGAGCCGAGCCGAAACACGTTGTGAACGGCGTTGCGGATGCCGACGCGCACGTCGCGGCAGGTGCCATAGCGAAGTGTCAGCAGGCACCCCGCAGCGATAAGCGAACGGTCGCCGTAGCGCTGGCTGATTTCGAGGAACGCATAGCCATGTCCGGGGGCAAGACGCGGAATACGGATTTCGGTCAGCATTTCGTCGGCGGCGAGATCGGTCGCGTACGGCGCCTTGAAAAATCTCTCTGCGGCAATCGTGCGCGTCGAACGCGCGCTGCGCGCAATCATGGTCCCGCCGGTCAGCATAACGACAAGCGGCATCTCGAAAGCCGGGTCATTGTGGCAGAGGTTGCCGCCAATGGTGCCGTGGTTGCGGATCGAATGATTTGCGACGTGTGCGTACGCCTCGGTCATGATCGGGCAGTTGGCGGCGACGATGGGCGAGCGCAAAATGGTGTTGTGCGTGGTCAGCGCCCCGACGCGTACGTGTCCGTATTCTTCAATGATGTACTGCAACTCGGCGAGCCGGCTCACATCGATAAGCCTCGCCGGCGAAATCAGCCGCAGGTTGAGTTGGGGAATGAGGCTTTGGCCGCCGGCCAGCAATTTGGCCTTGCCGCCGTGCCGCGATAACGCCTCGAGCGCAGCGCGTAACGTCGGTGGCCTCTCGTAATCGAATACGGGAGGCTTCATCAGCCTTTCCTTCCCAACTCGGATTTCGGCGCATCGCCGGAAATCCATTTTTTCTCTTAATCGCAGGCAATCTGCGGGATCGGCGGAAATCTGGCAAGCCGCCCACTTCGGGCGATCGGCTGGCGCCGACGGGCTTGCCGGAGCGGCGGCGATCTTCGCTGTTGAGAGAGCGGCCGCGCTGTGCTGACCTTCGCGCCTTTCCGCGCATCATGGAGGAGAACGCCGATGCCGTTTGCCCTGCCGGAGCTGCCCTACGCCTATGACGCGCTGGCGCCGTACATGTCACGCGAGACGCTCGAATTCCATCACGACAAGCATCATCTGGCGTACGTCAACAACGGCAACAATCTGCTGAAGGGCACCGGCCTGGAAGACAAGCCGCTCGAAGAAGTGGTCAAGAGTTCATTCTTCGGCAATGCCGCGTTATTCAACAACGCGGGGCAACACTACAACCACATCCACTTCTGGAAATGGATGAAGCCGGAGGGCGGCGGAGACCGCATCCCCGGCAAGCTGGAAAAGCAGATCATCGCCGATCTTGGTTCGGTGGCACGCATGAAAGAAGAATTCATCCAGGCCGGCTCCACGCAATTCGGCTCCGGCTGGTGCTGGCTCGCGGTGAAGTTCGGCAAGATCGGGGTGATGAAGACTGCGAACGGCGAAAGCCCGCTCGTTCACGGCGCGCAGCCGATCCTCGGCTGCGACGTCTGGGAACACTCTTATTACATCGACTACCGTAATCGGCGCCCTGACTACCTCAAGGCGTTCGTCGATCACCTGATCAACTGGGAATACGTCGCCGAGATGTGGGCCGCTGCGGGCTAGCCTAACGGCCCGCCGGGCGGTCAGTCTTCTTCGGCGTCGACGTCCGTGTCCGGCTCGGGCTGGCTCTCCGGCGGCGTCAGACCCTCGAGCCCCTTGAGCAATTCTTCCTCGCTCATGCGGTCGGTCGTAACCTCGGTATCGTCGGCGTCGATGCCGGTGCCGGGCGCGCCGATAAGCGGAATTCCTTCCGGCTCCGGCTCGTCGACTTCCACGTATTTCTGCAGGGAATGGACCAGCTCTTCCTTCAAATCCTCAGGCGAAACCGCTTTGTCCGCGATCTCGCGAAGCGCCACGACCGGGTTCTTGTCGTTGTCCCGCTCGACGGCGATCTGGCCTCCCGAGGAGATCAGGCGTGCCCGATGGCTGGCAATCAGGACGAGATCAAAGCGGTTTTCGACTTTGTCGATGCAATCCTCGACGGTAACGCGGGCCATAAATAGTGCTCCAGTGGTGCTTCAATCATGCGCCCGGTGGGCGGCAGCCGTGACCGGCTCGGGATCGGTTCCCTGACGGGGGGTAGGTATCGCCATAGAGCCGCAAGTGCAAGGGGCCGATTTAGGTCTCCGCCCCAGTCCGATTTTGATTCCTTAACGGCCAGCAGACTGCGCTGGTCGCGTGGGGGAACTTGGTGGCGGCATTTGTAGTTGCCCCGAAGGTATTTCCGCGACGGCGTGCCGCAGCTCGGGGACGTGATGGGCTTGCGACATATGGTTCCTGCTTGGTGCCCGTACAAAATGTTAGTAGTGAAATGTGACCGCAACGTACTTTCGTCTTTTTGCGCCCGTATTGAGCATTTGACGAACGACAGCGCGTTCACCAAGTCCGGAAAACATCGGCGGCATTGCTAGTCATCCGGTTTTGATAACGACTGACCTATTGAGAGACCCCATGTCGATCCAGGCCGAAAAAATCGCGCTGTTCATTGATGGAGCCAATCTCTACGCCACCGCAAAGTCGCTTGGCTTCGATATCGATTACAAGCGGCTGCTGCGCGAGTTCCAATCGCGCGGCTATCTGTTGCGCGCGTTCTATTACACCGCCGTCATCGAGGATCAGGAGTATTCCTCGATCCGCCCGCTGATCGATTGGCTCGATTACAACGGCTACACCGTCGTAACCAAAGCCACCAAGGAGTTTGTCGATCAGACCGGCCGCCGCAAGGTGAAGGGCAACATGGACATCGAGCTTGCCGTCGATGCCATGGAGCTTGCCCCGCACATCGATCAGATGGTGCTATTCTCCGGCGATGGCGATTTCACCAAGCTGGTCGAGGCGGTTCAGCGGCGCGGCGTCCGCGTGGTCGTGGTTTCGACGGTCTCGACACAGCCGCCAATGGTCGCGGACGAACTGCGCCGCCAGGCGGATCAGTTTGTCGATATTGTCGAGATGCAAAATAAGATCGGGCGAGACCCCTCCGAACGCCCCGTGCGCGAGCCGCGTGAAGGCCGCGAGCCTGCCCGGCACACGCCGCAATTCCTCCAGCGCGGCACCACCAGCCAGCGCGTCGAGCTCGAGGTCGAAGAGGAATTCGACGAAGAATAGCAGACGGCGATGACCGCGGTAGCACGCGCCGCGGCCGAGCCTGGCCGCGATTGTCCGCGCTGCCCGAGGCTGGTGGCCTTCCGCGAGACCTGGCGCCAACAAGAGCCCGACTGGTTCAATGCCCCGGTCCCCTCGTTCGGCCCCGCCGACGCTCGCCTGCTGATAGTCGGGCTCGCCCCGGGGCTGCGCGGCGCCAACCGCACCGGCCGGCCTTTCACCGGCGATTATGCCGGCGACCTGCTCTACGCCACGCTCAAGGAGTTCGGCTTTGCCAAGGGCGATTATGCGGCGCGTCCGGACGACGGCCTGACCCTCATCGATTGCCGCATCACCAACGCCGTGCGGTGCGTGCCGCCGGAGAATAAGCCAACGCCGCAAGAGATCGCGACGTGCCGCGAGTTTTTTGTCGCCACGCTCAACGAGATGAGCAACATCCGCGCGATCGTCACACTGGGACGGATCGCCCATGAAACATTCATCACCGCCCAAAAATTAAAGCGCAGCGCCCACGCCTTTGCGCACGGCGGCGCGTATCCGATGGGATCATTCACCCTGTTCGCAAGCTACCACTGCTCGCGCTACAACACCTCGACGCGGGTGCTGACGCCGCAAATGTTCCGCGAAGTGTTTGCGCAGGTGCGGGCACACATCGACGCGGCGCCGTAGCGCTATTCCGCGGCTTCAGTGAAAATTGCGGTTTCGTACCGGCCCGCGCCCATCTCGCCCGGCGGAAAAATGCCGTGCTGCTCGATCCAGGCAAAGGACTCTTCGAAAGTTTCCCTTGAATAAGGCTCGAAGACCAGGCGCTCGCCGGGTCCCCATCGCCGCGTGTCCATCTGGTCACGGAAACGCACCGGAAATTCCTTCTTGTAGTAGTGCGTGTAAAGCTCGGGCCGCAAATCGATATCGCGCTGGGCGCGGCGCAAGGCGCGGAAATACTTCCGCACATCCTGCGGATCGGGCGTTCCGGTGACCATCGCCGCCATCATGAACGTCGTGTCGATGATTTTGCGGAAGCCGAGTTGCTCGGCAAAATAGTACGGTCCGCTGAACAGCGATGCGGCGGGCACCTTGCCGTCGATCAGCATTTCCATGCGGGCGAACAAAAGACCATCGGCAAATGACAGTTTGATCTGTTCCGGAGTCAGATATTGCTCCAGCCCCTGGATAGTCGCGTAATGGCTGCCCGACTGGTAGCCGACGGAAATCGGAACGTCCGCGAGATCGGCCGGACTACGCACCTTGGAGTCCGGCGGCACGAACACCCCGCAGGGCGAGACCGAATAACAATCGGCGTAGAGCTTGCCGTGGCCGTTCGAGGCGGCGACGTTCACCGTCCAGTGACAGGCGCCGCTGACGTTGCAGGTGCGGCCGGCCTCGAATGTCTGATAGGCGCCGACTTTATTGCCGATCTGGTGACCGGCGGCCGAACTTGAATCCATGGTCTCCCTGAATTCGTAGTCGAGCCCCTCGGCGGCGAAATAGTCCTTCTCTTCGGCAACCCATTCCTGGAGCCGGAAATGCGGAGCGACAATGAAGTTTGACATCGATGTTCTCCTCGAATCGCGCGTTCTTATTGGCGCGTAGACTCTGCCTGTCGGAGCCACTCTACGACTTCGGCGGCACTCTTGTCCGGCGGAAAGACCGGATAAAACACTTTCGTTATAACCCCGTCGTCGACGACAAGCACCATGCGCTTGATCAGCGTCATACCGGCGGCCTGGAAAGTGGGAAGCTTCAGCGCACGCGTGAATGCCAGCTCGGAGTCTGACAGAACCGGGAACGGCAGGTGCAGGCGCTCCGCGGCCTCACGCTGGTAGTTAGTGTCCTGGGTCGAGAGCCCGAAGACGTGCTCAACTCCCAAATTCTTCAGCTCGGCAAAATGATCGCGAAAGCCGCACGATTGCGGGGTGCAGCCGCGGGCGCCGGGGATATCGTCCCAGCCCGGCGGCAGGTCGACACCTGGCACTCCGGTCCGGGGATAAATGTAAATGACGGTGCGGCCCGGCAATTGCGCCAAATCAAACGCGCCCCGCTGCGTCGCCGGCAACGCGATATCGGGGAGCTTCATGCCGGTAAGGTGGCGTGCGCCCCCGTCGTCCTGCGGCGCCGGAATATTCGCCGGCAGCCGCGTCGGATCGTGCTTGCCGTGCGCTTCTCGAGCATGGCTCGCGGCGGCGCCAGCGTAGGACATGAACTCCATGAGTGATCCATCGGGATCGCGAAAATAGACGCTGGTTCCCTCACCTTTGGCGCCGAAGCGTTGCAATGGACCGCGCTCGACGGCCACCCCGCAGCGCTGCAAATGGGAGATCGCATCCGCAATCGGCCCATGCCATTCGAAACAAAGGTCGCTGTTGCCGGGAGCAACCGGAAGCCGGGCCACTTCCGCCGGATTCACGCCCGGGCCATGAACGTTCAGTTGGCGGTCGCCGAACCGGTAGGCATAGCCGACCGGCCGCTCCACAAGCTCCGCGCCAAGGACGGTCGTATAGAAGGCATTCGAGCGCTGCCAGTCGGTGACGTGAATGACGCAATGATCGAGGCTCACGGGAAGCATGGCTTACCCTTTTTGCCGCAAAAGACGGCCGCGCTCGCGGTCCCAGGAACGCTTTTTTGCGGTCTCGCGCTTGTCGTAGAGCTTTTTGCCGCGTGCGAGAGCGAGTTCGAGCTTGGCGCGTCCTTTCTCGTTGAAATAAAGCTTGAGCGGGATCAGCGTCATTCCCTCGCGCTCGACCGCACCGATCAACTTGTTGATCTGGCGGCGGTGCAGCAGCAGCTTGCGCGGGCGTTTTGGCGCATGGTTGAAACGGTTCGCCTGCAGGTACTCGGGAATATTCGCGTTGATCAGCCAGATTTCGCCATCGCGGGCGTCCGCGTACGATTCCGCAATGGTGGCCTTGCCCTGGCGCAGCGATTTCACCTCGGTACCGGTCAGCGCTACACCCGTCTCCATCGTTTCGTCGATAAAGTAGTTGAAGCGCGCTTTGCGGTTGTCGGCGACGACGCGCAGCTTCCTTTCCGGCTTCGCCGCCATGGTTCCGCGCTTAACGGCTCTTCAGGGCGTCACGAATCTCGGTCAGCAGCACGACTTCCTGAGATGGCGCCGCCGGCGCAGCCGGCTTTTCCGGCGCTTTCATCCGGTTGATGCCCTTGATGACGAGAAACAACGCGATCGCGATAAGGATGAAATTGATGCAGATGGTCAGGAAGTTGCCCCAGGCAAAGACCGCACCCTGCTTTTTCGCGTCTACCAGCGCACTGGCGGTCACTTTCGATGACAGCGGAACGAAATAATTGGAGAAATCGAGGCCGCCGGTGGCCGCACCAATAAGCGGCATGACGATGTCGCTGACCAGAGAATTGACGATCGCGCCGAAAGCGGCGCCGATGATCACGCCGACCGCCAGATCGACGACGTTGCCCCGCATCGCGAACTTTTTGAATTCCTCAAACATAATGCCCTCCCGATTTTACGCCGGTTCGCCGTCAATATCTTGATAACAACAATAGTCGGCCGTCGCCGCCCGTTCCGACCTTAATTTACGAGACCCGCATGCACCATGGCTTCGCGCACCGCGGCGCGCGTTTTCTCGCTGACCGGCACCATCGGCAAACGCACCGTCTCGCTGCACTTGCCGACGAGCGACATCGCGTATTTGACCGGCGCCGGACTGGTTTCAATGAACAATGCGTTGTGCAAAGGCATCAACTTGTCCTGGAGCCGCAGCGCCGCGGCGTAATCGCCGTCGAGGCAAGAATTCTGAAACTCCGCGCACAGCCGCGGCGCGACGTTGGCGGTAACCGAAATGCAGCCATGACCGCCGTGGGCGTTAAAGCCAAGCGCGGTCGCGTCTTCGCCGGAGAGCTGATTGAAGTCAGGCCCCATGGCCTCGCGCTGTTGCGACACCCGCGCCAGATTGGCGGTCGCGTCCTTCACGCCGGCAATATTTTTCAGCTCGAACAGCCGCTTCATGGTCTCGACGGACATGTCGATCACCGATCGTGGCGGGATGTTGTACATAATGATCGGAATGCCGATGGCGTCGTTGATCGCCTTGAAGTGCTGGTAAAGCCCTTCCTGCGTCGGTTTGTTATAATACGGCGTGACGACCAGCACGGCGTCGGCGCCGACTTCCTCGGCGTGCTTCGCCATCGCGATCGCTTCTTTGGTCGAATTCGAGCCCGCCCCGGCAACGACCGGCACACGGCCGCGCGTCTGCTCGACACACCATTTGACGACGTCGGCGTGCTCTTCATGCGAAAGCGTCGGGCTCTCACCGGTCGTGCCGACTGGAACGAGCCCCTTGGTGCCTTCGGTGATCTGCCAATCGACTAGGTCGCGAAACACCTTTTCGTCGACCGAGCCGTTCTTGAACGGCGTGACGAGCGCAACGAAGGAGCCTCGGAAACTAGTCTTGGCGGTCATGGCACGAGCCTTGCGAATTTGATCAAGCGGCTGCGTCAGCGCGCCGCGCTTGCCGTCACGATAGATATCGGTTGACGTGGGCCCTTGAAAGCCCTTTTCGCCCAATCATACCATGTTCCTAAGGGGTTGCGTGCGCGTGGTGCAAAGCTTCATCGCGCCCACGTTTCGCCGTGATGGTAGCGGATTGCCTTGCCTGCGCTCGGGCATTAGCAATTGTTCAATTTTGTCCTTCAAAGAGAGTACCGGGGGCCATGCCCGCGGTTGGGGCTGGGCCAGGAGGGTCCGGACATTGACGGCCATTCGGCTCATATTCGTGCTCACAGCAAGCGGCCTCCTGGCCGGTCCAGCCGTGGCGACACCGCTCGGCCGCGATGTCCCGTTGCCGCGGCCGCGGCCACCGATTCGCGCCGATCGTCTGCAAAAGACCGCGGCCACCGCGGCCATCCCCTCATCCGGCGTTCTTGAACCCCGCGCGGCGGACTTCGCGCGACCTCCGGCGGCAATACACGCGCCCGCCTTCACCGCGCCGGCCGTACGGCCGCGATATTCGCCGCCACTGGCGATGGCCGCGACGGCGGCCACCTCGCCTCTCGATCTAGGCGCGGTCAAGCAGGCAGCCGACCTCGTTCACAAAGGACGAACCGAGCAGGCGAGCTCGATCGAGACGACCATTACCGATCCGCTGGCGCGCAAGCTCGTGGAATGGATGATCCTGCGAAGTGATGATGCCGATCCCGATTTTCCGCGTTACGCCGCCTTCATCGCCGCCAATCCGAGCTGGCCGGGAATAACGGCGCTGCGCCGCAAGGCGGAAGCGACGTTGTGGCAACAGCAGGCCGATCCGCACTCGGTCGTCGCTTTTTTTTCGGCCGACCCGCCGTCGACCGGAAGAGGACGGCTGGCGCTGGCGCGTGCACTTCTCGCGCAAGGCGACCGCGCCGGCGCGCAAAGCATGGTTCGCCTCGCCTGGCGCAAGGACGGCTTCTCCGCCGACGTTGAAGGCCACGCGCGCGAGATATTTGGCGAGTTTATTACCCCCGCCGACGACAAGGCGCGGATGGACGTGCGCTTCGACGTCGATGATGAAGAAGCAGGACTGCGGGCCGCACATCAACTCGGGCCTGCCGGACTGAGCATCGCCAAGGCGCGCTCCGCCGTCATCGCCAAGTCGCCCAAAGCCAAAGGCCTTCTCGATGCCGTTCCGGCGGAGGCGCAACGCGACGCGGGCTATCTGCTCAGCCGTATCCAGTGGCTTCGCCGCTCGGATAAGATCGCCGAGGCCGGACACCTGACGCTCTCTGCCCCACGTGAGCCGGAGCGGCTCGGCGACGTCGATCAGTGGTGGGTCGAACGGCGCCTGATCGCCCGCAAACTTCTCGATACCGGCGATTACAAAGGCGCCTACGAAGTCGCCAACGGGGCGGCAACGCCGGTGGGCGAAAATTATCGCGCCGACCAGCAGTTTACCGCGGGCTGGATCGCGCTGCGGTTCCTGCGTGAGCCCTCAGTCGCGCTGTCCCATTTCGCCCGCATTGCCGACGGAGTCACCAATCCGATCACATTGGCGCGCTCCGACTACTGGCAGGGCCGCGCCGCCGAAGCGTTGGGCCGTGGCACGGATGCGCGCGCGCATTACGAACAGGCCGCCCGTTACCCGACGGCCTATTACGGGCAGTTGGCGCGCGCGCGTCTCGGCATCGAGGCGGTCACGCTGCGCAATCCGCCAGAACCGCCCGCCGAAGCGAGGCGGCTCGAAGTCGCGCGCGCTTTCGAGATTTTATATGCGATCGACGAACGCGACCTTGCCGCGGTCATGGCGGTTGAGTTCGCCGACAAGGCGACTGACGCTGGCGCGTTGACGTTGCTCGGCGAGATTGCCGCGCATCACAACGACGCACGCACCGCATTGCTGATCGGCAAAACCGCGCTCTCCCACGGTCTGCCGCTCGAGCACTACGCGTTTCCGAATTTCGGGATGCCGGCTTACGAGCAGATCGGTCCGCACGTCGAGCCGTGCGTGGTGTATTCGATTGTGCGCCAGGAAAGCGCGTTCAACCCCAAGGTGGTTTCCAGCGCCAACGCGTTGGGCTTGATGCAGGTCACGCCGGAGGCCGGCCGCGATACGGCGAAACGGTTCAACGTCTCGTTCGACCGGCACCGGTTATTGGGCGACATAGTCTATAACGCGCAGATCGGAACTGCGGAGCTCGGCAATGACATCGCCAGCTGGCGCGGATCCTATGTGTTGGCCTTTGTCGCTTACAACGCCGGCCCGCGGCGGGCGAAAGAATGGATCGAGCAGTACGGTGATCCGCGCGATCCGAAAGTCGATCCCATCGACTGGATCGAACGCATCCCCATCGCCGAGACGCGCAATTATGTGCAGCGGGTAATTGAGAACATGCAGGTCTACCGCGCCCGTCTGGGTAACGATCCGCGGCTCCTGATCGAGGCCGACCTGCGGCGGGGCGGCTAGGCCCCGTCCGGTTCCATCCGATTTTATTCTGACTGAAAAGTTTTCCCGGTTGCCCTCCCGGCTACGTGACCGTTAATGTCGCTTTTATGACCCGCCTCTAACATATACGTGAGGCAGGCAACGGCGGCAGACCATGGGCAAACATTCCGCTCAAGTGGCGCGTCAGACAAACGTTTCGGCCGAGGGCCCCGGCAAGAGTATGTGGGTCACGGCGCCGGATGGGCTGCGGCTGCACGTACGGGAATACGGCTCGCGTGAGGCGCCGGGGATGCCGGTGGTTTGCCTGCCGGGGCTCGCCCGCAGCGTTGCCGACTTTTATGAAGTGGCACCGGCGCTGGCATTCGGCTCACCGGCGCGACACGTGGTCGCGATCGACTCGCGCGGCCGCGGGCATTCCGATCACGACACCGATCACACCAATTACAACTGCACCGTCGAGCTCGGCGACATCGTCAACATCCTCATCCAGCTTGGCGTCGGCCCCGCGATATTTATCGGCAGCTCACGCGGCGGCGTGCTGACAATGCTGTGTGCCGTCGCCTATCCCAGCGCCATCGCCGGCGTCGTGCTCCATGACATCGGGCCGGTGGCCGAAGCCAAAGGCATGGCGCGCATCAAAGGCTATCTCGGAAAATTGCCGCATCCGCGCACCTTCGAGGAAGGCGCAAAAGTCCTTCGCGATCTGATGGGCGGCCAGTTCCCGAAGTTGAGCGGCGAGCAATGGATGGCCGGCGCGCGGCTGACCTGGAAGGTGAAACACGGCGTGCTCGAGCCTGCTTACGACCTGGGCATCGCGCGCGCGATCTCCGGCATTGACGTCGAGGGTGCGATGCCCTCGTTCTGGAATGAATTTGACGCGCTGGCGAACGTGCCGATGCTGGTCATTCGCGGCAAAAACTCGGACATGCTGTCCGCCGAAACCGTCGCGGCCATGAGCGCCCGGCGGGACAAGATGGATGTGATCGAGGTACCCGATCAGGGACACGCGCCGCTGCTCGAGGGCGAGCTCGTGCGCCAGATCGTCAAGTTTGTCGAGAATTGCGAGAGCGTCAGGCCGTCAGCCGCGCCGGCACAGTAACTGCGAACCCGCTTCGCCTCGCTACCAGCCCGCTTTGTAGTTGAGCCGCCCCAGCAAGCTCTGGGATTTTAAGGCCGTTGAGTACACTTCCGGGGAGCCAGTAAGCGCCGGGCCTCCGGGGGCGCCGCCAATACCGGCGCTGAGATCGGTATAAAGGTACTCAAGCCCAAGCGAGAGCTTCGGAGAGATTTGGTACTCAAGGCCGACGCCGCTGGTCCAACCACCGACCTCGGTGCCCTGCGAAAACCCTCCTGTCGGCGCGCCTTGCAACGGCGACGCGACGTCCGCGGCCGCGAAGCCGGCTTTGACATACGGCAGCCACTGACCGAACGAATACCCGACGTGGCCAGTCACGGTGCCAAGCCAGTTCATGTTCGGCGTCCAGGCACCCGTCCCGGGGAGATAGGGGCTGGTAAACTTGCCATCGAAATTGGCCGCAGCAAGGGAGCCCTCGAGGCCGAAGACCAAATTCCCCGACTGGAAATTATAGCCGAAGTTCTCGTTGACCGGAGGCGTGATCAAATTGGGAGATGCGAAGCCGCCCTTGGAGGCGTCGAGCGCACTCCAAGGCGCCCTGCCGGGAGCCGCAGGCGCCTTGTCCTGGAAATAAAACCCGGCCCAGCCCGGTTTGTCGGAAGACGGCGAAGGCGCGGGCAAATAGTTCAACTCAGTCGCGGCGGCGGCGTGATTTAGACAAGCCGCTGCGCAACAGATCAGAAAAAATGCGCCCGTTCGCTCTATCAACGACGGCATGTTACCTCGTCTTCACCGTCGGCTACCTGTTAACCCCCTGGCAGGCCGTCAGAACCGCCCCCGCGACTCGGCCCACCCCTCCACCGGCCTGTATATACCCTTGGGATTCGAGGGTCGATGCTGCCCGTCGAAAGGAATAATGCACAAGTCGCTCTTTTTCCTTGGTTTTTTGCCGTCACCAAAGTTTATCGCGAAGTGTGGCAAATATGACTCACGCCGGACCGCCGGGAAAGACGGGTGCGACGCAAACGACAGCGCCGCCCCCAAGAGGAGGGCGGCGCTTCGCAATCCGTGGATAGCGGTTCTCTCGTCGCAGTTTTAGAACCGGAAACGGACGCCGGCGGTGGTCGCAAGGTTGGTGCGGGTGATATCGCCGTTGGCGATGCCGCCGGTCGCCTGTGAGTACATGGTGCCGATGTAGGCATCCCACTTCGGCAGGAACCGCCAATCGAGCACCGCGGAGCCCACGTAGAAGTTGCCGGCGCATTGCGAGTGGGCGGCCGGAATGGCGCACACGTTGCCGACGTTGAGCGTGTACATGTTCTGGAAGTACTCGTAGTACGCGCCGATGACATCCAGGTCTTTGGTGATGCCGTATTTGGCGCCGACCCAGAAGATCTGGAAGATCTCGTCCTTGCAGCCCCCGCCAGTCCCGCACAGGGCGTTGAAGGCGTTGTTGTTGATCGAGGTCAGATTAACGCTGGCCACCGAGCCATGACCGCCGGCAAGCGCCGTCGGATCAAGGAACGTGTAGCCATCGTCGTTGAAGTTATTTTGCGGATTGCTCGGATTGGCGAACTGGATCCACTCGTAGCCGGCATAGAGCGTCAGCGGCACGCCCACCGGTCCCGACGGCGGAATGGGCCCCTTGCCGACGATCGGCGGCGGCGGGCTCCCCCACGAGCCGAACGAGTATTTGGCCAGCGCCATGAACGCGGTCTGGTCCGATAGCGTCGCCTTGTTGGCGCCGGTCGCCGGGAACGTGGTCGGCCAGCCGTCCGCATTAACAACCTGGCCGGGGTACATCATCGAAATGTTGACGGCGTCCCGCTCATAGGTGCCGATGGCATCGAGCGACAGAACGCCGGGTCCGCCGAACAGATTCTTGAAGTCCCCGCCGATGTCGCCGGAGACTGCGCCGTTGTTCGGGTTATAGGCATCCAACCCCGCCTTGGGGCCGCCGATCGGCTGGCCCATTAAGCCAAACCGGAAGTCGCCGACGTTGACGCGATATTTGAACGCCGTGGTCCAGCGCGCATCTTCGGTGTCGCCGGCGCCGGCCGCCTTGCCGGAGAAGCCGATCGGCGAGAACGCGTACGCGCCGCCCATCGGGTCATAAATGTTGATGCCGTCGCTCTGCAGTGCGTTTTGCCGGCCGAAGGTCAGCGTTCCGTACACCGAAGAGTTTATACCGATATAGTTTGATGCTCCGAGCCAACCCCAGCGGCTCGAGTCGAACGGCAGGGCCTCATTATTCTGCGCGGTGCCCTTGGAGACCGCCAAGGCCGCCGGCGCGTTCGCTAACAATAGCGAATAAGGATCGTAGGCCAGTTCGTTGACCGTGACGAAATTCCAGCCCGGCGCCAGCGGTTCTTTCGAGCTGATGCCGATAACCGATTGACTCATCGCGTTAGGACCGAGGCCAAATCCCGATGTCCGGTTCGTCGCGCCCGTGCCACCCGCACCAAGCAGATAGCTCGCCCCGGTCGGGAAGTTCTTATCGAACGGCGTGCCGTGGGTCTGGTAGGTACCGCCCACGTCCACTGTGCCGTAGAGCCGCACGGTGGCCCACAGCAGTTGGCAATCGGTCAGGAAAAAGCCGGCGAAGCTGTTGCACGATGCCGGTCCCGTGGCCACCGGCGCCACCGCATAAGGCGGCGCCTTCGTCGCCATCGCATCCATGTCCGCAGCCGACGCCGGGGCGGACGTAAGAGAGACCCCTAACGCCATTCCGGCGAGTAGAAAAAACGTTCTCCGCTTGACGATCATAACCCCTCCAGCTCCACGAGCCCTTCGGCTCTTACGTTCTCTGCGAGCCCCGCGGCTCTTGAGAAAAAGGCCCTTCCCTCCTCTATTTTTGGCGCATGACGGTCGAATGACATGGAGTTCGCGAGCCTCGATTAGGCCGCTCCACAACTGCGGAATCGCGGGGCTAGTGGCAAAAAAGCAACAAGCTGGTTTCCGCATGGCGCGGATGAAACCGCGAAGTTGCGGCCCACTCAGTTGCAACGCGCCGAGGTAGTTATGGCGCCGCGTTTGGGGCCAGTAAGCTCCGGAACGCCGCGGCGATGGCCGGCAACGGCGGCCGGATCGGCGGGAATATTTGGTAATCTTCCCAGCCGCCGCCGAGCGATTTATAGAGCGCGACCAGCTGTTCGGCGGCGCTGGCTTGGGCGGCAACGTATTGCCGCTCGATTTCATACTCCTGCCGCTGGGCATCGATCACGTTGAGTGAATCGATCAAGCCTCGATCAAACCGTTCGCTCGCCAGGTCGACGGCTTTGCGCGCGGCAGTGAGAGCATCGGCCAGGTGGTGCAAGCGATTTTGTTGAGCGGCATAGGCATCGACGGCGGTGTCGACCTCGCCAACCGCCCTCAGCACTGTTTGTTTGTAGTTGAACAAAAGTTCGCGCGCCCGATAGTCCGACTTCTCAACGGCGGCATCGAGCCGGCCGAAGTCCAGAATTGGCGCGAGAACTCCCGGCCCGACCGACCAGATCGGATTGATAGGCACGCCGCCGACCGCGGATTGATTCCCGGCAGCGGCGATCAAAGCCACGCGCGGAAACAAATCGGCGGTGGCGACGCCGATTGCCGCCGTCGCACTTGCCAATTCGCGTTCGGCTTCGGCGATGTCCGGCCGCCGGCGCAACAGTTCGATCGGCAAACCCGGACGGATGCGGCCCGGCAGCGCCGGAAGCATGCCGGGCCTTGTTAGCTCCCTGCCCAAATTCTCGGGAAACTCGCCGAGCAAAACAGCAATGACGTAGCGCGCGGCATTGATCTGCGCGCCGAGCGGCGCGATCTGCGATTGAAGCTGCGCCAATTGGCGCTGAGCCAAGGTCACATCGAGTTCATTGGTGATGCCGCGGTTGAAACGCTCCTGCACAAAATCGAGGTACTTTTGCGCGACCTCGATATCCTTGCGCAGCACAGCGAGCTGCATTTGCAGGGCGCGCAGATCAAGATAGGCGCGGGTTACATCGGCGACGAGTGAAATGAGCACCACATTGCGTACGGCGGCCGCGGCCTCGACGTCATATTGCGCCGCCTCGATGGCGCGGCGGAATTTCCCGAAAACATCGATCTCCCACGCTGCGTCGAAGCCGGCGAGGTTCGTTATCTGTGACACGCCGGTACCGGTTTCGGATGACACGAGACTTTGCGCGGCACGGCCTCGGCCCAAATCGCTGCCGGTTCCTATGCCGCCGCCCTCGGTGCCTTCGGCCATCGGCAAGGCGGCGCCGATGACGATCGCTTCCTGCGCGCGCGCCTGCTGCAGCCGCTGCAAAGCAATCTCCAAACTGGGACTGCCGGCGATCGCCCGTTCGATCAGCGAATCCAGCTCGCGATCATGAAGCGTGCGCCACCATTTGGTGGTTGAGGCAATGTGATCGGCTCGCTGCTCATTCCCCGCGCTTCGCGTTGCAACGAAACTTTGCGGCAATGGCGGTTCGGGCGCGGAATAGTCGGGACCGACCGCGCAACCGCCGACGCAAAACCCACCGGCGATGGCGGCCGCGGCGGCCAAACGCCGCGCCGCGCGCGATCGTCGGCGGCTGCTTCGTTTGCGCAGAAGCTTCGCTGGCGCCGGCACGGAACGGACGCGCTCCAACCACTGAAAACGACCAGCCGGCACGCGACACTTAGCCAGCCCGCAGATGCATGCCCCGCCAAACCATGAGCGCTTTTCGCCGGTGCCGCAAGGCGATCGGTGGATGGATCGGAGCGTTACCTTCGCAGAGTTTTATGGCTCCGGCGCGCCTTCCGGCGCCAGCGCCGGCGTGTAACTCGACGGCACCTGGAACAACTCCGCTTTCTGCGGCGCGAAGTGTACGGAACGCGCTTCAATTAAAGTGCGGCCGTCGATCACAAGGCGAAGCAACACGCCTTCAGGCGTTACGCAGACCGTATGGGTCTCGGTATCTGCGGTCCATGTCCATTCGGCACAGTGCAGGCCAGCGATCACCAACTCCGCGCCGCGCCGCAAAGCCACACCCGCCTCCGGTTCCGGCGGCCGGCGGCCCGTGCCCTCCAGCTTACGGAACGACCGCTTCGCGGGATTGAGCAGAATGATTTCACTCTTGTCGCGGTCGAAGATCGTGGCTGATTTGTCCGGCCCGTCAACGCGCTCAAGGTGTTCGCCGGCGAGCCATCGCCGGCGCTCGACGATGGCGGGCTGATTTGGCCGGGTGATTTTGTAACTGATGTCTGCGTCTCGGATGGGAACCAGTTGCGGACGCTCTTGCGCCCTTATTGGAGACGCAAAGACAAGAAGGGCGAGACCGACGAGAAAAGAGAGGCGGCGCAAACCGGTCATTTCAGCGCACCTTCATCGGTTGCTCCCCATCGGCGATTTTAGCATAACGCCAGCGTGCGGCGACACGGTTCAAGTGAAGGTTAAGAAAGTCGGTCCATGAACATTGATTAACTTACGAGACCTCGCCGGATCGTGTAAGTTCGCGGCGGCGACGTGACCCGCGGCTCGCCCGCTTCGCGCTGGCGGGCGCCGCGACTTAACGATGCGAGGAGACTGTCGCCGTGTGGATCGTCCTTACCGCGCTCAGGCGACCCTACACCTTCGTCGTGCTCGCGCTTTTGATCGCGATCTTCGGCGTTCGCGCCGCGCTGCTCACCCCGACCGACATCTTCCCCAACATCAACATACCGGTCGTCAGCGTGGTGTGGACCTATAACGGACTGTTGCCCAACGACATGTCCGGTCGCGTCGTTTACTTCTACGAGCGCTATCTCACCGCGCAAGTCGCCAACATCGAACACATCGAGTCACAATCGCTGTCCGGCTACGGCGTGGTCAAGATCTTCTTTCGCAAGGACGTCGACATTGCCGCGGCGCTGGCGCAAGTCACGGCGGCATCACAGACGGTGCTGAAGCTTTTGCCGCCCGGCATTACGCCGCCCTATGTGCTCAGCTATAACGCCTCGAGCGTGCCGATCCTTCAGCTCGCGCTGTCGAGCAAAAAGCTGCCGCAGATGCGGCTGTTCGATCTCGGGCAGAATTTCATCCGGCCGCAGCTTGCGACGGTGGCCGGCGCCGCCGTCCCCTCGCCTTACGGCGGCAAGATTCTGCAAGTGCAGATCGACCTCGATCAGGCGGCGATGCAGGCGCACAGCGTATCCGCCGACGACGTGCTCAACGCGGTCAGTGTGCAAAATTTGATTCTGCCCGCCGGCGACGCCAAGCTCGGCAAGTTCGATTGGAACGTGGCGCTCAACGCCAGCCCGGTTGAGCTCGAGCGGATCAATGATCTGCCGGTCAAGAAAGTCAGCGGTACGGTCATTTACCTCCACGATGTGGGCTACGTGCACGAGGGGTCGCCACCGCAGACAAATCTCGTCCGTGTCAACGGATCGCGCGCGGTGCTGATGACTATTCTCAAGGCCGGTGCCGCCTCGACGCTCAACGTTATTGACGGCATCAAATCGCTCCTGCCACGGGTTGAGGAGACTCTTCCGGCGAGCCTGAACCTTCACGCCGTCGGTGATCAGTCCATTTTCGTCAAGGCTGCGGTGTTCGGCGTCATCCGCGAGGCGGCGCTGGCGGCCGCGCTGGTCGGCGTGATGATCCTGGTATTCCTCGGCAGCTGGCGTTCGACCGTCATCATTCTCATTGAAATCCCGCTCGCGATTTTGTTCTCGCTGACCCTGCTGTCGTGGCTCGGCGAAACCATCAATGTGATGACTTTAGGCGGACTGGCGCTCGCCGTCGGCATACTGGTCGACGACGGAACCGTCACCATAGAAAACATCAATTATCACCTCGAACAGGGCAAGGACGTTCGGCAGGCCATCCTCGACGGCGCGCAGCAAATTGTCATTCCCGCCTTCGTCACCCTGCTCTGTCTGTGCATCGTCTTTGTGCCGATGTTCCAGCTTGGCGGCGTCGCCGGCTACCTGTTCCGGCCATTGGCTGAAGCGGTGGTATTCGCCCTCGCCGGCTCCTTCATTCTCTCGCGCACGCTCGTGCCGACCATGGCCTATTATTTGATGCGCCGTCATCATGCGGAAGAGCCTGTTGCCGCGGGCGGCACATCCGCGCAACCGCGCCGGTCGCGCAATCCGCTGAAGCGGTTCCAACAGGCCTTCGACGCTCGTTTTTCACGCGTGCGCGACCGCTACCGCTCGCTGCTATCGCTCGCGCTCGCATCGCCGCGGATTTTTATCGCCGGGTTCCTCGCTTGCGTCATCGTTTCGTTCGGGCTCTGGCCATTCCTCGGCGAAAACTTTTTCCCGGCCGTCGATTCCGGGCAAATCCTGATGCACGTGCGCGCGCAGCCAGGAACGCGCATTGAGGAGACGGCGCGGCTTTTCGATTTCGTCGAGCAGACGGTCCGCCGCACTATCCCGCCCGATCAGCTTGACAATATCGTCGACAATATCGGTTTGCCGTTCTCCGGCATCAACATGGCGTATCAGAACACCGGCACCATCGGCCCGGAAGACGGCGACGCTCTGATCAGCCTCAATCCGGACCATGCGCCCACCGAGAGTTACATCAAGGAATTGCGAAGCAAATTGCCGCAACAATTTCCCGGAACGACTTTCTCGTTTCTCCCGGCCGATATCGTATCGCAGATCCTGAATTTCGGCCTACCGGCGCCGATCGACGTGCAAGTCACCGGCAACAACCAACCGGCTAACTATGCGTATGCCACCAGCCTCTTAAAGCGCATACGCGAAGTCCCCGGCATCGCCGATGTCCGCATCCAGCAAGTGTTCAACTATCCGCAAATGAACGTGGACGTCGACCGGACGCTCGCCGGCGAGGTCGGGCTCACGCAGCGCGACATCGCCAACAGCCTGCTGGTGACCCTTTCCGGGAGCGGACAGGTAAAGCCGAACTTCTGGCTCAATCCCAAGAATGGCGTGTCGTACCCGATCGTGGCGCAAATGCCTCAATATCGCATTGATACAATGTCTGACCTCGTCAACGTGCCGGTCACGTCGGCCGAAACCAAAGCGCCTCAATACCTTGGCGGTCTCGCTTCAATCGTCCCGGGCCCAAGCCCGGGCGTCGTCTCTCATTACAATGTGCAGCCGGTGATCGACATCTATGGCGCAGTGCAGGGTCGCGATCTCGGCGCCATAGCCAAGGACATCGACGGCATTTTGAAACAAACCCGAAAGGACGTGCCGCGCGGCTCTTACGTCGTCTTGAGCGGTCAAGTGCGGACCATGACCGGCGCGTACAGCGAGCTCTATTTCGGCCTCGCCGGCGCCATTCTCCTCATTTATCTCGTGATCGTCGTCAACTTTCAGTCGTGGCTCGATCCCTTCATCATCATCACTGCGCTTCCGGCAGCTCTTGCCGGTATTGTCTGGATGCTGTTCATGACCGGGACGACGCTGTCGGTCCCGGCGCTGACCGGCGCCATCATGTGCATGGGCATCGCCACTGCAAACAGCATTCTTTTGGTCAGTTTCTGCCGTGAAGCCATGGCGCAAGGCCTTGACGCCGGCGCGGCCGCCTTGGAAGCCGGATTTACACGCTTCCGGCCGGTTCTTATGACAGCGCTTGCCATGATCATCGGCATGCTGCCCATGGCGTTTGCCCTTGGCGAGGGAGGCGAGCAGAATGCGCCGCTCGGCCGTGCGGTGATCGGCGGCCTGCTCGTGGCGACGCTCGCGACGCTGTTCTTCGTCCCCACTGTGTTCAGCGTACTGCATTCACGGCACCGGCCGCAGGAGCTGGACGCGCCGGTTTCCGAAGCAAGCGCCTGACCAGGACCATGAGCGAAATAGATCACACCCCGAAGCCAACGCCGCCGCCCTCCTCGCGGGGCCTGCGCCGCTTCGGGCTCATGGCGCTCGCCGTCGCGGTCATTATCGCGGTCGTCGGCATCCTGGAACGGCGGGGCCACGAGGCCGAAGTTAAGCAATGGACGCAGGAACAGGCTGTTCCCACGGTCGCACTCATTTCGCCGGAGCGGGGCGCCTCGACGCAGCGACTGGTGCTGCCGGGTACCGTGCAGGCGTGGTTCGAGGCGCCGATCTACGCACGCGTCAACGGCTACCTGAAAGGCTGGAATTACGACTACGGCGCGCACGTCAAGAAAGGCGACGTGCTTGCGGAAATCGAAACGCCCGATCTCGATGCACAACTCGCGGCCGCGCAGGCCAAATTTAATTCGGCGCGCGCCGTCGTTAAGGTCAGAGAATCGGAACGGGACTTTGCGGAATCGACTTACCAAAGGTGGCGCGATTCACCGAAAGGCGTTGTTTCCGTCCAGGAACAAGAAAGCAAACAAGCCGACTACAACAGCGCGCTGGCCCGTTTGAACTCGTCGAAGGCGGAGGCTGAAGCTGATCAGGGCGAAGTCGACCGCTTCGACGTGATGGCGGGATACAAGAACATCGCCGCCCCCTTCGACGGAGTTGTAACCGCGCGCGAAACCGATGTCGGCGCGCTCATCAATGCCGGCAGCGGGACCGGCGGCGGCAGCGGCCCAGAGCTGTTCCGCGTGGCCGATGTTCACAAAATGCGGATATACGTACAGGTGCCGCAACAGATGTCGGCGGGCATTCAATCGGGAATGTCCGCCGAGCTTCGGCTGCCGCAATTTCCGGAAAAGACTTTCCACGCCACGGTGGCGACGACCTCGAGCGCCATCAATCTGAGCGCTCGCACGCTGCTGGTCGAGCTGCACGCGGAAAACAGCGAAGGCCAGTTGCAACCCGGCGCCTACGCGCAGGTCGCTTTCGAGATCCCGAGCAATCCGAATATCGTCCACGTTCCGACCAGCGCGCTAATCTTCCGCGAGCGCGGCACGGAAGTCGCCGTCGTCGGCCCCGACGACAAGGTTGAGCTCAAACCGGTGCGGCTCGGGCGCAACCTCGGCACTGAGGTTGAAGTTCTCAGCGGGCTTTCGGTGTCGGATCGCGTGATCAATAGCCCGGCGGATTCACTCGGCACCGGCGACAAAGTACGAATTGCCGGTCAGCAGTCCGGCGGCGCCAACGGAAGCGCGGCTTCGCCGCCTAATGCGGACATGGCGTCCGGCCCGCAACCAAAGTAGCGCTAAGACCGCCGCATCGGCGTCATGCCAACCGGCGCTCTCATTGCCGGAAGATTTGCGTGGCGCGACCAACACTGCCGAACGAGCGCGGATTATCGACCGGGTTGGCGAAATAACCCTGGTACGCATCTCTGGAGTCCTGCCGAGGCGGGGCTCCCCACCCAAAGGGCTGCCAAAAGACCTCGCGGTAATTCGGTTTGGCCGGCGCGCCTTGCGAGGGCCCCAGCGGTAAAGCGGCGGTTTCTTTTTGCAGCTGGGGCTTCGCATGGGCACGGTGATTGCGGCTTGTTGGCGCGGTTTGGTCTTTGCCGCCACTCGCGCCGGTCTCCGCTTTCACCGATGTGCCCAAAGGGCACAGAACAAAGATTGCGAAAGCCGCCAACAGAACTCCGCCGATCCTGCACGTCATAGCACGTCTCCCGAAGTCTTGAGGCAATCACAAACTTTCAACCGCGCCAAAGAAGAACTATTCACCGATTGATCCGGCCGCAACGCTTAAAAGCGGAAGCGAACGCCGACGGTCGGATCGAAGTTGTTGCGGGCGAGATAGCCATTCGCCAGGCCCGCATTCACCTGCGAGAACATCATGCCGAAATAGGCGTCCCACTTCGGCAGAAACCGCCAGTCGACCATAGCGGAAACGGCGTCAAACGTGCCGGCGCATTGCGAGTGCGCGACCGGATTGGCGCAGATACCTGCACCACCAACATATTGGTTTTGAATGTAGTGGTAATAGGCGACGGCAACGTCGAGATTTCGCTCGACGGCGTACCGCGCGCCGGTCCACATCACCTGCATGACCTTGTCACTGCATCCGGTCCCGGTGCCGCAGCCCGCGGAAAAAGCCGTGTTGCTGACCGCGGTCATGTTGGCATAGGCGGTGCCCATCGGCAGCCCGCCGATATTGGTAAAGCCGGCGACTGTGTTCACCGGATCGCTGGGCGGCGCCAGCTGATACCACTCGTAGCCCGCGAACAGCCGCAGTGGTCCGACAGTGTACTTGCCAGCCACCATGACATTTTGATTGTTCGAGATGGTGGCCGTCAGCGTCTGCGGCAGATACGGCGCGATCGGCACTCCGGCAACGTTGGACACGCCGGACAGCGAAAGGTTCACGGCGTCCTTTTCCCATTTGTAGATTGCGTCAAGCGACAACAGGCCATCGCCGATACCGAAATTTCCGACCGGAATGTCACCGCCGATCTGAGCTTCGTAGTCGCCGTTCGAGCCGTTGTTCTCGGCATAGCCGCCGACCTGAGCGAGCGCACCGAACCTCAATGCGCCAAATGCGACGCGATATTTGATGGCGGTGGTGATGCGGCAGGTTTCGGTATCGCCGGCGCCGCAATTCGAGCTTGAGAAGCCGAGCGCGGAGAACGCATAGGAGGCTTCCATGGGATCGTAGGCAGAAACTGCGTCCAGCGTGAATGCGTTCTGGCGGAAGAATGTCAGGGTGCCGAGTACATCCGAGGTCACCCCCAGATATCCGACCGAATTGTAGAATTGGCCGGCGTGGCTGGAATCGTTGTTCGCGGTCTGGTCGATCAGCGGCACGCCCCTGTTATTGGCAATCGATTGCGGGCCGTTCGACAAATTCAGCGAATATGGGTCAAAGCCGGCTTCGAGCTGACCGATAAATTTCCAGCCCGGAGCATACGGCTCGTCGACCAGGACGCCGATGCTCGAGCGACTTAATCCGTTCGGCGCCTGCGTCCACATCGATTCCCGGTTCATTTTCTGAACGACGTACGAACTGCCCTGCGGAAAGTACGGATCCCAGGGCGCGCCGTGAGTCTGGTAACCGCCACCGACGTCTATCACGCCGTAGAACCTGACCCCGTAATAAGCCAACTGACAGGTGCCGAGGAAAAAGTCTGGAATACCCTGGCAATAGGACGGCTCCGCCGGAGCACTCACCGCCGGTGCTTTGGTCAAAATCGGCTCGTCGGCCAACGCCGCTCCCGACCAGATAGTGCCAGCGAACAGCGCCACCACCGGCAACGCCACCGTCAACACGCGCCGTCTTTTCATTCCAGCCCCCTCATGCCCCGGCGATGGCGACGTCGTTACCTTCGAACACCCGAGGCGCACCATCGTCTAGTCAATAGATAGACTATATCTAAAATCGCCCTCCACTGCCCTGTCAAGCGGCCGGACGTCCCGCAAAACGCGATCGTCCCAAGTCGAAAATTGAAGCGCTAGCCTGCAAAAGAGCGCTCTTTCCATCGAGAGCGGCAAGGTCGCCCGAATATTCTTCGAATCGACGTGATTCTAGGAGCTTTCTGCCCTCGCTGCAGGGTGGCGGTACACTAAAAAAATCTGTTTTAAACCAGAGGCCGCTGGCTTGGAGGCTTGAGCCCGCAGCAGACGCGACGAGTGGGGCAAAGCGGCAGCTCAAAATGAAAAGGCCCCGGCGCGAAGCCGGGGCCTAGCAGGTGTTAAAGGCTTGGGGAACAATGACGCGAGTGTGCCGGCCGCTCGTGACAGCGGCGTGACGCATTTAGTTGGCTGCACAGGGAGCCTTAGCCGAAGCGCGCTACAGGCGCCTGCGTGCGCGGGCGATCCACCAGGAAATACTTGAGCGCGAGCGTACCTTCGCGGCCCTCAAGCGGCGCGCCACAGCTCCGGCAAGTAATCTGAGCGATCCAGCGTTTTCGGATCGGCTTCGGCGCGGACCAGCTTGTACGTGGCTCGGCAATTCGGACACTCGAAACACGACACTTCGGGTTTCGCCACGATGCTCTCCCGGTACGTCGCCCCGGCCAACTAACGTACGCTGGAAAGCGGAACAATTGGGGCAATCAGCCGCTCTTGATTCCGCCAAGTCGCACCATGCGCACAACGAAAAGCGCCGCCCCCAAGGGCGGCGCTTCGCAGTCCTGGAAACTGCTTCCGGCGTTATTAGAACCGGAAGCGCACGCCCGCCGTGGTGGCAAGATTGTTGCGCGAAATATCGCCGTTGGCGAGACCGCCAAACGCTGCCGAGTACATGGTGCCGATGTAGGCATCCCACTTCGGCAGGAACCGCCAGTCGAGGACAAATGAGAAGTCGTCGTACCAGCCCTGGCACCGCGAGTTGCTAGCCGCCACGGCGCCCGTGCAAACCACGCCGTGAACGTACGTGTTCTGGATGTAATGGTAGTACGCGCCGATGAAATCCAGATCCCGGGTGATGCCGTATTTCGCGCCGGTCCACATGCTCTGGAGAACCTTATCCGAGCATCCCGTCCCCGATCCGCACAAGGCGTTGAACGCATTGTTGGCGATTGTCGTGCCGTTTGCGCTCAATACGCTGCCGGCCGCATTGGTGGCATTGAACAGAAAGCCATCATCGCGAAACGAGGTGGTCTGCGGATCGCTTGGGTTGGCGAACTGAATGTACTCGTAGCCGGCGTAAAAGGTGAGCGGTATGCCGTGAGGTCCTGAAGGCACGGGACCTTTTGCCACGATAGGCGCAGGATCTCCCCACGAACCGAAGCTATATTTTGCCACGATCATGCCAGACGTGTTGTTCGAAATCGTCGCCTTCAGACCGCCGGGAGGAAACGGGTTTACCCCGGCCGGCGTGCCATTGATGAGGGTCTGGCCGGGAAAAAACGTGCTCCAATTCACCGCATCAACTTCGTAGGCGCCCAACACGTCTACGGAGAGAGTACCGGGTCCGAAATGCTTGAAGTCGGTGCCGATGCCGCCTTCGATGGCTCCGTTGTTCGGGTTATAGGTATTGTATCCGTTTTGCGGGCCCCCGATCGGTTGGCCTGCGACGACAAACCTGAAGCCGCCCATATTGAGGCGGTACTTGATCGCCGTGGTCCAGCGACACGTTTCGGTGTCGCCGGCGCCGCAGGTCGCGCCGGAATTGCCGATCACAGAGAACGCATACGAACCGCCCATCGGATCGTAGGCGTTGACCGCATCGAGCAGCGGCGTGTTGCTCCGGCCGAAAGTCAGCGTGCCGTATACCGGCGAGCTCACGCCAATAAAATTCTGCGCCGCAAGCCAGCCCCAGCGGCTGGAATCGTACGGGAGCAATTGTTTATTCTCCGGCACGCCGATCGAATTAAACTCCGCCTGTGGCGCGTTGGCGAGCAGGAACGAATACGGGTCATACGCGAGTTCGTTGACCGAGATGAAGCTCCAGCCCGGTGCGATTGCAATGTTCGTCTTTATGCCGATGACTGATTGGCTCAGTGCGTTCGGACCGAGGCCAAATCCCGCCACTCGTCCGGTAGCGTTGGTGCCGCTGTTGCCAAGAAGGTAACTCGCGCCAACGGGGTGATTGGGGTCGAGGGCCGGCGTGCCGTGCGTCTGGTAGGTCCCGCCCACGTCGACAATGCCGTAGAGCGTGACTCCATACCAGCTCAGCGGACATGCGGTGAGAAAGAAGTCGTAGATGCTGCCGCACGCTACCGGCGCCACGGCGGCCGGCGCTACCGCATACGGCGGCGCTTTCGCAACCATCGCATTCATGTCGGCGGCGTACGCGCCTGTCATGCCGTATGAGAAAAACGCCGCAGCGGTAATGGCCGCGCGCAACCCAGTTATTTTCATCGGGAGCCCCCGTCTGGAACTTTTCAGATTCTCGGTCGCATCCCCTGTCGACAGAAAATCCCTGTTTTTTGCCGGCACACCTGCCAGACGTGCAAATAATGACGTCGATAACCGTCACAAACAAGCAAAGTGGCTTCCCCGACTGAGGAAAGGCGGCGAAATCGGGGCGGTGTGACATTTTTGCCCGATCAGCAGTGGGCCGGCCGCCCCACACTGCCGTGGCGGCTAGCACCAAGACCGTCGAAGCCGGCGGCCGCGATCCCTGGGTTCGGCGGCGAACTGCATAAGCCCTTGGAATATCGCGATAGTACCGACGATCTGCGCTTCCCGGACGGGCACCTATTCGAATGACGGACCGCCTCCGGGGTCCGCCGCGCCCGGCTACGACGGCGCCAGAGGACAACAGCGATCGCATGCCGCCGCATCGGCCACAGTCAATGCGGCCACAGCCAACGTTCTCGCCGCGCTATAAAGAGAGCGCGCAAAACGCCGCTAGATGCCTTCGCCGCGGCCGGTGTTGGCGACATCGATTCGAAAGCGTTGAAGCTGCTTGCGGCCATCCGGCCAGGTGATTTCGAGGGCGAACTGATCGCTGCCGCGGAAATCGGGCGCCGCCCGATAAAACGCAACGAAGGCTGGCGCCTCGGTCGCCAGGCACTGCTTTATATTTGTAGCTCTCAGCGTGCCGCGTTTGACGGTCACACCGCCGTGCGCTGGCGGCGCCGCGAGCTTGATCGCCGGCAGCGGACCCGACGTACAGTCGGGGCGAATATCGGTGTAGACACCAACCCGAAGGTCCCGCCCCGCCGCCGCCTTGAGTTCCCGCTCCGGTATGTTGCCTTGCGCTTGGGCGAGAACGGCCGGCACGCAGCCAAGGGTCGCGATCGCCAGCGCGAGCCGGCGTGTGAAATTGCGCCTAGTGTTTTGCCTGTTCACGGCGGCCACCCACGCGTCTTGCGCCTGGGTGGCGGAGAGGAAGTCCGCCACACCTTTGTGTGCGGGTGTTTGCCTCCCTTAGCCGACATAAGAGGAAATCGCATGTTTACAGCACTTTATCCCCTGGTGTTTGTGTTGACGTGTGTCGACAAGTGGTACAATGAGCGCTCCCCGCTAGGGCAGATGTTAGGGCACGTTGATGGCACGGCAGATCAATCGATTGAATGCCCGACGCGTAACTACGGAAGCCAAGCACGGCCGTCACGCTGATGGCGGCGGGTTGTATCTCTCGATCTCGCCAAACGGCGGGAGACGATGGGTCTTTCTTTATCGCTGGCATAAAAAGCCCACCGAAATCGGGTTGGGATCGGCGCGCTATGTGACGCTTGCCCGAGCCCGTGAACTAGCTTCGCGGGCACGCACGAAGTTGGCGGACGGGATCAACCCGAAAGAAGCCAGCAAACCCTTTGTGGGGGCAACGTTCGAAGAGTGCGCGAATCGAGTCATCGAGGCTATGCGACCCTCTTGGCGCAACAGCAAGCACGCTGCGCAGTGGGACATGACTTTGCGCAAATATGCTGCACCTCTACACCGACTACCGGCAGATAAGATCACCACTGATGACGTATTGGGCGTGTTGAAGCCGCTCTGGAAGGAGAAGCCGGAAACCGCATCGCGCCTGCGCGGTCGAATCGAGCGGGTTCTCGACGCAGCCAAAGCGCAAGGGCTGCGCAGCGGCGACAATCCGGCGCGCTGGCGGGGTCACCTCGATCAACTGCTACCGAGACGCCAGCAACTCACACGCGGGCACCATTCGGCTATGAGCTATGCAGACGTGCCGGCGTTCGTGGCCGGCCTGCAATCTCGGCAAGCCACCGCCGCCCTAGCCCTCGAATTTGCCATTCTTACCGCTGCCAGGTCCGGCGAGGGGCTCGGGGCTCGGTGGGGGGAATTTGACCTTGAGCGCGCCGTGTGGACGGTATCCGCAACGCGAATGAAAGCAGGCCGCGAGCATCGCGTGCCTTTGTCGCGTCGCGCGCTCCGGATCGTCAAGACGCTTAGCGAGGCTCGCGAAAGCGATTTCGTCTTTCCGGGTCAGAAGTTGGGCAGGCCACTGTCCGTGATGGCGCTTGAAATGGTTCTGCGCCGAATGAAGCTCGACGAAGTGACGGTGCACGGCTTTCGTTCCGCCTTCCGCGATTGGGCCGCCGAGTGCACGAACTTTACCAATGATGTTTGCGAGGCCGCCCTCGCCCACCTGATCAAGAACAAGGCCGAAGCGGCCTACCGAAGGGGCGATTTATTCGACAAGCGACGAAAGTTGATGGAAGCCTGGGCTACTTATTGCTCCTCACCGAGGGCAAGCAAGGTATTGGCGTTTCCACGTCACTAGATTTGCATTCATTGACGCGTGGTTTCCATGAATCGACGACAACGTCAGACCAGCGAATTGATCGATCCGAAGCTTATCGGTTGGGGTCTCCAGATACTGGATGGCGAAAAG
>DASXDP010000251.1:0-2225 GCA_036490575.1 Xanthobacteraceae bacterium
GCTCTATGACCGGCTGTCCGATCTACCGGAGCGGGCGAACATCGCGCTCATTTACACGCCGGCCGAAGGTGTGCGCGAGGCGATTGCAGTGTGTGCGGAGGCGCGGATCCCGACCATCATGGCGGCGGCCGAATACGTGCCTGTGCATGACGTACTCGCTGCGGCGGCCGTGGCCCGCGCCGCAGGATCATGGCTCATCGGCCCGAATACCCTCGGCATCTATGTGCCGCAGCGCGGTCTCCTGGGCTCGATCGCGCCGGGCTTTTGCAAACCCGGGCGCGTCGCGGTGATCGTGCGCAGTGGCACCGTTGCACTCACTTTGGCGCGGCAATTGACCCTGGCTGGCATCGGCCAGAGCATCATCGCTCATATCGGCGGCGACGCCGTCATCGGCCGCAATCCGCACGAATATTTGCTGGCGCTGGCTAACGACGAGGCGACGGACGCGGTGCTGTTTTGCGGCGAAATCGGCGGCGACAAGGAATATGCATTCGCCGACGCCGCGCGCGGCTTTGGGAAGCCGATCGTCGCCATGGTGGTCGGCCGTCACGCACCGGAGCAGAAGCAGATGGGCCATGCCGGCGCGCTGATCGGCTCGGCGAGGGAAGGGGCGGACGCCAAGCTTGCGGCGCTTGCCGCAGCCGGCTGCCGAATTGCGAAGGGACTGGAGGAGGCGGTGGATTTGCTTGCCGCAGCCGGCTTTGCCGTCGACTGATTATGAGCCGCTTGCGGAAGCCGCGTGACGCCAATCCGATCCCGCTTGATTTTCTGCGTTCCATGGCAACAATTCACAAAAAAAGCGCCGAAAGCGGTGTTGCTCGTGAGCAGCCCGCTTGTTCGCTGGTCTCAGGTTACCGCTGCTCGGGGGCTTAACATGATTACAAACACAATCCGGATGTCTGCGGTCACGGCCCTCTCCGTGTTGGCCTCCATAACAACCGCCGCGGCCGCTCACTATTCGGTGAGCGGGTTTGCCCTGGAGCAACGAATACCACTCAATAGCCCGAACTATCGTTCATATAGCTGCGGGGATAGCCAGGATTTTGACGATTACACATTCTGCAGACGCACTGAGCAGCGGCGTACCTCGTTGGGCGCAGGCGCACTCTCCAGCGAACTGTTGCATGCCAAAGACGGCACCGCCATTTATCTCATGGAGAATTTGGCTCCGGTTTTGCTCGATCAGTCGTCGGTCGAAAAAGAAATCAGCGCGTTGTCGCGCGAAATTGGTCAGCAACCCAGGAAGGTCGACTGGTCGCGGCCTGGCAACGGCCAGCCCACTTCCGTTATCGCTGTATGGGGCCGCACGGACCTGCACCCCGTTAAAATCGATGCAAGTGCGCGCGATCAGATCAAGACCGACAGCGACGTTGGCTCGGGCCTGATGGTCGATACAATCGGCAACCTGGTCCTATCGGCAAAGTCAGGGCTTCCGGTTTACAAAATTGCGGGTGGCGCGGGCTACGTTTATTCAGCCAGTTTCGATGCCAACGGGCGGGGCCACAGGCATTACGTCGCGGTTGATATTTCCCGCCCAGCCATCGAAGTCTTTGAGCCTGGGCTACGCGAGATTTTGCAAAAGGACCAGGCACTCGGGGGTGATGACTACAGCCTCTGGTCGGACGTCGCGTTGGCAACGCGTAATCTCTCGCTTGCAAGTTCGCCTGAGATTGCCGACGAGGAATTAGACAAGGTCTTTGCCGGTTTCCCGTCCAAAAAGCTGCGGTCGCATGTCTGGTCGCGGCTTCCGCTCGGAACAATCGACTCTCTGTCCGGCCGCGTGCATTGGGAGGTTTCGACATACGGGCCAAATGCCGAGCATCCCGAAATCCGCGACGCCATCCAGAAATTCCTGGCGACGCAACCTGCTGAGCCCTTCAATGAATTTCTGTACTACACGATAGGCGATTACGACAAAGCGCTGGCGGTCAATCCCCATACGGTTATCGCGAGCGTTATCCGCTATGCGATCGGCTTTAGAATTTTCGGCAGTCTATTGGCGGATGTGGCGAAAGCCGTGCATGTCAAGGCGGACAACAGTGATTCCGATGCAATCGACTACACGCTGAGTCAGCTTAATTCGCAATCCGGTGTCTATGGCGGCAAGCTGCTGGGCACGAGTGTGCCGGATTTTGCATCGCGGGCGGCTGCGGCGCAGTCCTGGTTCGAATCAGTGTTGCGCGGAAGCTCGTCCACTCTGCAGGATGACGCCGCCTACGATCTAG
>DASXDP010000252.1:0-15149 GCA_036490575.1 Xanthobacteraceae bacterium
GGGGTTTTTATTTATCGCCAATACAGTCGCTGACACGTCGATGGTCAACGGAAGACATCCACAGTGTCTTTTTTGCACTAGGGCACCGCACCGGCCAGGCGCGATAGTGCCGTTACGTACATCATACTGAGGATACGCAAATGAAGAGGGTTTCCCTCGCGATCATCGCTGTACTCGCTCTTGCGACAGTAGCTGGCTGTACCACTCCGCCCCCGCCGATGATGACCAAGCGGTAGCGCGGACCGCCGGTATCGACGGCCCGATACCCGTCACGCGCTGCATCAAATCCGACCGCCTTAGCGATGTCATCTTCTGGCAACTAATCGCGACTTTCGTCGCCACGCACGAAAGCGGCTAGCCAACTGCGGCAGTCCCAAAAAAGGAAAGCCCCGGCGCGGAAACCGGGGCTTCGGGGGGTCGTACTGGAAACGCAAACAATTCCAGTCCCATGACCGTAACGCCCCGCCGTTAAATAATCGGAAAGAGCGATCAAGTTCGCCACTCGAGGCGCGCTCATTGCGACCGCGCATCGGATTGACGATCCGACAGGGACGCGCGCGCCGAAGCAGTGACCGGCGCCGTAGCCTTAATCTCCGCTGCGTCGCTGCGAAAACCCCTCGGTTGGGATGTGACTGCCATTACCACGCAGTTGGTCTCGTGCGGAACGAATCTGCTGGCTCTGCCTTGGACAAGGAAGCCCTCACGGGCCATTTTCAGCCGAAGCGGCGAGATAGGAGCCGCATCGGTGTCCGCGGCCGCGGAGGATTGGCGCCCAGCGATTGTGCACTGCACGACTCGGCCGCGTTAAAGATACTTCCAGATTTTGAGAGCGGTCCGGTTAGGCTGTCCTCGACTTCAATTTTGAAAGCGTATGCTCCTCCAAATGGAAAGGTTGCGTAAGCGTCCACGCCCGACTTCATGGCAAGATTTAAAGCATGACCGCTGTTCTGCCCACGCTGTTTATGCTTGCGGCACTGTCCGACGGTTAGTGATGCTCTACCGAGGGTATTCAGTTGACTTCTGACCAATTGCCGCTTCGACGGCGACAGGAAACAAACCGGCATCCACAGCTAATTCGATTTGCGATCGCCGTGTGGATGATACTTTTTGCGGTGTCGTTCCTCGGATCGGTCGTTACGACTATCCGGCCTGGTAGAAAGAAAGAGGCTTGGGCGCGAGGCTAAGCGCACGCGCTTTCAAGTGAAAGTGCGCGCGGTCCGTGCGCGCCCCCCGGGCTCGGTTAGCTGGGCGCGCCCTCAAACGCTGCCTTTTTTCGGTTCGTTGCTTAGAGCAGCGGTCTTGCGATCATCCACCTTCGTGGGACGCTGCTAAACCTCAACGTGACGAGTGGGGCCGAACATGTCTTGGTGGTCGGATCAGCCTGATTGGTGCGAAGAGGAAACTGATAATCCGCTCCTCGCGGACGATTGCAACTTTTGCAAAGTCGAGAAATGGACCAAGGATGGCGCGAAAGTAGATCGGCTGCTCTACGCTGGCAATAATCTGGGAAAAGCGCGCACGCTGTTCGCCGCCGCAATTAAGCACCGGCCGCGGATCAGACTCACGATCCGACAGCAGATGCGAGTAGTCGAGCAATGGCCAAAGGAACACTAGGGATTAAATCACTCTTTGTGCGGTCGCATAATGAGCCGCGCCTAAAAGTGCGCCTGGTCAGGGAGCCGTCTTTCCGTCGTGCCGCAAGCTCACGGGCAGCCGCTTGTGAAACGAACTTCAGGTCAATCACCACCTGCATCAACGAGGCACCTAACAGAAAGCCAAGGGTCATTATAACCGCAGTGACGGGATGAATTGCCTGTAGCCAGCTCATGGCGAAGCTCCGTGCACTTTCCCCGATAAGAACGCCACCGCGAAAACGCCTCTGAAAAAAAGGCCCCGCCGCTGCGCCGACGGGGCCAATAGTCCAGTGCGGGAGCACGCCCGCGCCGCGAAGCTAGATCTGTAAGTGAGTCGCGGCAAGAGTCGGACGGGAATGCTGTGGCCGCGACCCTAAGAACTTCTGTCTCGCGAAGCGATCGAGAAAAAGGGAACCCCAAGCCGCGGTAGCGCGCTGCGCTTGGGGCCCAGGTGGGCATTCGAAACGCAAAACAAAGAACACCCACCCAGCCAGAATCGAAGCACTTGTTGCAGCAATACTCTACGAAGCATTGGGATTAACGTTACGCATCGGGCACTGCCCCAAGCTCATTCTTTCGCCTCGTGGAATTTAATGCTGCCGCGTGATCATCTTCGAGCGCGGCGGGCGTCGTGCGCTGATCGACCCGCCATCATTTATAATTTTTAAGACGACCACCCAGATGGGAAAGCGGGCGTAAAAGAGGCCATACGGAGCACCGACGGCTTTCAAGTCTTGCCCGCGCAGGTCACAAAAGTAGCTAAGGCAAACACGCCAGCGGATCGCGAAACTCCAAGCGGAAGCCGGACCGCGCACGCGAGTTACGAAGAGCGCTCCTCAAGGTCTATGAACTCAAGCACTGGAAAGGAAAGACACGGCTAGTTTCGCGCTTACCTCAGTGCTGATGCGCAGAGATAAAGCTATGCCGGGCACTAGGCGGCCATACGATCGCCGCGCACCTTATTTTGATCGCCGTTTCTGAGGCGGACTAACTACTGGTTGACACAACCAGCGTCAACGAGGCGTCCAAGAGAAAACCCAAAACCATCACAACCACTGTTACGAGATGAACGGCTTTGAACCAGCTCATACGGCCTCGGAGCTCCGTTTTCCCGTCGGTTTAAATAAGACGATTCGCTAGCACGCCACTGTGAAAAACGGGACGCGGCGTAGGCTGCCGGCGTGCTTCATGACCTCGGCTGATCAACGGCCGCTTACGAGGTGTGACCTATTGCTCGATCGCGGCCAGCATCAACGAAGCAACTATTGCAAAAGCAAAAGCCGTCGCGACTACGGTGAAAGGGTCAATCATTTGTGGCTCCTTGGGCTTCTCCCGATAAGAAAACGCGCAGAGACAAAAAGCCCCGCCGGTTCGCCGACGGGGCTCACAATCTAATGCGGGGACGCGCCCGCGCAGCAAACCTAGGCCAGCAAGTGAGTCGCGGCAAGAACCGGTCCTGCGCGTGACCTTACGTCCGTTCCGCCCGCGACGGAAGCTTTTCGGTGGGGTGTGATGCCCATCACGGCGTGATCTTTGGAAAAGCTTACAGTGGCTTGCTGCTGGATCGTATGAGGGATGGCCATGCTGAAGATCATGATCGTCGCATTGGCGTTCGCTGCACTGTTCGCTGCTCAAGTGAAGCTTCCGGCGAAGCCGAGTGAAGCTGAAGTTTGCAGTTATAATTGTCTTGTCAGCCTGCAGCTCGCGAATCTAGACCAACAGTTCTGATAGCCAGCAAAAATGCGGAATCGTGCGCGGTTATAATTAAACCGCCTTGCGGCGAGGGATCGGTCGATCGTCGCATCGGACTGAAGGATCTGTGACCTACTTGGCGCTCAAGGCACCGAGGTGGCCAACGAACTTCCTTATTTTTGGAGCTGATCAAGCGACTGGCCGGCATGCGCGAACCGGCGAAAATTGGGTTATCAACTCCAAAATATAAATAGCAACAGGAGATTCGGCTTTGCTTGTAATTGCGCAAGGGGGAAGTTCCTAAAATTTGATCTCGCGATTGCATCGATTGGGGCCCTCCGAAGTCGCGCGGCACCGCGTGGCCGGAGGCCGAATGATGCATCTAATTTCAAAACTTGTTTAGCGATCCGCCCGGTGGAAATCAGACAAGCCACCGATGCACCGGCATTCAAAACCTAACGATCCAACGGAGGTGCAGAACGGCGTGCCGAATTATTGTATCGGTGCCGTCGAATTTCCATTCGGCGGTTGTGCCGAACCGCTCGCCGCAGTGGCGGCGGGCGGCGGCGGGAGCGGTTCCGGCCAAATCGGCTCGGTGATCTGCATCGGTGGCGCACTCGCCGCGGACTTGCGGGTACGTCGCACCCCTGTTGGACTTGCTTGCTGTGGATTTGGACTGGTCTGCGGCAACGCGGGGCCGGTCGGCTCAGTCATAATGCTCACCGCAGGAATTGAAGCGGCCGACGGAAAATCAATATCGGCGATCCTATGCGAGGGCGGCGCGGGCGGCTGAACGGCACCGACGACCGCGCCGTCGGCCGATCCATTCGGTGGCTTCGTCCAGATTTCCGCGTAATGCTCAATGTAGTGGTCGAAGGTCCCAGCTTTAAGGTTCGCGCGCACACGGCCCGCATCATCGAGTAGCCCTAATGCTTCACAGCTCTCGCTCGTGCAGCCGTCGCGAAGTGAGAACGCATGTGCCGAAAAGCCGAAGCGGTCGGCCTCAAGGGAGCGGCGGAGCGGTCGCAGCAAACTATCAATTTCCGCAGCGCTGCCTTTGTCGTAAGCAATTACGGCGGTCAACAACTCAAGTCGATGAGCGACGAAAGATATCGCGGCCGCCACGCTTGCGGGCGAGGCAAAAAGCTCCTTCTCGCACGCGGTCTCGATGACTTCCCCCGCGAAAGTGTCAAGGCAGCCAAGCGGAGAGCCAGGAGCCATCGCTTGCGCATTCAATTGCCCGGCGCGGACTTCGAGTGACCACCGCTCGGCGCTGGGTCCCCTGAAAGGAGTATAGTCAGGGTGCATTCTCGCATTCGCGGCCAGAATTTCGAGCGACCGCCCTACGAAGCCGGGTCCGCCGGGAGGGGCGTAGTCGAGGAGCACCCACGCCATTATCCCGCCCAGTCCAGCACCTGCGATTAAGCATGCAGCGCGTAGCGCACGGCCGATGACATGTTGTGGCAGAACGTTGGCAAGCAGATAGAGTCCGAGAAAACAGCCGACGGATCCGATCGCCAGCCACAACTTCAACGTCGAAACGGCAATCTCGCCATCTACGCCAAACACCGACTCACTCCTCCGCCAAAACGCACGACAGGATTGGCGAGAATTATGACGCACGAAGCCAAAAAATGCCAGCTTCCAGTCGAAAGCGAACGAGAGATCCGTCAGTCCTAGATGGCGCCCTCCGGGCAGCTCCATATATCGACCCGTTCAATCCATGCCCTGCGTCAGCTTGGCGGCCGCGGCCGGCCTAAATGCCGAAACAACTTGGGCCTGGCTTTAAACCGATCTCCACAGCGGAACATTGTGACCGGCACATGTGTGCCGGTTGCGGGCTTATGTTCGAACGCGCAGCGGATCGAGCAGCGCCAATACTCCCACCCCGCCACAGCGTCAGGCGCGTTCACCCGCACGCGTGGTCCTTTGATTGTTTGCCCGGGAAATGATCGTCGGCTTTGCTGGCGGTAAACATTACTAACCACCCAGGTCATAGTGAGGGTGACGACGCCGCAAATTGCTTATCGGCCCTCGCGATCCCTAAACCTTGGGTTCGACTGCCTGCACCCGCGCGTGACGCGACTCATTGGGACTGTCGCTAGAGTAGCTCTACATAGGCACATAGGAGAAAGGGCACTTAGACAAATCGAATTGATCATTAAAAAATTTCGACGGTTTGCAATTCTAATTTATCCTAAAATCGAATTTGCCGCTCCCCCTATCTCGACCTCGGGCTTTCATTTCACATCCGGTTAGATTTCAGCTCTACGGTCGCGGCATGATGCACGCGTTACAAGGTCTTGTCGGATCGCCTGATGGGGCGCGTTCCCTCCTTTTCGCCGGCTATCTCGCCTTCATGTGGGGCATCGTCGGACTAGCGACTTACTTTGACAGGCTAAACATCGATTGATCATTGGAATGTAGGCTAGCGCAAGGATCGCCAGGTTCTTTTAGGTCGATGGCGCGCGATCTGATTGCTCTGTAACTTATAGCTCGAATTGCCGCGGACTAACGCGCGGTCCAGCCAAGCCTGATGCAACAATCCGCACGATACAATTCGAACAACAAACTCAGCCCGCCACTGGGTGCTCGAAGGAAACACCAACGTTGGTAGAAGTCTGCCAAACGCTGCGGCATTTTCGCAAGGTACGACCTGCATCGAATGAAAGGTCAAATTCGGCGGTTAGGTCGAAAGGGCTTTGAAGCTGCAAACAGGCACCATGATTGCTCAAATTGCTAAGGGTGCAATTGACCGTCAACCGGCTAGGTGAAATGAGCATGGCGCTCTTGAATACCTGGGTGCGGGGAAACCGCCTACGCTCGAGCATGGTCAGTCAGCCCAAATCTCCAACTTGGTAAAAATGATCTTCTTCCAAGCTTCTTTCACAATTGCAAAAGCGGCGACTTGCAGAGTCTTAATTTGTGGAAACTCTATCATTTCTTCCGACCTGCGGGCGTGGCGGGGATGCCCATGCGCACCCATCGATCGCCCCTCGTCGGCAACCAGAAGCGGTCCGACTTAGACTACCTGCAGTTGTCGAAAGTTATCCCGTGGCATTCCGCGCATCGTTTGCTTCATCGGGTAAGTCCCGCGAACGCGCGCGCCTTCATATTGCCGCGAGCCTCACCAAGTTGAGCGATCTTCTCGAAAAAGATTGAGGCGCGGCTCGCTGTCCTCAAGCCGCGCCCCGCCCCCTTTTGGGGGGTGCACGCCGTAGAATTGAGAAGGGGCCGTTGTACTGCCGATCCGCTAAGGCCTGATTAGGCGTCGCTCGGTCGGCAGGGCTTTCGTCAAGGCGCTGACCCAAGCACGCGACCGATACCCCGGCCGTGGCGAAAGACACTGAATGGCGCGACCACACAGGTACCGCCGCTTCCCGCGCTAAATCGGAAGGATCTATAGCTTGAAGGGGCTGCGGCTTTCAGCGCGTCAAGGGACCGCGCCATCCGCCCGTCGAAGCCTGGAGTTGACGGCCCCATTTATGCCGTTGCGCTGCCATGTTGAACCTAGATCATGAGTGTGCGGGGGATCGGGGAGTGCGGAGCGCGCGGATGTACTGCGGCGTTCCGCACGCCGCTCCGCGATCTATGTAGCTCACGATGGATCTGCCTAAAGAAAAATCGAGTGCTCGAGATGTGCTACTCGATTGGGCACGGGCGCCGGGATATTCACAACGGGCAGCGGAATTTTTAGAACTCGCACGCTGTGCACCGCTTCCCGCGGTGCGAAAGCGCTACCTCACAATCGCAGAACATTACCGCGCGTTGGCAGAAGTGGAGAAGCGCGTGCAAATTAAAAAAAGCCAAACGACGCTGCGTCCGCAAGGCACCAAGTGATAGCGTGGTATGCGCGTCTACAAAAATCGCGCGACGTTTTCTTCATGCGGAAAGTTTTTCTCGCGCCGCTGAGACCGGTTGCCGGACGACGGCAATGAACTTTGCGCCGATTTCATTGCCGTCCCGCCAGACTACTTTGCACGAGCTTTTCTGCACGGTTCCCTTGTCGTAAAGGAAAAGCACAAATTCATCAGGAACGTCTAATCCCTCCACATTGAGCCGAACGCCCCCGTCGGACACGTTGATGAGGAGGCAGTCGCGCGCAAGCGCGTCGGCTCCGAGCTGAATCCTCGCCGCATGGCAGTGGCAGCGGCGCAAAGACCGGCGCCTCAGCATATGCATGATGTGCCGCTCATAGGTTTACTCATCTCGGAGAATAATCAGGTACTGACAGTGCTTGCGGACGGGCTAAAGCTCACGCTCGGATTTTTCTAAAGTTGACTATTTTCCGCGGCCATCACGGCGGCAACGAACCAGTTGAGTGACGAGATCCGACTGGCATTCGGCGACGCCGCCAGTGAATTAACGTCACGCGACCGGATTGTGGGGCGCGCGGCTTGGCCGCCCCCTAAGCTCAAGATCGGCGAAACGGAACGGACTGAATGGTCTCATCGCATTGAGGGTGGAAAAAGCGACTAAACGATCGCGATCGATGCGTTGCTGCCGCTCAGAACTTCGGGGGAAGAGCGGCGAGCCCGGCTAAGCCAGAACGCTGTCGTCCTAAGCGGCCACGGTGGCAAGAAACTCTTCGATTTCGGTCCGCAGGCTGGCAGTCGCATTTTCGACCTCGTCGGACGCCGCCAGCACGGTTTGCGCAGAGGTTCGCGTCTGCGCCACGCCGCTTGCGACGTCATCGAGTGCCGTGACAGCGGCTTTAGCCCCTGCGGCAGCACTGGCAACGTTGTGTGAAATCTCGCCGGTCGCCATTTCTTGCCGTCCAATTGCCGCCGCAACTTCTGAGGTGTGCGCGTTGATGTCCTGCATCCGTTGGGTGATCGTACGAATGGCTGTGACGGCGTCTCCGGTCGAACTCTGCACCGATGAAATCTCGTTGGCTATTTCCTTGGTTGCCTTAGCTGTCTGAACTGCCAGCGATTTGACTTCCGACGCTACCACGGCAAAGCCGCGGCCAGCGTTGCCCGCCCGCGCCGCTTCGATGGTGGCGTTGAGTGCCAAAAGATTGGTCTGCTCTGCAATATCGTCAATGAGCTTAACCACATCGCCGACGCGCTGCGCTACGCGCGCAAAAGCCTCAATGTCGTTGTTGGTGGAGATGGCCCCCGCGGCGGCACTGTGTACAACTTCGCTCGCCTGAGTGAGCTGGCGGCTAATATCTTTTATTGAACCCGATAGTTCCTCGGTCGCCGCGGCGGCGGATACGACATTTTCCGACGCGGCGTTGGATCCGTGCACGGCCCCTTCGGCGCGCTGCAAGGTGCGGTCCGAGTTGATCAAGAGGCTTTGGGCGGCCGCCTTCATGGCGACGGCGCTCTGCGCGACCGTAGCGATCACGTTCTCTACGCGACCACGAAATGCGGCAATGCGTGTCTCAGCAGCGCGGCGGCTTTCCTCGCGTTGACGCAGCGCGTCGCGCTCCTGCTCTGCAGCGAACTGTTCGGTAACGTCGGTGTGCGTCGTCACCCAGCCGCCGTTCGGCAGCGGCCGCATGGCCAAAGCGATCGTTCGACCGTCCTTGAACTTTGTCATGCGCTTTTGTATGCGGCCCTCCGCAGCTTGCTTCATGCATTCAGCGGTGTATTGATCCGCATCACCGACGAAAGTGCCGTGCTCCAACCTGATCTTGAGCATTTCGCGGAGCGGCATGCCGGTACGCAGTTGCTCGCGCTGAAGGAGATGCATTTCGACGTAGGGCATGTTGCAAAGGAGGAGTCGGCCCGAGCTGTCGAACATGCACAGGCCCTGATTCATGTTATCGAGCGCGGCCTTTGCCACGAATAGATCGCGGCGTTCCCGCACGCACGCCAGGAAAGCGCCAATACTCGAGATCGCGATGAAGATGATCGCAGGAGCCACGATCGGGAAGATGCTTATCGCCCGCGCGAAGCTATCGAGCCCGAACAACACAAGGGCGGCAATGATCCCAGCAAGACCGGCCGCCTCTGCCGCGACGATGCACTTCCACCGGCGAACAACCGTCAAAGTCTGATTGATCAAAGATCGCCACCCCTGGCGGCTCGTGTCGACCTAGAATGAACATTAAGCCTTTGCGTCGGGTTAACGAACTAACAATAGGGCGATGTTTTGCGTGACGGCGCAAAGAGACGGCATGCCTCTATTCACTGTAATTCGCGGCTGTTTGCCTGCGAACCACATCCAGTTCGATCCCAGCAAGCGCTCGTTGGTGAGAATTTCCCAGCTTGCGCCATTTCTTCGAGATCGGCCTTGTGCTTTCCGTCCCGCGTTGTCCGCGCCATTTGGCGGCACGTGTCGTTGCGTCGGCGCATCAGCAATCCGGCCTGCTCACAAGCTTTTACACTCGGAATAAAATGACGTATCGAGGCCCTCGGTACGTTCCAGGCAATGGGCCTTGTCGGTTAATGGCCCTTCAATCGTGAAATCATAGCCGACCCCCTTCAGCACTAGTGCGTAGCGGCCCGCCGGCAGCACACGATCAGGAACTGTGGGCCGCATCAGGATCATCTCCGGATTGTCTGCAAACGGCGCCACACTCAGCTCATAAGATTGGTTGCGAACCACCCATGTCTGTTCGACAGCAGATGTTTTTGGGTGTCCGTTCGGGTCAAACGACAAGGCCCGCATCAGCTGGGCAACGACGCGGACTTCAACCCGATCAGGGGTGCTGTTTGCAAGGTCGCGCCGGTAGGCGACAAACTGAAGTTGACCGGCCGGCACGTGAATCTTGCCGGGAACCGGAAAAGCCGCCGATATCGCGACACGGGGGTCGGGAACCTTGATAGGTAGTTGTTCAAGTTCGATCAGCTGCCCGGCGCTGAGAATAAATGCGCCATATTCGGCGGGAATGGGAAGCGCCGGACCGCGTGGTCTCGACGCGCCTTCAGAAGCGCCTGATTTCGAACCGTCGTCTTCTTTGACAGGTAGCCCCGCCGTTGTTTGCTCAACAGCGGGTTTTGGATTTTGCTGGGTTAGCAGAGCCAACGAGCCGGAGGCCAGCCGCTTTAAAACTAATCCGGGATCGATGTTCACGTAAATTGCGAGGCCAACCGCAACGGCGAGTAATATTTGAGCGTTCCGCCAGAATCTGGAGCGCAAATGCCGTCCGAGAAACGATTTATCAGAGCGAGCATGATGCAGACTGAGCGAAGCGTTCTGCGGAGCGCCAAGGAGCAACGATTCCACGTAGTGGGAGGAAGCCGCACCGGTTTGTGGTAGGTGCGACAACGAAGTTGATCGATCCCTTGATGGACCGGACAGAAAGGACGTCGGTTGCAGAGGTTGCGCCGTTTGCCCGAAATCAGCCTCGACACGGACTATGGCTCGTTCGAGACCAAGTACCTGCTCTTCGACCTCCGACCACGCGCCGTCCAAAAAGTGCGGATAGAGCTCTCTGCGCAGCTTGGCTCGGGCAAATTCGTAGATCAGGCCTCGCAGTTGGGTGTGGTCACGGCTGACCTGAGCGACCAGTTGGGTCAGCGTGGTATAAGCATCGTGCCCGTCAACTAATTCCTTCGCGGCATGATCGTCAGCAGAGCGCGTGGCGCCCGCGCTGCTTGCGACAACCTGCGCTGATCGGGGCGTAATGTTCATTTCGGTTGCAAAGTGTAACACGCAATCGGAGCCGGAATTTGCCCCCGGAATGCCATGTCCTGCAGGGGCCCGTCCTTGCTCATTACCCGCCCACCAGACTGTACTTCGCTACGCCCGGTAGATAGCCAACTAGTGTAACCACCCTGCCATGACCGGGCAACCCGCACAGCCGCCAGAGGGATCGAAAAGGAAGTAGAAACAAGCCCATTAATCAGAAAAACGGGCTGAATGATGCCGCCGCCTGTTTAGATGCCCAGGAAACCTCGGCTCGGCTTGCAGGACAAGCCGAACGGTACCAACATGACAGAGGCTTTCACAGAAATAAGCCTTGCGGTCCGATTTGAAATCCGGGACGGGGGCGCGTTAGTGGCCGATGCTGATGCTGCAAGAATACTATTCCGCCCTAGCCTCCGTTGTTCTGACGACCGCACGCGACCAACCGGAACTGCGGCGGAATATTTACGACGTCGCGCGCAGCAGACTGCGGAACCAACTCGACTGGCAGGCGCAGGATTTGAGCGCTATCGAGCGAAGTCGACGATTGCAGGAGCTCGAGGCTGCTATTGAGCGACTTGAGGCCGATCTCGCCGGAAACCGCGCTCAACTTCCACGTAGCGGAGCTTACTATTCCGGCACCGTTGAAAGCATCGAGATCACGCCGCCCGAGAGACGGCTGCCATTCGATATCGCAGTCGACTCCCAACTCGGAATAAAGCAGCAGCCGCGGGCCAACTTGTTGCCGCGCTTGGTCTTGCCGTTGATTATAGCCGCAGTATTGGGTTTTGCCGGGTACGTGACTGTCGAGCGCACAGTTCGGACGACTGGCACAGTCAATCAAGCGGACGAAAGCGTCTCGGTAAATAAACCCGACGAAAGCGTCTCGCGCAATCTTGGCGGTCCGAGCGCTGGCACCGATGTTCCTCTTCCGACTGCTTACGGGATCTACGCGCTAGTCGACTCTCGACTGACCGAACTTGCGCCACTGCCGATCAGGATACCCGATCACAGCAATACGACGAGCGGCCTGATCACAACCGCGAGTCGGGTGAAATTTCCAAACGGCAACATCCGTTTCGTCATCTTCAATCGAGACTTGGTACGCGCCATTCCAGAGAAAATTCTTGTGCGTGTTATTGCACGAATTGCCCCAAACGCATCGGATGGCGGCAAGCTCCGCTCGACGTCGGATGAGACAGGTTCATGGACAATTCGCAATGTTTCCTATGATATGCGAGTTGCGCCGGTAGCGGCCAATCCTGCAATGATCTTCGTGCGGCCGACCAGTCCTGATTTCGTTTTTCCTGCCGGTCGATACGCTTTGGTCTTGAAGGGAGTGCCTTACGAGTTCGCGGTTGCCGGGCGCGTTACGGACGTGCAGCAATGCCTCGAACCCAACGAGGTCCTCAACGAGACGACATACACGCAATGCCAGCACCCGTAGTAACTGATGCGTAGGGCGACTGGCCTAACGTGCAACTCCGACGCAAAGGCCGGATCCATGACACACACAATGCGCAGGTTTGCATCGTTATTTCTGGCTCTGCCGGTGATTACTGTTTGTACTGCTGTCCCGGCTTCGGCCATCACCGTAGAACTCGCCAAGAAGTGCCGTGAAATGGCGGTCAAGGCCCACCCTCCGCCCCTTCGGCTCGGTAACCAGGCCTATGCACAAGCTGAAAGGGATTTATTTACGCAGTGCGTGGCGCATGATGGCCGGCTCGACAATCCTGATACGCTGAAAAGCGACGATATCAGCCATTGACCGCTAAGAGCCGAAACACCGCCTGGTCACCAGGGATGTCGCGCACTTTCTCGGCAATTCTTCGGAAGCGCGCTTGGTCTTTCGTCACGGACTAGCGGACGGTGGCGCCGTTGATGGAGATCGTCAAAGGCCGCGAGGCGGCCCGTTCTTTATCGGCGCGTTCGTCATCCGGCCGCCATGCCAATGTGACAACGGTGGTCCCATTGTCTTGATTCCATCTCACCGCGTAGCGTTGCCGGAAAAGTAATGTCGGCCTGTTGGGAGCCTTGGGGCATTGAACCTCGTCGTGCGCAATATTTTCCTTTTTTAGCGTTCGCTCGAATACTGCTTCTGCGCTCTCCGAGATCGCACTCGAGGGAACGGGCGAGGATAAGTACACTTTGCCCTCAGCAAAGGACGGAGCCAAACAATAACGCCACTCCTGCCTGTCCTCGATCAATTTTGCTCGCCTAATCGCTGCTATTGCTCTCGCGCGCTCACCGGCGCTTATGGAAGTCGGTGTGGTTTTCTGTTCGGCGGCAGCACTGGGAGCGCCATCGAAATTTGAACTATTAGGCGCGGTGTTGCCAAAAAGGTTGGACTCAATGGGACGGGCGCGCTCGTGGCTGGGAGGTGCGATCTCGCGGAGGGGAGGTCCGATTTGCTGACGCATGACCGCTGCTTCTTTTGGGCCGGTCGCCATCGCATCGTTGCTTGCGTTCAGCCGGGAGCCCTTCGGGGCGACCGCCTCGAGCATTGCTCGCCGCTCGGCGTTGCCCAGGGACTGCTCCGCAAGAATGCTGTCAGCGGGATTATTCGCCGCAAGATCGCTGCCAAAACTTGGGCCGAAGCCCGCAGCATCGTCGCTGAGGATCACCCTGTCCGCAATCTCGGGCGTTTCAAAATCAGGCCAGAGGACAAAGTCAATTATAGCCACAACGCTGACCGCCAAAAAAATCGTCCTCGCTAAGAGTTTCCTTTGCTGTGAATTTGCTTGGATCGGCAAGCCTATTCGCCGTCGCAACGCGTCGAACGAAGCTCTCATGGCCACCCCCATCGGGTGAACACGATCTACTTCACGGCCATTGTTTTGAGCTTAGGCTGATTGTTGCAATTTGATTCAATTGCTCAGTTGCACATAGAAACCGACAAGTTACGTGTGGAATTCACGTTTCTTTGTTGCATACAAGGAAATGAAGGCAACTAGTACCTCAGCGGACACACTTATCTTCTCTTTTCGCGGTGGCCAATCCTTCTTGTTCTCATTGTCGTCGGATTGGCGGTGATCTACCGTTTGGGTCCGAGCGGGCGAGAGCCAAGATGGCAGTGGCTGACTGTGGGCAGTGTTTTTGCGGCTGTGGCTTGGCTGGCTAGCTCCGTCCTCCTTTCCCGGTACTTGGCAAAATACGCGCATTACGACGACGCGACGTACGGCTCCTAGGGCGCCGGCATTGGTTTGATGATGTGGATGTGGGTATCGTCGATCGTCATTCTCTTCGGAGCGCAGCTCAATTCCGAGATCGAACACCGAACCGCCAACGATTCTACCGTCGAGAGGGACCGGCCGCTGGGAGTCAGGGGCGCCGTGATGGCGGACACGGTCGGCGAGGCCGTGTCATAAGTTCAAGGTTGCTAAACTCGCTTTCGCTCATCAACAAGAACGTATTGTCGGCGCCGTAATTTTGCCCACCGTATATTGAGTCAAGCACACTTTGTAAGCGCTGTTGCTTGGATGCGGACGCGCACGATTACTCCGGAGACTTCGCCATTAACCCTGACGGCTCAGTTCTCTTGAAGTGCGGCCCGATTCGGTATCGCCTCAAAGCCTACAAAGTCCTCGACGGATCAATCCGACGAGACAAGCAGTCAGGTGGCACCTCGATTGTGGCAACTGGGGCGTCACAACGTTCAGTTTCGCGCCGTGCGTGGAGGGTCGAGATGGGTCTCAACAATCCAAGCGTCTACATGCGGATGCGCGGCTACCCCGCAACGGTCGTTCTTGAATGCGCGGCCTGCCCGACGCAATTCGAAGCAAAAGATGGCGTGGCGTTTCCTGCAGTTCAAAAAGACGGCCACGTGGTAATGGCGGCGTTCTGCTGCTGCCGCTGTTATCTCAAAGCCATGCCTTCCAAGGTAATGTGGAGGGCCTGAGATAACAGCGGACACTTGTTATCTCTGCACTCGTCCTTTCGCGCTGATCTGACACCGCCCAGCAAAGAGCAATCTGGTCCGACAAGTATTTGCGCGAGTGGCGCGCAAGATTAGGACGCGCTCTTTGAGAAAGCATTCGATACTTTAGACCGAAGATGGCCTTGAGGTTTGCCGACGGTGGACGCGTTACTCTCCGCTGGTTCCGGCAGCGGATGCGATTCGAGCCAGAGGGAGCGAGCTGCACCGACCGGGTCCAATCCAAGTTTCGTCCACCAAACTGCCTCGTCGCCGTAGCGATGGAGTTCCCGATGATGGCCGCGACAGAGGGGGACGGTGAACTCGTC
>DASXDP010000253.1:0-5533 GCA_036490575.1 Xanthobacteraceae bacterium
TGCCGGGGCAACGAAACCCTGGTGAGCGCCTATTGCGGGCCCTCGCGAAATCCCGCGACATTTGTCGGCGAACGCGATGTCACCTGCGGCGTTGAGGCCAATGCGGCTAACGTGCCGCTGGTCGCGATCTGTGTGGCCACCCCGCAGTAGCCCGAAATCAGCACGCGGCGCGGAACTTCGAGCCGCGCTAACGCCTTGTGGCGGGCTCAATTTCGCCGTCCTGCCCGATAGAGTCTGCCCGCCCAGGCGGTAGCGGAACTCTGCCGCCTTAACCTTATTGGTAAGCGGCAGGTAACCGCGTGTGGCAGCGGCTCATAAGGCGATGGTAACGCCGCTATGGGTAAGACGAGGCGACTGGAAAGGACGATGAAAAGAGCGTTTGCCGGATGGGTCGCTCTGAGCGTGCTGCTGTTCGCGCCTGGCGCGATGGCGGCCGATCTTTCCGTTGCGCCCCTGTACAAGGCGCCGCCTGCACCCGCTCCCGGATACGACTGGAGCGGATTCTATGCCGGCGTCAACGGTGGTGGCGGCTGGGGTCATTCCTGGTGGAACGCCAACTCGACCGGCTTTCCGGTATCCGGCGGGCAGGCTGGCGGCACCGCCGGTTACAACTGGCAGCTCAGCAATGTCGTGCTCGGCGTTGAAGGCGACATCGACTGGTCGGGCTTGAGCGGTAGCGCCACGACGCCCGGCTGTCCGGCTGGTTGCAGCACCAGCGACAGCTGGCTCTCAACCGTGCGCGGGCGCGTCGGCTATTCTTTCGGCCGCGTGATGCCGTATGTCACCGGCGGCCTTGCGGTCGGCGACATTCGCGCGACGACGCCGGGCTTTGCCGGCGGCAGCGCCGTCAATCCGGGGTGGACCGTCGGTGGCGGCGTCGAATTCGCCCTGCCCGGCAACTGGACCGCCAAGGCGGAATATCTTCACGTCGGTCTCGGCCATTTCGACTGTACCGGCTGCACCGCGTTGCCGCCCGACAACGTCTCGCTGCAGCAAGACGTGTTCCGTGCCGGCGTGAATTATCACTTCGGTTGGGCGAAATAGCCGTTAAGGCTTTATTTACCGTTGCGGCTGGACTCTAGCCTCCGCTGACGCCGCGTCGTTACGCGCAGAATTCGCGTTGCGTTAAGGCATTCACGACAAAGTCTCCATTCTTTAGCCACGTGGAAACCGGCCCGCAGGGTTGCGGTGGTACTAGCGCTGACGTTGCTAGTCCGGGGGGACGAAAGTGCCGACTATCGCCGCGCCGCATTTCGCGATCGATTTGCATACCCTGTTTATCGTGACCGTTTTCATTTCGGGCACCGCAGGCTTCTTGCTGCTGTTCGCCTGGATGCAGAATCGCCGCACCATCGCGCTGGCATTGTGGGGCATCGGCTACCTTCTGGGCGCGGCGGCCGCCGCGCTGCTTGCCGCTCCGACCTTACTGCCCGGCGCGCTCAGCCTCGGCTCCGGCAACACGCTGCTCTGCGCCGCATACGGGATCATGTGGGCCGGCGCGCGCTCCTTCGAGGGCCGGCGCGTACCGCTCCTGCTCGTTGCCGCCGGTCCGATCATCTGGATCTTCGCCTTTGAATTCGCCGGTTACACCCGCTCGCCGACCGCCTGCATCGAACTCATCTCCGCCATTCTCGCCGCTTACGCGTTCCTCGCCGCCCGCGAGATTTGGTACGCCAAGGATCGCGAACTGATCTCACGCTGGCCGACACTGGCGGTCGTGTCCGTGCATGCGGTGTTTTTGCTGGCCCGCGTACCGTTCGCCGATGTGCTGGCGGCTTCCGCAGCGACCGGTCACCCGCAGAGTGCATTCGTTCCGGTGATCGGCTTCCAGGCCCTATTCGTCACGCTGTGCCTGCCGTTCCTGCGCGTTGCCATGTCGAAGGAACGCGCCGAACTCGAGCAGCGCAGAGCCGCGCTCACCGATCCGCTGACCGGCATCGCCAATCGCCGGGCGTTCTTCGAGCGCGGCGCGCCGTTGCTGGCCTGGGCGCAGGAAGATCGCCGCTCCGCCGCGCTGTTGCTGTTCGATCTCGATCGCTTCAAGGAGGTCAACGATACCGTCGGCCACCACGGCGGCGATCGCGTGCTCAAGGCGTTCTGCAACCTGGTCGGCCCGGCCGTCGGGCCCGGCGACATGTTCGCGCGGCTTGGCGGCGAAGAATTTGCCTGCCTGCTGGCGGACGCCAACATGGCGCAGGCGCTGCAATTTGCCGAACGGATGCGCGGCTCATTCGCCATGCTCCGACTGCCGGGCATCGGAGCTCGGCCGACCGTCAGTGTCGGCGTCGCCATGGCGGGCGAAGCCGGCCGTACCTTGCCGGCGCTGCTGGCTACCGCCGACCGGGCGCTCTACCGCGCCAAGGCCGAAGGAAGAAACCGCGTCGCCCGCGCTCCGCTTGTGGTTATCGATGACGGCGGGGTGGACACTTCCATGCGGCGGAACCGCGACCGCGCGGCCGCACTCGTGGTTCCCGTAGCCGGCTGACCGCGATTGGTTCCTGGGGTAGTACCGGCCAGCGCGTCAACGCGATCATTCTGGCCCGCTCAAATCGACGAGCGGCGGTGAGAAAAACTTTTTTAAAAACCAGCCCATGCAAAGTACCATACGGCTGGCGATCCGCCGGGTATGACGGCTTTCTTCATAATTCTCTGCCCTTGATTTTATCTTCCGTAGGGATAAGTTATCATCTTATATCGATGTAAGATTGGTTATGCAGATCCTGACGAGGTCGGAATTCCTCGAAGTGTTAAACATCACTGCCGGCGCATTTGATCAATTGCAGCATGGTGGCCATGTCGCCCTTGCATTCGGCACGCCGATGCCGGCGAGGCCAGGGCGGTATTTTGATCTCGATCTAGTGGCGATGGCGATGATGCTGGGGCTCACACCGTTTATTGGCCGCGAAAATTCGACTGCGATCGTGTCCGGGTTCTTCCATCAGTGGGCGAGCGCGGTCGGGCGTGCCGAGGCTGACCAAAGCGTGGACTTTTTTCTGGCTGTTGGCGGAGTCGGCTGGGACGCCAACAAAAGGCGCCCGACGTTGTTGGTGGTGACGCATGGGAGCGTTACTGAGATCGCGCGGGACTTCCAAAGCACACCGGATCTGACTGGGTTTTTCACCATCAACATTAGCGACATCATCCGGCGGCTGCGCGCGCGTGCTCGCGGCGCCGGCATCGATCTTCGCCATGCATTCTTTTTTCCGCCTGAGGATCCTCGTTTCGATGAAATCGTAACGATCGTCAAGCGAGAACGCGACATCCGGCTTGCGCGATTGCGGCGGAATAAAAAGAAACTGGCGACCGCGAAAGCGCGCGCCCGCCGGCAGGACATCATCTTAGTGTCTCGTCTAGAAAACGCGAATTTTCCATTGGAAATGCGGGGGGTGGCATGAACAGGAGGCTGTCCCCATGGTCGGCAACGAAAAGAAAAAGCTTAATCTCACCGAGCCGGAGCGCAAATCTATCGAGCGCGGCCACGGCGGCCAACAAATCAATCCACAGCGATCGGTAACGGCACCATCGGACGACTGCGTCCAATCTTCGGCTGACTCGCCAAATGAACCGATCGATCGTGTGCCCTACCTCCAACAAACACATCAATCGCAATCGGCGGTGCCAAACGAAGGAGTGTTATCTCCGGCGACCTCGTCAGGAGAATTAAGCGGCGTCAGTAACGGGGCGCCGGCCGCGAAGGCTTTCGCAACGACAAATCCTGAGTTTGACAAAAAACTTCTCCAACAAATACTCGCGGCGGCTAAACGAGGTACGGACCAATTTGATGGCGATGCGGTTTTGATGACCTTGGCCGTGTTCAGCGGCACGAAGGCTAAGGACGAACTAGATGCTATGCAGCTCGCGCAAATGGTCGCGGTCCATACGGCCGCTATGCGAGCTTTGGGGGAAGTTGGACGTGCTGAAGATGCGTTCGATGTAGACAGCGCTACCGGCAGACTGATCCAGCTCACTCGCACCTACAGCGCTCAGCTCGACGCCCGCAAGCGGTATCTGAGCGGGGAGCCGCGGGTCACGGTGCAAAATGTTTCCGTCACTGAGGGCGGGCAGGCCATCGTGGGTAATATCACCCAAGGTACGCCCACAACCCCACCACGGAAGAAAACAGCGTCCGCTTCGAGCAACACGGGGCAGCCTGAGATCGAAGTCATCGCCCATTCGGAGCCAGCTCCGAAGCCCCAATCGGCGAAGCGAACGCTGTAAGTAACGATTGTGGGGTGCGCCGGCGGCCAGTGGGTCTGAAGACAACGCGCAGATAGTCCAGGTCGTGGGAATTGGGATTAGGGTTAGGTACAGAGGAGAGCGTGATGAATATTGAAGGTGAAATAAATGCTGAGGCGCAATCTGATCATAGTGCCAATCGGTCGATCGAATTGGGGATGGTCAAGCGCGACGATGGTACGACGGAGGTCACCATCATGGGGGACGGGAGCGACATGGGCTTGTTTGGCATCAGGAACCGAGACTTTTTTCACGGTCTGATGCGCCAAATAGCCAACGCCGGCGCTAAGGGCAGCCGTCCTGATGAACTTGGCGTCAGATCCATGCTGGGCTTTATTATTGAAGGTAAACCTGCCGACGCCGTTGAGGCGTCATTCTTGTCTCAGATGGCCGTCTGCCATAGGGCGTTGATGGCAGCCGCTCATCGCCTGTCGCATGCCGAAAGTTTGGAGGAAGCGGATTTCGCCGACCGAAGCTTCAACAGGTTAGTCCGGACATATGCGGATCTAACAGACACTTTGGCTCGCTTTCGCGCCAGCAAAGAGCCGAAGCTCAACATCCACAAGATGGCAAGTACAGGCGCACACGCGAGTATTGGAAATCTCGCTCAACCGACGCAGCAGGCCCCGTTGAGCGAAGGGGCAACCGCCCCGCTGGTCAGTCGGCGCCGCCGATTGACTGATAAACGACGCTCCGAGGAAGCGGTACCGAGGCGCCAGCGGAATCAGCATGGCCAGTCATAAGCGAAACACCACGCCGATGCTGAGCAGCCCGCGCTGTCGGGCCAAAACGCGCTTGGCCAAGCCATGTATGTCGCCGGCGTTGCGCGGGAAGAAGCGGTGCCGGATGCACGGCGGTGCGGCAGGCTCGGGTGCTCAACCTGATAACAAGAATGCACTTAAACACGGCCGGTATACGAGCGAAGCCTTCGCGGAACGCCAACACTTGCGGAATTTGCTCCAGCAAGCGCGCGCGCTCATTAAGACCATTAATGGAGCAAACAAGCCTTGAGCTAAAAGTAGCCCGGGTAGTTAATCCCGCAGAAGAACGGCGTGGAGATAGATCGCAGGGCATCGTTTGCTTCGAGGTGCTGCCGAGTTTTAACAGCGCCAAAGAGTCAAAGATCCGGGGGCAAATGCCGCGCCTTATGTTCTTTCGGCAGCGGATGCGATTCGAGCCAGAGGGAGCGAGCTGCACCGACCGGGTCCAATCCAAGTTTCGTCCACCAAACTGCCTCGTCGCCGTAGCGATGGAGTTCCCGATGATGGCCGCGACAGAGGGGGACGGTGAACTCGTC
>DASXDP010000254.1:0-33678 GCA_036490575.1 Xanthobacteraceae bacterium
GTTGTCACAAGCGGGTGTCGAGTACGTCCGCGACATCATTCGTGACGATGCGCTGCCGGGCGTTAGTCCGCAGCCGGGTTGGCTCCAGGTCTCCAAGACCGACAACACCGACGCGTTCACACGGCTCGTCGGACTGCTTGGGGAGTTCGGCGCCGAAATCGAAGCCTGGGAAACAGATCGCGTGCGTGCGGTCCTGCACAGTGAACGCTACTTCCACGCCATTCACTACCCTGCCGCCATCAACATCCATCCGCTGAACTATGCGCTTGGGCTTGCGGCTGCAGCCGAGCGCGCCGGTGTTCGCATTTACGAGTACACGCCGGCGTTATCGATCGACGCCGCCGGGGTGCGCAAACGCGTCGACACGGCTCATGCTCGCGTGCGTGCCAACCACGTCGTACTTTGCGCAAATGTCGGCGGAGAAGGTTTGGTGCCGACAATTGCGGCAACGCTTATTCCCTTGACGACCTATGTCATTACCACCGCCCCGCTTGGCGCGCGCATCGGGGACGCGGTCGCTTATGGCGGTTCGGTCAGCGACAGCGAACTCGCCGACAATCATTATCGACGCGTCGATGGTGACCGGCTGTTGTGGGCGGGGCGGCTGACGACGCGCGAGCACGATCCGCGGCGCTACGCCAACGCACTGCTCGCCGACATAAAAAGGACCTATCCGCAACTCGACGGCGTTGCCAGCGAGTACGCCTGGGCGGGCACGCTCGGCCGCACGGTGCACGGTATGCCGCAGATCGGTCAGCTCAGCCCAGGACTATGGCTGGCGAGCGGATTCGGCGGTCACGGCCTCAACGCCACCGCCCTTGCCGGCCTTCTGATTGCGCGCGCCATGGTGGACGGCGATCAAACCTGGAAACATTTCAGCGCTTTCGAGCTGGTGTGGGCCGGCGGAAGGCTCGGTCGTGCGACAGCGCAGGTCTATTATTGGGCGATGCGCCTTCGGGAAGCGGCAGCCGAACGCCGCGCGCGGGCCGCCGACGCTGCGCGAAGACGCGCACAAAAAGCGCAAACGCCGGTAGCCGAAGCGCCAGTAACGCCGGCCGACGCGCATATTCCGGCGGATTCCGGCATCGGATCGGAGGAAACGGACTCCGGTTCCATTCACTCGGCCACCGACTCAGTGTCGGGTTAGCGACGAAACGGGGCGCTATCCCGTGCCGGCGCTGTTGCCAAAATGCGGCATCACCATAGAGTTTTCGTTCGTTAATGGAATAACCGCGATTCATCGTTTATTGTGATTTGAGAATCTGGGACGTAACGATCGGGGCCTTCTATGAAAACAACTTTTGTCGCTTTTTCGGTTTTAGCGGCGCTCTCGACCGCCGCATTCGCCGCCGACCTTCCGGCTCCGCCCGCGAATTATGCACCGGTATACAAGGCGCCGCCGCCGGTGTGGTCCTGGACCGGCTGCTATGTCGGCGGGGGTGTCGGCTACGGCGTTTCCAACGTCGACCATAACGGGGAAACCATTCCCGGAAACGTGGCGACATCGTCGTCGACCACCAGCGGCGGGCGGGGTTGGCTCGGCCGGGTAGGCGGCGGCTGCGACATTCAGTTCCCGCTGTTCAGTTCCTGGCCTGCGGTGATCGGCTTGTTGGGCGATTACGATTTCTCCAACATCAGCGGCACTACCGCCGATCCCACCAGCGGGTTAGGGGGGAACTTGAATCAGAGCAGCGCCTGGTATGCGGGTGCGCGTGCCGGCCTGCTGCCGATGCCCAACCTCCTGACCTACGTCGACGGCGGTTATACCGGGGCGACATTCGATCGAAGCAACTTGTCGACGCAGTTCACCGTTCCGCCGTTCGCAACCGGCACTTCCATGAACAGCCACACATTCAACGGCTGGTTCCTTGGCGGCGGTACGGAATATGCCTTCAACTGGCTGCCGATCCACGGCCTGTTCTGGCGCACCGAATACCGGTACTCGATGTATAACGCCGCCGACGTTGCCACGGTCATTACTGCGACCGGCGCCCCGACGGGCTTCGGGCAGCATGTCGCGCCGCAAGTTCAGACCGTCACCACGTCGCTGATCTGGCGGTTCAACTGGGGCAACTGGTAACGGCCGCCTTTTCCGGCCGGAATCAGCGCACTTAGCGGATTTGCTTTCGCACGTACTCCGATAACCGCAGGCCCTAAAAGGCCTGCGGTTTATCGTGCTTCGCGCCGTGTCATAAAGGCGAGCCGCTCAAATAGGTGCACGTCCTGCTCGTTCTTGATGAGCGCACCGTGCAGTGGCGGGATCAGCTTCTTCGGATCGCGCTCGCGCAGCGTTTCGATCGAAATATCCTCGACCATCAAGAGCTTCAACCAATCGAGCAATTCCGACGTTGAAGGCTTCTTCTTCATGCCGGGCACGTCGCGGATCTCGTAAAACAGCCGCAGCGCTTCCGCCACCAGGCGATGCTTGATGCCGGGAAAATGCACGTCGATGATCGAGCGCATGGTGTCGGCATCGGGAAAGCGGATGTAGTGGAAGAAGCAGCGGCGCAGAAACGCGTCGGGCAGTTCTTTCTCATTATTAGAGGTGATGACGACGATCGGCCGCCGCCGCGCCCGCACCGTCTCCCCGGTTTCGTAGACGAAGAATTCCATGCGATCGAGCTCTTGCAGCAGATCGTTCGGAAACTCGATGTCGGCTTTGTCGATTTCGTCGATCAGCAGAACCGGGCGCTCGTCGGCGACGAACGCTTCCCAAAGCTTGCCGCGCCGGATGTAGTTGCGAATGTCCTTGACGCGCTCGTCGCCCAACTGGCTGTCGCGCAATCGGGTGACGGCGTCGTATTCGTAGAGGCCTTGCATGGCCTTGGTGGTCGATTTGATGTGCCACTCGATCAGCGGCGCACCGAGCGCCTTGGCGACTTCGATGGCGAGCACCGTCTTGCCGGTACCAGGTTCGCCTTTGACCAGAAGCGGCCGCTCCAGCGCTATGGCTGCATTGACCGCGACTTTGAGATCTTCCGTGGCGACATAGGCGTTAGTGCCTTCGAAACGCATTCGTCTTCATCCGCTTGGCTGACCGTTTGCGCTTCTTAAATCACGCAGGCGCGCGGTCAACAAGCCGCGGACATTCCAGGCACTCGTGCAGCCGATACCAGGTGGCTTCGGGCGATTAAGCTCTAAAACCCGCCCCGCCGTGGCGTGGGTAGCTCGGCGGTATTTAGGAGACAGCCCGCAAGGCCGGCTCGTGCCGGGGCGCCCTGCCTTTCGCCGTTTTCCGGGAATACATGTCGGCATCGGCGCGCCTGATGATCTGGTCCGGCGAGTCCGACCCGTCCAGCATGGTGACACCGGCGGAAGCGCCCACTGAAACACAGTCGGCCGCCAAGCGAAGGCGAAGCTCGTCGATCCGCTTCTCCAGCGTGCGGGCTTTGGCGTGCGCGTCCTCTTCGCTCAGGTTCCAGAACAGGACCGCGAACTCATCGCCACCGAAACGCGCCACCACATCTGAATTGCGGCAGCTTCTGACAATGGTGTCGGAGACCACTTGTAGTGTGGCATCGCCGGCCAGATGACCGAACTGGTCGTTGATGGATTTGAAGTGATCGAGGTCGATGAAAACAATGGCGGCACTTCCGTCATAGCGGGCCACCCTCGCAATCGCTCGCGTCAACTCGCGCTCGAAACCCCGCCGGTTCAAAATGTCGAGCAGCGGATCGGTTTCAATCAGTGTTTCGAGATGTCGGATTCTGGCGTGCGCCGCGCCGAGCTCGGACTCAAGCGTCCGCAAACGGCTTTCGGCCTCTCTCGAGGCAAGCATTGTCGACCCCCCAACCCTCTAACTCCCAGGGTCAGCCAATATCACGCGCCGCTTGTAATTGGTTTAGCCGTGGAACTCGGAAGCGAGTGATGTTGGTAGTGGGTTATTAAGGTACCCGGCGCCGGGCGCCGGCGCAGTGGGCAAAGGCTTGTAGGGGCGGCGAACGCCGGCTGCGATGGGCCCGGCTGGCGGGGCTCCACGCGAAGGTATCCCGGTGCCCAAAGGCGTTGCACTACCCCAAGCAGGCGAGGGTCGCCGAAGCCGCAAAATTACACGTTTTGGCAGTGGTTAGAGCAAGCCTCGCAGGCTCTGGAAGAGCCATCGGGGCGCCCGATGGGTGGGTCGACGTTTCATTATTGTCAGCGTCATGGTCCCGCGGTATATGGGCGCGCCTTCCGGGGAGGAAAGCGACGCGCGCGTGAGCGTAGTAGGGGACAAACCATCAATGCAGTCGGTGAAAAGTAGAAATGGTCGATCCGACGACACGTTAAGCATCAACGGTAAAACGTTCCGTGGCCTTGAAAAGATCTACCGGCCGACGGATCGGGAACCGTTCATGAACGACCGCCAGCGGGACTACTTTCGCATCAAACTGATGCAGTGGCGGGACGACATTCTCAAAGAGGCCAAGGACACCCTCCAACATCTGCAAGACGACAATAACAACCATTCCGACATCGCCGACCGTGCCTCGTCGGAAACCGACCGGGCCATCGAGTTACGGGCCCGCGATCGCCAGCGAAAACTGATCTCGAAGATCGACGCGGCGCTGCTGCGCATCGACGAGGGCACCTACGGTTATTGCGAAGAGACCGGCGAGCCGATTTCGCTGAAGCGCCTCGAGGCCCGTCCCATCGCTACCCTCTCCATCGAGGCCCAGGAGCGCCACGAGCGTCGCGAGCGGGTCTACCGCGAAGAGTGAATCGGGCATTTTTCGGTGTCAGCGCTTCACGCCGGCCGTCTCGGCCGGCGTTTGTTTATTGTCTGGTAACTAAGCTGCAAATGGTCGCAGCGCTAATTTGAACGATATCACCGAATTTAATCTGCCGCGGCTGCAATCTCGGATTTGGGCAGGATGCTCAAGATAAGGGCCAACAAGGCTCCGGGTTTGCAATGAAGGACCGACGCGCGCTTCTTCGGCACAGGACGTTCATCCAGGGCCGGATCTATTTCAACAACGGCCTGTCGAGCGTGGACTGCATCGTCCGTGATCTCACCGAGGGCGGCAGCAAGCTCGAGGTGCCCGAGACAGTCGCGCTTCCCGACGCGTTCGAGCTCTTTCTGCCGAACAAAGACGAATCCTTTCACGCCAAGGTCGCATGGCGGAAGGGTAACAGCCTCGGAATAAGCTGGACCTCGGAGCCTCCGGCGGGGCCGGGCGGCGAGCACGCGGACGTCCAGAGTTCGTTTGCAGATCGCCTCGCCAAGCTTGAGCGCGAAGTGGCGAGCCTGAAAAAACGCCTCGAGGGCCAGCACGAGTTGTGAGCCGACGGCGCGTGCGCTGGGCTGGCAGAAAAAAGTTCCCAACCGCCGAACCCGAGCGGAACTCGCGCGTTTACATCCCCAGCGACCTTTACAGCTTGGGGAAAAGCCATGGCCCAGACTTCGACAAAACCTACCGATTTCAATCGAGCCCTCGATGACGCCCGAAAGAACGCGAGCGGCGTAGCGGAGGCCATGACCGACGCCGCGCAAGACGTGTACGGCCAAGCCCGGGATAGTGCAGCCGATGTCATGGATAGCGCCGGCACCGCGGCCCGCCGCACAGCGAACTCGTTCGAAAAAGCGATCCGCCACACCATCGAAACCCAGCCCTACACCGCGGCTGCAATCGCTCTTGGGATCGGATGGCTGCTCGGCCGGATGCATAGGCCGCTTTAACACTCGCGTTTAAGCGCGCCTAAGGTCGAACTTTCGGTCGCGCACGGGGTTTCTGCGGAATTTCCTTGTTCATTTTGCGGGTTCGTAGTTCGCTGCGCCGGGTTTCCGGCGCGGCCAGTACCGGTTTGGCACGAAGGTGCTGATGCGGCGCGAATGAATGAGGGAGGTCCAGCGGTGGATATGCGGCTCAAGGACAAGGTGGCGATTGTCACTGGCGCTGGGCGAGGCATCGGAGCTGCATTTTGCGAAGGTTTGGCCGCCGTCGGCGCCAAAGTTGTCGTCGCCGACCTGCTTGATGGGACGCCGGTTGCCGATCGCATTGGCGAAAAGCAACAACAGGCCATCTATGTGCGCGCGGACGTCACCTCAAAAGCCTCAATCGGTGACTTGATCGATAGAACGGTCAGCGAGTTCGGCACAGTTGACATCCTCGTCAACAATGCCGGGTTGTTCGCGGATCTGCGCACCAAGCCGTTTCAGGAAATAACCGAGGATGAATGGGACCGGGTCATGGCGGTCAACGTCCGCGGCACCTTCCAATGCGCCAAGGCCGTGGCGCCGCTGATGATGGAGAAGAAAAATGGACGCATCATCAACATCGCATCGGGCACCGCATTCAAAGGCACCGGGCATTTGCTGCACTACGTGACCTCGAAGGGCGCGGTCGTTTCGATGACGCGTTCGCTCGCGCGCGAGCTCGGGCCATACAATATTTGTGTCAACGCCATCGCGCCGGGACTGACAATGAGCGATGCGGTCAAAACTCACCCGGATTGGACCGGCAAGGCGGCAGCCGCAGGCGTTGCCGCGCGCGCGATTCAGCGCGAACAGGTGCCCGCCGACCTGCTGTCGACGCTGGTTTATCTTTGCTCGAATGAGAGCAATTTCGTCACCGGCCAGACCATCAGCGTCGATGGCGGCGCGTTGATGCGCTAGCCGCAAAACGAACAAAGTAGGCGAAGACGGCCGCGTCAATCCCGGCTGCGCGCGGCCATGCCGATCAGCACGCCGACGGCTATAGCGATCCCGAGAGCGAAAAGAGGATTTTTCTCGGTCCTGGCTGAGACTTCGTTCAGCGTACTGCGCCCCAATTTAGCGGCATCCTTGCCAAAGACGCTGGATTGATCGCCGAGCACTGTCGCGCTTTCGCGAAACCGGTCCGCCCAACCGAAAAGGGTGGAGGCGACCGCGTCTCCCAAAGTTTCCGCACGCGCCTTGACGTTGGCCGATGCCGCCCCGCCGGCGCGTTCGAGGTTTTTTTCGAGCGCGCGTAAGCGGCGTTCAATTTCGCCGACCTCGGCGGAGATGGCGCGGGAGTATCGCTGGGCGCCGGACATGGTGTCATCCTTTCGATTACGGCTGGCTCTGCCAAAAAAAGCCGCCAAGGAAGTTTTGGTTCCCGACCGCACTTAGTCCCGGCAGGTCTCCGGACTGTTCGCGGGATGACACCGGTATCCGCTCATAAAAGCCCATGCCCGCGTACGACGCGGGCATGACGGCAAACAAGCGAGCGCTTTCGATGTGCTCAATGATGCCAGAAGATTGCCAACAGCAGAATGATCGGCAGCGGTATCCCGAGCATCCACAGCAGTATCCCACGTCCAAATCCCATAACGGGTTCTCCTCAGCTAATGTCTGCTAGCAAACGCAGACACGCCGCCGGAGTTCCATATCGGAACTTGAAAGTGGACTTGCTTTTGCTCAGCCTTTGTTCGGCTGGCGGCCGAGCAAATTTGCCATTTCCTGCTCGAGCGTTTCGTAAATCGCCTTGCCTTCAGCGGCCTTGCTTTCAGGCCGCGCCGGCTTTGTCTCGACCGAGCGTAGCGGTCGCATCGGCGTGGGTTGGGCGCCCGGCTCGGGTGCGGCCTCGGGAATTTGCTCGGGCGCAGCGCCGCGTGCGGGAACGGACGACGGTGTCTCTACCGCCTTGGGCTTGCGAAGCGCCGCTTCCAGCCGCTGGGCCATTTCGGCCAGTGTCTTATCCGCGGCAGCGATGGCCTCGGGACTTGTCGGCTGCGCCGCAGCTCGCGGGTCAGGACGCGCTTCCGGGCGGCCGGCCGCGGCGGAGCGGCCGCGCGGCGGTGCCGGATTGACCGACGGCGTGCCGGCGGAACCCGGCGCCAGCGGACTGCCTGCAAGATCGTCGGCAAGATTTGTCAGCGGTTCCCTTGAGCGCGAATGCGGCTCGCTGGGGGGCGGCAAACTGTTTGCTTCGTCTGCGGCCTCAATGCGGGAGACCCGGCGAGGGGCGGAAGAGGCCGCCGCAGGTCCGGTCGACTCCGGCTGCAAGGGCCACGAACCGTTCGACGGAATTTCGGGCAGTGGAATTGCACGCGACGCTGTTTCTGCGACGGCGGGTCCACGTGCGCCAGCCCCGGCGGATGTAGCGCGAACAATGTTGGCCTCAACAACGACGTCGGAGGGACCGCCCACCATCAACAGGTGCTCGACGTTATCGCGGCGGACAAGAATTAGCCGGCGTCGCCCATCGACGCTGGCATGATCAATGACCGCAATGCGGGGTTGGCGGCCGCGCACGCCGTTGGTGCCCAATCGGCCGCTGCCCAGCCGACGCACAGCCCAGGCCGTTACTCCGATCAATCCAAGGACGATCAGGAACGCCAGAAAGAAGCGCACGGCGAGCGGCATTTCCGCCCCGAATAAATCGAACATTCAGCCTACTCCCCTGTCGTCGCCACGACCCGAGTTGTCACGACCCCTGCGGCGAACATTGGCTGCCGAGAAACTAGCCAATACTAATAAAGAATTAAAGCCAATGAGCGATGTGGAATATGACCTCTGGGTGGCCATGGTTTCTATGGTAAACGGCACTTTGATGGCAAAAGGCGGCCGATACCGCGTTAACACATCCAGGGCGTCCGGGTCGCTCCGGACGAATGGACCCCAGCGGCGAGCGGCAAGTTTGAGGGCGACGTATTTCGATTTTAACGTCCTTAGCGTGAAATGCCGCCCGATTCGCCGGCCGGCGCGCTTCGCGCGCGCCATCGCTGCGAATCAAATATGCCGGGAGTCCCGCGGCACGCGGGCTCTTTTCTCCGGGAAGCCGCTGGAACTGGGGTGTACGGCTGAGCAATGACCATCCACAGCATCACCGACGAAGCTTCCGCACCCGCCGCACGCAAGTCCGTACGCCGTAACGACGGCGCGCGGCGTTCCGGCAGCATCGCACTGGTGCTGATTGGCGCAGCCGTTCTTGCCGCGGCCGCTGCCGCCTTTGTGTTGCTCGGCGAGCCAAACGCCGACCCCTATATTCTCGGCGCTTTGGCGCTGTTCGCCATGATCGGCGTGTTTTCTCTGTTTGCATTCGGCGCCGGCATTCTTCGCCTCGGGCCGGCCGAGAGCACCGATACGCTGATCAAGTCGCTGGTCGATGACGCCTTTGACGGCATTCTCGTTACCGAGCGCGATGGCCGCGTGGTCTACGCCAATGCCGCTTACCTCGATCTCATCGACTCTGCCGACGGCGGCGAGTTGCGCCCGGTGGAGCGCGTTTTCATCGGCGATGCGGATGCCTCCGAGGCGATCTACCGGCTCCTCAAAGCCGCGCGCGAAGGCAAACGATTGCAGGAGGAAGTGCGTGTCGCCGGCTTGCAGGGCCGGCCGGCCCGCTGGCTCCGGCTTCGCGTGCGCCCGTTCGCGGAAGGCGTACGCGCGCGGCACCTCACCGTCTGGTCGATCGCCGATATCACCCGCGAGCGCGAGCGGCAGGAAAACGTCTTTCAGGAACTGCAGCACGCCATCGATTATCTCGATCACGCGCCGGCCGGCTTTTTCTCGGTGGATGCGCAGGGCGACGTGGTTTATCTCAACGCCACGCTCGCCAACTGGCTCGATCAGGATCTGGCTCAGGTCGGTTCCGGCGGGTTGAAACTCACTGATCTCGTTTCCGGCGATGGCGGCGCGCTGTTGACGACGCTTCGCGCGAGTGCGGGCGACATCAAAACCGAAGTTCTCGATCTCGATCTCAAGACGCGCGGCGGCCGCACGCTGCCGGTGCGCGTTTTGCACAAAGTGGCATTCGGCGCCGATGCGGCGCCCGGGGCATCGCGGACACTTGTTCTGAACCGGCGCGGCGACGACAGCGGCGATTTACAGCGCGCGGCGGAAATCCGCTTCATGCGCTTCTTCCACCACACGCCGATGGCAATCGCCACCGTGGACAAAACCGGCGGCATCGTGCGCACCAATCCGCTGTTTGCCCGGCTCTTTCAGAGCGCGCCGGGCAGGAACGGCGGGGCGCGCTCGATCGGCGCGGTCGTGGCGGAGCGCGATCGCGCCGCGCTCGAGAGCGCTTTCGCCCAGGCTGCCGCCGGCAAGGGCGACATTGCACCGGTCGACGCCGCGCTTGACGGCGATGGCGAACGCTTCGGCCGATTCTACGTCACCGCGGTCGAGAAGGAGGACCGCGACCAGGAGACGGCGATCGTTTACGTTCTTGAGACCACCGCGCAGCGCGAACTTGAGACCAAGCTGAATCAGCAGCAGAAGATGGATCTTGTCGGCCAGCTCGCCGGCGGCATCGCTCACGACTTCAACAATGTTCTGTCCGCCATCATCATGGCGACCGACTTCCTGCTCAACGCGCACAAGCCGACCGATCCGTCGTTCGGCGACATCATGCAGATCAAGCAGAACGCCAACCGCGCCGCCAGTCTGGTCCGGCATCTGCTGGCATTCTCCCGCAAGCAGACGCTCCGCCCGCAGATCCTCGACCTCGGCGAGGTCTTAAGCGATCTGACCATGCTGCTTCGCCGCTTGATCGGCGAAAAGGTCACGCTCGACGTGGTTCACGGCCGCGACCTGTGGCCGGTCAAAGTCGACATCTCGCAATTCGAGCAGGTCATCGTGAATCTGGGGGTGAACGCGCGCGACGCCATGCATGACGGCGGTCGCCTGACCGTGCGCACACTCAATATCAGCGCCAATGAATGCGAGCGCTACCACGCCAAAGGCATGCCGGCGGCGGATTACGTGCTGGTTGAAGTGACTGATACAGGCACCGGCATTCCCAAAACCATCATCGACAAGATTTTCGACCCCTTCTTCTCAACCAAGGAAGTCGGCAAAGGCACCGGCCTCGGGCTGTCCACTGTTTACGGGATCATCAAGCAGACCGGTGGCTTCGTGTATGTCGATTCCACGGTGGGTGCGGGCTCGACCTTCCGCATTTTCCTGCCCCGCCATTTCGCCGCCGCCGGCGAGGGGGCGTCCTCAGAGATCGAAGCGCCGGCGATCGCCGGTGCGCTTGCCGCAGCCGACCAGGTCAAGCGCGCGGCCGGTACGGATCTCACCGGTGAGGGCACGATCCTTTTGGTCGAGGACGAGGAGGGACTGCGCGGCCTAAATGCCCGCGGACTGGCCTCGCGCGGCTATACCGTGCTCGAAGCGGGCAACGGCGTCGAGGCGATTGAGGTGCTGGAGAGCTCGGACCGCCCGGTCGATATCGTCGTCTCCGACGTGGTCATGCCGGAAATGGACGGCCCGACACTGGCGCGTGAATTGCGTACCCGCAATCCGGATTTGAAAATCATTTTCGTATCCGGCTACGCCGAGGACGCGTTCCAGAAGCACCTGCCGGAGTCGGGGCAATTCGGCTTCCTGCCGAAGCCATTCACGCTGAAGCAGCTGGTGGCCGCAGTGAAGGAAACGCTCGGCGCTTAGGTGCCCGCCCCTTGGGCGCTGCTGTTTTCCCATCGACCGTCCCAGGACCGGGGCGGCGGTTCGTCGTGGCACGACTGGGGCGCGGCGCTGTCGTGCCGCCACACCGGCACGTCGCATTTCGAGCAGCCGGCAAGCGCAAGGGCGACCAGCGCCAGCATTAAAAATCGCGCCGAGTGACCGTCCGCGATGCGTCTGATGTTCGGCATAGCCCGCGGCTCCCATTCTTCGCCGTTCGCCGCCGCAACGCGGCGGAAACGCGACCGGCGCAAATCAACTGCATACTTGCCGGCGGCGTGTGGCCGAAATAGGAGAGTATCCGCTGGCAAAATTTCCACTACATTACTCTACTCTATTTCTTCGCCGCGCGCGTGAGGCGGCGGCTCGCACCGGAGGCACCCCCCAATGGATATACATTCTGGCGGCTCGCGGCCGACGCGCCGCGCGCCGGCCGACTGGTTTACCGGCACCGTCTGGCAGGATCCGATTCTCGACACGCCCGAGCCCGCACGCGTGCGGGCCTCGGTCGTGCGGTTCGAGCCGGGCGCGCGCACCAATTGGCACACCCATCCAGTCGGGCAGACCTTGTATATCCTTTCCGGAACGGGCCGCGTTCAGAGTTGGGGAGGGCTGTTGCAGGAAGTCACCGCGGGCGACGTTGTGTGGATTCCGCCGGGCGAGAAGCACTGGCACGGCGCCACGCCGACCAACTTCATGGAGCACGTCGCGATTGCCGAGATACTCGACGGAAAATTTGTCGAGTGGCTGGAGAAGGTGACGGATCAGCAGTTTAAGACCGGCGCGTAGTCTTTCCACCGCGCCGTGCCCGCGATTTGCGGTGGCTGGACAGGCCACCATCGATCATGGAACATTCGCCGCGTTTTCATTGGGGACCCCGAAGCCGGCGGGTCCGGCGAATTGAGGCGCTTGCCGCGCCATCACACTTCAGGGGGAGATCATCATGCGCAGTATTGGAGGCATTGTGCTTGCGGCGACCGTTGCCGCAGCGGCACTGACGCAGGCGACATATGTCGGAGCCGCCACCAAATACGACGGCGCCTGGAGCGTTGCGATCTATACCAAGGCCGGTCCATGCGATGCCGCCTACCGTTTCAGCGGCCAGATCACCAACGGGATCATTTCGTATAGCGGCGCCTTCGGCATCGATTTCACCGGACGCGTCAGGCCCGGCGGTGCTGCGTGGGCACGCGTTTCGAGCGGACCGCACTATGCGGTTGCGAACGGGCACATGTCGGTGAACCGCGGCGGCGGCGTGTGGCATGGTCAGGGTCCAAACGGACGTTGCTCCGGTACCTGGGTCGCGACGAGAAGCTGACGGCGCGTCGTTGGCCGCAACGTCGCTCCAGCAGGGGACGAGCTTCCTGCCAGCAGGTGCATTCAATGCGCTATGAGCTTTATTACCATCCGACGGTTCAGGGTCGGGGCGAGTTCGTGCGGCTTGCGCTCGAAGAGGCCGGGGCGGACTACGTTGATGTCGCACGCCGCAAGGGCAAAGCCGGCGTACCGGCGATGATGAAAATCATCGAGGACAAACGCAGCGCCCATCCGCCGTTTGCCCCGCCATTCGTCAAGGCCGGCAAGCTTATTGTCGCGCAAACGGCCAACATCCTGTTTTTTCTCGGCCCGCGATTGAAGCTTTCACCGCGCGACGAGGCGGGGCGGCTTTGGGCGCATCAGTTGCAGCTTACGATCGCCGACCTTGTGGTCGAGATCCACGATTCGCATCATCCCATTACCTCGTGGCTCTACTTCGAGGAGCAGCGGGCTGCGGCGCGGCGCCGCACCAGGGATTTCTGGCGTTACCGCGTGCCGAAATTCCTCGGTTATTTCGAGCGCGTGCTGCAAAAGAACGGCGGCCGGTTTCTGGTCGGCCGGCGTTTGACCTACGTCGATCTTTCGATCTTTCAGATTATCGAGGGGCTGCGCTACGCTTTTCCAAAACGCATGAAGCGCTTCGAGAAAAAGGTACCCGGACTGATCGCGCTCCGCGACCGCGTTGCCGCCAGGCCGCGTATAAGGGCATATCTCGCCTCGCCGCGGCGCATCGCGTTCAGCCAGTGGGGCATCTACCGCTATTACAAAGAGCTTGACGCCTGAGTTTTCGCGCGTTGACGCGGCCGGCGGAAGATGTTTGCCGGCGGCGTCGCGCTAACCCAGCGAATTTAAGCCGGCCTGCGCGATCTGCTCGTCCTCGTGCGATTGCACGCCCGAGACGCCGATCGCGCCGACGCATTCGTTCTGATGCATGATCGGCAAGGCGCCTTGAATAAGCAGGCCGGCGGGAAAAGTGATGAAAGCCGGACGGTCCTTGACGCGATCCTCAAAGAACTTGCTGGGCCGGCGGGTCATCGCCGAGGTGCGCGCTTTGCCCAGAGATACTTCGGCGGAAATGAGCGCAGCGCCGTCCATGCGCTGAAAGCCCAGGAGAAATCCACCGTCATCCACGATTGCGATCGCTACTGACCAATTGTTTTTCGCTGCTTCGGCCTCACAGGCTGCCAGCATTTTCTTGACATCGGCCGAGGTTAGACACGGTTTCGTCCGCATTAACTGCTCCTGTGGTATTGAGAACCGGCTTGACGGTGAGTGGCAAGCGCCCTTAGCCTCCACACTGCGTCGCGCAGGGCGCCATCGAGAGGGGACCATGACGCTTCGATCGACAAAGCTTCGTCTCGCGGCGGCTGTTCTGGCGCTGGGGCTAATGGCATTGAGCGGTCCTTCCGCACGAGCGTTCACGATGGAAAATCTGAGCGGCAATGCGGACGGTAGTTCGAGGTATGCCAGTCCGGATGGCCAGGTCAAGAACGGCTTGACGATGTTCGGACAAGGCGGACCGACCGTTCAGTTCGGTGCGGGCAGCGCATATTCGCCGCTCCGGCCATATAGCGGCTTCGCGCCGTCGCAGCCGCCGCCCGAGCCCTATAACCTCAACAACAGAAACTGAGCTTCGACGGCGCGCGGTTGACAGCGATCGAGCGGCGCGCCGCCGCGTCCCCGATCATTGCGATCGGCCGCGCAGGCGACTCACCAGTTCCGCCGTGGGGTAGGAGTCGGCGGGCAGGCCGTATTTGATTTGCATGGCCCGTACCGCTTGCCGCGTCTTTAATCCCAAAAAGCCGTCGATCGCGCCGACATCGTATCCGGCGCGCGCCAATAGACTTTGCATCTCCTTGGCGTCCTGAAAAGAAAGGGCCGTTGGCGGTGTCCCGGGATGCAAAGGTGCTGCGCCGGCGATGCGGGTCGCCAAATAGGCGGCCGTGGTCGAATAGACCAGCGAATTATTCCACTGCAGATAAACCTGGAAATTTGGATAGACGAGGAAAGCCGGACCAAACCGGCCCATCGGCAACAGCAGCGAAGCGGAAAGATTATCGGCCGGAAGCGGCCGTCCGTCGGCCAGCGTGACGCCGGATGCCGCCCATTTCGAGCGGGGAAGCGTGACCGAAAGGTCGGCTTGCTCCCATTGCAAGTTACCCGGTACCCGCACCTCGGTGAGCCAGGGTTCGCCCCGCTTCCAGCCAAGCCCGGCGAGGTAGTTCGCGGTAGAGGCGAGCACGTCCGGCACGCTGTGAACGAGGTCACGTTTGCCGCTGCCGTCGAAATCGACGGCGTATTTGTAGTACTCCGATGGCATCATCTGGGTCTGGCCGAGCTCGCCCGCCCACGAGCCGATCATTTCGTCGGGCACGAGATCACCGCGTTCGATGAGGCGGATCGAGTCGAAGAGCTGAGCGCGAAACCGGTCACTGCGCCGGCAATCGTAGGCCAGCGACGCGATGGCACTGAGCGAATGATAGTTGCCCATGTTGGCGCCGAAGTCGCTTTCCAGCGCCCAGAACGAAACGATCACCGGTGCGGGCACGCCATACTGTTGCTCGATCTTCGCGAAGGTCGGCGCATTCGCCTTGATCAGCGCCTGGCCGCGCTGAATGCGATACGCGGCGGCCATGCGCCCGGAAAACTGCAGGAAGGTCTGAGTGAAGACGCGCTGGCCGCGATCAATGTTGACGATGTGCTGGTCGTAAGTCAGTCCGGGCGCCGCGGCGGCGATCGCGCGTTGCGAAATGCCTTTCGCCGCGGCTTCGCGTTCGAATGCCGCCAGCCAGGATTCATAAGAGCCGGAGGTGCGGCAGGGCACGGTTTGAGCGGCGGCAGGGCCGAACCCAGCGCCGATCAGCAGTGCCGCGGCCAGGGAAAATCTTATTGCGGCGTTGGACGGGATTTCAGATACCACTGCAAAATCTCCTCGCCGGTCCAATAGAGGACGCCGTCGAAGCGGCGGACGTGGTCATAGATCGCTTCGAGATATTTAATGCGATGCGGTTGCCCGCTGATATACGGATGGATGGCAATCGCAAGGATCTTTGCTCGCTCTTTTCCCTCGTCATAGAGCCGCTCGAACTGATCGAGGGTGCGGCGTAACAGATAATCGCTCTCGTGATGCTGAACGATCATCATCGGGATGTCGTTTAATTCCAGGGTGTAGGGCAACGTGACCAATGGTCCAGCCGCGGTGCGGATGAGCGTCGGCTCGTCGTCGTAGACCCAGTCGCCGATATACTTGATACCAGAGGCGGCGAGAATCTCCGGCGTGTCCAGTGTTTGCGTCAGCCCAGGCCCAAGCCATCCGACCGGCGGCTTATCGCAAAAGCGCGTGATCACGTCGATTGCGCGTTCGACCATGGCCTTTTGATTGGGCTCTGCATGGATCGGACCCTGCTCGTAAGCATGGCCCATGAACTCCCACCCCTCGATCCGCGCCTGCTCGGCGACCCGCGGATAGTCGTCACAGACGCGCGCGTTGAGCGCCAGCGTCGGCCGGATGCCGAGCCGCCTGAACAAATCGAAGAAGCGCCACACCCCGACGCGCATCCCGTACTCGTGCCAGCTCCAATTGGGCACATCGGGAAGCAGCGACTGACCGGTGGGCGGCGCGAGCACCTGTCGCGCCATCGGCTTGCGGATATCCCAAACCTCCAGATTGACGATGGTCCAGAAAACCAGGCGGGCGTCGCCGGGGAGTTTCAGCGGCGGCCGGTGGACAATGGCCGAGTACTCGCACCGCTCGCGTGGCAGCATCGCTTGGCTCACACCCTGGTCCCCCGTCTTGCCCGTTGTCTTGTCCGTTGTCTTGGCCGTCCGGCGTAAGTACTTTTCCGGCAACGTCAATCCCTTGAAGCAAATTATTGCCGTCATCACATCCCCGTTAGAATCGTGCCAACCCGCATTCGCTTCCCGGGAGTGAAATGCTATGGAACCTTCAAGGTACGCACCCGATTACACTTCCTAGCCATTGAGTTCGCAATTCGATCCTCCGGTTTTCCGGACCGACTGATGCCACGTCTAATTGTCCAATCGCCTGACGCCGAAACCGAGCAAGCGGCCGATGCCGATTCGTCCGCCCATGTGCGGCGTCATTGGCTCCGCGCCTTCGCCGCGGTGCGGGCGGAAACCGAGCGCCGTGCCGGGCAGCTTTCCGCCGAAGATCAGGTGGTGCAGTCGATGGCGGACGCTAGTCCGACAAAATGGCATCGGGCGCACGTCACCTGGTTCTTCGAGCAGTTTCTGCTGCGTCCGTTCAATCCATCTTACCGCCCGTTCGATGAACGGTTTTCTTATTTGTTCAACTCCTATTATGTCGCAGCCGGGCCGCGCCATGCGCGGCCGCAGCGCGGTTTGATCACCCACCCGGGCGTCGGCGAGACCCTGGCCTATCGTGCTTACGTCGACGCCGCCGTGGCCGCCCTCATCCAGTCGGCCCCGGATGGTACGGCGGTCTTCCCCATTGTTGAAGTTGGGCTGCATCACGAGCAACAGCATCAGGAATTGCTCCTGACCGACATTCTCCACGCATTTGCGCAAAATCCGACTCATCCGGCTTACGACACGCAATGGCGATGGCCCGAGACTGCCGCCGTTGACGGCGCGGACGCACGCCTTGACGGTGTCCATTCAATCGGCGCGGACGAGAATGGCTTCTCCTTTGACAACGAACGCCCGGCGCATCGGGTTTTCCTCGAGCCGGTCCGCGTCGGGCGAAAACTCATCACCAACGGAGAATGGCTCGAGTTCATGGCTGATGGCGGCTACACCAAGCCAAATCTTTGGTTGTCGGACGGCTGGGGCGTCGTCGCTGCGGAAGAATGGAAGGCGCCGGGCTATTGGCAGTTGATCGACGGCGCGTGGTTTTCCATGACGCTCGGCGGCTTGCGTCCGGTCGATCCCGCATTGCCGGTATGCCACGTGAGTTATTACGAAGCCGATGCGTTCGCGCGCTGGGCGGGCAAACACGTGCCGAGCGAAGCGGAGTGGGAAGTTGCGGCCAAGACCGGCGCGCTCGAAGACGCCTTCGGCAAGGTGTGGCAATGGACCCGCAGCGCGTATTTGCCTTATCCGGATTACGTGGCCGAGCCGGGCGCGCTCGGTGAATACAACGGTAAATTCATGGTCAGTCAGATGGTATTGCGCGGCTCGTCGCTGGCGACGCCGGAGGGTCACTCCCGGGCGTCCTATCGCAATTTCTTTTATCCCTCGGCACGCTGGCAATTCACCGGGCTGCGCCTGGCCGAATTCGATCACTGAGTCTGCAAAATGAACCCCGGCCAGACTGCGCTGCGCGTTGCGCCATTTGCGGCATCGGACTCCTTTGCCGCCGACGTCATTTCAGGCTTGACCAAAAAGCCGAAACACCTGCCGCCGAAGTATTTCTACGATGCCGTGGGGTCGGCCCTGTTTGAGCGCATCACCCGCTTGCCGGAATATTATCCGACCCGCAGCGAACTGGAACTTCTGCACAAACACGCCCCGGAGATGGCGTCGCTGTTTCCGCCCGGCTGCGTCCTGATCGAATTCGGCGGCGGCTCGAGCACCAAGGCGCGCATTCTTCTGCGCGCCGCGGCCAGCATCGAGGCCTATATGCCGGTCGACATATCGGGTGATTTTCTACAGCAGGAAGCGGCCCGGCTGCGCCGCGACTTTCCGCATCTCGCGGTTTACCCGGTGGCGGCCGACTTCACCACCATGTTCGAGCCGCCGGCCGAGGCGGCGAACCGGCCGCGCGCCGGTTTCTTTCCCGGCTCGACGATCGGCAACTTTGAACCGCATGAAGCGGCGCGCTTTCTTCGCCACGCGGCGCGAATTCTCGGCCACGGCGCGGTCTTTATCGTCGGTGTCGATCTCGTCAAGCCGGCCGATATTCTCTATCGCGCCTACAACGACGCCGAGGGCGTTACCGCCAAGTTCAATCTCAATCTGCTGGCGCGCATCAATCGCGAACTCGGCGGGAATTTCGACCTCGATGCCTTCGAGCATCACGCCTTTTACAACCCTGAGCGCAGCCGCATTGAAATGCATCTCGCCAGCACCAAACGGCAGACGGTGCGGGTGTGCAATACGCCGATCGAGTTTCGCGCCGGCGAAACGATTCACACCGAGAACAGCTACAAGTATTCGATCGAGAAGTTTCGCGCGCTCGCCCAAGGCAGCGGCTGGGGGCCGCTCGAGACGTGGACCGACGGCCAATTCAGCGTGCACGCGCTGCGCGCCGATGGCGACTGAGCCGGCGCGTCGGACGGCCCGGTGGTGGTCGGAAACCGCGCGCTTGCTGCGGCGTTGACGCCACAGCGGGTGAATCGAGGAGCCAACATGCCGCTCAAGCGAACCATCGAAAAAGCGCAGCGCGATAAGCGCGAAGGCAAGTCTGCATCCACCCAGGCCAGCGAGTTTGTCCGGGAGGAAATCGATAAAATCCGCCACGGTGAGCATGGCGCGCGGTCGGCGAAGCAGGCGATCGCGATTGGGCTTTCCGAGGCAAGACGCGCGGGCGTCGACCTGCCGCCGCCAAAGGGGGGAAAACCAGCGAGCGAACCCGCAAAAGCGCTGAATATGCCTATGATGCCGGGCAGGGGATTCGCAAACCCAAGCGCAGCAAGCGTCGATCGCGGGCGGCGATGCAGGCGCTCAAGCGCGAACCGCGCAACACCGTCTCACCGACGGCACTGTCGCGGCAAGCGCACAGCGCGGCGTCGCAGCGAACTGCCGCACAACGTTCCGCATCGGCGCGAAAGGCGGTTCGAACCAAGGGCACCAAGACTCGCTCGGCCGCCGCCAAAAAAGGCGCGCGAACGCGCAAGCACCCGGCCGGCCGGTAGCGGAGACAAATCGCCAAGTTTGGACTATCGTTGGTTTCGCGATTGTTGTCCGTTTTTGAAGGCATGCTGTCTCTACCATGCCGATCTGCGAAGCTGATCCGTGGCGTCTGCAGTACTTCGAGCACGTCAAGACGGCGGCGCTCATTCCAACTGAGGACAGCGATGCGTGGCAGTGGTACCCGCGTTACCGATGGGTCTACGACAAGCTCCAGATAGCGCTTAGTCAAAACCTGGATGCCGGGCCGCATGGCACGGCACCGCATGCTTTTCCGGTGTTCTCCAAGCCGATCATGAATCTCAAAGGCATGGGGGCTGGCAGCCGCGTGATCAATTCGCAGGGGGAGTACGACGCGTCTTACGCGCCGGGGCATTTCTGGGTGACGCTGCTAACCGGCCGGCATGTCTCGTCCGATGTCGCGGTGGTCGATGGCGTGCCGCACTGGTGGGGGCACGTCACCGGCGCGCCGGCAGGCGAGGGCACGTTCGATTACTGGACCGTTCATGCCGAGCCCGACATTGCAATAGAGCAGCGTTGCGGCGCGTGGATCGGCGACCACCTTCGCGGCTACACCGGCATGCTCAACCTCGAGACCATCGGCGGAGTCATTATCGAAGCGCATTTGCGATTTTCCGATCAATGGCCCGATCTTTACGGCGCCGGCTGGGTGGAGGCGGTGGTGCAATTGTACGAGCGCGGAGCCTGGGAGTTCGCCGCTCCCGAACGGCGCGGCGGCTTCAGCGTCGTTCTATTCGGCCCACATGGGGTGAATTATCGCCATCCGCCGGCGGCGCTATTAGGAGAGCTTCGGCGCAGCCCCGGCATCTCCAGTTTGCAAATCACCTTCCACGAACATCTTCCGCCGGAGCGCCATGCGATGCCACCGGGAGGTTTCCGTTTGGCGGTGGTCAATGGTTTTCAGCTCGCGCCCGCGCTTCATGCGCGCGAACGGCTTCGCGATTATTTTCTCGCATAGCTGCCGCCAGCGCCGGCGAGGTGGATCGCAGCGGGACGCCCCGTTATAGTCCGGCCCGCTAAGCGGAAAAGTCATTGCTGCAGGAAGAAAAACTATGAAAATCGTTGCGTTCTCAAGTGAAAAAGGCCCGAGGCTCGGTGTGGTCGAGGGCGATCAGGCGGTCGACCTCAGCGCTGCCGACGCCAGTGCTCCGACCGACCTTGGCGAATGGCTTGCTGCACACAATGGCGACCTCAAACCGCTTGCCGATCTCGCCAAACGCGCGCCGGCGAGTGCCCGACGCCCGCTTTCAGGTTTGAGCTACGGTCTCCCCGTCGCCAAGCCGGGAAAGATCATCTGCCTGGGATTGAACTATCTCGAACACGTCAAAGAGGGCGGGCAGCGCGACAACATTCCGACGTTTCCAACGATCTTCATGCGCGGGCGCACCTCGCTGGTGCCGCACGGACAACCGATCGTCCGGCCGCGGGTCACCGAGACGCTCGATTACGAGGCCGAGATGATCCTCGTGGTCGGCAAGCGGGCCAAGCATCTGACTGCCGCCGATGCGCTCTCGTGTGTCGCCGGCTATTCCTGCGGCAATGAAGGCTCGGTCCGTGAATTTCAGCGCAAGACCACGCAATGGGACATGGGCAAGAACTTCGACCACACCGGCGGCTTCGGTCCGTGGTTCGTCTCCGCCGACGAACTGCCGCCCGGCGGCAAGGGACAAAAGATCGAAACCCGCCTGAACGGCAACGTGATGCAGTCGGACAATACCGACAACATGATGTTCCCGGTCGTCGAAACGCTCGTCTACCTGACCCAGGGCCTCACCCTTGAGCCCGGTGATATCATCTTTACCGGTACGCCGTCCGGCGTCGGCTTTGCCCGAAAGCCTCCGGTGTGGATGAAGAACGGCGACGTCTGCGAAGTCGAGATCGGCGGCATTGGCGTGCTGCGCAATCCCATCGCCGACGAAGGCTGAGCGCAGGAACCTCCCATGCCTGGCGAGACACTCAATCTCCTCTGCATTTGCGGCAGCCTTCGCAAAGGCTCCTACAATCGGATGGTCATGAACGCGTTGCCCGGCCTGGCGCCGGCGCACATGAAGTTCAGCGAGGCGCCGCCGTTCTCCGAGTTCCCGCTCTACAATGTCGACATGCAGGAAGCCTCCGGCGTTCCGCCGGTGGTGCAAAAGCTCGTCGACGCCGTGCGCGCCGCCGACGGCGTGATTTTCAATTCGCCCGAATATAATTTCTCCATACCCGGCGGTTTGAAGAACGCAATCGACTGGGTGTCGCGCGCGCCGGACCAGCCTTTTGCCGGCAAGCCGGTCGCCATTCAGTCGGCGACCGCAGGCTCCCTGGGCGGGGGCCGCATGCAGTACGATTTGCGCCGGGCCATGCAGTTCATGGACGCGGTTACGCTCGGCAAGCCGGAGATCTTCATCGGCAACTGCATGCAGAAGATCGACGCCAAGACCGGGCAGATCACCGATGAGCCGACGGTCGGTTTCATCCGCGCGCAGCTCGCGGCCTTCGCCAAATTCATCGAGCGGCACGCGAGCAAGAACTAAAAACAAAATCGAGCAGGGAGGGTTACTTCATGGGCAGGCTGGACGGCCGCGTCGCCATTGTCACCGGCGGGGCCAAGGGCATCGGCCGGCACTATTCGCATGCCATCGCGGCCGAGGGCGGCCGGGTCATGATCGCCGATATCGTCGACGGCAAGGAGGCAGCCGAGGAGATCGCCCGCAAACACGGCGCCAATTCGGTGGCGAGCGAAATCTTCGACGTCAGCGACGAAGCGGCGGTAAAGAAGCTCGTTGCCAAAACCATGGAGCGCTTCGGCAAGATCGATATTTTGGTCAACAACGCCGCCCTGTTCGCGCCGCTCCAGGAAACCGACTGCACCGATATCGATGTTGAGCTGTGGGACTGCGTGATGGCCATCAATCTTCGCGGACCGTTCCTGATGATGAAGCACGTCGCGCCGCACATGAAGGCGCAAGGCTACGGCAAGATCATCAATATCGGCTCCGGCACGGCCTATGTCGGTATCCCGCATATCCTGCATTACGTGACTTCGAAGGGCGGTGTCACGGCGTTTACCCGCGCAACTTCGCGCGAACTCGGCGAGCACGGTATCCGCGTCAACACGCTCATGCCGGGATTTACCATGAGCGACTCGGTGATTAACGAGAACCCCGTCCACGTCCGCACCGCGCAGCCGCGCGCCGTCGCCAGCCGGGCTATCAAACGCGACGAAAAGCCGGAAGATCTGCTCGGCGCGCTGATTTTCCTCTGTAGCGCCGAGAGCGACTTTGTCACCGGCCAAAACATCGCCGTCGACGGCGGGCATGTAAATACCTGACGGAGCGGCGCGACACGCCGCCCGCATGACCGCCATACCGGCGCTGGCGGTGGCCGCTATTTTCGCCCGGAGCGCCTTCGACTAGTATTGGGGGCAACCACGGCCCAACTGGAACTACGGAGGACGCCATGGCGGTTGCCACCGCGGCAGGCGCAAGCAAGCCTGATCGGACCCACAATATCGAGGCCATGCGGCGCGACTACTACGCGCGCATTTCCAAGCTCGGGATGACGCCGCTATGGACGGTGCTGGATTCACTGATTTCCGATGAACCGGTGACGCGCTGCGCGCCGGCCGTGTGGCACTTCGACGACGTGAAGTCGCTGGTTCTGGAATCGGGCGGTCTTATCACCGCCGACGAGGCCAAGCGCCGCGTGCTCATCCTTGAAAACCCGGCGTTACGTGGCGAGTCCAGGGTCACCAACTCGCTGTTCGCCGGTATCCAGATGATTATGCCGGGCGAAGTTGCGCCGGCACACCGCCATTCCGCGTCGGCCATCCGCTTCGTGCTCGATGGCGACGGCGCCTACACCGCGGTGGACGGTGAAAAAGCCTTCATGTCGCCCGGCGATTTCCTCATCACCGCGAATTGGGCGGCGCACGATCACGGCAACACCTCCGACAAGCCGATGCTGTGGCTCGATGTGCTCGACGTTCCGGCGATCAATTTCTTCGAGACGTCTTTTGCCGAGGATTTTGACTCGCCGACGCAAGCGACCACGCGCCAAGACGGCGACTCGCTTTCGTTCTACGCGTCAGGCGTCCTGCCCGACGGCGCGGTGGCCAAAAACGTCCGGCCCGACCGCACCCCGGTCATCAATTATACCTACGCCCGTACCCGCCCGATTATCGAGCGGCTCCTTCACGCCGGCGATATCGACAAAAGCCACGGCGCCCGGGTCCGCTATGCCAACCCGATAACGGGCGGCGCGGTGCTGCCGACCATGGGTGCGCACCTCGCCATGTTACCGAAAAATTTCCGCGGCGAGCCTTACCGCTCGACCGACGGCACTATTTTCGTATGCGCGAAGGGGCGGGGGACGACCACCATCGGCGACCAAACCCTGGAATGGGGGCCGCGCGACGTTTTCGTCGTGCCGCCATGGAAGCGTTACGCCCACGCGACATCCGAACAGTCGGTGCTGTTCTCGATCTCCGACCGTCCCGCGCAGGAAGCGCTCGGGATCTGGCGCGAAGATAGATAAGGGCCGCGCTTTCCCTTTAGCGCGGCCTATCCACGGCTCAGCCGCGGCTTACTTCTCGATCGATTGCAGCACCAGCGCCTGCAAGTCGGCGTCGCTCATGACGCCGTTGTCCCACGTCGAGTCCAGCCGTTCGATCTGGCCGGAGCCGTTAAGCTCGATGGAGACGATGCCGCGCTTCACCGAGGCGTCGGCGTTGGTCCACTCATAGCCGCCGCCCTGATCGCTGCCGACGACGTGCACGAGCTTGGCGCCTTTGCCGAAGGGCGCGCTGGCCAATACGCGCGACAGGTATTTGCCAATGGCGGCCTTGCCGAGAATGCGCGCGCGCAACGAGCGGTCCAAAAAGACGGCGTCATAGCTGAACAGCGCGTCCGCCGCTTGCGCGTCGCCGGCGGCAAACGCGGCGGCGAGCTTTTGCGACACATCCTTGATCTTGGCCGACGCGCCGTCGCTGGCGACGTCGTAGTCGAAGTTGGTCGGGAATTTGTCCGCCGGCGTGCGGAATTTCGCCGCCGCCTCGGCGCCAAATGAGCGGCCGTCCCAATAGTCGATCCAGCGGACGATCTTGCCGTCCTTGAAATCGATCGCGGCGAGGATGCGGATTTCGCCGCCGAACAGTTCGGGAGTGTCGGTGAAGGCAACCAGCGCCGAATGCATGTCGCCGCTGATGCGTGTCGGATAGGACAGGCCGGCCGGCGGCCATTTCGGCATGTACTGCTCGAACAGATCGGTCATGCCCTTTTTGCTGTAGAAGGGCCATCCCAGCGCCGCATCGATATAGGTCAGATGCGCTTCCGAAAAATGGTCGGTGGTGGCGGCCGGTTTGTGCTGGCTCTTCGCGGTGAAGTAGGACTTGAAGATCGCCGCGACGTCCGGCGTCGCATGCGAAGTCACGGCGACTTCGGGATAAACCGGCTCGGCGTGCAATGGAGCGACCGCAAGCGTTATCGCTGCGGCAGCGCAAATGGTCGCGACGTGTTTCATAGTTTCATCCCCCGTTACAAACATCCGTCTATCGGCCGACGTTAACGTGGTGAGAGCAACCTGTCCAAAGCGGACCCGATGTGTAATTCGCGTTTCTTGCCCACGCGTTGCCGCCAGTCTCGCTCCCAACTCTTGCCGTGGGCGCTGTGGGCGCGTAACTGAAAGCCGCAAATACTTGGCGTGCGCGCAATGGACACACCGGCGAAGAAAAACTCCAAGCTCCTCCAGGGCACGACCGGCTCCTGGGAGGTGGTTATCGGCATGGAAGTGCATGCGCAGGTTTCCTCGCATGCCAAATTGTTCTCCGGCGCATCCACCGAGTTTGGCGGCGAGCCGAACGCGCATGTCTCGCTGGTCGATGCCGCCATGCCGGGCATGCTGCCGGTGATCAACGCGGCGTGCGTCCGCCAGGCGGTGCGCACCGGCTTGGGGCTGAACGCGAAGATCAATCTCAAATCGGTGTTCGACCGGAAGAACTATTTTTATCCCGACCTGCCGCAAGGCTATCAGATCAGCCAATACAAATCGCCGATCGTCGGCGAGGGCGAGGTTTTGGTCGATTTGCCCGACGGCGAAAGTGCGCGCGTCGGCATCGAGCGGCTGCATCTGGAGCAGGATGCCGGCAAATCGCTGCACGACCAGCACGCCTCCATGTCTCTTGTCGACCTTAATCGCTCCGGCGTGGCGCTGATGGAGATCGTGACCAAGCCGGATTTGCGTTCGGCGGAGGAGGCCAAGGCGTTCCTCGGCAAGCTGCGCGCCATTCTGCGTTACCTCGGCACCTGCGACGGCGACATGGAGAAGGGGCATTTGCGCGCCGACGTGAACGTCTCGGTGCGCAAGCCCGGCGACCCGCTCGGCACCCGCTGCGAGATCAAGAACCTCAATTCCATTCGTTTCATCGGTCAGGCCATCGAGCACGAGGCGCGGCGCCAGATCGACGTCATCGAGGATGGCGGCTCCATCGACCAGGAGACGCGGCTGTTCGATCCGGACAAGGCCGAGACGCGGCCGATGCGGTCTAAAGAGGAAGCGCACGATTACCGGTACTTCCCCGACCCGGACTTGTTGCCGCTCGAACTGTCACCTTCGCTGGTCGATGAGCTCCGCGCCGACCTTCCCGAACTGCCGGACGGCAAGAAAGCGCGGTTCATGCGCGAGTATGCGCTTTCCGGATACGATGCGGGCGTGCTCGTCGCCGAGCGCGACACCTCCGACTACTTCGAAGCCGTAGCTAAGGGTCGGGACGCCAAATCCGCCGCGAATTGGGTGATCAACGAACTCGCCGGCCGGCTCAATCGCGAAGGAAAGGACGTTTCGGACGCCCCGGTGTCAGCCGCGCAGCTCGGTTCCATTCTCGATCTGACGGCAGAGGGTGTCATCTCGGGGAAAATCGCCAAAGACGTTTTCGAGATCGTCTGGAATGAGGGTGGCGACCCGCGCGCGATTGTCGAGCAGCGCGGACTGCGGCAAGTCACCGACGTTTCGGCGCTGGAAGGGATCGTCGACGACATTATCGCCAGGAATCCCGACAAAGTCGGCGACGCAAAGTCGAATCCGAAGGCAATCGGCTGGTTTGTCGGCCAAGTGATGAAGGCGTCGGGTGGCAAAGCCAATCCACAAGTCGTCAACGAGCTCTTAAAGAAGCGCCTCGGCGTCTGAGCTGCGCTCGCGCGTCGCGTCCAGATCGAAGCGGGAAGGTGCTTGCAGTCGTCGGGCGCTACCGCCGGAATCGATTCAAACTGATGATCGTGAGACTGCGCGCGGACCGATGTTGCAGCGCGGCGATGTCCTGCGCGCCGCGAATCGTTTGCACCGATTCGCGCGTTTTGCGCGTTTCGGCGTCCGGAAAAGCGGTCACGGGCGCAATCTGTGCAAAATTTTTTTCACAGCCGCCAATTTGTCGCGCAAGCAATTATTCCGGCTGAGAAAATGCCGACAAGGTGCGCTCAACGCTCGAATATTTGTTGTTATCGACCAAATAAACGCATGTGAGAAACCCGTATTTCATCGATGTTTTTGTGATGTGCAAAATTTGCGCGGCCGCCATGCGCGCGCGAAGAAAAACTTCTCCGCGTGAGCCTGATCGATGCTGTCGGTTAAGGGGTGTTCGCCAATCGCGCGCGGCACTTACACACAATATTGAGTGGAGTCACTGTTATTTTTTTCCTGCTGTAGTAATCGGATAGCAGTGTCCGTCGATTCGCGACGGCACTGCACCGATACCGCCATCCACTCAGGCTAGGAGGGCAGCAATGGCGAAGAAGAGAAAAGCTAAGGCAGCGTCGAAGAAGACGGCGAAAAAGACAAAACGCCGGAAGAAGAAGTAGTCGATGCTGATGCCGATCTTCGCTCTCGCATGAGGCGAAGATCGAATCACGCGGGCCGGCGGCTGTCGCGAGGTGATGTTCATCGCCTCCGACGCCCCGGCTCAAGTGAGCGACAGAGGGCGTCGGCGAGACGGGGGCTTGCGCTTCACAATCGTTACGTTGCGGTGGTGAAGTGAAGCGATGGGGCACCGGGTCTTCCCGCTGCACACTTGCAGCGGACGTAAGCTCCAGAAATCTCGCCGACGCCCTCGGTGCGTTGTAAGTATCCTCCCAAGAACTTGATCGGCGCCATGGACATGTTCCTCGGCGCCGTTTTTCTTTTGACGCCATGAAAAGAGCTCGCACCGCCTCGACTGCCAGGAAGGCTGCGGCAAAGCTGCGGCGAGCCACTGCGACGCCCACACGGCTGCGAGCGGCGCCCATCGAGTTGTTCTACTGGCCGACGCCGAACGGCTGGAAGATTTCGATTATGCTCGAGGAGTGCGGGCTGCCGTACGTGGTGCATCCAGTCGACATTTCCAGAGGTGAGCAGTTTGCGCCGGCGTTTTTGGCGATCTCGCCGAACAATCGCATGCCGGCCATTGTCGATCCGCAAGGTTCCGGCGGCCGTCCGATCTCGGTGTTCGAGTCCGGCGCCATCCTCCAATATCTCGGCCGCAAGACCGGCAAGTTCTATCCGCGCGACGAACGCGCGCGTGTCGCGGTCGATGAGTGGTTGTTCTGGCAAATGGGCGGATTAGGCCCGATGGGCGGGCAGGCCAATCATTTCCGCCGCTACGCGCCGCAGCCGATCGCCTACGCCATTGATCGCTACACCAACGAGGTCAACCGGCTGTTCGGCGTTCTCAACACACGGCTGGCGAGTCGCGATTTCCTGGCCGGCCGTTATTCCATCGCCGACATGGCGAGCTTCGGCTGGGTCAAGCTTGCCGAACGCATGGGGCAGGATCTTTCCGCCTTTCCGCATCTTCGACGCTGGTTCGAAACCGTTCGCGCGCGGCCGGCGGTCAAGCGCGCGCTCGCCATCCGCGTCGAAGCGGCTTCGGCGGTGGATGTCAACGATCCAAAGGTGCGCGCCGTGCTGTTTGGTCAGCGGGCGAGGTAAACCTGTCGTGCGTGCGAAAGCCGGGACCTGGTTCCGGATTTCCGCGCCCTCAAGAATGAGTGCAACGCCCCAAGACTAGTTTGAGCGCGTCCAGGTTTGCGACTTGCAGATCAATCCGCCCATAACGCAGCCCTTCAGCGCGGCGGAGTTGGCGCCGGTCATGGTGAACGATCCTGAATAGGTGCCGCCGTCTTCGGCGTTGTAGACTTGACCCTGCCAGACATCGCCGCCGTTCGGCTTCATGCTCAGCACGATGGGAATACCGAGCAGGGGGCGTCCCTGCTTGCTTGCATCGGTATTGTGCTTGTCGGTTTTCGGCTGGTGGGTTTCGGGATCGTTCGGTTCGGCCAGCCACACCAGCGTGCCGCAGATCGAGCCGCCGCAATTGACGATCTTCACCTTGCCTTTTTTATCGCCCGTCAGCCAGGTGCCCATGGGATCGGCGGCAAAAGCCTGAGCGCTTAAGCTCAGCGCGAACACAACGGTAGAGACAGCGGCCAATGCCGCGATGCGCAGATTTCTCATCCCGTTCCTCCCGATGTGCATTCCAATCCCTTAACGAGAGAGCAAGATAGCGAACGAAGCCGCCTTTGCAAGCTTTCGCCGCTTCATGCCGGTGCGTCGTCTTCACGCGATTACACGCTATTACCTGCGATTTCCGCCCGCCGCTTGCTTAACGCCGCGTTGCCGCGACTGCGCACCCGTCGTCGCGCCCGTTCAGTTTTAATTCATCGCATTGCTTAAACTACTGTTCAATTGTTCCAACGATTATCGAAAATACCGTCGGGAAAAAAATAATCCGGCGGAGTGGAAGAGACACTTGGGACAGGCGAAAGACGGAGGGTATCGTGGCTCGTTTTGAAATTCTGGACAGCACAATGGCGCCGCTTGGCGAAGGCGCTGCATCCGCTGACATGTTGTTCGAACTCGGCATCATGTATTCGGTCGGCCGCGAAATGCCGGTCGATCTCGTCGCCGCGCACAAATTTTTCAATCTCGCGGCGATGAAGGGCAACGCCGAGGCGATCCGGCTGCGGCGCGAGATTGCCGATCAAATGTCGGAGCGCGACATTGCCGCGGCTCAGCGCGCGGCACGCGACTGGCTGTGCGAACGCCGCCAGCCGGCGACACAAGCGATGGCGGCCTAAACGCCGCCAGATCGGGCAAGGCTCGCCCGGGATGGCGGCCTTGCTTGCCGGCGGTGCAACGCCTAGTGTGGCCGTTCAGAAGTCCGCATCATTCTTGCCGAAAACCCATTGTGCGGACTTCTGAACCAAAGCCGCACTAGAACGATAATTTGCTAGTGTCCTTTCGATTCCGAAGTTCGCAAACGAGGGTGCCGCACAACGATGCGAACTTCGGAATCGGGACACTAGTCATATCGGCAGATCGGAGAGGTGGCCGAGTGGCTGAAGGCGGCGGTTTGCTAAACCGTTATACGGTCTAAAGCCGTATCAAGGGTTCGAATCCCTTCCTCTCCGCCAAATCATCCATTTATCATATTGATATTGTTTGATAATTTTCCAGATGCACTATTGTGCCCTAGCTCCTGCCCTATGCCGGCTGCTTTTCCGCCAACCTCGAGGCAGCTCGATTGGGGTCTGTAGGCGAGCAGGGGGCCTCGGGGCGGCTTCGGCCCGCTTGTGCGGGCTCCCTGGATTGACTGTAGCGACTACTTTCACATAGCCTTCGGACAAGCCGTTCCACTTCATCCGCGAGACGGCTTGGCGAGACGCGATAAGCTCGGATGTACAGTAATCGCGAGCTCGCCGCCCGCCGTGCGGTCTCCGCCGCCGACTTAACATCGATAGCCAATCTTGAGGTTAGGAAAAGCCCTCACTGCGGCGTTCTCGGTTTTGCTCATGTCGGTTATGGCAGCACCAGCGGCGGCGGTTTTCGGCTTAACTTTTGCCGTGAGAGATAGAGCAAAGCATCATCGGACAATTTTTTCTGATCCCATTCGCCGCGCCGCGCGGTGTCGATGATATTTCTTGCCAAGTGTGTTCGGGCAGCTTCGACGTATTCGGCAGTGCTGTATGGAGCACCGCTGCCCTCTAGACGGGCCCAAGCGTCGTCGAAAGCCGCAGTTAGAACCTTGACGGCCTCCGGTGTGAAGACGATCCCGAACTTTCCGAGAAACCCGTGCAATCCCGCTCCCTCACTCGACGAAGAACGGTAGCATTGCTACGCTAATTATCAATCATGCGCGCCCGCTAGCACCTATTCTCTGTCTCTCGGATCGGCGTTTTCGTCACGTTGGTCTGACGTTCGCCTCTTCTCTATCTGCACGCGCTTTTCCACTTCCGCCAACGTGCGGTAATGTTCTGCAATGGTGAGGTAGCGCTTTCGCACTGCTGGAAGCGGCGCACAGCGAGCAAGTTCCAGAAATTCCGCGGCCCGTTGTGAATATCCAGGCGCCCGTCCCCAATCGAGCAGAACATCTCGAGCGCTCAACTTTTCCTTTGGCCGATCCATGGTGAGCCACGTTGATCGCGGACGCGCGTGCGGAACGCCGCAGTACATCCGTGCGCACGCCCCGCACTCCCCAATCCCCCGCATACTCATGGTCGACGTTCAAAATGGCAGCGCAGCGGCATAAATGAGCCCGGGGGCGGGCCCTCATAGCAAACTTTTCACCACCAGGAAGTTAAGGCCTTTGTTCGTCGCTAAGCTTTTGCGTAACGCAGGACGCCCACTCCGCGAAAGCTTGTGCGTTGGCGAAATAGCTCAATCATTGCTTGACAATGAATCAGCCGACCAACTCTGGGACAAGCGCGGCACAAGCAAGGGATCCGACTGATGATGTCGCGATCGTACGCCGCCAGACACGGCGAGTTCCTCTCACACGCGGGTTTTTGCGTAGATCTCAGAGAAACCCCGCTGGCCCGTTCGCCGCGGGGCTTCCCAGGACGGATCAACCTTGTTGCCTAACGAGGTCGCCCTCCCGACCGCATAAGTCGCTGCGGAATCTTTCCGTTCCTGCGACAAATTCGGGTGCGACAGTTGCTACCCACAGGATCCTCGGCGCACTATTTCCACCTTCTCCGGATACTCGCCTTCATGTGGGGAAGCGTCGAACGACGAAATATTTTGTGCCGCCGACACCAACCGAAGATAGCGTCTAAAGCGGCTTATCTTTTCGCTTCTGCCTCATCAGCGCGACCATAGGTTTCCGCCGCCGCCTCAGATGCAAGCTGATACGCCATGATTGCAACGTCATCAGCGTTGTAATCGCCTGTATCACCAGCCCAGCTCATATGCCTGACCGTCGCTGATGAAGAAATAGGGCCGAGCCTTTCAATCATGTCGCGTGGCCGGATCAATCGGTCAAACCAGTAGTAGCTAGACGTCGGGATGAAGGTGACGTTCACGCCGCCGTCTAGGACTTTCACTCCGAAGTCGCCGGCCTCTGGTTTTTTCGACATGGGCTAACGCTTACCCCAAATTTCGTGGCGAAATTAAGCGCGCTCCAATGTTCGGCGCTGGCGGCCTCTCTCGCTTCCTTTTCCTTAACGGCAGTGCTGGGTTTATGCGACCGGCAGGTTTTGCGCTCAGTAGGTTTTCCTATCGCGAAAGTAGATAGTGATCGCGCACGCATGAACAAACACCAGCTTTACGGGCGCGTAACTAGAATCACCACCGAGTTCACTGAGTGCGCTAGGGGCTCGGCGTTTCTTTGCTCTTTTTGAGCAGCACGCGCTTCTCCACATCAGCCAACTCGCGGTAATGTTCCGCGATCGTAAGATAGCGCTTTCGCACTGCGGGGAGCGATGCACAGAGTGAAAGTTCTAAAAATTCCGCCGCCCGTTGTGAATATCCGGGCGCCCGTCCCCAATCGAGTAAGACATCTCGAGCAGTCGCTTTTTCCTTTGGACGATCCATTGTGAGCCAACATTGATCGCGGGCGATGTGCGGAACGCCGCAGTACATCCGGGCGCACGCCCCGCACCCCCCGATCCCCCGCATACTCATGGTCTACGTCAAAGATGGCAGCGAGACGGCATAGATGGACCGGTTAAATACTAGTTCCGACGCGTACGCGGATTGAAACCGAGTTTTCCTCGCGCTTCCACCACAGCGTCGTGACAGCGCGAATTTCGCGCATTACGGTATTTCCCAACGGGATCGATCATGAATCGAATAACGTACTGGACTGTTTTCATGGGCGGCGCGGTCCTTACGGCGGCGCTTGCGTTTGAGGCGCTTAAAAGGTGGTGGCTCCGGCGGATATTCGCTTAAGGGGAAGAGACCCTATGAGACGTATCTATGACAGAGCTGATGGGGCACCAGCGGTCAAGGTGCTTCTGGCAGCACGCCGGCTGCGAGAGCAACCGAGATAGCTTACCCGATTGCATTTGGCCCAGCCGGCCTTTTCTTCGCCCTGCAATACTTAGATCAGCTGCACTTCGCGGGCGCGCCGTTTCTGATGCTCTATCTTGCCGTGGTGGCAGCATGTTTCATTGCTGGCGCCCGATCGCGGGGTTCATCATCGCGACGCTGTATGGTGCCGCCCAGTGGCTGTTCTTTATTCCGCAATTGCGGTAGCCTGCGGTCCTAGCCTACGCCTCCGATGCTGCGCCTTGCATCATGATGCTGGATTTCCTCAATCGCTCTTTCGACGCGCTGCTAGACCTGATCGAGTATGAGAAGCAATTCGGGCGCAAGCGCTATCTGGTCAGCCGCGAATGCATCATCGTATTCGGAATATTTTCCAGATCATCCAAGCGATCCTTGCCGCACTGCGTAGATCGGTCTGCAGGGAATGCGCCGGGGGAATAATCAATGTTTTGCAATCGCTCTTGAGGGCAAAGTTCCATATCTATGGGGCTCTTCCATTGTTTGAGATCTCCGCGAATCCCAATAGGCGCAATTCGAAATCGGTTTCCTTATCACTCAGCCATTCTTTCTCTACCCCGCAGGTCAATCCTGCCTCTAAGTCAGCCTGCTTAAAGCTGTTGTATTTGCTACTCTGAAAAGCGAGGCCATCGCGGCGCGGAACACAAACCGACGCCATTCTTTTAGTTATTCCGCGTTGCCGGCAAGCCGACGGCACTACGCAGCGGCCTTGCGGCCTGAGCTGTGGCGAATGAGTTCGATCAGTTCGTTGACGGATTTGATCTTGGCAAACGCGAGTCCCAGTGTCGTAAGCGTCGCTTTCTTTATTTGCTCGACATTCAGATCGCCGATCGGAAACGTCTCAGTCCCGTCACTGGCAA
>DASXDP010000255.1:0-4264 GCA_036490575.1 Xanthobacteraceae bacterium
ATATTCATCAGACGCGTCTTGCCAAAAAAATCGCCGATGGTACCGAGCACGGGCTGGGTGAACGCGTAGGGAAACGTAAACGCGCTCGACAGCAGCGCCGCGGTCTTCACGTCAATGCCGAGATCGGCGGCGATTTTGGGCACGACCGGATCCACCGCGCGCGAGAACAGCGTCGAGGCGAAGACAACCAGGCTGACAATCTTGAGGACGGGGGGAATGGGACGCTCGCGATGATTTGGACGCTATGCTGAAGGGAAAGGATTCAATTTTTCGCCAGCGCGTCGAATTGCACCAGCCTCTTCAGAAGAGGCTCCATGTCCTTGAGCGCGATCATGTTCGGGCCGTCCGATGGCGCATGGTCGGGATCCTGATGGGTCTCGATGAATACCCCGGCGACGCCGACCGCGACGGCGGCGCGCGCCAGCACCGGCACGAATTCGCGTTCGCCGCCCGAGGATGTGCCCTGCCCGCCCGGCTGCTGCACCGAATGCGTCGCGTCGAAAATGACCGGCGCGCCGGTCTTTTCTGCCAGAACCGGCAGCGCGCGCATATCGGAGACGAGGGTGTTGTAGCCGAACGATACGCCGCGCTCGGTGACGAGCACGTTGGGATTTCCTGCGCCGGTGATTTTTTCCACCACATTGACCATGTCCCAAGGCGCGAGGAACTGACCTTTCTTGACATTGACGACGCATCCAGTCTTTGCAGCAGCAACGAGCAAGTCAGTCTGGCGGCACAGGAAGGCCGGGATCTGCAAGATGTCGACGACGTCGGCGACCGAAGCGCACTGATCTGGCTCGTGCACGTCGGTGAGCAACGGTATCGCCAATGTTTCCCGAAGTTCGGCAAAGATCGAGAGTGCGTTGTCGAGGCCGATGCCGCGCTCACTCTTGGCGCTGGTGCGGTTCGCCTTGTCGAACGAAGTTTTATAGACGAAGCCGATATTAAGCCGCGCGGCCATCTCCCTGAGCGCCGACGCCATCTCGAAGGCGTGCGCGCGGCTTTCCAGCGCGCACGGACCGGCGATCAGCGCGAGCGGCAACGCGTTGCCGAAACGCGCGTTGCCGACAGTGACGATGGGATTTGGCTTCGCGGTCATCCGTTTCCTCGCGGGCGACCATGACGGCCGCGCCGCGCCTGGTCAACCGCGACGGCGCCGCCTATTTCACCGCAGAAAATGCAGTCGGCTGCAGGATCTGATTGGTCGCATTAGCGAGGATCGGACCATCCTTCTCGCTAGCCGCGCGGGCATTGACCCATTCAGGATCGGCCATGAAGGTGTTCCACTTCTTCTCGCGGTCCGCGAGCGACTCCCAGGCGAGCAGATAGGTCAGCTCCTGATTGGAATCGCCAATAAGGGTGGTCCAGAATCCAGCCTGCTTGATGCCGTGCTTCTCCCAAATCTTCAGCGTGACGTCCTGGAACCGCTTCAGCAAAGCCGGCAGCCGGCCAGGCACACAGCGATAAACGCGCATTTCGTAGATCATTGACGTTCCTTGGGATAAGTCGCGCCTTGGGATAAGTCGCGAAAGATCACGAAGTTAATCCTGCAGTAGCAAAAGGCAACATCTCACTAGAAAACACGAATGAACGTCTCCAATTTTGCCGCCCGGCGGTCGAACGTCGCGGTTGCATCGCAGCCGCGCAAACGATTAACCTCCCCGATGAGAGCGTCGGCGAAATCTACGTTTCCAGTCCTGAATGCTTGCAACGCCGCGCGAACTGCCGCTTCGTCTTCCAGTCTCAGATCGCTGCTTGACAGCAACTTTTCGATGATTGGCGCAATTTCACCGCGTCGATAGTCATGAACGCTTGCCAACACCCAGACAAGTTCGCACAAAGCGACGCGATCGACAAAGCCTGGAGTCTGGCTCGTGCATCGCGCGGCCACAAATTCCCTGGCCTGGCGCGCTTGTGCGATATCGTCCTCGACGAAGATACGTGCCAGAACGTTCGTGTCGAGGCCGATCATCCTTTTGACCGCAGATATTGCTCGACAGCGTGCTTACGAACGGCTTCATCCATTTCGTCGAGAGTGGCACTGCGCCGTGGTTTGCCGAGAATTCCAAACAGATCGCGAATACTTTGCTCGGCCCGCGCCAGCACAATCTGGGTTCCTGATTCGACAGTGAACCGAACCTTGTCACCCTCGCCGATCCGCAGCCGCTCGCGCACCTCTTTGGGCAGCGTTACCTGGCCTTTGCTGGTTACTGTCGCGTCATAGAACGGCTTCGGCGGAGGATCGGCGTAGTAACGTGTCTCTTTGCCTTCCCTGATCCTGCGCAAGCGATAGCCTTTGGCCTTCAGCCTCTTCAAAACGTTGTATTGCGGTCCTCCCGTCGCAGCGATGATCTCCGCCATCGTGGCTCCGTTCGGTTGACTGAAGAGTTGCGCCGCGAGTTGCGTTCCCGGAATATGCTTATTCATAGCTCATCCTTGAAAGCAGCTACTAACATAAATCCTTACAAATGCCAAGTCAAGGTAGGCCCCTCCGCTAAAGGCGGCATTGACGGGTCGAACGGTGCCGATGCGACCGGGTTACACCAGCCGGCTCTGCTCCACCGCTGCGCCGATGAAGGATGAAAACAACGGGTGCGGCGCGAATGGTCGCGACTTCAGTTCGGGGTGAAATTGCACGCCGATGAACCAGGGATGATCGTCGTATTCGATGATCTCTGGCAAAAGGCCATCAGGCGACATGCCAGAAAAGCGCATGCCGTGCTGAGCAAGACGATCTTTATAGGCCGTATTGACCTCGTAGCGATGGCGGTGACGCTCCGAGATTTCCGTCGAACGATAGATTTCGGCGACGCGTGAGCCGCGGCCGAGCACTGCCGGATAGGCGCCAAGCCGCATCGTGCCGCCGAGATCGCCTTCGAGTCCGCGCTTTTGTAGTTCGTTGCCTTTCATCCATTCGGTCATAAGGCCGACAACGGGCTCGGACGTGACGCCGAATTCGGTCGAGTTCGCCGCCTCAATGCCGCACAGGTTCCGCGCCGCCTCGATCACCGCCATCTGCATGCCGAAGCAAATGCCGAAATATGGCACTTGGCGCTCGCGGGCGAATCTGGCGGCGCGGATTTTTCCCTCGGCGCCACGCTGGCCGAACCCGCCCGGCACCAGGATGCCGTCAACATGCTCAAGAAACGGCGCCGGGTCCTCGTTCTCGAACACCTCGCTCTCGATCCAATCGAGATTGACCTTCACTTTGTTGGCGATGCCGCCGTGGGAGAGCGCCTCGATCAACGACTTATAGGCGTCCTTCATCCCGGTATATTTGCCGACGATCGCGATGGTCACGTCGCCCTCGGGATTGCGGACGCGCTCGTTGATCAGATGCCAGGTGTTCAGATCGGGCGCCGGCGGATTCTCGATGCCGAACGCTGCCAGCACCTCGTCGTCGAGACCGCCGGCGTGATAGGCCTCCGGCACGGCGTAGATATTGTCGACGTCGCGCGCTTCGATCACGGCGCTCTCGCGGACATTGCAAAACAGCGCAAGCTTTTTGCGCTCGCTCGCCGGAATCGGCCGGTCGGTGCGGCAAAGCAGAATGTCGGGCTGTATGCCGATGGCGCGCAGCTCGCGCACCGAGTGCTGGGTCGGTTTCGTCTTAAGCTCGCCTGCGCTCGGGATGAACGGCATCAGCGTCAAATGGATATAGACCGCGTGCCCGCGCGGCAGATCGTTGCCGAGTTGCCGGATTGCCTCGAAATACGGCAGGCCCTCGATGTCGCCGACGGTGCCGCCGATCTCGCAGAGAACGAAATCGAAATCGTCGTTGCCGTCGCGGATGAAATCCTTGATCGCGTTGGTGACGTGCGGAATCACCTGAATGGTGGCGCCAAGATAGTCGCCGCGCCGCTCCTTAAGCAGGATCTCCTGGTAGATGCGGCCGGTGGTAATGTTGTCCATCCGGGTCGCCGGCCGGCCGGTAAAGCGTTCGTAATGGCCGAGGTCGAGATCCGTTTCGGCACCGTCGTCGGTGACGAAAACCTCGCCGTGCTGGTACGGCGACATCGTGCCGGGATCGACGTTGAGGTAGGGGTCGAGCTTGCGCAGCCGAACCTTGTAGCCACGTGCCTGCAACAGCGCACCGAGTGCAGCCGACGCTAAGCCTTTGCCAAGCGAGGAAACCACGCCGCCGGTGATGAAAATATACCGCGCCATGGGAGCCAATCTTTAGCGCGCCGGTTACGATTCGACGAGCGATTTTCTGGAATATCTGCCGCGCGCCGAATGGCCCGCTGGGCCAGAGGGTGAAAAC
>DASXDP010000256.1:0-16591 GCA_036490575.1 Xanthobacteraceae bacterium
CCCGCCAGCGATAAGCTGGTCAAGGGCCACCAGACAAGGAGCACGCCATGTCTCAGACACTCAGCGAGTCAGTCGCGGTTATCGGGATCGATATTGGCAAGAACTCTTTCCATGTCGTCGGTTTAAATGATCGTGGCGCGATCGTACTGCGGCAGAAGTGGTCGCGTGGCCAGGTCGAGGCGCGGTTCGCCAACATGCTGCCTTGCCTGATCGGCATGGAAGCCTGCGTTGGTGCGCACCACCTCAGTCGCAAGCTGAAGACGCTTGGCCATGACGCGCGGCTGATGCCGGCGAAGTATGTGCGGCCGTATTCGAAGGGACAGAAGAACGACTTTCGCGATGCGGAAGCAATCGCCGAGGCGGTCCAGCGCCCAACCATGAAGTTCGTAACGACAAAACCGTCGATCAACTCGACCTTCAGGCGCTACATCGGGCACGCGAGCGCCTGGTCAGTCACCGCACCGGCATTGTCAATCAAATCCGGGCCTTCCTGCTCGAGCGCGGAGTTGCAGGGCCTTCGGTTCTTGCGTGCTGAGTTGCCCCGGATCCTCGCTTCACCGCCTGAAGTATTATCGCCTCATATGGCCCGCATCATTGAAGGGTTGGCCGAGGACTGGCGCCAGCTCGATGAGAGGATCGGTCAATCATCAGACGAGATCACCGCGCTGGCACGCCGAGATGGCGGATGCGAACGGTTGATGAGCGTGCCGGGTGTTGGGCCGATCATCTCCAGTGCCATGGTGGCCGCAATCGGAACCGGGGAGGCATTTGCTAAAGGCCGCGACTTTGCCGCGTGGCTTGGTCTGGTGCCTAAACAGATGTCAACCGGCGATCGCACAATCCTCGGCAAGATCTCCAAACGCGGCAATCGCTATCTGCGCGTTCTATTTGTCCAGGCCGCCTGGGTCGTGCTGATCAACCCACAAAGCTGGGAACGCCACGGGCTCAAACACAGGATCGAAGCCGCCAAGGAACGGTTACATCGCAATGTTCTTGCCATTGCGCTGGCCAACAAGCTTGCGCGCATCGCATGGAGCGTGCTGGCGCGCGGTCGCGGTTTCGAGGCAAGCAAACTTCACGCTGCGTGAGCGTTCGCGTCTACTACCTGCCGAGGTCTGCGAGAAGATGAGACGAGATGGAGATACGGTCTTCCCGGCGCTTGCGAACACTGGTGACCCTAATGGCCCGCTTTAAGGTCTGTCCGCTAATGAGCTCGCAAGGCGCCAAGCAAGCGGCTTTCGCCGCCAGGGATGTCCGAGGTTGGCACCAAACGTCGACTACGCACGCCGCTGTGACTTCCGATCTTGGGCTATAACGGACGTGCCGCGGAGCGCGCCGCAAGCGGGTTCACGCATTGGCAGCAAACGACCCCGAGAGATCTGGGCGCATCATAAGCCAAACCAGCGGGCGCGACGGCTGGAGCCGAACTGTTCCTTATCCGCGCGCAAGGCGGCCGAGGGCTCATAATAATTTCCGGTCGGCTTGGGCCCAGAGAAGAAATCCACCTCGACCTTGCCGATACGGCCGCCGCCGAACTCGATGTAGCACGTACCGAAGCCGCTATAATCTACCGCTTTGCCCACATTCCTGATCTTGGCGATTAGGGCGGTAGCCACCGCCTTGGCCGCACCTTCCGCGAACACGCCTGCTTTAGGGGTGCCGGTGTTAGCGCCGTCACCCACCGCGTAGACGTTGGCGAGTTTCGTCTCGAGCGTACGAGGATTGACAGTGACCCAGCCATTTTCGGCAAGGCCGCTGTTGAGCACCACCAGCGGCGCCCGGTGCTTTGGCACGCCGAAGAAGAGATCGAAATCCATCTCCATCCCATCATCCAAGATGGCAGTTTTCTTGGCCGCATCGATCGACGCTACGCGTTTGTTCGGATGGAATTTGATGCCGCGCTCGTCGAAGGCCGCCACCAGGGCGCGCGATGTTTCCGGGGACGGCGGCACCGGCGACGACAACGGGAGCACGAAATCGATCTCGCAGTTTTGGCGCACGTTCCGCGTCACCAGATAATCGTGCAGCATTAGCGCACATTCCGATGGCGCCGGAGGACATTTGTACGGCGCGCCGCAGACGCCGATCAAGGCCCGGCCCCGGGTAAATTTGGGCAGGAGATCACGCATCTTCTCGGCTCCGCCGACAGAATAGAATTCCGTAACGTCGGCGAGTCCCGGCGTGGCGGCAAAATCGTACTCTGCTCCCAAGGCCACCACCAAATAATCGGCGTCGAACGTGTCCTTATCGGTTGTGACGCGGCGTTTGATGGGATCTATCGAGGTAACAGTTTGCTGCAGCATCCGCACGCCCGGTTTGGTGAAGTTCTTGTATGGCAAGCGCACCGCAGACGCCTCGGCACAGCCGAACATCACATCGAGCTTTGAATAGCCGAAAACGAAGGAATCATTTTTGTCTATCAGCGTTATCTCGACGCTATCGCCAAGCGCTTCCGACAAGAGCGTGCTCAATTCGAGGCCGCCAAATCCAGCCCCCAGCACCGCGATTCGTGTTTTCATGGACGTCGCCTATTTAGCTGCAGCGTTCGGAAATCTGCGCCATTCTTGCGTATGAGGCAAGCAATCCCGCGCATTTTGCGGGAAGCTATCTGTTATGGTGGGGCGCGAGGAGCGGGCGCGCCAGGCTCGACCACCTGATGTGAGTCCGCCTAATCCGTTGCGTTGGAAAATGTTTGGATGGTGGATCAAAAAGGCGAAGAGTGTCGCGTGTATGTTCTGCGCAAGAGAGATAGCGCAGAATGGCAGGTGTTAGCGGCAAATGGTGACGAAAATGCCCAAATATGTATCCACGCGATAAGATCCATTGAGCGAGTTAGCTCAGCGGTAGTAGCGATGAAGATGCGTTGCGCAGTTTTGGCCCCCTGTCTGTTCCGGGTCATTAGCGGAAATCGCTCCGAGTTAGCGGCATGTCCGCTTTTCATCAAGATCTGACCTCCAAGTATTGGACTTCACACTCTCCAAATCGACGTCGCCACATCGCCGACCGCCGTAGGCGTTTGCGGAATATTTCACCTCAACCGGAGGAGCAAAAAAAGAGCAGAATTGTTGGAGCATAAACCTAACTGGTTGATTTGAGGCGGTCCCGGCAAGACTCGAACTTGCGACCTTCGGTTTAGGAAACCGCTGCTCTATCCGGCTGAGCTACGGGACCAGAGAAATTCCGCGGAAGCCTTATAGCACAAGGGGAGGCCGCGGCGGCGCGTCGCCCACATACCCTTCCGCGAGCTTACTGCGGACAAGTCGTCGGCAGCCCATCGAGCCCTTCGTGCTGGATCGCGAATTTGGCCTCGCCGCCATTCGTGCCAATGGTAACCACATACATGCTGTCGAAGTCGCTTCCGCTCCAATCGGGCACCGCAGCCGCATTGCCTCCGTGCGCGGCGAGCAGCGCCTTCACCGCCGGCGCAATAACTTTGTGCTCCCAGGCAACGAGGATGAGCTTCGCCTTGCCGCGTGAAAGCGCTTTTTCCAGCGCGGCATTCAGGGCGCGGCGTTGCGGAAATTTGATACTGGCATTCACCGGGAGGCCAAATGCTATGGCGACCGGTTCGATGGTCGCAAGCGGCCTGACGTAATCGAAGCCGATCCCGCCGTCGTCGTTCTTGCCCGACGGATCGGGAGCGAAGATCGCGTCGGGCGCGCCGAATGTCCGCTTGATGACCGCAGGCAATGCGAGCGCACGATTAAGCCCCTGGCAATCAAGCTGGCCGAGGCCGGCTGGCGGCTTTTCGCCGTGCCGAATGAACACGACTGTCGCCGCCGCATCGCCGGCACGCGCGGCGCCGGCAAACAGCGCAATCGACAACAACACCAGCGATGTCGAAATGGCCGCGGCGATCCGCAGCGCGGCAATTTCGTTGCGAAGCCCCCGCTTCAAGCCATGCTCCCGAAAAATCAGAGATACTGGAAACATCGTTGCCTTGCCTCATCCATAATTCAAGATCAAGGCGCGCGTTGGCCCCATTTCGCCGCGCGGGCGCCGCGATTTCCGGCACCGCGCCGGTGTAGACTGGCATCACGACAGCGCCGCGCCGGCGCCTGGCAATCTTTTTTCGCCTCAAGCATCCGTGATCGCCGCGCGGGAATAAACGCCGCCCAGGCCGGTCTGGTCTCCTGAAGCCGCCGAAGATCCACTTCGCGGCGCCGTGATTGGAAATCACGATAAAAATCGGGAGAACCCGGATGTCATTAGATCGTAGCCGCGCCCGCACGGCGCTCGCCGCCATCGCATTGTTGTCTTTGCTCGCTTCGGCCGCGCATGCCGAACGCGGGACCGAAGAGGCAAGAAGTAATTACCGGACGACGACGCAGGTCAGCCGCCCCATGCCGTCGCCACCTGCCGCACGCAACGCGGTCACCGCTCCTCAGTCTCCCTCGTTTCCCGAAGGGAGCTCGGATTATCACGGCTCGAACGGCGGCTGAGCGGCTCTGGCCGCACGGTCGTATAAGCTCCGAAAGATTTTGCGATGTTGCGGCGGCGGCAAGCGACCCGCCGCCGCGATCACGACGCCGTTCGATAAGCCCTGTCGGCAAGCCGCGGCGACAGTCCCAAGCCCTCCGGCTTCGGCAGACTGGGCTCGGCGGCGGACACCGTTTGCCCGGACAAGAAACGCTGCCTGACGTCAGCCGGCCTGAACGGTTTCTTCAGCGGCAGCAGCATCGAAAGTTCGTGGTTGGCGCCGATCTGTGCGATCTCACAGAGCGTGGTCTCATCGCGGCCGCTGATCAGGAGGAGCTTGCCGGTGTAGCGACACGCTTCCAGCCGGTGAATGATCTCCACCACGTTCGACTCGCCGAGCGAAAGGTCAACGACGAGAAGTTCCGGTGCCTCGCCTTTCAGTTCAATCAAGAACTCCTGGACCGCGGTGAAAGTCCGCGCCGCGAATCCGCCGGCCTCCAAAATCTTGCCGACCATGGCCGCAGTCCGCAGCTCGTCGCCCAGCACGAACGCACGCACGGCCGCGGGTTCCGGCGCCGTCTCGGCCGCGGTTGCTGCCGCGCAGGGCTGCGCCACGCCCGCCGTTTTAGGGCTTTGCGGCGATCCGGGCTTCGACGGCGACGGCGCTTCACCTCTGCCCCGTCTGCCGCCCCGCAGCAAATTCGACCACTGTGCTTCTTGTTCGCCGGGTTGCGCCGCGGCCGCGACCACCCGATTGCGTCCGCCGCGCTTGGCCTGATAGAGCGCCGCATCGGCGCGCTTGAGCAGGAGGTCAATGCTTTCCTGCGCCGCGCGCTCGGCGACGCCAAAGCTCGCGGTGACCGAGAATGTTTGCCCGTCGCTCTCGAACGCTAGCGCCGCAAGCTGTTCGCGCAGCTCTTCGGCGTACAGTGTGGCGGCGTCGAGGCTCGATCCTTCAATCACAACGGCGAACTCCTCGCCGCCGAGACGGCCGAAAATCGCCTTTTCCTTTCGCGCCTCGCCGCCGATCACGCTCAGCACCCGATCGCCGACATCGTGCCCGTACGTGTCGTTGACGCCCTTGAAGTGATCAATGTCGAACATCACGGCGGCAAAGGCGCGGCCGGCATCGGCCAGATCGCCGGTTTTTTCGAAGAAAGCGCGGCGATTGAACGCCCCGGTGAGCGAGTCCAGATTGGCGAGCACGATCATCTCGCGCTGCTGGCCCAACAATCGCTCGGCCGTGCGCAACCGCGCGTAAAGTTCCTCGCTTGCGGGCGGCTTTCTGATGAACTCGTCGGCGCCGCTGTCGAGCGCGTTGACCACGGCGCTCTGCTCGGCGTTCGACGACATCAAAATAATGTAGAGCGCGCGGTCACGCCCGGAGAGCAGCCGCGCTTCCCAGCACAGTTCGAGACCGGACATCGACGCAAGTTCGGCGCTGGTCATCAGCACGCTGACATCCGGCGCGGATTTAATGAAGTCGAGCGCGTCGCGACCCTCGCTGAACGCGCTGACCACATGGCCGTCGTCTTCGAGAAGCCGGGAAACGGCCTTCACGATCGTCCTGCTTGGATCGACCACTACGATGCGCACAGTTGCCCTGCCTTGAAGACCCAACCTTAGCGTCAGAGTCATAATTCGGTATTTACAACCGGGAGGCAGCTTTAAGGCGAGTGCCGCGGGCGCCAGCACCCGCGGCTGCGATCCGCGGCAAATCCCGCTCTTTGCTGCTGAAGAATTGGGCCTATCGTCCGTTTTTGGACTAGCGTCCAAATAAGGCAACGGCGACCACATACGTCTCGTTTACCTCGTCGCCAATTCTCTTTGTTCGAATACGCATGCATGTTGGAACCAACACCGACTTCGGGAACGGCAAGGAGCGATATCAAAGATGAACGATGCGGCGCAACGAACGCTGCTCACTGCCGGCGATCCGCCGCCGGTGGCCATTTACAATGACACCGGCCGATCGCCCTTCCTGCTCGTTGCCGACCACGCCGGCAATGTTTTCCCGCACGCGCTCGGCCGCCTCGGCATTGCCGCCGTCGAGGCGCAGCGGCACATTGCGCTCGACATCGGCATCGCAAATTTGAGTCGCGTCGTGTCGGACGCGCTCGATGCCGCGCTCATCCAGCAAAATTACTCGCGCCTCGTCATCGACTGCAACCGGCCACCGGGCGCCGCCACTTCGATTCCCGAAATCAGCGAACTCACTCCCATTCCCGGCAATGTCGGCCTGAGCGCGGCAGAGCGGACCGCACGTGAGCGGGAAATCTTTCGGCCCTATCACGACGCTATTGTCACCGCGCTGCAGCGCCGGGAACAAACAGGCACGCCGACGGCGCTCGTCGCACTGCACAGCTTCACGCCGGTGTTCAAGACCGTGGAACGGCCGTGGCACGCGGCACTGCTTTATCATCGCGATCCGCGGCTGGCGCGGGCGATGCTCGCGTTGTTGCGCAACGAAGCTGGGCTGATTGTCGGCGACAACGAACCTTATTTCGTCAGCGACGAAACCGATTACACCATTCCGGTGCACGGCGAGCGCCGCAACATTCCGCATGCACTGGTCGAAATCCGTCAGGATTTGATTCTGGAAGAAAACGGCCAGCGCGTTTGGGCGGATCGCCTCGCGCGGATCTTGCCCGCCGCCTACAAACAGGCGGTGACGGAAGCACAATCATAACTGCGTCGCCCGGCGACAATCGCTATAATTGCATTTTATCCCACTGCAACCCAACCAGAACTGTGTAGGATTTCGGCCGGGGAGCTGGGGGTATGCGCAGTCTTGTGAAGTTCTGCGAACGCCAGCAGTGGCGTCCGCGTCTTTGTAACGTCTGTGGCGTTCACGGCAGTGGACCGCCCTTCGCGGTCCTGCTGTTGCTGGCCGGCTGCTCGCTCGGACCGGTCATCGCCGAAAATACCATCGACTACAACACTACGGTCGAGACGGTCACCAACAGCGTCCTGGTGACCAACATCTTGCGCGCACGGGACGGCGCGCCGCTTTATTTCTCTGACTTGTCGCAAATAAGGGGATCGCTGCAGCTCAACTTGTCGGCGCAAACAACAGTGCCTTACGGCGCAATATATTCTTCAACAACCGCTGCCACGGTCCAGCCCGGCCCATTCACCGTCAGCACCCAACCGGGATTCGACGTCGCGCCCTTGAACACCAAGAAGTTTGCCGAGGGCATGCTCGCAGGCATCGACGTCAAGCAGTTCGGTTTCTTTCTGGCGAGAGGCATTGATTATGAGCTGCTGCTCAATTTGGTGGTCAGCCGTGTTGATATTTATTATGGCACCGAAGTTAAGGACGATAAGGACGGCGACGCAGGCAACAACGGCAAACACCTCGATTATCGCCTTGTGGAAAGCTGCACGCCATTCCAGGCGAAATGTCCTCTGCCTCGTTTGATCAGATCGTGGACCTATGCTGCGCAAGGACCCACGATAGGGACGGTCTCCGATACCGCCAATCTTGGTCCCCCGATTCCGACGGAAGCCTTCGTTCACGACAAGGGCGCGCTGGCCGATTTGATAAAGGCCGATGCCGCCAACCTGGACTTCGATAAGGTATCCGACAAGGACACCAAGAGCGAAGCCGCGATCAACTGCAAGAAAGAAGCTGGAAGTTGCTATCAACTCTCCAAAAAAACAGAAGCTTATGTGCTGTGCGCCGCCAGCCGGCCTGGTCTTTATGAAGCGATTGGAATTGCGCCAATCGGGGCCGCTAAAGAACCGAAAGCGCCGCCAATACCCAAATCCAACGGTACGTGCAGCAAAGCCAAGCCGCGGCCACAGCGCTACGTGATGTACACCCGCTCGGTTGAGGCAATATTCTATTATCTCGGCTACCTCGCCGAGCACCCCCAAGCCTCGCCCTTCAAGTTCTATATTTACGATCATCCCGTGGAAGACATCAGGTTTCGGACAAATTACCGGGGCCGCTCGTATTACATACGCGAACCTTCGGGCGACGATTACACGGTGACGGTGCTCGCGATCCTGAACGATTTGTTGAACTTGAACCGGGATGCGGACGAAATCCCGAGTACAAAGACCGTTGCCACAACGCCATAGTGCTGCGTGGAGCGAAACTGCTTTGCTTGTGCGGGGAGGGAGACGATGGACAGAAAAGGCCGTGAGAAGGTGCGCAGGACATTCGCGAAAATCCGCGAGGATATGAAGACGGATCCGGCGCTTCGCAAAGCCGTCAAAAAGAACCACGTTCGTGTATTGGCCAGCTACAACTTGGAGCTTCCTGAGGTTATTGAAGCCTACGATCAGCGATGCCGGGGCGCCGGCGGGACTTGCCCGGCCACGTCCATGACGGGATGAAAACGGACGGACGTCTCCGGCTCGCTGATCCAGCCGTTCCGGAGGTGTGCGAAAGTTATCGCGACGCGGTCTCAGCAAGCTGCATCGGTCTGAACAAACGCTGGCGCCGAGTTCAGTCCCGTCACGCGCCCGTCACCTGGACGATATTTCAATACACAGGTTGGGAAGCGCCCGATCAGGGATGGAAAATCCACATCGCCTCATCCATCCGGGACGCGCCGCGCCTGTTCGAGTGCGTCATCCCTTTTCTGCTGGCGCAAAAATGCTCATTCAAAATGCCGGCGTCCATCGATGACGTTGTTGCGATCAATTCGGGCAGCGCCGGCCGGACGCTGATCGGGAAGATCGTTACTGTTTATCCGCGCGATGACAGCGAGGTGCCCGGCCTCGCTGCGGACCTCGATCGCATATGGCAATCTCCGCAGGCTCCGGAAATCCTGACCGACTTGCGGATACGGCCGGGCAGCGCCGTCTACATTCGCTTCGGCGCGTTCAAATCGGGCATTGTTGTTGAAGACGCGCATGGGCTTTATCACGGCGCGGTGCGCCGTCCCGACGGCGCGCTGGTGCCGGATGAGCGCCGCCTCGACGGACTGCAACCGCCTTGGGCACACTCACCGATGGCGGGCGCACAGCCGGTTCAGAACGAGGCTCAACGCCAGCTGACGTTGCGCGGCCGCCGCTACTTTTTGCTCGGCGCGCTGCAATCGACGCCAAAGAGCGAAACCTTCCTCGCCGCCGACGAGGATTTCGCGAATACCTGCGTGGTGAAGATTGCCCGGCGTGGCGTAAGCGAGACCGCAACCGGGATCGACGGCCGCGCGCGGCTCAAACGCGAAAGCGAATTTTTGTGTTTTCTGGCCGCTCGCAGCTTCAAAAGCCCGAGGCTCCTGGCGTCAGCCGACGAGGCCATCGTCGTTGAAGACATCGACGGCATGCCGCTGCATGAACTACCGCGCCCCGAAATCGGCTCAGCGTTTAAGCGTTTTGCCGCCGCCGTCGCCGAGTTGCATCGGCTCGGCGTCGTTCACCGCGATCTGAAACTGTCGAATGCCATCCTCGCCGGCAAAGAGGTTTATTTGCTCGATTTCGAGTTGTCGGCATTTGCCGGGGCACCCAACGCCCCCGTGGGCGGCACGCCGGGCCATATGTCGCCGGAGCTGAAAGGCGCGCCGGCCGCGTTCGCCACCGATATCTTTGCTCTCGGGGCGAGCCTCGCCCACGCCGCGCTGGGTGTGGATCCCGGCATCCTTGCTCCAGGCGTCGGACGGCTGCGTGCACTGCTCTGTTCCATCGGACAATCGCGCATCGCACCCATCGTCGCGGCAACGATGCACGTAAATCCGCAAAAACGTCCCACCGCGTGCAAACTCGCAAGTCAACTGGAGGAACTGCCGGACGATTGGCCCTTGTCTTTTCAGAATTGCCCGGAGCTGGCGCGCGCTCCAGCGGCACAACTTGAACCTCCCCGATCGCGCAGGATCTTATTGCGAAAAATTTTGGAAGCCGCGACCTGGGCGGCCGGCTCGACGGCAAGCCGTTTGGCGCAATCGGCGCCGGTCGCCCCCATGCCCGGCCCCTCCCCGCATGCAATCTCGTCCGGTGTCGCCGGCCACGTCCTCGGACTCGCGGCTATCGACTTCGCGGTGAAGCGTAATGGCTTCGACAAAGCCATCCTTGGCGCCGCCGGGGCGCTGGCACGCGACATCAAAGAAAGTCCGGCGCTCGGGTTCTTTACCGGCAAGCCGGAGTAGCGTTCGTCCTTGCACTCGCCGGACGAAAATACGCGCGGCACGACTTGTTCACCGCCGGCCGTCGGCTTTTCATTGCGGCGGTCGAAAATGTCGCCGAACTCGATCTTTTCTTCGGCGCCGCGGGAATTGTCTGGAGTGCTTGTCTGCTTGCTTCGATTCTGCAATCCGAGTGGCCGTTGCGCGCCGCCGCTCGGGCCGCCCGCATATTGAGAGACAGCGTGAGCGAAAAGGACGGCGCGCTGGTGTGGGCATCGGGCGCCGACGCCGTTGCGGACGGCGCTGTCAAACACGTGCATCTCGGCGCCGCGCACGGCGCGGCCGGCATCGCCATGGCGCTCGCCGCGTGGGGCCGCGATACCGGCTGCGCGGGTTCGCTCGAACTCGCGCGTGAAACCTTTGTTCGCTTGTTTGAAAACGGCCGTACGTCGGATGGGCGGGCGCTGCGCCACAGATTGGGCTTAGACGGTAGCACCAGCGCGGGCACCTGATGTCACGGTTCGGCCGGCTATTTATGGTGCATGCTGCACGCCTTTGGCGACGACGCTTCGCTCCGAGCGCCGATCGATTGGGCGGTGGACACGCTTTTGGACACGCCGTTACTTGCTAACTCCGGCTATTGTCACGGCATGGCTGGGCAAATCGATGTGTGGGGCCTCGCCGCCCGAGCTCCTCGCCTTGCCGAAATCGCGAAGCCGCGCGCCGCTCTTGCGGCGCAACTCCTCGAACAGCTCGGCTTTCGGGCCAACGGAGCATGGGCTTGGTCTGCGGACGCGCCCGATCAGATACTCCCTAACCTTTGGACCGGGACGCTGGGGCCCGCTTGCGCGCTGGCGCTTTTCCAAGCTGGCGAACACGACACGCTTTTTTCCCGGCAGACGCTGGCCCGCATTTTCGCGCCGCAATCGTAACCTCGCGGCCGTCTGCGCGGCCGCCGGCGCGCCCGCAGCGTTAAAGTTCCATAGTAGGAGCGGCGTCACGTCCCCTTGCAAAACAGCGCGGCGGACCGATGATCGACACATCATACGCGCTCGGGTCAAAAGCGCCCGGAGAGGAAATATGCCCAAGCTGACGCAAAGCTATGTCCACGGCGTGTCGATGACGCCGCTGATCGGCGAAACCATTGGCGTGCATTTCGAGAAGATGGCGAGGCGCTTTGCCGACCGCGATGCGCTGATCGTGCGCCAGCAAAATTCTCGCTGGACTTATCGTGAGCTGAACGAAAAAGTCGATGCGCTGGCCGCGGGCCTTCTCGCGCTCGGGCTCGTCCCCGGCGACCGCGTCGGCATCTGGTCGCCGAACAATGCCGAATGGGTCATCACCCAATTCGCCACCGCCAAGGCGGGGCTGATCCTCGTCAATATCAATCCGGCCTACCGGCTCGCCGAGCTCGACTACGCCCTCAACAAAGTCGGCTGCAAAGCGCTGATCACCGCCGACAGTTTCAAGACCAGCGACTATGTCGGCATGCTGCGCGAGCTCGCGCCGGAGATCGAAAGGAGCGCGCCCGGGCGCCTGCAGTCAAAGCGCCTGCCTACACTCGGCACGGTTATTCGCATCGGCGACGATGAAAAGCGCGGGTTTCTGCGCTTTGCCGACGTGCTCGGCATGGGCGGCGAGCGCCATCGCGCGCAGATCGCCGAGCTTGCCGGCAAGCTCCAGTTCGACGATCCGATCAATATCCAGTTCACCAGCGGCACCACCGGCGCGCCCAAGGGCGCGACGCTGACCCACCACAACATCCTCAACAACGGCTATTTCATCGGCGAGGCGCAGCGGCTGTCCGACCGTGACCGGGTCTGCATTCCGGTGCCGCTCTATCATTGCTTCGGCATGGTGCTCGGCAATCTCGCCTGCATCACCCACGGCGCCGCCATGGTCTATCCTTCCGAAGGATTCGATCCGCTCTCAACGCTGCAAACGGTCGAAGCCGAGCGCTGCACCGCGCTCTACGGCGTGCCCACCATGTTCATTGCCGAGCTCGGCCACGCCGAATTCAAAAACTTCGATCTTTCGTCGTTGCGCACCGGGATCATGGCCGGCGCGCCCTGCCCGATCGAAGTGATGAAGCGATGCATCGCCGAAATGCATATGGGCGAAGTCACCATTGCCTACGGCATGACCGAGACCAGCCCGGTCTCGACCCAGACCTCGCATGACGATCCGCTCGAGCGCCGCGTGTCGACCGTCGGCCGCATTCACCCGCACGTCGAAATCAAGATCGTCGACGGCGATGGCCGCATCGTGCCGCCGGACACCGCCGGCGAATTATGCACGCGCGGCTATTCGGTGATGCTCGGCTATTGGGACGACGAGGAGCGCACCGCCGAAGCCATCGACCGCGCCGGCTGGATGCATACCGGCGACCTCGCCACTTTGGACGAAGACGGCTACTGCAACATTGTCGGCCGTATCAAGGACATGGTGATCCGCGGCGGCGAAAACGTTTATCCGCGTGAGGTCGAGGAGTTTCTGTTTCGCCATCCCAAGATCGAGGCGGTGCAGGTTGTCGGCGTGCCGGACACAAAATACGGCGAGGAACTATGCGCATGGGTGAAGCTGAAGCCCGGCGCGAGCGCCGCTGCTGAAGAGATCCAAAGTTTCTGCAAGGGCCAGATCGCCCACTACAAGATTCCGCGCTACATCAAGTTCGTCGACAACTTCCCCATGACCGTCACCGGCAAAGTGCAGAAATTCTTGATGCGTGAGGAAACCGTCAAGGAGTTTGGGCTTAGCGAGCAGAAGACGGCGTAGCCTTCAACAATCGGTCACGCCGGCGCAAGCTTCATCAGCGCCAGCGCCGCCCGGCCGTTCGGCCCGTACGGATTGCCCAGCGACTCGTCGGTTTCAAAGTGGTTGAAGTTTGCGGCGACGATCAACTCGACCGGTTTGCCTGCGGCCTTTGCGGCGGCGGCGAAGTCGCGGCTCTGGCGCTGGAATTCCGGGGTTTCATTCGTGCCATAGGTGACGACGACGGGCGCGCGTAGCAGATCGAGATGGCGCTGCGGACTCATCGCGTCTTCGATCTCGTCGGTGAACTTCACGTATTTGCCGCGGGCTGACAGCCGTACGGCCTTCAAATCGAACATGCCGCTCGCACAGAGGCCACCTTTGACGACGGTGTCGGGTAAATTGAAATCCCTCTTCCAGTCCGTCACCAGCGCGACGCCGCAGAGGTGGCCGCCGGAGGAATGCCCGCCGATGTAAATCCGCGCGGCATCGCCGTCGAACGTCGCCGCATTCGCATAAATCCAGGCGATGGCGCGACGCACCTGCTCTGCCATCACGCGAAGGTCGCCGTCGGCGGCGCTGACCGGAATGAAATCCGGTACGACGAAGTGCGCGCCGGCGCGGACGAACATTTCCGCGGGAAAGGCGCTGTCTTTGGCAGAACCGCGGAGCCACGCGCCGCCGTGAAAATAAACAAATATCGGGGCGTTCGGCCGCCTGGTGCGATAGAGGTCGAGCTTTTCGAATTCGCTCGGCCCGTAAGCGAGCCGTTGCGGCTCGCCTAAGCGCCCGCGCACCTCCGCGCTGGTGCTGGCCAATCGCGCGCGGATTTGGCCGCCGAGCGGCGCGTACACGGACTGATCATAGGCGGCGTCCAGCTCCGCTTGATCCATGTCGAGCCACACCCCCGGGCCTTTCGCGTGTTCGGGCGGCCCAATGCGGCATTCGTCGGCGAGCGCCGGTGACGCCACGCTCGCGGCCGCGGCGCCTAGCACCAGGCGTCGCGAAACGGCATGGCTTGCAATTTGGGGCGGCGATAATTCTTTCACCTTTTGCATGCGAACCTCCTGGCGCTATTTCAACAAACCATACTCCGCCGGTCTAACAGACGCTAAAGCAGCATCCCCGATGGCGAAATACTTTTGCGCTCTGGTCGCGGCCGGCTTGATCGCCGTGATGACGTGGCCTTCGGAAGCTCTCGCCCAATCGGCGGAGGCCGGCGCACCCGCCGCCGAAGCTTCTGAGCGGATCGCCGACATTGCGCTTTCCGGCGGAAAGCTTCAGCGCGTGCTTGTTCTGACACCGCCGCACCCCCGCGCTGCAATTGTCATGTTGCCCGGCGGATCAGGCGACGTTGGCATCGAGAGTGGCGGTGACATTCGCCATGGCAACAACTTCGTGGTCCGCGGCCGCGGACTTTGGACGGCTCGTGGTTATGCCGTGCTCATTCCGGACACGATCGATCGCGCCAACCTGCGTGGCGAAAGAAGCGGGCCGCAATACGGGCAACCGTGGTCGATCTGATCACGTACGCCCGTTCAAGCATTGCGCCGCCCGCTGTGTTGCCGGTCTTTCTCTTGGGCACGAGCCAGGGTTCGATTGCGGCCGTGAACGGCGCGGCACACGCTGCCGCGGGAACGCTGGCCGGCGTCGTGCTCACGGAATCGGTATCGGTGATGGGCGGAAGCCATGAGACGGTATTCAGCGCCAGCCCTGAGCAAGTGCGGGTTCCGGCGCTGATTGTCGCCAACACCGACGATCACTGTGACGTTGCTCCGCCGGCCATGGCGCCGCGGATCGCAGCCGCCATGACCAATAGTCCGAACGTCGAGGTCGAGACCGTCTCGGGCGGCTCAACGAAATCAAAGAAAGCCTGCGGCTCACTCACGCCGCACGGCTACTACGGCATCGAAGCTCCCGTCGTGGACCTGATCGGTCGCTGGATGGATGCGCGGCTGTGACAGGCCCAAAGACGAGGATGGCCGGAACAATTCCGGCCATGGCGAGGAGTCAGCTCTGGTCCCACTCGACGCGCGCGGCGCCGGGCGTCACCGGGTCGTAGTACCACTTCAGCCCGAGCGGTTCTTCGCTGAGCACGTCGGTCTTGAAACTCCGCCACGCCTGGAGCTCGAAATAGTCGAGCGGACCGCCATGGGCACGCAGCCGGTGCGGCAGACCCGGCGGAAAATAGACCAGAGTGCCGGGTTCTATTTCCTGCGTTGTGTCGCCAACCTGCACCACGCCACGGCCCTTGAACGTGATGTAGCAGTGCGATGCGCCGCCCGGGTTGGCGCTGGTGCCAACGTGCCGGTGATAAGGTGACGATCCGCCGTCGTGATAGTGCATCTCACCGGCTTGAATGGCGTTGGTCGGCGTGAGTCTCGCGCCGTCGAGCAACCTGACGGTCGACTCGGCACAAAAGCGGCGGACGCGGCCGCCGCTGGCGTCGCTGAGCGGACGCAGCGTTCCGCGATTGAAGAAATAACCTGGGCCGCCCGGCAAGCCGCCTTCGACGGCCGCCGGAGGTTTCGGCGTTACCATGTGAAGCAGTTCGAGCTTTCCGCCGCGCGCTTCAAACAGCGCCGACTCGCCCGGCGCTAGCAGCACGCCGGCGCCCTCTTCCGCCGCGTGAGATTTTCCGTTGAAGGCGACGACGCCGTCTTTCGGCGCTTCGATGACGTAGACGAGATGATAGTCGTCGCGTGCGCTAACGTCGAGCTGCCGGCCTTCCTGCACGGTTCGCTGGACCACGGTCAACGTCTTCGAACCGCATAGAGCTTCGCTGCAAAGTGTTCTTTCCAGCCCGGACGCGACCGGCTTGGCTTCGGCCGTATTCCAATTAATGATCGAGACGTCGTCAATCGTTGGCATGCGCTTCCTCTGACAATCCAACACCTGAGCGAGGAAGATAGCGCCGCACCGGCGTGGCGTACATGCGCTCCGATCCGGCCTGCGCTCAGTTCATGCGCGCAAATGTCGGTGTGGATGCTTTCAGCGCCCCAAACAATATCGCGGCGACTAAAGGTAACCCTCTCCAGTGAGGGGTAGCGATCTAGTTGTCGAGGATTTCTTCCAGCTCGACGTGCAGGCGTTCGCCGAGCGCCGCATGATGGCCATGGCCGGCAGCGAGCAAAGCCTCGGCTTCCTCGGCCGAATGCGCCTCAACCCACCATTCCTCGGCGCGGGTGACGAGTACGCGGGCATGAAAAGTTTTCAGCCGTTGCTCAGGGCGCGGCTGTGGCGTGCGCTGGGGTCTCGGTTGCGGTCTTTCGCGCAGCCTGTGCTGCGGTTTTTCTTTATAGGCGACGGCTGGCATGCGGCGTTCCCAAAGGTGCGCGAATCAAGGG
>DASXDP010000257.1:0-8212 GCA_036490575.1 Xanthobacteraceae bacterium
CGGTGATCAAGAAGGTGATGGAAGATGCGCCGCTGCCGGCGGTGGCTCTGTCGGTGCCGCTCTCAGTTGAGGCGCATGCCGCCGATAATTGGGATGCCGCGCATTGATTTTTGCGTGCTCCTCACTGAAGGCGCGGCCGGGCCGCCTCATGACGCAAAACCCAAGGTAATGGCATGCGAACAGCGCTCACCATTCTGGGAATCATTCTGCTTATTTCCGGACTCGTGTTCGTGGGGCAGGGCTCGGGGTATTTTCCCTATCCGGCGTCCAGCTTCATGATCAGAGCGACGCAGTGGATCTATTACGGCGCCGCGATCGCCATCGTCGGCCTTGTGTTGTTGTTCCTTTCGCGGCGGTGACCGGCGCGTTCGGCTCGGCTTCCACGGCCCGTTCGCCGTGATAATCTGCGTGCTTAAACTGTTGAGTCAGGCGGTTGCGGGCACGCGGGGGCGAAGCTTCAAATAATGTCAGTGCCTGCACGACCGACGGCTATACCCGCGCTGACTGGCGTGCGCTTCGTCGCTGCGTTTCTGGTGCTGACGGGACACGCCGCCGGCATCATGCGCTTTCCCGGGCCGCCGCCTTGCGCGTTATCCGAGCTGGGTTGCCGCGACATTGTCGAGGCCCTGGATCGTGCTGTGCGGTGAGGCGAGCTATTCCATTTACCTCATTCACCAAATGGTCATCGAGCATGCCGAGAGGTTCAATCAACTCGCGACTCCGCCGCTTTTGCTGAAGCATGACGTAGCCGAGGTCCTCGTGACCATGTTGATCGTCATCAGCGTTTCGCTCGTGACCTATCGTGTGATCGAAGTGCCGGCGCGACGCGCATTGCGCCGGCTGTTGACGCTTCGAACGACGGCGTTGAAACCGCCGGTAGCTGTTCCACAGCAAACATTTGCCGCTGCGGAGTAAATGCGTTTTTTAGCGCGCCACTGCCAGGACGCGCGCGCCTGCCAACCCCCGCGTTTTATGACGGGCGCCGCTTAAGCCTAAACTTTGTGGAACAGACCTAAACTTTGTGGGACAGGCAGTGCCTGGCGCGCGCTTCCTCTGCCGCGGTCATGCCGGCCGCTTGCGCCATTGCTTTCGCCTGCTGGAGGCCGACTTGCGCCACGTAACTGCGGACCATCTCGCAGGTGACGGACGAGTGCGCCGCAGGATTATTCTGTTGATAAACGCGATGCGTTTTTGCCAGTGCCGGATAACTTACGGCCACGAGAATGACAGCAAACAGCGCGGTCTTCATTCCAGTGCTCCCCAACCCAATAGTTTCCCCATCGCCCCGCGCACAGCGTAACAGGCAGCATCTCGAGGAACGTCACAAAACTGAAATTGTTCCACAATGCCATTTTGTGGATGTGAAATATTTTCAGACGGGCGAAGAGGAGGGGGCGAGCGCACGCATCCCATCCCCAAAACAACGTGCAGGCACCGGCCCGACGAGTGCGCGGGAGGTTGCCTATGCGATGCGGTCGACGACGTCTTCGGCCAGCGAGAGTGATGACGTCAGCCCTGGCGACTCGATGCCGAACAGACAAACAAGCCGCTTCCTGCCGTGCGCCGCTTCGTCGGCGATGAGAAAATCTGCGGCAGGCTGGTTCGGCCCGGTGAGTTTTGGGCGGATGCCGCAATAATCCGGCACCAGCGAGCCGCCGGGAACACCCGGCCAGTAGCGGCGAATCCGGTCGTAGAAAGCATCCGCGCGGCGTGGATCGACCGTATAGCTCTCGTGATCGATCCATTCGACATCCGGACCGAAGCGCATGCGACCGGCGAGGTCGAGGGTGACGTGGACGCCGAGCCCGCCGTCCACCGGCGTCGGATAAATCAGCCTGGAAAAAACCGGCTTTCCGGCAAATGCAAAGTAGTTGCCTTTTGCCAGCACCAGTGGCGGAATCGTGTGGGCTGGATACTCCTCGATACGTCCGGCCAGCGGTTGCGCACCCAATCCCGCCGAATTGACCATCGCGTCGAAGCCAACGGTGTCCGCGTCGCGCCCGCCAAACGCGACGTGCCACTGGCCGGCGGCAAACCACATCCGTTCGACTGGGGTATTGAATGCAATGCGGCCGCCGCGGTCCTCGAGCTCGCCCCACAACGCACGCATGTAACCATGGCTGTCGACGATGCCCGATTCCGGTGAAGACAGCGCAGCAATGCAGGCGAGCTCGCCTTCGAGCGCGCGTGCGGCGTTGCCGCCGATCAGTTCGAGCCCTTCGACACCATTTGCTTCGCCTTGCGCCTTCAGCGCTTCGACCTTGCCGAGTTCGGCCTGGCCGGTGGCGACAATGAGCTTGCCGCATTTGTTATAGGCGACGCCGTGCGAAGCGCAGAATTCGTAGAGCATGCGTCGTCCGCGCGTCGAATGGCGGGCGCGCAGCGACCCGGTAGGATAATAAATGCCGGCGTGCACCACTTCGCTGTTGCGTGAGGACACCCCGTTGCCGATTCCGCCGGTTGCTTCGGCCACGATCACATCGTGGCCGCGCATCGCGGCCGCGCGCGCGACCGCCAATCCGATGACGCCGGCACCGACGACTAGAACCTGCATGGCTTCCGGACTCCGAGCCGCTTATTGTAGGAGAGAATGGCGAAAGGGGAGCGTCTAATGGCTGATAACTCCGGGAACGTCGTCCGGGTGTGTGCAAAATCCGAGGTCGGGCCGGACTCAGTCAAGGCGTTCGAGGTCGGTGATCGCCGGTTGGCGGTCTACAACATTGCCGGAGCGTTTTACATCACCGATGACGAATGTACCCACGCGGCGGCCAGCCTCGCCGACGGGATGCTGGAAGGCGACGTGATCGAGTGCTGCATGCACATGGGGTCGTTTCACGTGCCGACCGGTAACGTAGTGGAGCCGCCCTGCGAGATGCCGCTGCGCACCTATCAGGTGGTGATCAGGAACGACGATATTTGCGCCGATCTTGATCGCAATGCCGCGGGCGAGCGGGCCTAGCGGCGATCCGTCCCGGTCATGTCCGCACACTTGGGCAAGATCGCGATCATCGGTGCCGGCATTGGCGGACTCACGGCGGCGCTTGCGCTCATCCGCCGTGGCCTCGACGTCGTGGTCTACGAACAGGCGCATGAGCTGCGCGAGTTCGGTGCGGGCGTCCAGGTCAGCGCCAACGGCACGCGTATCCTTCACGATCTTGGGCTCCAAGAAGCGCTGAAGCCAGTCCAGGTGCTGTCCGCCGGCAAAGTGGTCCGACTGTGGGACACAGGGCAAACCTTCAGGCTGTTCGATGTCGGCATGGAGTCGATTGAACGCTATGGTTCACCTTACATCACCATTCATCGCGGCGACCTGCATAGCGTTCTCGCCCAGGCCCTACAGCGGGAAAAACCGGGCGCTGTTCGTCTGGCGCATAAGCTCAAGCGACTCTCGCAAAGTGGCGATGGCGTCGAACTCGAATTCGAAGGGGCTGCGCCGGCCACGGCCGGCCTGGTCGTCGGCGCAGACGGTGTGCACTCCGCCGTGCGCGCTAATTTGTTTGGCGACGCTCGACCGCAATTCTGCGGCATTGTCGCCTGGCGCGGCATCGTGCCGGTGGAGAGGCTCCCCGCGTCGACCGTAACGAATGTAGGCACGCAATGGGTCGGTCCCGGCGGCCACGCCGTACATTATCCCTTGCGCGCCGGACAGCTTCTGAACTTCGTCGGCTTGCGCGAGCGCAGCGACTGGACGGTGGAAGGCTGGAACGTTCCGGGCACGACCGAAGAATTCGCGCGCGACTTTGCCGGCTGGCATCGGGACGTTCACACCATCATCGACAAGATCGAAACTCCCTATAAATGGGCACTGGCATTGCGGCCGCCGATGCCGGCGTGGAGCGTCGGCCGCTGCACGCTTCTTGGCGATGCCTGTCATCCGATGGTGCCATTCCTCGCGCAGGGCGCCGTGATGGCGCTTGAGGACGGCATGATCCTCGCGCGCTGTGTCGAGAAATATGCGCCCGATCATCAGGCGGCCTTTGCGAGCTACGAGGCGGTAAGGCGCGAACGCGCCAACAAAGTTGTCGCCGCTTCCGCCGCCATGATCCCGCGGCTGCACAGCCCCGATCTGGCGACGGCTGAAAGCGCGCAAGCCCACGCTGCGCGTGAATTCTCCGACGACAAAATCCGCGAACGCTACGATTGGCTCTATTCCTACGATGCGACCACGCTTGCGGTATGACTAACGGGCCCGGGTTCAACGCTTGCGGATACGAAACGTTGTGATGCCTTCGTCGTGGCGCGTCGCCTCGATCAGGTCGCCGGTCTGCCCCAGCAGTGTCGGGATATCGATAGCGGCGAGTGGGTCCGTGCACTGTACGACGAGGATGTCGCCTGGAGCGGACGAAAGGAGCGCCTTGCGGGTGCGCAAAACCGGAAGCGGGCATTTCAGCCCGCAGAGGTCGATGAGCTTCTCGGTCATGGCGAGGGTCGCAATATGCGCTCGGCGTCTTTATCATGCCGGCCATGAGCACGCGCATTGTCGGTCTCGCCGGCTGGAGCGGATCCGGCAAAACGACGCTGATCACCAGGGTCATCCCGGTGCTTGCCGGGCGCGGGTTGAAAATCGCCACGGTGAAGCATGCGCACCACGAATTCGACATCGATCAGCCGGGCAAGGATTCCTGGCTGCACCGCGCCGCCGGCGCAACTGAGGTCATGGTGGCGTCGAGCCGGCGCTGGGCGCTGATTCGCGAATTGCGCGGCGAGCCCGAACCGTCGCTTGAAAACTTGCTGGCCAAGCTTTCGCCCGCCGATTTGATTATTGTCGAGGGGTTTAAGCGCCATGCCCATCCCAAGCTCGAAGTGTACCGGGCCGCGGTAGGGAAGGCATTTCTTCATCCCGGCGACGATTGCATCGTCGCTATTGCGAGCGACGGGCCTCTGCCGCAGGCGCCGCTGCCGGTCTTGCCGCTCGACGACATCGAGGGCATTGCCGACGTGTTGCAGGCCGAGGCGTTGCCGCTCAATCAAATCGGGCCGCCGTTGCAGCACGCTTGACGCTCAGGCGTTGTCGTCAGGTATGGCCATCGCTTTGATGAAAATCGCGGTCGAGACGTAAAAGCCGACCAGCATGGTCAGCGCTACAATCTCGCGCGCAGATAAATGTCGCTGCAGTTCGGCGAAAGCCTGATCTTCGACCGGGGCGCTCCGCGCGATGGTTTCGGTGTATTTGAGAACGGCCTTTTCTTTCGCATCGAAGGCCCCGCTCTGCGTCCAACGGCCGACGTCGGCGATTTGCTGCTCGGAGACACCGACTGAGCGTGCAAGCGGTACGTGGCGCTCCCATTCGTAGTCGCTATCGGCGACTTGCGCCGTGCGCAGGATGACGATCTCGGCAAGCGCGCGAGAAAGGATCGAGTCGTGCCGAAATGCCAACGCCATCTCGCCGGACGCTTTCATCAATGTCGGCGCATACGCCATCATGCGGTGCAGGTTGAGAATGCCGCGCCCCGCGGCGAGTTTGTCGAACTGCTCGCGCGCCAGCGGATCGTCGGGCGTTTGTATAAGCGGCAGCCGGGGAGGGTTCGGTTTTGCCGCAGTCATGGGATCACCAGCAGTTTGCCGGTGCTCTCGCGGCCCTCAAGGGCGCGGTGGGCGTCGGCGACTTCATCAAGGCGGTAGGTGCGGAAGATCCGCTGTTTCAGGCGGCCTTCCGCCATCCAGGCGAAAATCTCGTTGGTGCGGCTCAAAAGCTCGCGGCGGTCGGCGATGTAATGATCCAGGCCGGTGCGCGTCAGGTAAAGCGATTTACGGAACAGAAGTTCGCGAGGATCGATTGGTGGAACCAGCCCGCTGGCTTCACCATAGAGCGCCAGCAGGCCGCGGGGCCGCAGCGAATTCATGCTGCGCACGTAAGTGTCGAGGCCGACGGCGTCGTAGACCACGTCGACGCCGCGACCGCCGGTGACGCGTTTGACCACGGCCTCGAAATCTTCCTGCGCGTAGACGACGACGTGGTCGGCGCCGGCTTCTCGCGCGATTTCGGCTTTCGCCGGCGTCGAGACGGCGCCGATCACCAGCGCGCCGCGGATTTTCGCCATCTGGCACAGCAGAATGCCGCATCCGCCGGCCGCAGAATGAACGAGGCAAGATGAGCCCGAAGCGAGCGGGAAGGTGGACGTGGCGAGATAATGGGCGGTCAGGCCCTGGAAAATGGTGGCAGCGGCTTCCTCATAACCGACGGCATCAGGGAGGGGCACGACACGATCAGCCTGCGCGACTGTGTGCGTGGCGTAGGAGGGAGAGAAAACCCAGGCTACGCGGTCGCCGACTTTCAAGTCAGCGACGCCGGCGCCGAGCGCCTGAACCACCCCCGCGCCCTCGCCCCCGAGTATCTGCGGCAAATCGCGCTTGTAGAGGCCGCTGCGCAACTGGGTGTCGAAAAGATTTATGCCGGCGGCTTTTACTTCGATCAGGACCTGGCCCGGTCCGGGTTGCGGCAGCGGCAGCTCCTCGAGCTGCATTACATCGACGCCGCCGTGTTCGTGCACTCGGATGGCTTTCATCGCGGCTTTCCGAACGGTCCGCGATCAGCGTGGCACAAAAACGAAATCGAGCGCTTCGGGCGTTGCCTTGAAATACGCTTCGCGGAATTCGGCCGGATCGGCAAACTTGGTTTGCTGAAGCCGCCGCAGGATGAGCTGAACCCGCAACTCATTTGCGTCGAACGGAAACGGATCGATTTCAATGCGGTTGGAGCCGGTGCTTTTGAGCGTCAATTTCAGGGGCGGGCTGCTGCCGCCATAGGACGTCGGCACCGGCTCGATGTAATCGTCGATCACGTCCTTGTTGCAAAGAAACAACGAAATCAAATCGAACGCCTGCAACAGCTGATAGTTGGTCCAGAACACTGACTCGTCGTAATTGCGCAGCTGCGCAGCCTGCGCATCTTCGTTGCGCGCCAGAAAGTTCTCGTTGTCTTCCGGGAGGTTTTGGGTATTGAAGAACTTGGGATGGCCGACTTTTTCATAGCGGCCACGCTGCAACCCGGTGCGGTGTTTGCTCAAGAGCAGGCCAGAATAAGGGTCGATGCGGGTCATCCACTCGATCGCCCATTCGAACGCCTGTCGCTGCGGCTTGCCCCACGGGACCTGTATGAAATTGAACGGCCTGCCGGTGTCGGGCGCGATGGAGGGGCTCGCCTCGTAGTCGTACCAGCCGCTGTCATGAAACATGGCCGCGCGCACCACCGCTTCGTAGGGCTGCGGCCGGGCGAACATTTTGTTACCCCAATGGGCGGCGCACTGGCCCGAAACCTTGGCGTGATCCGTTTGCGCAATCAGAATGAGTGCGCCGTCGGCTCCCTCCCGAACGATCATGTCTTTTACTTACCTATTGCCGGCCTGAGGCGTTAATTGTTGGCGACGCGAACCTAGCAGAAGCACGGCGAGGCCGGCAACGCGACTGCGCATGACTGCCCGTCGGCGTTGCGCAGGCACGATTTAGGTTGCGCAATCGCCGGTTTTTTGCTGCGACCTGTCGGGAACCGGCCCGCATTGTCTGCGCGACGAGGCTCGCTATATTCGGGCCGTGCCGCGCCCGGAGGGATGGCCGAGTGGCTGAAGGCGCTCGCTTGGAAAGCGTGTATACGGGAAACCGTATCGTGGGTTCGAATCCCACTCCCTCCGCCAAGCGCTCATGCGGCATTGTTGCAGCCGTTCGCTACCATCCACCAAGATGTCTTTTGGGCGGCAGGCATCGGTTGCTGGCGATGGGCATGCGCGCTTCCCGCTGCCGCGCGGCTCAGCCGAGCTCGACCGGCAGGCTGGCATCCGGCGCCCACTCTCCGAGCGACCCGTCGTACACCTTCGGGTCCGGCTGACCGATCAGCGCCAGCGCGAACGCGGTGGCCGTCGCGGTAATGCCGCCGCCGCAATAGGTGATGACCTTCTCGCGATCGAGCACGCCGGCATCGTGGAATAATCGCTCGATCGCCGCGGGCGCTATGAAACGATTGGTGGCAGGGTCAATCAGCGCCGATCCGGGCACATTGACGCTGCCCTTGATATGTCCGGGTCGCCCATAGGGCGAGGGTCCCTCGCCGCGGTGGATTTCAGGCGAAAGGGCGTTGACGGTGCAGGCGTTGGTCTTTCCGATCGCGGCAAGCACGTCGTTCTTGTCAGCGATCAAGGGACGGGAAGGGCGCACGACGAAATGACCGGGTGCGCGTTGCTTTGCCGGACCGGTCTCGATCGGCCGCCTTTCATCGGTC
>DASXDP010000258.1:0-88082 GCA_036490575.1 Xanthobacteraceae bacterium
ACAGACGCATCATCGTCAACGATTGAGATCATCGTCATCTTGGCAATTTGTGAACCTTGTTTGCCCGTGAATTACGGGATTAGGAGATGACGCATTACCGATCTGGGGGCATCTTCGGGTATCGGGAGAAAACCGGGAACTGTACTTGCGTATAGGTCAGGGTGTGACCCGGCGAATGCCGAGCGCGTCCGCCATGCGCACCAGTTCCGCAAGCGATTTCGCTTCCATTTTGCGCATGACTTTGCCGCGGTGAAGCTTGACGGTCACTTCGCTGACGCCGATCTCGCCCGCGATTTGCTTGTTCATCAGGCCGGAGGTCACCCAACCCATGATCTCGCGTTCGCGCGGCGTCAGCGTCTCAAAGTTCGCCTTCAACTTTGTGCTATTTCCCGCGCGCCTTCGATGTTCCCGGTCCTGTTCAAGTCCCGCCTGGACCGCGTCGAGCATATCTTGGTCACGAAACGGCTTGGGTAAGAATTCCACGGCACCGGCCTTCATGGCTCGCACGGTCATCGGAATGTCGCCGTGACCCGTCATGAAAACGATCGGAACCTGAATATTGGATTTGGTCAACTCGGATTGGAAATCGAGCCCGCTGAGCCCAGGCAACCTGACGTCAAGCACCATACAGCTTGGGCCGTCCGGCACGGGCTTGCTCTTCAGGAACTCCGCGGCCGAAGGAAATAATTTCACGTCTAGGCCCACCGATCTAAACAGCGCCGACAGACCCTCGCGCACCGACGTATCGTCGTCGACTACGAACACTGTTGGTGTGGGCTCGATGCGCGCGCTCATGCACTATTTCCGTGGGGCGAACTCCCATTCTTCGCACTCGCGAAGTGTCCTGTAGGGGGCTCTGGCAATTTCCCAATCGGCTGCGCGATTGCCGCCGCCGCACGGCGCGAATTGTAGCAGGAAGAGAGATAAACGGCCACTACCGGCGTCGGGTGCCGCGGAGGGTTGACACAAAAGAACCCCAAGCACGAACGGCTTGGGGTTCTGATAGTCGTTGCCTCTTAGGCTTATGGACTTGCCGGCGGGGGTGTCGGGGGATGGGGCGCCGGCCAAATCGGCCTAATTCGTTTCCAATAAGGCAAACCCGGCATCAGACGCTATTGACCCTTGGTGAAAATGCATCGTCTGAAATGATAGGGAGGCCCATACTCAAGTATAGCAGCCGCCTGTTCGGAGTGAGCCGCACAGGCGGCCCACTCCGGCCGCCCGCTACTCTTCTGAGAAACTCGTTCACCCCCGCACCAATACCTTCGTGCAGGGTCTCCCGCCATTCAGCTTAGGCGCCATTAACCAAGGTGCGATGGAGCGGTTCGCGCGATCTGCCTAGCATTCCTGAAAATGAGGGGAGTGCACAATGAATTCGCGACTGACCCAAATCACGATGACCAGCTTCGCCGGCCTGGCGTTTTTGGGCGCCAGCGCGGTGTGGTCTGGTGCAAATGCGCAAGCGCTGGATACGCAAGTCCTGCATACGCAAGTCCTGGCGATGGCGACAGAGTCCGATGTCGCGAACAACGGAGCTCTACTGCGGCGAGCCCCGTCCGCCGAATTTGGTGAAGCGGCTGACATTCCGGCCCGCTTGCGCCGCCAGGTCGTTGATTATCCCGCCGGTGAGCCGGCCGGTACGGTCATAGTCGATACGCCCAACGCCTATCTCTACTTCGTGCTCGGAGCTAACAAAGCGATCCGTTACGGCATCGGGGTCGGTCGCACAGGGTTTACCTGGTCCGGCACCAAGACGATCGAACGCAAAGCGGAGTGGCCGGATTGGCATCCGCCGGCGGAGATGTTGCAGCGCCAGCCCTATCTGCCCCGATTCATGGCTGGCGGTCCCGGCAACCCGCTTGGCGCCCGCGCAATGTATCTCAGCGGTACGGCCTATCGCATTCACGGCACCAACAAGCCGTCAAGCATCGGTACCAGGGTATCAAGCGGATGCATCCGCATGCTGAATGCAGACGTGATCGATCTCTACGGACGAACGCGCGTCGGCACAAAAGTGGTGGTTTTGCCGCTTAATGACCGTCGCATGGCGCAACTCGCGACCGGGTTATCGCCGTCCGCGCCGAAGTCGGCCCAAATCTTCGACGAAAGTATGCGCTGAGCGGATGCAAGCGTTTGCGTCGCCCCGCGGCAATCTGAACACATTTTAAAGGAGCAATGCCATGTCGACGAAGCTTGCGGTACTTCCTTGGAGCGAGAACGACAGTCAGCGCCGTTTGAGCAGCGGCATTTTCCGTCGGCCCTTCGCGGCATTCACGGCTTTTCTCGACAAAAGTTCGGGGCGCATCGAACGGCGGTGGATCGAAAATCGATACTGGGACCGTGCCGCGCCAACACTGTTTGCTCTATTTATGGCCGGCCTGGTCGCAGTGCTGGTGCTGAGTTACGCGGGCGTGCAGATCGTTTGAAGTGAGCGGAAGGTCGGCGATCGCATTCGCCGAACGGCGCTCCACCCGTCGAAGCTCGTTCACGCGCACACTATACCTTCGTACAGGGTCTCCCGCCGTTCTGATTATCCGCATTCACCAAGGTGCGATGGAGCGTTTCAAGCCATCCGATTAGCGTTCCTGACAACACGTTTAGAGAAGATTCCGCTGCTGGGGAGGGTTAGATGAAGAAGAGTTTGATGGCTGTGGTTTTTGCCGCCGCGTGTGCTGCGGTGTCCGTGGGAATAATTCCGCCGCCGGTCCCCGCAGCTGCGGCGGTTCAGAACAGCAAGCATGACCTTCCAGCTACCGGCAAATCCGAGATGCCGGCACCGCGCGCCGCTGAACACAGGACCGGGTGCGTGGAGGCTTGGCCGTATTATGAGGCTTCGTGCCTTCGCGACAAGCGCGGGCACAATGGCGTCAGCACCGCTGTTCGCGTGGTAACCGCCGACAAGCAAGCAGGGTCCGCATCCAAGCCGCGCAGCGCCAGGTGAAAACTATGCCGAGATTGTTTTCAATCTGCATCAGGGGAGCGATTGTAGTCGTCGGCTGCGCGATGCTCGTTTGCGCAGTGAACGGCTCCGGCGCCGCGCAGCACGCCGCGCAAAATGATCAGCGGACTACGACGATCGTTGCGCATTCTGCTAATCCAGCCAAAAAGGGCGATCGGTTGCCGATGACCTCGGCTGCCATGTCATTTTATACGAAGTCGTCTTCGCCCGGCCGTCTCCCACTTGGCTGTGACCCGATGTTCAGCCCAATCGCCGATCCCGCACATGCGAGACTCTACGGCCGCTGCATGACGTGACTGGCCCTTCGGTCGATTGATTGGACCTTTTTCACGTATTTGTCATGCTGCCCAGGCTGCGGCGCAGATAAGCTGAGCCGAGCCGCGAATGGAATTGGCTCCGCGGCGGGCAAGCGCGAGGGACCTGTGGACGACACGGCCATTGCATATCCGTGAGCAGCGCTTCGCCGCAATTGGAGCACGGCGAAGCGCTTGCCGCTTCGCCTTGGCTTCAATTGGTATACCAAACGGCACCCGTCGGCCTTGCGTTTCTGAGTACCGATTGCCGCTATCTGATGATCAATCAGCATTTGACTGAAATTTGCGGCATCTCAATTGCTGATCATATTGGAAGATCGGTGCGTGAAACTGTTCCGCAGGTCGCCGAGCAGGTCGAGTGGATCGTGCGGGAAATCATTCATTCCGGCGAGCCAATCACCGGCGTCGAGGTGAATGGTCAACGCCCCGACGGCACAAATGTCGAACGCGTATGGGTGACATATTGGCATCCGCTGAAGAGCGGCAGCGGCGAAGTGATCGGAATCAACGTTGCTGCCGAGGAAATCACCGAGCGAAAGCGTGCGGATGAGGAACGTGCTGCAATGCAGGACCGGTTGCGCCGCCTGAATGAGTCGCTGGCGGAACGTGTCGAGGCAGAGGCTCAGGAACGCAACCGCCTTTGGAAACTCTCTCAGGACCTGCTTGTCGTTAGTGACCACAATGGAACGATCAGCAACGTGAATCCGGCTTGGACTGCGACCTTAGGCTGGGAAGCTGATGCTCTGATCGGGAAAACGGCGCTTTGGCTGGTTCACCCGGATGATGTCGAACGATCCGTCCAGGAGATGCTCAATCGGAAAGCGGACCATCCAAGCCGCCATTTTGAAAACCGCATGCGATGCAAGGACGGTTCGTATCGATGGCTGTCGTGGCGCTCCATGGCCGACCGTTCGTCCGTTTACGCCATTGCCCGGGACATAACCGAAATAAAGCAAGCACAAGAACAGATGCATTTGCTGCGCAGCGAACTCTCGCAAACATCTCGCCAAACCACGATCGGCGCGATGACCGCCTCGATTGCGCACGAAATCCGTCAGCCGTTGAGCGGCATTTCGGCAAACGTCGGCGCTGCCGCAAGGTGGCTGAAAGCCGCCGAGCCGGATCTCGCCGAGGTCGAAGCCGCCCTGGACCGCATCGCAAGAGATACTCATCGGGTCGATGAGGTCATTAGCAGCGTCCGAAGTATGTTCGGCAATAAGCCGGGCGAGAAAGCGCTGATCGATGTCAATTCGTTGATCATCGAAGCCCTTGCATTGACGCAGAGCGAACTGGAGCGGCAAAGGGCGATCTTGAAGAACAATACGCCCGCGAATCTCCCGCCCGTATCTGCCAACCGCGTTCAGCTCCAGCAGGTCCTAGTCAATCTGATCGTGAACAGCGTCGATGCCATGGGCGCCGTTATCGGCCGCGAGCGCATTTTAACTATCGATGTTGACGGTGACGATAGCATTATGACAATCACGGTGGGTGATACGGGAGACGGCATCAAACAGGAACATCTTGATCGCGTATTCGAACCTTTCTACACGACCAAGCCGGATGGGATGGGCTTGGGGCTTTCTATTTGCCGGTCGATCGTTAAAGCGCATGGCGGCGAATTATGGGCATCCCGACGAGTCCCATTTGGGACGAACTTCCATATGGCGCTGAGCATCGGCGACGACGCAGGGAAATTGCAAAGACCAACGACCCGCGCTGCCCAAGTCTATAAGACTGGAGGCGACGGCTAATCAGCCGCCAAGGCGTGAAGTCTTGCTCTCGCTCATGACCGCAAACCCGAATGTCTGGAGGAACTCAAAGCTGAAGGTGCGCGTCCAGCCTCGGCGCTTCGTGCGCGCGCGCGAACGAAATACTACTCTTTGCCGGATTGAGCGCGGCAAACGGCTGATGGTGAACGGCGAAAGCAGCCCACTGTCACTGAGGGTGCTTTTTACGCCACAGCAAATATTGCCGATACAGAACTTCGTTCTTGGATGCGGAAGCCGGCGCATTTGTCGGCCTGGCTTTCCGAACGTAGCCGGGAGAAGGCGGGGCCTTGAACACCAGTTCAGTGGAAGGGCTGGCTTGCACCGGAGGAGGGGGCGGAGGAGCGCACCCCGCCGTAGCGAGCGTGAACAAAGTCAGTCCCACGAGCGTCAGCCGGTTCAAATCGCGCTTTTTTGGCAAGCCCATTGGTCGCAGCTAATTTGTTGAAGGCCCTTTCTGGCGTTAGCCCGCTCATGGTTAATGACCGGTTAATGGTCGCGGCGCGCCGCATGGCGATAATACGCGATCGGTTTATTTCAGCGGAGGCTTAGGTCGCGAACTGGCGATGATGTCGCTCACGTCGCCGTCGCTGAGCCGCGCGTGTCGCTCAAGCCGCCAGGCGGGTGCGACCGGCGGGAATCAATTCCGCCGGACCCGGCCGCGCCATCCAGTATCCCTGTCCCTCGTGACATCCCCAATCCGCCAGCAGGCGGTAGACCGTCTCGGACTCTATTCCCTCGGCCACGATGCGGTAGCCCAGGCTGTCGGCCATATCGATTAGGGTGCGGACCAGAAGGCGATCCTTTTCCGATGTATCGAGCCGCCGCACGAATGACTGATCGATCTTCAACACCGTTGCCGGCAGCTGCTGGAGGTACGACAGGTTGCTATAGCCGGTGCCGAAATCGTCAATTGCGACACATATCCCGCCGTCGCAAAGCTGCTGCAACTGCGCGACCACGCGCTTGGTGTCGGCCGCGAAGGCGCCTTCGGTAAATTCCAGCTCGACCCGCTGCGGCGAAACGCCGGCGTCTTCGACCCAACGGAGGAAACGGCTGGCAAAATCCTGTTCCTGGAGGTTGAGCGCTGAGGCGTTGATTGAGATGTTGAGGTCATTGCCGGCGGCTTCCCACTTCCCGACCTGGGCGATCGCGCGCATCGCGACCCGCTCGGTCATGGCGCGCGCCAGCGCGGTGCGTTCGACCAGCGGCACAAACTCGGCGGGGGCGATCGCGCCGAGCGTCGGATGATCCCAGCGCAGCAGGGCTTCCGCGCCGACCCAGCGGCCGGAGGCGAGATCGACCCTGGGCTGATAAACCAGAGAAAGCTGGTCTTCGACGGTCAGCGCCGTGGCAAAATCGTTGACCAGAGCAAAACGCCGCGCGGCGCGTTGATCGCTGAGTTTGTCGTAACGCGCCGGCTTCATCCCGGTCTGCCGTGCGTCATCCTGCGCGTTGATCGCGCGCCGCAAGGCGTTGGTCGGTAGCGATTCGCTGGCAACGAAGTCGTACAACCCTACCGCCGGTTCCAGTGTGATCGGTATGCCGGTGATGGTGACGGGATCGGCGAGCGCGGCAATCAACTGTTCCGCCAGGGCGTGGCTTTGCAGAAGATCGGCTGCGACCAGGACGACGCACCGCGTTTGTCCGACGTGATAAAGTGACTCGCCTTTGCCAAGTCTGCTCCGCAACAGGTTCATCGCCGCCTTGGCGATTTCGTCGACGTGCGAGGTGCCGAGCGAGCGCACGATCTGGTTGGCTTGCATCGGCGAGAGCATGTCGACCGCGATCAGCGCAATCGGCTGGTCCGGCGTTCGCGCCGCAATGCCACCCAGGTCCTCGAACAGTTGATACTGGTTGGGGAGACCGCTTCCGGGGTCGACCCGGCCGATCATGTTCTGAAGCTCGACCTGGCACATCACCATGCCGGCCAGGTCCTTGAGCACTTGCGCTTCGTTGGGTTCCAGTACGCGAGGCTTGTTGTCGATGACGCAGAGCGTGCCGAGCCCATATCCGGCGCGGGTAAACAGCGGCGCGCCTGCATAGAACCGGATGCCCGCGGCAGCCAGCGGCGATGTGGCAAACCGCAGGTCCTGCAGAAGATCGGGAACAACGAACACCTCGTCGCCCTGGATGGCATAATGGCAGGGCGCCTGGTCGCGCGGTATCTCGGCGAGATTGACGCCGACCGTCGATTTGAACATGCCGGTCGCTGTCGGTCAGCGAGATCGTCGATACCGGCGCTTTCAAAAGCTCGCTGGCGAGCCGGGTCAACCGGTCAAAACTTTCGCTGGGCGGAGTGTCGAGAAGGTGGAGGTCGCGAAGCGCGTTCAACCGCGCTGTTCGTTTTCCTGTAAGTCGCCGTTAAGCCGCGCCATTTGCTCTCGCTGTTTGACCCTCCCGGCGACGCTAGAAAGGAAAGCCCTAAAGAACCCGTAATTTCGTCTGCCGAAGTGTGTTAACAGCCGAAAACTGGAACCACGACCGCCGGCGAGGATCCATCAACACCGGTGTTTCATTTTCGCTCTCGCATTCGGCGAACAAGCCGATTGTCGAAAGCGCATTATGATGGCACATGAAAAAGCACGGCTGCCGCTGGGAGGAAAATAATGAAACAAAGCCTTCGTCCGGGAATGACCAACGTCAAACGTTTTTCCGTCGATCGCGACCGGACCATCAGCTTCATGGGCGAAGAGGGCCGCGTTTACGCGACGCCGAGTCTCGTGCGCGACATGGAGCATACCTGCCGCGATCTTCTCATGGAGCATGCCGACGATGGTGAAGATTCCGTCGGGGTCGAGATCACGGTGCGCCATCTGGCGGCGACGCTTCCGGACATGGAGGTTGAAATCACCGCGACGGTAAAGGCGGTGGACGGACGCCGCGTCACCTTCGAACTGGAAGCGAAAGATGAGATCGAGCAGATCGGCGCCGGCAGCCATACGCGTTTTGTCGTCAACGTCGCCAAGACCTTCGAGCGCCTCAAGGCGAAAGCCGGGAAACGCGCTGCCAAATCCGGATAGCGTCGGCTCTTCGCTTCCAAAAACGGCACGGGCCGGCGAGCGCCCGATTTCCAGGCGGAAAATGCCGCCTTCGTATTGCACAAACGGCGGGACTTGGCATATGCTTTGAGAAATGCGCGGGTCTCCGACGCTGGAGCGCGTGTTGTTCTTCGTTTACTCGCGCGGCAGCGAGGCCGCGAATATACGGGCACAGACGCCCCACATCATCTCCCGGCGGGAGAAGGGTGGGGCGTTTTCTTTTGTTGCAACAGGAGGGAGCAATGAGAGTTTCGCGTAGAAGAATCTTGCAGGGTACCGGTGGGGGATTGGCCGGAATCTTCGCAAGCGGCGTCGCGCCCTACAGCTTTGTCCGCAATATCGTCCAGGCGGCCGAGAGCGACACCATCAAGGTTGGCATCCTGCACTCGCTGTCCGGCACCATCGCCATCATCGAGTCGTCGCTGCACAACGCTGAGCTGTTGGCGATCGAAGAGATCAACGCCAAGGGCGGTGTCATGGGCAAGAAGATCCAGCCGGTGGTCGAAGACCCGCAATCGCTGGTCCAGGTTTTCGCCGAAAAAGCCAAGAAGCTTCTGCTCGAAGACAAGGTGGTGGCGGTGCTCGGCTGCTACACCTCCGCCAGCCGGCAATCGGTGCTGCCGGTGTTCGAGGAAAACAACGGAGTGCTGCTCTATCCGACGCTTTACGAAGCGCAGGAGTGCAGCAAGAACTGCTTCTATACCGGCGCGGTGCCGAACCAGCAGCTCGACGATTTCGTGCCCTGGATCATCAACACGCTGGGCCGCAAGAAATTCTATCTGATCGGCGCCAACTACATCTATCCGAAGGAGACCAACCGCGAGGTCAAGGCGCTCCTGCAGAAGCACGGCGGTACCACCGTCGCCGAGGAATACTCACCGCTCGGCTCGACGGAGTTCTCGACCAACATCAACAAGATCGCCTCCAGCGGCGCCGATGTCGTGTTCTCCGATCTGGTCGGCGACCAGATCGTGGCGTTCTACAAGCAGTTCAAGGAGTTCGGCATCACCGCCAAGGACATCCCGATCTGCACGCCGATCACCACCGAGCAGGAAATCGCGGCGATGGGGCCGGAGAATGCGCTCGGCCACTACACTTCGTTCAACTACTTCCAGAGCGTCGACACGCCGCAGAACAAGTCGTTCGTCGAGCGCTACAAGGCGAAATACGGCAAGGACGCGGTGACCAACGCGGTGATGGAAGCCGCCTACTTCCAGACTTACTTCCTCGCTCAGGCGATCGCCAAGGTGAAGTCGACGGACGCCGATGCCCTCATCTTCGAGGGCTTGCCTGGCCAGGAATTCGTCGCGCCGCAAGGCAAGGTGAAGATCGACGAGAAGAACCACCACACCTGGCTATGGTCGCGCATCGGCAAAGCCAACGAGCAGGGTCAGTTCGACGTGGTGTGGAAATCGGAAGACTGGATCCGGCCGCAGCCGTGGGTGCCGTACCTCTATCCGAACAAGACCTGCGACTTCACCGACAAGCGCGTGCTTGACCGGGTGAAGAAGCCGTGGAGTGCGGAAAAGAACCGCTCGGGAACGATTGACTTATAGTCCCGGGCGCGGACCATTGCAGGGGCGCTGACCGGCGCCCCTGCAAGCATGTGAACGATACGGGCAATCCCACGGGCACGGAATGCTGCAATCCATCATCACGCAATTTCTAAGCGGCTTCAGTGTGGTGGCGATCCTGGTGATCGCGGCGATCGGTCTTGCGATCATCTTCGGCGTCGCCGGCGTCATCAACATGGCGCACGGCGAACTGATCATGGTCGGCGCCTACACTGCGGCCGTGGTCGGCAAGCTCGGCGGCAACACGTTTGCCGCCATACCTGTCGCCTTCGTCGTCGTCGGGCTTCTTGGCCTGGTGATAGAACGCGGCATCATACGATGGATCTACGATCGGCCTCTGGAGACGCTGCTCGCGACCTGGGGCGTCGGCATCATCATTCAGGTTCTCATCAAGCTCATCTTCGGGCCGGAGCTCTATTACGTCGGCGCGCCGAAAATCCTCGAGGGCGGCTTCCGCGTCATCGGCCGGTTGCCGTTTCCTTATTACCGGGCGTTTCTGATCGTGATGGCGGTCTTGCTGCTGCTGCTGGTGTTCTACGTGATTTTCAAATCGGATTTCGGCCTGAAAGTGCGCGCCGTCCGGAGAAACCGCGCCATCGCCGGATGTCTCGGCATTGATACTGCCAGGGTCGACATGACCATTTTCGCCTTCGGCTGCGGTCTTGCCGGGATCGCCGGTGCCGTGCTCGCGCCGATCAAATCGGTGTCGACGACCATGGGCTTTCCGTATGCGGTCGATTCCTACATGGTGCTGGTGCTCGGCGGCGTCGGCAGTTTGTGGGGCGTGCTCACCGGCGGCGCCTTGATCGGAGAGGCGGAAACGATTCTGTCGTTCGTTTTCAACAACGTCATCGGCCGCCTGCTCGTCTTTTTGTTCATCGTCATCATCATACGCGTCGTGCCGCGCGGTATTTTTGGCTACTACGAACGGCGCTGACGGTGGACTAAGTCATGGCAGAGATTGTTCGAGACAAAGCTGATCGGGCGCCGGCGCAGAAAAATCCGGCACGCGCGAAGCGCCGCTATCGCGCGCCGACATTCTTGCCGCTTTGGGCGCTGATCGGCGGCGTCATCGTCGTCGCGCTGATTGGCAGCTATCCCTATTACGGTACGAACGCTTACGTGCTGTCGCTCCTCGGCAAATTCCTGTGCTTCGCGCTGTTTGCGCTCAGCATCGATTTGATCTGGGGGTTTACCGGGATTCTGAGCCTCGGGCAGGCGGTCTACTTCGGCATCGGCGCCTACTTCGTCGCGCTGTCGCTGAAGATCAATTACGCCATGGATCATCCGACGCGCTACGGCGGCAAATTCCCCGATTTCATGGAATGGAACGGTCTGACCGGGTTGCCGAGTTTTATGACGCCGCTGACGAATACGCCGTTCGCGGTGCTCTGCGCGCTGGTCGTTCCGACGCTGCTCGCACTGCTGTTCGGCGTCATCACGTTCAAGCGGCACATCTACGGCGTTTATTGCGCGGTGATCACGCTGGCCGAGTCGCTGATCTTGCAGGACGCAATTATCGAGTATCAGGCCTACACCGGCGGCTTCAATGGCATCACCGACTATGGGAGCTACGCCACACCGGCGTTGCTGTGGTTCATTCTCGCGGTCTGCGTGGTGTTTCTCATTGTGTCGCGGGCGCTGACCCACTCGCGGGTCGGCACCGTGCTCAAATCGATCCGCGACAACGACGTGCGCGCCGAGTTCATGGGCTACAACGTCGCCAATTACCGCATCTTCGTGTTCTGCGTTTCCGCCTTCATGGCAGCGGCGGCGGGCGCGCTTTATGCGGCCTGGGTTGGCATCATCTCCTACCTCGACGCCGGACCGGTGTTTTCGATCGAAGGTGTCATCTGGACGGCCGTGGGCGGCCGCGGCACCCTCATCGGACCTTTCGTCGGCGCCTTCGTGGTCAAGGGCGCGGAGTTTTTCCTGAGCGGCGCGCTGGCCTCGTGGTGGCAGATCATTGTCGGCGGCCTGTTCATCTTCGTCGTGCTGGTGATGCGAGACGGCATTGTCGGCACCATCGGCAATTGGCTGCGCAAGTGGCGAAAGGGCGCGACGCTGGAGGAGGTCATGGAAGAGTCTGATCAGCGGGCGCACGACCGGCAACTCGATTGGCAGCCCGGCGGGCCGCCGCCGGCGGACGAGCCGGTGCGTTGAAGATTGAGCGAGCGGCTGCGGCAAAGACGCAAAAAGGCGAAATCAGGACGCAAGCGGGATGACCAACCTTCTCGAAGTCAAAGGGCTCACCACCCGCGTGTCGGGCTTCACCATCATCAACAATCTCGATTTCAGCATCGAGCAAAACGAACTGCGCGTGCTGCTCGGCCCCAATGGCGCCGGCAAGACGACGCTGATTTGCATGATCACCGGCCAGTTCAAGCCCGCCTCGGGCACGATCCATTTTGCCGGCCACGACATCACCGGCTGGGCCCCCGATGACATTTTCCAGGCCGGCATCAGCCGCAAGTTTCAAGTGCCGAACATGTACGAGACGTTGTCGGTATTCGACAACGTCATGGTCTCGCTGCAAGGCCGGCGCCGGGTTTTTTCCACGCTGTTCCAGCGGCTCAGCGGAACCGAGCGCGACCGCATCTGGGAAATCCTCGAGTTCGTGGAATTGGCGGAAAAGGCCTCCGATCCGGCCGACTCGCTGTCCCATGGCGAACGGCAATGGCTGGAGCTCGGCATGCTGATTGCATCCAATCCGAAGCTGTTGCTGCTCGATGAGCCGACTACGGGAATGACCGAAGACGGCAAGCACAAGACCGCGGAGCTCATCAGCAAAATCGCGCAAACCCACACAGTACTGCTCGTCGAGCACGACATGCACATCGTCCGGCAGATCGGCAAGCGGATCACCGTGCTGCATCAGGGACAGATGTTGGCCGAAGGGCCGATGAGCGAAGTCATGAATAATGAGACGGTTCGCCGCGTCTATCTGGGAAAGGGCAAATTCCAGTGACGCTGCAAGTCAGCAGTATCGAGACGTTTTACGGCACCAGCCACATCCTGCACGGTGTCTCGCTGGAAATGGCGGATCGCGAGCTGTTCGCCGTTCTCGGGAGGAACGGCGCCGGCAAGACCACGTTGTTGCGCAGCATCACCGGCGTCAACCCGCCAAAGCGCGGGTCGATCAAGCTCGACGGCACCGAGATCGCCGCGCTCAAATCGCATCGCCGCGCTTGGCTCGGCGTCTCATACGTGCCGCAAGGCCGCGACATTATTCCCGACATCACTGTCGCCGAGAACCTTTACGTCGCGCTGATCGGCAAGGGCAAACCCAAGAAGGTGCCGGATTTCGTGTTCGAATATTTCCCGGCGTTGAAAGGCATAACCGGCCAAAAAGGCGGCACACTGTCCGGCGGTCAGCAACAACAATTGGCGATCGCGCGGGCGCTGGTGCAGGAGCCGAAGCTGTTGCTGATGGACGAACCGACCGAAGGCTTGCAGCCCTCCGTGGTGGAAGAGATCGAGCCGATCATCAAGCGCATTCCGGCCGAGCGGAACTGCGCGGTGCTCTTGGTCGAGCAAAATCTGGATTTCGTCCGCGCCATCACCCAGAAGTTCGCAATCTTGGACACCGGCCGGATAGTCGCCGGCGGCGACATTGGCGAACTGACACCGGACGTCGTGCAAAGGCATTTGGCAGTCTGAACAACGGCACGGCCTCGTCCGCCGGATCATTTCTGTTGAGCAAGGCGCGCTCTGCAACCCCCGGTGCAGGGGGTTCAGCTTCACTCAGCGCGCCTTGTCCGCGCATTCCGGCGACCTGCGGCGGCCAGACCGATCCCCGGCCCGACGCGATATCGCCGCCTTCGCTTGGCATCATTCCTGCTTCGGAGCCGGAGGGTTCCGGCGCTTGCTATGGCGCCGTGAACGGCATTTACTTGGTCGAAACAACTTGGCCGACGCCAGCGGGCGTCAGCGCGCCGAGGCGACTAGGGAGAAGCCTTTGACGCGGCGGCAAGATATCGGGTCTCACCCCTGGCGGGTTGGCGTCTTGTTTTCTCAATCTGGCGTCATGGCCATTATTGAGGAGACGCAGCTGCGGGCTACGCTCCTTGCCTTCGACGAAATCAATCAATCCGGCGGCGTCAACGGGCGCGAACTGGTGCCGCTGATTTACGATCCGCAGTCCGACGCCCAGGCCTACGGCCAATTTGCCAAGCGGCTGATGATCGAAGACGGCGTCACCATGATCTTCGGCTGCTACACCTCGAGCAGCCGCAAGGCGGTGCTGCCCGTGGTCGAGCGTCTCAACGGACTGCTGTGGTACCCGACGCTGTATGAAGGCTTCGAGTTCTCGCCGAACGTGATCTACACCGGCGCTGCGCCCAACCAGAACAGTGTCGCGCTCTGCTCGTATCTGGCCGAGACTTATGGCAAGCGGTTTTATCTGGTCGGCTCCGACTACCTTTATCCGCGCGAGTCCAATCGCGTGATGCGCGATCTTCTCCGCAGCCGCGGCTGCACCGTCGTCGGTGAAAAGTATCTCGACCTTCGCGCCAGGCGCGGCGAATTCCGCCCGGTGATGCAGCAGATCAAGAATGCCGGCGCCGACGTGATCTTTTCCACGGTGGTCGGCGACTCCACGGTTTATCTCTATCAGGCGTTCGCCGAGGCCGGTCTCGACGCCCGTATTGTCCCCATCGGCAGCCTGACCACCACCGAGTCGGAAGTGCGCGCCATGGGATTTGACGTCGCCGCCGGCCACATCACCGCGGCGCCGTATTTCCAGTCGGTCGGCGGCGAGCGCAACGATAGCTTCGTGCGGCGCTACAAGAAACGCTATGGCGAGGACGAACCGACCAACATGTGCGCCGAGGCGGCGTATTTTCAGGTCCATCTTTTCGCCAAGGCGCTGGCGTGGGCGGACTCGATGGAAACCGACGTGATCAAACAAAGCGTGCTGGGGACGGACTTCGACGCGCCGCAGGGGCGCGTTTCCGTCAATCCCGCCACCAGCCACACCGATTTGTGGTCACGCGTCGGCCGCGTCGACCGCAGAGGTCAGTTCGAAATCGTGCAGCAATCGGTGACGTCGGTGTGGGCGGACCCGTTTCTGACGGAGCGCGGCAATCCTGCCGCAGCGCCGGCCCACCCATGAGCGAGCAGGGCTCTAACGCGTCCAGTGGGAGTGCCGCGTCGCGCGACAACGGCGCGAGCGACATTTCCGCGCTGGACATCATTGTTGCCGTTCCTCCCGACCAGCATGGCGATATGCTGGCGCGCGAGTTGTCGCGAACGCGAGGCAGTGTGCGCCGCATCTGGCCGCTGCCGGAACGCTTGCCTGCGTCCGCCGACGTGATGTTTTGCGAACTCGCGCCGGAGCTGCCGCAATGCCTGCCTTGGGTCCCAGGCAAGCCCTCGGCTGCCTTGGTGGCGGTCGTCAATGCGATGTGCGTGCCGCAGCTAAAGCTGTTGCGCGATTGCGCGCCGCACGCGACGTTGCCGCGGCCGTACACCGGCGCCACCGTGCTCATCAGTCTGGCCGTGGGCCGTGCGCAGTTTCTCTACGAGCAGCGTCTGCGTGCGCGGATTGACAAGCTTGACGAAACTTTGCGTTCGTTCCGCAGCGTCGAGCGCGCCAAGGGAATTCTGATGGACAAGCGCCGGCTCGACGAGGAACAGGCGTATCATTTCATTCGCCGACAAGCGATGAGTCAGCGCGTCTCTGTTGCCGCAGTGGCGGCTGCAATTATTGACTCAAATGACATTCTCGGCTAGCTTTTTTGCCAGCCTCCTAAGATCAGGGGCGCGGCAATGGCGCCGCGAAAAATTGATGGGCAAGGACGCCCTGCTGCGACCACGAACAGTGGCGAAGCGGGCTTTTTTTATGCTCTGAGCCGGGTGTTTCTCTCAGCAGGCACGTAGCGCAAGCCACCGGCGGCCGACGTCCGCCGCGAGCGTGCCGGCGAGCGAAAACAAACAACAGGAGATCGACATGCTTCACGGAGATATCGGCAGCAGCAACGACACGATCGGCGTTGCCGTCGTCAATTACAAAATGCCGCGGCTGCACACCAAGGCCGAAGTGCTGGATAACGCGCGCAAGATTGGCGAGATGCTGGTCGGCATGAAGGTCGGACTGCCGGGCATGGATCTGGTGGTGTTCCCCGAATACAGCACCCACGGCATCATGTACGACTCCAAGGAAATGTATGAGACGGCGTCCAGCGTGCCCGGTGAGGAGACGCAGATCTTTGCCGACGCCTGCAAGAAAGCAAAAGTGTGGGGCGTATTCTCGCTGACCGGCGAACGCCACGAGGATCACCCGAACAAGGCGCCCTACAACACGCTGATCCTGATGAACGACAAGGGCGAGATCGTTCAGAAGTATCGCAAGATCATGCCGTGGGTGCCGATCGAGGGTTGGTATCCTGGCAACTGCACTTACGTCTCCGAAGGCCCTAAGGGCCTGAAAGTCAGCCTCATCATCTGCGATGACGGCAACTACCCGGAGATTTGGCGCGACTGCGCCATGAAGGGTGCCGAACTCATCGTCCGCTGCCAGGGCTACATGTATCCGGCGAAGGATCAGCAAGTGCTGATGGCGAAGGCCATGGCTTGGGCGAACAACGTTTACGTCGCGGTCGCCAACGCCTCGGGCTTCGACGGCGTGTACTCGTACTTCGGCCATTCAGCGATCATCGGCTTCGACGGCCGCACGCTCGGTGAAACGGGCGAAGAGGACATGGGCATTCAATACGCCCAACTCTCGAAGTCGCTGATCCGCGATGCCCGCCGCAACATGCAATCGCAAAACCACCTGTTCAAGCTGGTCCACCGCGGCTACACGGGAAAGATCAACTCCCGCGAGGACGTACGCGGCGAAGCGATCTGCCCGTACGACTTCTACAAGAAGTGGGTCACAGATCCGGAAGGCACGCGCACGATGGTCGAGGCGTTGACGCGGCCGACCGTCGGAACCGATGAGTGCCCGATCGAAGGCATTCCGAACCAGAAAACCGCGGCCCATCGCTGATACGCGTGCGGGCGTCCCTTTGCTCCCCGTCTTTGTTGCTTTCGGCAGCTTGGTAGGGGAAAACAGGGCGCCCGCAGTCGCATAGGTTCGAAATCGGATGGAACTCGACGACTTCAGGATCGGCGAGCAGCCGTACTACCGCGCCATCGGTGAGGAGGTCAGCTTCTACAAGGCGGCCTACGCCGAGCGCATGCCGATCATGCTCAAAGGCCCGACCGGCTGCGGCAAGACCCGCTTCATCGAGTACATGGCGTTCACGCTCGATCGTCCGCTGATCACGGTTGCGTGCCATGAAGACATGACCGCGTCCGATCTGGTCGGGCGGTATCTGCTCGACGCCCAGGGCACTGTCTGGCACGATGGCCCGCTCACCATCGCCGTGCGGCACGGCGCGATCTGCTACCTCGATGAAATTGTCGAAGCGCGTCAGGACACGACCGTCGTCATTCACCCGCTTACCGATGACCGGCGCGTGCTGCCGCTTGAGAAGCGCGGCGAGCTTGTCCGGGCGCACCCCGACTTTCAGCTCGTGATTTCCTATAACCCCGGCTACCAGAGCGTTCTCAAGGACCTCAAGGAGTCGACCAAGCAACGCTTCGGCGCCATGGACTTCGCTTATCCGCCCGCCGCCATCGAAGCCGAGATCGTCGCGCACGAAGCCAGGATCGAACGTGCGATGGCGGACAAGCTGGTGGCGATCGGCGAGCGCTCGCGCAATCTCAAAGGTCACGGCCTCGATGAGGGAGCCTCGACCCGCATGCTCATTCAAGCCGGGCGGCTCATTGCGCACGGCGTCGTCGTCGAAGCCGCTTGTCAGATCGCGCTGGTGCTGCCGATTACAGACGACGCTGACATCCGCGGCGCACTGACGGCGGCGATCGCCGCATCCATCTAAGGCCGATGGCCACAAGTCTCTCCAAACAGCAACAGTCGCTGGTCGCATCTCTTGCCGACCAGCCCGAGATTTCCGGCACGCTCGAACTGGTGTGGCGTCAGGCACAGGCGAGCTTGCCGTCCTCGCTGCTGGATGACTGGGTCGGAGCCTGCCGCAATATCGGGGTGCGCGTCGGCAGCAACGCCGCCATCGCCTTTATCCGAAACTCGCCGTCGGTGGCGGCGGCCGCCGGTCCGCACTCGGTCATGGCGTTGGCCGAGCTGACGCCGGAATTTGCCGCGCTTGCCGGCGACCACACCGCGCTGGCGCTGCTGGTTGCCGCGCCGATCGCCGCGCGCCGGCTTGGCAGCGCGCAAAATTTCGCCGAGTGGCTTCGCGTCATCAAGCGTATCGCCGAAGCGGCGCCGGAATCCGTTAGCCTCTTGCTTGAGAAGTCGGGGCGCGTGCTCGACAGCCTCGACGTGCGTTCATTCGAAACCTGGGCGCTTGGCGGCATTCGCGCCGCCGAGAATGATCCCGAACAGCGGCTGAAGTTTTTCGCGCTGCTCGATACCCGTTCACTACACGCTCTGGAGCAGGGCACGGGCTCGGTCGCGTTCACCGACGTCGAGCGGGAGCTCAAGGCCTTCGTCGCTGCGCTATGGCGCACCATCCCGCCGATCCGGGTACTGCCGCCGGCCGGCTTCGACACACCGCGGCGCACCTGCTTCGTCAACGGCGTAGTGCGCGTGCCGCAATCCTCGCGCGGGGTCGACGGCGTCGGCGGCAAGGATCTGTTCCGCGCGACGCTGGCGCACGTGCTGGCGCATTTTCAGTTCACGCCTGGCAAGTTCGCCGTGGGCAGTCTCAAGCCGGTGCAAATTGCGCTCGTCTCGCTGATCGAGGATGCCCGCGTCGAGCAGCTCGCCATCGGGCATTTTCCCGGATTGCGCCGCTTCTGGCTGCCGTTCCGCCTGGCCGAGGCGAGCGGCGTGGTGACGGCGCCGGCGCTGATGGCGCGGCTTTCGCGCGCCCTGATCGACCCGGACTACTTCGATCCGCACGGCTGGGTGAACAAGGGCCGCGATCTGTTCTTTGCCGAGCGCGTGCGATGGAGCGATCCGGCCATCAGCCGCACCATCGGCGGTCTTCTTGGCAACGACCTGGGCCAGATGCGGGCGCAATTCAATCCGCGCACTTACGTGGTCGAGCCCGCCTACCGCGACGACAACCAGGGACTTTGGGACTTTCCCGCAGCCGGCGCCGCGGCGGGCGAGGCGGTTTATGATTCGGTGCGCTTCGAGCAATCCGAATCCGAGCCGGCGGATCGCGAACGCGAAACCGAAACCCAAGGCGACGGTTCCGCGAATGTCGCGCAACTCGTTCCGGAAGAGGCCGAGGTCGGCATTCCGGTCGCCCGCTATCCCGAGTGGGATTACATGATCAGCCGCGACCGCAACGAGTGGACGACGGTTTCCGAATATAATCCCGCCGACGGCAACGCGCAAAAAATCGACGCCATCTTCGAGCGCTATCCGGAAACCGCTTATCGCATTAAAGCGCTGGTGCAGGCGGCCAAGGTAAGCCGGCCGACGCGATTGCGGCGGCAGCGCGAGGGCGACCGTCTCGACCTCGAGGCGACGATCGGCGCGGCCATCGATCTGCGCGCCGGCTTGACGCCGAGCTCCAACATTTACGCGCGGCTCGAGCGGCGCTGGCGCGATCTCTCGGTGCTGGTTTTGATCGACGCCTCGCAATCGACCAACGACATCGTCAAGGGCGCGGGCCGTACTGTGCTTGAGCTCGAGCGCGACGCGACGTCGCTGCTCGCGCACGCGATGGACGGCATGGGCGATCCGTTCGCCATTCACGCCTTCTGCTCCGATACCCGCGAGGATGTGCACTACTACCGGCTAAAGGATTTCGACACGCGCTGGGATACGCTGGCGAAGCGCCGGCTCGCCGGCGTCGTCGGCAAGTACTCGACGCGGATGGGGGCTGCGTTGCGGCACGCCGGGCGCGATCTCGCCGCCTGCCATTCATACCGCAAGCTCCTGTTGCTGGTGAGCGACGGCGAGCCATCCGACGTCGATATCGCCGACCGGCGTTATCTCGTCGAGGACGCCCGCCGCGCCGTGCTGTCGCTCCGCCATCAGGCCATCGATCTGTTCTGTGTCGGGCTGGACGCCGGCGGCGATTCTTATCTCACCCGCATTTTCGGCCGATCCAACGTCATTCAGCTCGATCGCATCGAGCGCTTGCCGGAAAAACTGCCGCTCCTGTATTTCAGGCTCGCCGGGTAACATCGCCGTCCCGAAATCAGCGTTGTCGCACGCCATGGATCGTCCCGACTTTCGGCCATTCATTCCCGCACCGGGTCAAAGCAATATTGCCGGTGAGACGCCGCGCGCCCACGCGCAGGCGCGCCTGCAAAATCCCCGCGCCAAAGATTTATTCGGCACCTGGGCGAAGCTCGGCGCGGAGCCGTTCAAGGGGATTACGACCGACGGCATCGTCCGGCCTGATCTATTTTCACTGCAAGCCGATAATGCGCCGACACCAGCCATGGTCGAGGCGGTGCGCAACTTGCTCGCCGGTCTTTCGGCGGCCCAGGTGAAGGCGATGTGCTTCCCCGCCGATTCCGAGCTATGGCGGCATTGGCAGAACACCGAACTTTACGTCGAGCATCACGGACTGCGGCTTGATGAGGTGGAGGATTCCACCAATCAGGCGGTGATGAACGTGCTGCGCGCGACGCTAAGCGGCAAAGGCTATGAGATCACCCGCGACGTGATGCGGCTCAATCAGTTTCTCGGCGATCTCGTCGGCGGCCCGGCGGTGCTGGGCGAGTGGGCCTTCATCTTCTGCCTGTTCGGCGCGCCTTCGGAGTCCGAGCCTTGGGGATGGCAACTGTTCGGCCACCACTTGAGCCTGAACTGCCTGGTGATCGGCCGCCAGATGGTGCTTACGCCGTGCTTCTTTGGCGCCGAGCCGAACTACGCGGATAAAGGCCGGTTCGCCGGCACGCGGCTGTTCGAGGACGAGGAGCGTGCCGGCCTGGCATTGATGCGCTCGTTTTCACCGGAGCAGCAGCGGCGCGCCATTGTCGCCCATTCCATGATGGGCGGCGACCTGCCGGAGGGGCGGCGTCATTTCGCCGACAACCTGCATCTCGGCGGCGCGTTTCAGGACAACCGCATTGTGCCGTACGAAGGCTTGCTCGGCTCAAGCCTGTCTGCGCAACAGCGGCGCGATTTAATGGACTTGGTCGCCGCCTATGTGGCGCCGCTGCCGGATGGCCCGCGCGCCGCGCGTCTTGCCGAAGTCGAGCGCCATCTCGCCGAGACGCATTTCTGCTGGATCGGCGGCTTTGAGGAACAAAGCCCGTTTTATTACCGCATTCAAAGTCCGGTGATTTTCATTGAGTTTGATCATCACGCCGGCGTCTTTCTCACCAATGCGGAGCCGGCGAAGTTTCACGTGCATACCATCGTGCGCACGCCGAACAGCAATGATTACGGCATCGATCTGTTGCGGCTGCACTACCAGCACGCCCCGCATCACCGGCACGAGCACGATAAATAGCCGCGGCGGTGTGGCTAGTTCGCTGCCGGCGCTTTGTGGCGCGCCAAGACCCAATCGCGCAGCACGTGCCGGCGGATCTTGCCGGTCCCGGTCATGGGAAATTCGTCGAACCGCTCGATGGTCTCCGGCAATTTGTAATCGGCGATCTGGCCTTTGAGGAAACCAACCGCCTCATCGAGCGACACCTCGCGGCCCGACTTGGGGATGACGCAGAGGCAATTGCGCTCGCCGAGACGGGCGTCGGGCAATCCAACCATGGCGGCATGCATCACGTTCGGGTGGGTGTAGAGAATTTCCTCGACTTCGCGCGGGAAGAATTTCTTGCCGCCGCGATTGATGATCTCCTTGCTGCGTCCGGATAACTGGACGTTGCCGGCGGCATCGACGAAGCGGCCGAGATCGCCGGTGCGGAACCACCCGTCGGTGGTGAACGACGAGGCGTTGGCGGCTTCGTTGTTGTGGTAGCCGAGGTGCACCGAGGGCCCACGCGCGGCGACTTCGCCGATTTCGCCGTGCGGCACGTCGTTGCCGTCGCCGCCGAGAATGCGGATCTCCATATCGCCGACCAGGCGGCCGATCGTGCCGTTGACCTTGGCGGGATCGTCGGTGAAACGCGTGTAGGTGTGGAAGCCAGTTTCCAGCATGCCGTAGAGTTCGATCAGATGACCTTTGGCGTGCGCCTGATAGGCACGGATGGTCTCGATCGCGGCGGACGCGCCACCGGTGATGACGACGCGCAACGAGGAGAGATCGAAACGCGCAAGCTCGGGCTCGGCCAGCATGGAGACGATGGCGGCCGGCGCCGTCGGAATGTACGTCACCTTTTCGCGCGCGACGGTTTCCAGTGCGGCGCGCCCGGAAAACCGCTCCAGCAGCACGGCGCGCGCGCCGGCCATGATGGTTTGCATCAGCGTGATGTAGCCCCAGTTCAAGCCGACCGGCAGATAAACCAGGAGCACGTCGTTCTCGGTCACCTTCATGTCGCGATTAAGCAGCCACGGCGCATAGATCGTGGTGTTGAAGCTGTGCAGCACGCACTTCGGATCGCCGGTCGTGCCCGAAGTGAACGCCATGCGGAAGACTTCGTCCGGGTCCATCCGCACGCGGTGTTCCGCCGCAAGTGGCGGCGTGGCGTGCAGGTCGTCGAGGCTGTGCGCGCCCTCGGCCGCCGCGCCGGCAACAATGAGGTGCGTGAGGTTCGGCACCGACCCCTTCAAACCCTTGGCCATGGCCAGGTAATCGAAGCCGCCAAACTCGCGTGCGAAAACGTAGGCCCGAGTGTCGGAAAATTTGAGAATGTAGTCGAGCTCGCGCGCCCGGAAGTCGGGATTGACCTTGTTGGCGATGGCGCCGATCAATTCGAGCGCGAAAAACGCCACGGCAAATTCGATCCGGTTCGGCAGCTGCACGGTGACCACGTCGCCGCGCTTGATGCCGATGCGGCGGTAAAACTCGGCGCAGCGCAGAATCTCGTCCTTCAGTGCGCCGTAGGTGATCCGGCGCCTGGCGTCGGCAAAGACTTCGCGCTGCGGATGCGCCGCGGCGGCTGCTTCGATAAACTCGAAGAAGGTCTTCCCGGTCCAGGTCCCCGCGGCTGCGTAGCGGCTGGCGAGCTCGGGCTTGATCATGTTGACGTAAGTCATCGCAATTCCATCAGCGCAGACCGCGGAATAAGCCGCCGTCGACCTGGATAGCGGTACCGGTAATATAGCTCCCGCGCGGCGAGACGAGATACGCGACCAGGCCGGCAATGTCGTCGACGGTACCGATGCGCCGCATCGGCACCTCGCCGACCAGTTTGGCGCGCATCTCTTTGGCGTCCTCGCCGCCGGCTGCGAACACCTTTTGCAGACGCTCGGTCTCGATGTAGCCGGGGCAAATGGTGTTGACGTTGATCCTGTCGGCGGCGACTTCGAGCGACAGCGTCTTGGCATAGCCGATAACGGCATCCCAGGTGGCAACGGAAAGACCGAAGCCCGGGATCGGCTGAATGGCGGAAATGGCGGAAATGTTCAGCACGCTGCCGCCGCCGCGGGTTTTCATGTGCGGGACCGCGGCCCGGCACATCCGCACGACGTACATGAGGTTGCGCTCGACCGCTTGCTGCCAGGCGCCGTCGTCGAACGCGAGCAAATCGCCGAGCGGCGGCGCGCCGTCGTTGTTGACGAGAATATCGAGCCCGCCGTAATGCGCGACGGTCTTGGCGACAACCGCTCGGCAATCGGCCGCCAGCCGGCAATCGGCCGGCAGCGCCAGCACGGCGCCCCCGGCCTCCGCTTCGATCTTTTCCGCGGCCTGACGGAGGGCCTTTTCGCGGCGGGCGGTGATGGCGATTTTCACGCCTTCAGCCGCGAGCGTGCGCGCAATGCCGTAGCCGATGCCCTGGCTCGCGCCGCCGACGATCGCAATCTTGTCTTTGAGTTTCAGGTCCACGGCTAACTCAAACTCTGAAAGAAGGTCTCGGCGTTGCGATGGAATATCTTGTCGAGAAGTTCCGGTGCGTAACCTTCGGCCTGCCAATCGCGCACCAGCCGCTCGTAACCGAACAGCGGATAATCGCCGCCGAACATCACCCGGTCCTTCAGCCGGCGCGGAATGTCATGCTTGAGATCGGCGGTGTGATATTTCGGCGACCAGCCGTGCAGCTCGTACCAGATATTGCGCTTGTGCATCAGCACGGCGAGCGTCTCGGTTTGCCACGGCCAGCCCGGACGCGCAGCGATGATCTTCAGCTCGGGATAGTGCACCGCCACCAGATCGAGGTGGCGCGGATGGCAGTTGTCGAGAATAACGCCGCCGCCGCCCGGGAGACCGGCGCCGAGGCCGGTGGTGCCGACGAAGAACAGGATCGGAATGCCGGCTTCGATGCAGAGTTTGTAAAACGGCGCGTAGGATGGATCGCTACCCGGCGGCGATTTCGATGCCGACACCGCATAACCGACGAAGCCGACCCGATTATCGATGCAGCGGCGCAACTCCTTGACGCCTGCCGCTCCCATCGACGGGTCGATGTGAAACCAGTGGCCGAGGATGACGTCGCGATGCGCGCGCTCGGTGGCGAATGAGTAATCGTGGAGCGACTGCATCTGATCGAGCGGCAGAAACTTCGAGAAGCCGAGATCAAGGATCACGCGCGCGTTGTTATCGCGGAAATACTGCGCCATCTCGTCCTCGGTCTTGTAGTCCGGGTCCGAGTGCCACGTCGCCCGCTGCTGGGCGAACTCTTCGGGCGTTTGCAGGACATAGCCGCGCTTGGTGCCCCAGTGCGAGTGCATGTCGATGATTTTCATTCTTCAGTCCGCTCCAAGGTACGACTTACGAAGACGGTCGTCGGCCAATAGCTCATGGGCTTGCCCGGCCAGTGCGATCCGCCCGGCTTCCAAGACATAGCCGTAATCGGCGAGCTTGAGGATACGGCGGACGTTTTGCTCGGCAATCAATACCGGAATGCCGTCGCCGTTGATCCGGCGAACGGCGTCGAGAATGGTGCCGAAGGCCCGCGGCGACAGCCCGAGCGAGGGCTCGTCAAGCAGAAGATAGCGCGGCGACGACATCAGCGCCCGCGCCAGCGCCAGCATCTGTTGCTCGCCGCCGGAAAGGAGCGCCGCGAATTGCCCGGCGCGTTCGCGCAGAATGGGAAACAGCGACTCGACAAACGACAATTGCCGGCTCCAGGCGGCGTATCTGCCGGCTGTATAGGCGCCCATTTCCAAATTCTCGCGCACCGTCATGTCGGCGAACAAGAGGCGGCCTTGCGGCACCAGGACAAGACCCCGGCGCACCAGAGTTTCCGGCGCTTGCCGGGTCGCCGGCTGGCCCCCGATGCTGATCGCGCCGGCATGGATGGTCGCTAGACCGGCGATGGCGCGCATCAGCGTGGTTTTGCCAGCGCCATTGGCGCCGAGAAGCGCGACAATCTTGCCGGCGGGAACGCTCAGCGTGACGCCGTGCAGGACGCGAAGCCGCCCGTAACCGGCGGCGAGGTTGGCGACCTCAAGCATGCCCGCCGTCCTCGCCAAGATAGGCTTCGACCACCGCCGGGTCGGCGCGTATCGCCGCCGGCGGCCCTTCGGCAAGTATCTCGCCCTGGTGCATGACAGTGATGCGCGCGGCAAGCCGCATCATCACCCGCATGTTGTGCTCGACAATAAGCAGCGTGATGTGCCGCTGCTCCGCCAGATCGCGGAGCATGCCGACCGCGGCATCCGCCTCGGACTCGCTCATGCCCGAGATCGGCTCGTCGAGGAGCAGCAGTTTCGGCTGCACCGCGAGGGCCCGCGCCAGATCGATGCGCTTTTGAATGCCGAACGGCAGGTCGTGGACCGGCACCAGGGCGAGCGGCGCCAGATCGAAGGCTTCAAGCAGCGCCAGCGCCTCTCGCCGCGCTTCGTCTTCGACGCGACGCGCCCGGCCCCAGCCGGCAATGGCGGCGGCAATGCCGTAGACGTGGTGGCGATAAAGTCCGGTGAGGACGTTGTCGAGCACGGTGGCGTCGCGGAACAGCTCGACGTGCTGAAACGTGCGGCCGACGCCGCGCGTCGCAATCACATCGGGCGCCAGCGTAGTTATCTCGTGACCAGCAAAGCTAATGACGCCACCTCCCGGCCGGACGATGCCGGTGATGGAATTGATCAATGACGTTTTGCCGGCGCCGTTCGGGCCGATCAATCCGCGGATTTCGCCTTCATCGACACGCAAGGTAACGCCGCGCACCGCGGCGACGCCGCCAAAGCTGACGGAGATGTTGTCGAGAGCAAGGAGGCTCATGGCAGGGGCGCCTTGCGGCCGACCCGGGCCAGGAGCGAGGCCGCGAGACCGACGAGACCTTTTGGCGCGAGCAGGAGCGCAGCCAGCAAAATGGCGCCATAGGCGACGTCGCTATACTCCTTGGCTCCGCGCAGCGCCTCCGGCAGGAGCGTCAGGACCACCGCGCCGACAACCGAGCCAAGCACCGAGCCCAGTCCGCCGACGACGATGAAAGTGATCTGATGCAGCGACGCCGAAATGTCGAACTCCGTGGGATCGATGAAGCCGACCACGGCGGTGAACAAACCACCGGCCAGGCCGGCGAAGGCCGCGGCCATGGCAAACGCGAGGAGTTTGGTGCGGCCCGGCGAGATGGCAAGCGCTTGCGCTACGATCACGCTTTGCCGCACGGCATTGAAGGCGCGGCCGTAACGCGAACGCTGGATATTCCAGCCGGCGCAAATGGCGAGTGCCGTCACGCCGAGCACGAAATAGTAGAGGCCATTAGCCTTCAGCGGCCGGCCCAAAATTTCCGGCGGCGAAAGTTTCAGGCCGCGGACGCCGCCGGTGAGGTTGGGAAATTCCTCGATGGCAATGGAAACCACTTCGAGAAAACCGAGTGTCACCAACGCGAGATAGAGTCCGGACAGCCGCCGCGCCGGATAGCTCAGGCTGGCGCCGAGCAGCGTCGTCAGCACGACGCCCCCGGGAAGGGCGAGGGCGTAGGTCAGCCCCAGCCGCGTCGTCAGCAGCGCAGTGCCGTAGGCGCCGATTGCGATCAGAGAGGCATGGCACAATGAGATCTGCCCGCAATTTCCGGTCAGCAGGTTGAGCCCGATGCCGGCGACGACGTTGATAAGAATAAGCTCCACCAAATAAATCTGGTAAGAGCTTCCGAATAGCGGCAGCGCCAGGGACAGCAGCGACGGGATCGCGATGAGGGCCGCGTTCAGGCGCATCGCTTACTAAACGCGCACGAGTGCCGTGCCCCACAGGCCTTGGGGCCGGACGAGAAGAAATGCGATCAAGAGAGCGAACGGGATGATCTCCTTCAGTGCCGCCCCGAAAAAAGCACCCGCGTAGGTCTCAAGGACGCCGAGCAGGAGCCCGCCGAAAACTGCGCCGCCGAGGCTGCCGAAGCCGCCAATCACCGCGGCAACCAGCGCCTTCACCACCAATTGGCCGAGCTCCGGATTGATCCCGACGACGGGAGCCAGCAGTAATCCGGCAAGCGCCCCGAGCGCCGCCGCCAAGGCCCAGGCCGAGCCGAAAACCGTTCCGATACGGATACCCATCAGCCGCGCGCCGGTCTGGTTGACCGCCGCCGCGCGCATGGCTTTGCCAAGTTTGGTGCGCTGGAAAAACAGCACGAGCAAACACACCAGCACTGCCGTGGTGCCGATGATCACCAGGTAAGACGGATTGACCCGCAGCGGCCCGATCGGCAGCGCCGGTCCGGCATAAGGCGCCGGCAAAAAGAAATTGTTGTCCTGCCAGTGAATGCGGATCAGCGCACGGATGATCAAGCCAATGGCGAACGTCGCGATCACCAAAGTAAATTCGGGAGCGCCGATAATCGGACGAATGAAAAGCCGCTCGAGCACCAGTCCGAACGCCGCAGCGATAATAAGCGTCGCCGGCACCATGGCCGCGTAGGGCAGGCCGTAAGAGGTGAGAACAAGTCCGATGTAGGCGCCGAGCGTGACCAGTTCGCCCTGCGCGAAGTTCAGCACGCGGCTTGCCTTGAACGGGATGGCGAGCGCAAGCGCGATAATGGCGTAAATGCTGCCGACGCTCAGTCCCGACAACGCAAGCTGCAGTCCTACGCGCCAGGTCATGGTCCGGAAGCGCCGTCTGCGCCCGCGTTGCCCTTAGTGATAGCGCTCCAGAATATCGCTTGGCCGTTTGCTTTCCCACGGCACTTGCACCCATTCGCCATTCTTCACCTGCATGGGCTGCAGGCGAAGATTGCCAATGTGATGCACCCTGGAGAAGCTGCGCGGGCTGGCGATCGGACCGATCCGGTAATCGTGAAGATGCTCAAGTGCGTCGATCAGACTTCCGGTCGTCAGATCTTTTCCCGCGTCGCGCATCGCGGTGGCCAGCACGTACATGTCTGCGTAGGAGAGTACGTCGAAGATATTCGGCCGATTGGGCGGAAGGCCTGGATACGCGGCAGTCCATTTGGCGTGCCACGCTTTCATTGCCGGGTCGCTCGAATTCGGCAATAGCGGAATGAGCGCGAAACCGCTGATGCCCTCCGCCGCCGGACCCGCCGCGGTCAGGATGCCCTGATCGACCATGGTGGTGCCGACGAAGAACCGCTGATTGATGCCGAGCTCCTTCGCCTGGCGTAATGCAATGGCGGCCTCAGCCGGGTTACCGAAGAAGGCGATGACCTGGGGGTCGGCCTGTTGCAGCTCCAGGAGCTGCGGAGTGAAATCCTTATCGCCGATGTTGAACTCGGCACGCTTGACCGGCGCAATCCCGTACCATTTTTGCAGTTGCTTGGTGAGCGCATCGCCCTCGTTTTTTGGATATTCCTCTCGGCCGCTCAGGATAGCGATCTTTTGCGCCTTGAGACCATCGACAATGTACTCGGCGTAAAGTTCGCCGTAACGCGGCACTTCGGTGGTGCCGCCGCGAAACAGATTCTTGGCGAACGGCCAAGTCACCGCGGGTGCGGACGCAAACGACACAAACATCACCAGGCCGTTTTCCTTCACGTAGTCGATGGTACCGATGGTCCCGTTGCTGCCGGCGACGTTGAACAACGCGAAAACCTTGTCGTCATCGACGAGCTTTTTGACTGCGGCGAGCGCCTTGGCGGGGGAGTGGCCGTCATCCTCGAAGATCATGTTGAGCTTGCGGCCGTTGATGCCGCCGGCGTCGTTGACCTCCTTGATGGCGAGCGCGGCGCCATCGCGTCCGGCAAGCCCGATATAAGCGGCCGGGCCGGTAATCGGTCCGAACGCCCCGATGGTAATGGTGTCAGCGGTTAGGCCCTGCTGGGCTGCGTGCGCCGCGAATGGCGGCATGGCGAGCGCGAGACAAATCGCGAAGGCCGAGAACAACCAGTTTCCGGCTGACATGCGTCTTCCTCCCCGTCCGCGTTCAGCGCGGATATTTCGAAAGGCCGAAGGAAACAGTCTATTGATGGGCGCGGGCGGCCGTAAAGGGCCAGCGCCCGCGCGTTGCGTCGCATCCCCGGGGCAAAAATGCCGGGCCTCATGTACGGCCGGGGCAAGCGCCCAACGGACATTTTCGGCGTTTTGCCCCGTGCTTTACCGCCCCTGTTGCCGCGGTGGTTTTTTGCTGCTTAGAAACCGCAGATCTTCGTCAAAGCGCGGACCCCCGCGCAAGTGAGTTTGGGAGGCCCTTGAAGATGTTTCGCGGTACCAAAGACATTCTGCTGCCAACAACCATCACCGGCTCGCTGCCGCGGCCGAGCTGGTACACCGAAAACCTCGGCACCCGCATGTTTCTCGATGCGATGGTGAGCCGCCGCTATCGCGAACAATATACCGATACGCTGTCCTGCTACGTTCGCGACCAGGAGCTCGCCGGGCTCGACATCCTGACCGACGGCGACTGCCGATTCGACGACGATGTCGGCGGCCAAAGCTGGACCAGCTATCCGCCGCATCACATGAGCGGCTACGAGCGCGGCGATCCGCGCCCGACGCCCGCCGGCCGCGGCGGCTTGTGGTTTCCGCGCGGCCACATCCTGCACGATTACTTGGAATCGCGGGTCATGCCGGTCATCATCGGCCCGGTAGGCCGCGGCGACCTGCAATACACCGCGCTATGGAAGGCAGCGCAACGGCTCACCACGCGGCCGGTCAAGTTCGGCGCGGTGTCGGCGGAGATCGTCGCCTTTGCATCGCAGGACCGGTACTACAAGAGCGTGCCGGAGCGGATGCTGGCGGTCGCCGATGCCTTCAATGCCGAATATCACGAACTCGCCGATGCCGGCTGTCCGGTGATCCAGATCGAGGAGCCGCAGATTCACTTGGCCGCAGCTCGCGGCATTCAGGACAAGGTGATCACGCCGGATTTGCTGGTCGAAGTGTTCAACCGCACCGTCAAGGGCTTGCGCGCCAAGACCGAAGTGTGGGCGCATTCGTGCTGGGGCAATCCTTCGCAGCAGCGCATGTTCGCCAAGGTGCAAAGCTACAAGCCCTCGCTGGAAACCTACACCAAGGTCGATGCCGACGTGATCACGTTCGAGTCGTCGAGCTCCGGCGGCATGGACCTCGAAGCGATCGGCAAGACGATCAAAGACATGAAGATCGCCATCGGCGTGATCGACCACCACACGCTGCAAGTGGAAACGCCCGACGAGGTGGCAGCGCAAATCCGCGCCGCGCTCAAATACATCCCGGCCGAGCGTCTGGTGATTTCATCGGATTGCGGCATGGGCCGCGAGGGCATGAGCCGCCGTCACGCCTTCTACAAAATGGTGTCCCTGGTCCTCGGCACCAACATGGTGCGCAAGGAATTGGGCATTCCCGAAGCGGAATGCCTTGCCGCCGACGAGCGCTATTCGCTGGTGGTACCGGCGAAGTAAGTTTGCCGATTGACGGCGGAATTACCGCCGCGGTTTACTTCGCGGAACTTATAGGCTCGCCCACGGGTTCCTTGAGCCGGGACGTTCGTTCCGGCCCCGAGCGCGGCGTCGGTAAGACTGTGGAGCTTCTGGTATCGGCAGCATGGCTCGCGATCATGGCGTGGTTGATCGTGCGAGCCATCAGACAGCGCGGGCTTCTGCCCCGTCTCGCCGTGGCGTCAGCACCGCCGCCGGATCAGGCGCCGCTGGTCGCGGTAATCGTTCCCGCGCGGAACGAAGAAGAAAATATCGGGCGATGTCTCGCAGCTCTGGTCGCTCAGGACTACCCGGCAGGCCGCCTTCGCGTTCTCGTTGTTGACGACCATTCGCAGGACACTACCGCCTCCGTCGTCGGCGGCATGGCGGCGCGCCACGGACAAGTTGAACTGTTGCGCAGCCCACCGCTGCCGGCCGGCTGGGTGGGAAAATCTCACGCCTGCTGGAGCGGAGCGCGCGCGGTGCTGCGCGAGACCGAGTGGCTTTGTTTCGTGGACGCGGACGTGACGCTCACGCCGGCCGCCCTTTCAAGCGCCGTCCATGCCGCGGCGCTGCGCAATCTCGACCTTCTGTCGCTGGCCCCGCATCAGGAATTGCGAAGCTTTGCCGAACGCCTCATTCTGCCGTGCGGGCTTATTCTGTTGTCGTTTCTGCAAAACCTGCGGCGGCTTCAGGCGCGCACCGGCCGCGATGTGACGGCGACCGGCCAATTCATGATGATCCGGCGCGACGCCTATCAAGCCGCCGGCGGTCACGCCGCCGTCTGCGGCGCGATTTGCGAAGATCTGGAATTGGCGCGGCGTCTAAAGACGGCCGGATATTCCGTTCTGCTGATGGGTGGCGAAAGCCTGGTGGCGGCGCGGATGTACACCGGCTGGCAGACGCTATGGCCCGGCCTCGCCAAGAACCTCATCGATACGTTCGGCGGTCCGGTCGCGACGGTGGCCGTGGCGGTCGCAGCCTTTGTGCTGGCGTGGGCCGCGATCGTGATTCCGCTGGTGGACCTGGCGAGCTGGCTGAGCGCAGGCCGCGACGCGGCTATCGCGTTGTGCCTCGCGCTGGCGGCTTCGGGCGCAGCGTTCGGCTTGCATATTGCAGCAACTTCCTATTTTCGCATTCCGTTCTGGTACGGTTTGATCTTTCCGATTGGTTATTCGGTAGGAGCTGTCATGGCAGTCGACAGCGTACGTCTTCGGCTGAGCGGCAAGGTCGCCTGGAAAGGCCGCATCTATTCATGAAAACACTCAAGCGGAAAGCCACAGACAAAACTCCGGTCGAGCCGGCCCGCGCGGTCGCCCCGCTCGATTCAGGCGAAACGCGCGCCATTATGATCGGCGCGGTCGTCCTCGCCATCTTTCTGTACTTCATAAAACTGATTTTACTGCCGTTCGTGCTGGCGGCGATCGTGGCTTATATCTGCACGCCGCTGCTTGATTGGGCGGCGCGGCGCACCAAATGGCCGCGGATTTTGTTTGCCGTCGGATTGTTTCTCATTCTTCTCGCCGTCACCGGCGCGGTGATTACCCTCGCCGCGAAGCGCCTGATCGCCGAGTCGACAGAGATCGCCGCCGGCTTGCAAGGAATGCTGGAAAACTTCGTCCGCCAGGCCGAAGGCGACAAATCCATCACCTTGTTCGGTTTGTCGATGAATACCCACGATCTCGTGCAGAACGTGCTGGCGCGCGTCCGCGACTGGATCGGCCAAACCGATCAGATCGCCATGGTTGCCACCTACGGTTTCGTCGCGTTCATGGGGGCTTTCCTGGCCGTCGTGCTGTTGTTCTACTTTTTGGCCGACGGTAAACGCGTGGCGCGCGGGCTGTTCTGGATCGTCCCGCCGCACCGGCGCCCCCTGGTTGCGCGCATTTGGGCTCGGCTCGATCCGATCCTGATGCGCTACTTCATCGGCGTGGTTGTTGTGGTCGCGTACGCGACGGTCGCGGCCTATATCGGCCTTGGCGTCATCCTGGGCATAAAACAGGCCGTGTTTTTGGCGCTGCTGACCGGCATTCTCGAAACCGTTCCGGTGGTCGGCCCGACCGCGGCGGCGGTCATCGCCGGGCTGGCGTCACTGCGTACCGCCAGCGGCCTGATCAATATTCTCGAATATGCCGCCTATGCGACTCTTCTCCGGCTGTCGATCGACCAGATCGTCGGCCCGATCGTGCTCGGGCGCGCCGCCCACGTGCATCCGGTGTTGATTATCTTTTGTTTTCTGGCCGGCGGCATCGTGCTGGGAATTCCGGGCGTCATTCTTGCCGTGCCCATCGCGCTGCTGGTGAAGAGCACCTTGGCGACCATTTACGGTGACGCAGAAGCATAATCCGTGGGATGCGCTGTTTTGGGGTCTCGCGCAGCCGCCGCAAATTCGGCTATATTAATTCCGGGACAGCAACTTTCTTAGTTTGCCTGCGTTGCCGTCAGGTTGGGGAGACGCGGAGAGCCCCTGCATGACCGTGTGGGAGTCCGCAGAGCCGGATTTTCGGGCGAACCGGCGCCACTCTCGAGTGGCGGCTTTGGTATTTGCATTCGACCGCCTGTTGCGGCGACGCCAAGGCGTCTTCGAATACACTGATCATCCGGCCTGCGTTTTCCGCCTGCAAATCTCGCGCTCCACGCGCGATCGCGTGCTGCGAGACGGGACCCGCTTGCTGGCGGGAGAGCGCTTCGCACAACTGCATTACTGGACCGAGCAGATGCCGCCGATCCCGCCAAGCGGGCCGACGATCGCTTCCGGCCGCGCGCTGCATCGTGGCATCCAGATCTCGCTGGTGGAGCTCGCGCGTTATCTCCGATCTCAGCGCGATCTTGCCGATATTCAGGTTGTGTTCGGGGACGTGCCGTCCGGCGGACGTGAGAAGTTTGACCAGATCGGTCGGATCATGACTCGTTACGGATTTGAGGTGATTCCCGAACCGGATGCCCTGACGTTCGCGACCAAGCTGCGCCGTTGGGGAGAAAACGTTTTTATCTCGCTGATTGTTGCCGCCCGCAGCATCGGCGCAATGCATCTCAATACGCTGCGCCGGGTTCGGGTGCCGATCTATTTATCCCGGCGGGCTCTTGAACAACATTTTGGTACGCCTGCCTGAGCCCATAACGAAGCTTAGTCATGAATTTTGTTGAGACCATTCCTCACGACTTCATTGAGAGCATGCCGCACCATTTTTTTCAGATTATTCCTCACACCTTCGACGTTGGGGCGCTGCCGGTTTTTGTCTGCGATGCGTTTATTGCTCTCGCTATCGTCGGTTGTTTGTTCACTGTGCTCGCCTGCTTCTGCGTTGTCGGTTTTCCCGATCCAAAATTACGCAGCACGGGTGAGGCGCCGCCGATCACCGTGCTGAAGCCGATGCATGGCTTTGAACCGGGAATTAGCGGTTTGATCGGTGCATTTTGCCGGCAGAATTATCCGGCGCCGGTGCAGGTTGTCTGCGGCACGCAACGCGCGGACTCGCCGGCGGTCGCTGCCATTCGTGGCATTGCCGCCGATTTCCCGGACGTGGAGATCGACGTTGCCATCGAGCCACGCAGTCGCGGCACCAATCGCAAAGTATCGAATCTCATCAACATGCTGCCGCGCGCACGGCACAACACGCTGGTGCTCTCCGACTCCGACATCGCCGTGGCGCCCGATTATTTGCGCTCGCTGACCACGCTGCTTGACGCGCCGCAGGTAGGGGCGGTCACCTGCCTCTATCACGGCATCGGCGGCGAGGGCTTGTGGGCGCGATTCTCGGCCCTCGCCATCAATGCACAGTTCTTGCCGCACGCCATCGTCGCCGTCAGTTTGGGCTTGGCGAAGCCGTGTTTCGGGGCCACGATCGCCTTGCGGCGGTCTGTTCTCGACCGTATCGGCGGCTTTACCGCGATCGCAGATGTACTCGCTGACGATCACGCCGTCGGGGTTGCCGTGCGCTCCGCCGGATACGAGGTGGTAACCGCGCCGTTTTTGGTCGGACACCATTGCTTCGAAGAGGGCTTCCAGCAAGTCTTTCGCCACCAGATGCGGGTGGCGCGAACCATCAAGAGCATCGATCCGATTGCCTATGCCGGCACCATCGTGACTCACCCATGGCCGTTCGCGCTGTTGGCGGTGTTATGGGGCGATCCGGCCGCGGTCATGGTGACAATTGCAGTGCTGCTGGCGCGGATAACATTGTGCCGCTGCGTCGAATGGCGGTTTGGCCTGCCGCGGCAGAACTATTGGCTCATTCCGGTCCACGATTTGATTGCGTTCGCCGTTTACGTGACGAGCTTTTTCGGCGCCACCGTGCATTGGCGGGGCGCCGATTATCGCGTGGCGGCGAACGGCAGCCTGATCGAAGGACAAGACCTGAGGCAATCGTGATGCGAACATTGTGTCTGCAAGCCCCGTCGTTCGACGGTTTCGACGGCGGAGCGGGATCGCGCTACCAGGCACGGCGCGAAATCCGCTCCTTCTGGTACCCGACGTGGCTCGCGCAGGTCGCCGCCGTCGTGCCCGACAGCAAGCTCGTCGACGCCATTCCGCACCGGCTGACGCTTGCAGATATCTTGCGCGACGTGCACCAGTACGATCTGGCGGTGCTGCACACCTCGACACCGTCGTTTTCCTCGGATGTTCGCGTGGTAGAAGCGCTCAAGGCGGCAAAGCCAAGCCTGAAAGTCGGTTTCGTCGGCGCCAAGGTTGCGGTCGAGCCGCAAGCCAGCATGGCGGGTTCGCCGGCGATCGACTTCGTCGCGGGCAATGAGTTCGACTTCACCATCAAGGAGATTGCCGAGGACCGCGAATGGAGCAATATCGCCGGGCTCTCGTACCGGGATGCGGCCGGCGCGATAAGGCACAACCCGCCGCGCCCGATTTTGGAGAACATGGACGAACTGCCGTTCGTTACGCCGGTGTACAAACGCGACCTTGCGATCGAAAATTATTTCATCGGCTATCTGAAGCACCCCTACGTCTCGCTCTACACCGGACGCGGCTGCAAATCGCGCTGTACCTTTTGCCTGTGGCCGCAAACGGTCGGCGGGCATCGTTACCGGACCCGCAGCGTCGCCAACGTCATTGAGGAAATGCGCTGGGCGAAGCAGGCTTTTCCGCAGGTCAAGGAATTTTTCTTCGATGACGACACTTTCACCGACGATCGCGCCCGCAGCGAGGCGATTGCGCGCGAACTCGGCAAGCTCGGCATGGTCTGGTCGTGCAACGCCAAAGCGAACGTGCCGCGCGAAACCTTGAAGGTCATGCGTGACAACGGCCTCCGGCTGTTGCTGGTCGGTTACGAAAGCGGCAATCAGCAGATCCTGTATAACATCCGCAAGGGCATGCGCGTTGATGTTGCCCGCCGCTTCACCAAAGATTGCCACGAGCTCGGCATTGCCATCCACGGCACGTTTATTCTTGGGCTACCTGGCGAGAGCCGGGAAACCATCGAGGAAACCATTCGCTTCGCCCGCGAGATCAATCCTCACACCATCCAGGTGTCGCTCGCCGCGCCTTATCCGGGCACCGAACTTCACCGTGAGGCGCTCGAGCACGGCTGGCTCGATGAAGAGCATGCCGAACTGATCGACACTCACGGTGTCCAGATGGCGCCGCTGCACTACCCGCATTTGTCGCACACCGAGATTTTCCATTCGGTCGAGGACTTCTACCGGCGCTTCTATTTCCGCGCGCCGAAGATCGCGGCCATCGCTTCGGAAATGGTGCGCAGCCCGGAGATGATGCGCCGCCGCCTGCGCGAGGGTCTTGAGTTCTTCTCGTTCCTGCGCGAACGCCGCGAGTCGGCGCATTGAACAGGCTGGCGGTAACGGCGGACGATTTCGGGCTCAGCGAACCGGTCAATGCCGCGGTCGAGGAGGCGCACCGGCGCGGTATTCTCAGCGCGGCGAGCCTAATGGTCGGCGCTCCCGCCGCGGCCGATGCCGTCAAACGTGCGCGGGCGCTGCCGAATCTGCGGGTCGGGCTTCACGTCGTCCTGGTCAATGACGATCCGATGCTGCCGAGCGGGCAAATCCCGGCGCTGGTCGACAGCTCGGGACGCTTGCGCAACGATCTCGTCGGCTACAGCCTCCGCAGCGTCGTCTCGCCTGCCGTGCGGCGGCAGATCGGCGCCGAAGTGACCGCGCAGTTCGAGGCCTATCGCGCGACTGGATTGCCGCTCGATCACGTCAATGCGCATCGGCATTTTCACTTAAATCCTGTCGTGGCCGCTGCCATCGTCGACATCGGCCGGCGCTACGGCATGCAGGCGCTGCGCGTTCCCGTCGAACCATGGCGGACCGTCGCCGAGATCGACCCGCAGACGAGCCGCCTTGCCGCGCGCGTCGTTGGGCCGTGGGCCGCCTGCCTCCGCGGCCAGATCCGGCGCACCGGATTGATCACCGCCGACGCAGTGTTCGGGCTGGCGTGGTCGGGCGCAATGACGAAAGCGCGCGTTGCCGCGCTGCTCGGCCGTTTGCCCCCGGGCTTCGTCGAAATTTATCTGCACCCGGCGACCACGGATGCGTTCGCCGGCTCCACTCCGGGCTATCGGTACGCAGATGAGTTTGCCGCCTTGTGCGATCCAGACTGCGTCGCTGCGGTCCGACGTTCGGGCTACGTCGTCGGCGGCTACGCCGATGCGGGCGAGTAGGGTGCAATGATTTTTCTTGGATTCGTCAGCCCGCTCGCTTTTGTTTATGGAGCATGATCTTTTCCGAAAACCGGCGTCCACTTTTCGGGATCATGCTCTAACGCCGCCGTTTTTTGTCGAGATAACCGGCTTCGCGAAACCAGCGGATCGCGTCCTCCAGGGCTTCGCGAAAGGGTCGGGCGCGAAAGCCGAGATCGCGTTCGGCCTTTGCCGCGGTGAAGAACATGCGGTACGCGGCCATGCGGATGCCATCACGTGTCGTGAATGGCTCGCGCCCGGTTAGTCGCGCCGTTGCCTCGGCAATAAAAGCGATGGGAATGACGGCGGCGCGCGGCAGCTTGAGCCGCGGTGGCGTGCGCCCGCACATGCGGGAAATGTCGGCCAGCATGTCAGCCAGCAACACGTTTTCGCCACCGAGAATATAGCGCTCGCCAATCGCGCCGCGCTCGAGCGCCGCCAAATGGCCGTCGGCAACGTCATCGACGTGGACGAGATTGAGACCGGTATCGAGAAAGCCGGGCATGCGCCCGCGCGCGGCCTCGACAATGATCCGCCCTGTGGGCGTGGGCTTGACGTCGCGCGGGCCGATGGGAGTCGACGGATTGACAATGACGGCCGGTAGTCCCTTCTCGGCGACCATCGCTTCCACCGCCCGCTCTGCCGCGATCTTGCTGCGCTTGTAAGCGCCGATGCCGGCTTCGACGGTGAGAGGGACGCTTTCGTCCGCCACGGTGCCGTCGGCCGGAAGTTTAAGCGTGGCGACGCTGCTGGTGTAGACGATGCGCTCGACGCCGGCGTTCAGAGCCTCCTGCATGATAATGCGCGTGCCGTCCACGTTGGCGGCGAAAATCTCGCGCGGGTCGGGAGCCCATAGCCGGTAATCGGCGGCGACGTGAAAGACGTAACGCGCATCTTTCATGGCCCGGCGGACTGACTCGGCATCCCGGATGTCACCGACCGCGTATTCCAGGTCGAGCCCGTCCAGCTGAGCGCGCGGGCTCGTTGACCGTACCAGCGCCCGAACGCGAAACCCGGCCACGACGAGCTTTCTCGCCACGGCCGATCCGACGAGGCCGGACGCGCCGGTAATTAAGGTATGTTGCGTTGTTCCCATTCGATACGCGGCGATGAAACTTCAGGAACCAGGAGTTCTATAGTGAAACACCGTCCCGCTATGCCACAGGCCCCAGAATAAATTGAGGGATTTCGTATTACCCGATAGCAATGATGACAGATTGTGGTAGAATTTATCGCTGCACTCGGTGATTTGCCGGAAGAAGCCGAGAAGTCTGCGAGGCGCACGTTTGGGGGCGTGATCCTGGCTAGGTTGAAGACCCGAGGCAAAGGCTTCTGATGGCATCCCAATTGGATTTTGCCGGTGGCACTTTCGTCGATGGACTGGTCAACGATAGCGACGAATCTCTTTTCGTCAGCGAAGCAGCAGCAGAAACTCCCAGACGCCTCGTCATCGCTTTCGTCGGTCTTGCCTTCGAGGCTCGCATAGCGGCGGGCCCCGGTGTGTTGGTTGCCTGTCGTACCGCCGGCAATGAACTGGAAAAGGTCGCTACGACTGCCGCGCGGCAAGGCTACCGCGGCATGATCAGCTTCGGCGTTGCGGGCGGCCTTGCCTCGCAGCTGCGCGCCGGCGACTGGGTGGTCGCATCTGCAATTCGTGAATCACAAACCGTCCGCGCCACCGACGCGGTATGGTCGCGCAAGCTTCTCGGAATGATCGACGGCGCCGTGCATGCGCCGATAGTCGGCGTCGACCATCCGGTGGCCGAACCCGCCAAGAAGCGCGAGCTGCATCGAGCGACGGGCGCGGCCGCAGTCGATATGGAATCGCATCACGTCGCGCGCGTCGCCGCCGAGCACCGGCTGGCGTTTGCCGCCGTTCGGGTTGTTGTCGATCCGGCGCACCGCACAGTGCCGCCGGCGGCTCTCCTCGAAATGCGTCCGGACGGCCGCGCCAATGTTTTGGCTATGATACGCAATGTGATGGCGCGGCCCTCACAAATCCGTCCGCTGGCGCGAATTGCGGCGGACGCCTTCGCTGCCCGCACGGCAATGACGCGCGTGCGGCGCCAGCTCGGCCCGCATTTCGGCCTGCTCGATCACGGTGCGGGCGGCAGGGCCTAGAGCCGGATAACTTTTCTTCGCAACGTCATTCCGCTCTGGCTTGGTCACGGAGCAATGATCGTTTCCGAAAAGCGGCGCCCGCCCTCGGACCAAAGTCCAAGGGCAAGCTTTTCGGGATTGCGCCCTACGCCTGCGAAATGAACTTCGTGTTCAAATAGGCCTGCAGTCCCTCAAGTCCGCCTTCGCTGCCATAACCGGATTCCTTGACGCCGCCGAACGGCGTCTCGGGAGTGGAGACGGCGATCGAGTTCACGCCAACCATGCCGGATTGCAACGCATCGCCGATCAGGTTCGCAGTGTGCGCCGAGCCGGTGAAGGCATAAGCCGCCAAGCCATAGGGCAGGGAGTTCGCGCGCTCGACCACTTCATCGAGAGTCTTGAACCTCACCACCGGCGCCAGCGGTCCGAACGGCTCTTGGGTCATGACTTTTGAATCGTCCGGCACGTCGGTGATGACGGTCGGCTCGAAAAAGTAGCCCTGATTGCCGTGACGGTCGCCGCCGGCGGCGATCTTGCCGCCGCGATCCTTCGCGTCGCGGACGAAGGACTCCATCGCGTCAATGCGCCTGGCGTTGGCGAGCGGTCCCATGCTCACGCCTTTCTCCAGCCCGTCGCCGAGCTTGAGCCCCTTGGCGTATTCGGTGAAGCGGCTGAGAAAGCGATCGTAGACCTGATCCTGCACGTAGAACCGCGTCGGCGAAATGCAGACCTGGCCGGAGTTGCGATATTTGAATCCGGCGATGGTGTCGGCGGATTTTTCCGGATCGGCGTCGGCGAAGACGACGACGGGCGAGTGGCCGCCGAGTTCCATGGTCGCGCGCTTCATGCCCTTGGCGGCGAGCATGGCGAGGTGCTTGCCGACCGGGATCGAGCCGGTGAACGAGATTTTGCGCACCTCGTCCTTGGCGATCAGGTGCTCGGAGATGGCCGCCGGCACGCCGAAAACGAGATTGAGCACGCCGGCCGGCAGGCCGGCGTCGGCGAAGCAGCGCACCATTTCGACACAAGCGCCCGGCGTCTCCTCGGACGCCTTGAGAATGAGCGAGCAGCCGGCGGCCAACGCGCCGCCGATTTTCCGCGCCGGGGTCAGCGCCGGAAAATTCCACGGCGTGAAAGCGGCGACGATGCCGACCGGCTCCTGGACAACGATCTGGCGCAACTTGCCGCGCCCTGGGACGATGCGCCCATAGGCGCGGCGGCCTTCTTCGGCGTACCACTCGATGATGTCGGCCGACGTAATGACTTCGGCGCGCGCTTCCGGGTAAGCCTTGCCTTCTTCCTGCACCAGCGTCTTGCTGATGGCGTCGTACCGCTCGCGCATCAGATCGGCGGCCTTGCGCATGATCTTGGCGCGGTCGTAGGCGGAGACGTTACGCCAGACGGCAAAACCCTTTTTCGCGGCCTCGAGCGCGTGGTCGAGATCGGCGGCGCTGGCGTGCGGCAGGTGCGCGAGCGGCTTCTCGGTCGCGGGGTTGATCACGTCCTCGCCGGCGCGTCCGCCACCGTCGATCCATTGGCCGTCGATGAAAAGCTGCAGATTGGCGTACATCGGATACCTCTTTGCCGTCGTCTGAAATGCTTTGCCGAGTGATGGAGATAGTCGCTGGAGCGACGAATTAGCAGGTTTTCGCCCGCACTTCATCCCCAAGGGGCCGTACAGCCGGCAGCGCGCGGATCTCAGTGCTTCTTTCGCGGCCTTCTGGCCAGAAACAACAGATGACTGCGCTGACAAAGCGTGTTCGGCCCGAGCGTGAGTGGCTTCAACGGCATGGCCATGAGAGTGGCTATTCTCCGCTCGGGCAGCCCGACACCCCGCAACGTCGCTACCACCAGTCCGTTGAGATAATTATCGTCGAGTTCGTCCTCGGAGACATGCACAACTGCCGTGAAAATGTTTCCGGCAATGAAATCGAGGGCCACCGGCAGAGGCATTTCAATGAAGTCGCCGTTCTTTATCGCCGCCCGTATCGACGGGGACATGTAGACGTGACGCAGGCTTCCGGGACGGACGTTGACGCCCGCCCGGGCGACGAATTTCGCGAACAGTGGAAAGCGCCGCGCCACCTCGACGAATAAGCGAAATCCCATGCACTGACGGGAAGCGGGATCCGGATCGTCTCGCACCTGTGCCTTGATCAGCGTCGAGATCTCGTCATTGAGCTCTTCGTTGACCGCCGCAAGAAGCTCGGCGTTGGTGCGAAAGTAATTGTAGAACGTACCGCGCGAAACTCCCGCAGCTACAATGACGTCGTCGATCACCGACGCGTCCACGCCCTTGCCGGCGAAGACGAGCAACGCACTCTCGATTAGTTTGCGGCGCATCCGCGCGCGCCGTTCGGCGGCGACTCGCGGACGGTGATCCGATCGGGCTGAAACGTTGGCGGCCATGCAGACGTTCAGCTAACACAATTCGCCAAGCTATGAAAATGACTATTGTGTCATAATGATATTTATGTCATTATGGGATTATTGGGGCCGCTGCAGCTCAAAATAAAGGGGGAGGATATGGTCAAGTCGTGGCTGTTCGATATTTTCAATTATCCGTACGTGCCGACTGCCGAGGGTTTTGACTCGCAAAAGTGCCAGGAATTGTACGACTGGCACCTGGAGTCCTGGGAATTGGCTGAACGTGCCGGTTTCGAAGGGATCATGTTCAGCGAGCATCATTACACCGCGTATAATTTAAGCCCGTCGCCAAATTTGCTGATCGCCGCGATCGCGCAACGAACCAAGCGCATTCGCCTCGGCGTCATGATCAACATCCTTCCGATGCACAATCCGCGACGCCTGGCCGAAGAATTCGCCATGCTCGACTACCTGACGCACGGCCGGCACGAGATCGGCGTCGGTCGAGGGGTGGATCAAAAGGAATACCTGCGCGAAGGCATCCCGATGGAGGAGGTTCGGCCGCGTTTCGAGCAAGGCCTCGACTTCATCATGAAGGCGCTTAACCAGAAAGTCTTCTCCCACAACGGCCAGGAGACTTCGCTATGGCCGCGGCCCTTGAAGACGCCGGTGAAGCGTCCGTGGATCAGCGCGCTCAGCCCCGAAACCATGCCCTGGTGCGGCAAGCACGGTTATCGGCTGGCCACGGCTTTCCAGCCGACGCAAAACGTCAAAGACGCGTTCGCGGCCTATCGTGCCGCCGCGCAGGCGGCCGGGCATCCGCACGGACCGGAAAACACCATGGTGTTACGGCCGGTGTTCGTTGCTGACACCGACGAAGAGGCGCGCGCCATCGCGGAGTCTGCCCTTAATCACATGTTCGGCTTGTTTCGCGAAGCAGTGATGTTCAAAGATTTGGACCATGTTCCGAAGACGTTCGAGTTCTATTCGAATTTCTTCCGGCCATTCGCCGGCGGTCCTGTGAGCTGGGAGCTCTTGAACGACTTGGGCATAATCGTGGTCGGCTCGCCGTCCAGCGTCCGCGAACGACTGATCGCTCAGGCCAAGGAGCTGCAAACGGGCAATATCCTGATGTGGGGAAGCTTCGGCACGCTGACCAAGGAACAGACCATGCGTTCCTACGAATTGCTCGGTCGCGAGGTCGTTCCTGCTTTGGCGGCATTGGCCCCAGCGGCCGAGTTGGCCGCCTAATCAGCAAACAAACCCGCAGCGGCCGGCGCGGAATTTCTTTCGCGCCGGCACGGAATCCGTTTGTTGGACTCGCATTGAGAGCACCCATGTTCGGCACCAACTGGCGAACGTCCGAGCGATTGCACGGCGTGACCGTCGACCGCGACGTCAAGATCAGAATGTCGGACGGCGTTGTTTTGGACGCGGATATTTTCCGCCCCGAGACCTCTGGCCGGGTCCCCTGTCTGTTGGGCGTTCACGCCTACGACAAGGCGATGCAGAGTACGCCGTCCATGCCTCAGGCGATGCAGGGGCAAAACGCTCAGGCCGAAGCGGGCGATCCGAATTTCTATGCCCGGCGCGGATATGCCCACGCCATCGTCAACGCCCGCGGCACCGGACGATCGGAAGGGCGCTATAGCCACTACGGGCCGCGGGACGTCGACGACATACGCGAAGTGATCGCCTGGCTTGCGGTGCAGGATTGGTGCGACGGCAAGGTAGGAATGTTTGGCGCTTCGTATTTTTCTGTCGCCGCCAAGCAAGTAGCCGCCACCAACCCTCCGGCGCTAAAGGCGGTGTGGGCGATGTACGGCTACACCGATTTTTATCGCGACAAATTTTATCACGGCGGCATTCTCGCGCGTTCATTCCTGACGTCCTGGGCGCGGCATCTTGCCAACGTGCGCATCGAGCCCTGGTCGCGCGCAAATCTTGGCGACGAGGAATTCACGCGGCGCCTGACCGCGCTGCAAAGCGACCGCGACATCATGGCGGTGCCGGAACTCGCCGCCGCTGTGAAATCACCCGACGCCGGCGCTCATCCGCTCATCATCGACGTGCTGATGAATCCTCACGATGGCCCGTATTGGCGCGAGCGCGCGCCGGATCTGGATGCCATCAGGATGCCCATCATGTTGGGCGCCTGTTGGGGCATGTATGGCCTGCACTTGCCGGGCGAGTTTCGCGCGTGGGAACGTATCAAGTCGCCGAAAAAGATGCTCATCGGGCCGCCGATTTACCTGGATCGTCCGATCTATCAATACGCCTATGCATCGCTGCGCTGGTTCGATCACTGGCTGAAAGGACTGGATACGGGTTACATGGACGAGCCCCCGATCCAGATGTTTCTGCCCGGCGAGGATGGACGCTGGGTTGACGGCGATGAGTGGCCGTTGCCGCAGACGCAATGGCATCCCTTCTACCTGCACCGCGATGGATTGCTGAGCGAACACGAATTTTGGCCGGCCGAAGGCGGCACCAGCTACGAAGACAATGTCTTCAATGCACGCGGCGGCGCGAGCTTCACGACGCCGCCGCTTGTTGAGCGAACGGAGGTCATCGGCCCCGGAAGGCTTACGGTTTTCACCTCGACGAGCGACGACGAGATTTTCTTTTTCGTGACGCTCTGGGACGTCGCACCTGACGGCGAGGCGCGGCTTTTGACCCGCGGCTGGTTGAGGGGCTCGCTAGCCGAAACGGATGATGCGGCGTCGAAGCCCTGGCTGGTTCATCATATATTTCACCACAACCAGGCGCTCACGCCCGAGCATATCTACCGTTTCGAAATCAACATCGTGCCCACGGCCAATGTATTCAAAGTCGGACATCGCATCGCGGTGCGAATTAGCTCAGCCGACGACGACCCGCCGCGCACTTTCCTCGACCTTGTGGCTGAGGGGCATTTGCATCGGCAACGACCATCGTGGGTGACAATTCACCACGACGCCGACCATCCCTCAGTGCTTCATCTTCCGGTTACAAGCGGCAATCGGATAGGCACTTACATGTCAGGCGGAGTGAGCAAGCCGTCGGCACCGGCCGTGGACGGGAAAAAAGGCTGGGATGCCTGGTGAACTTTATCGCATTTGATTACCCGCCCCGCCGCGCGCCGTCAGGCGGCATAGCCATTACGGCCTCGATCACGCGCGAGGCCGCTTCATTCCAGGTCCGTCCGCGGCTAATCTCCGCCTATGTGTTCGGGCGACGCTCGCCTTACTCCCGCCGCGAGGTGGGACGTTGGGGCGTTCGCTTTAAGCCGGAAGGACGACAGGATGCGGGCAGTGATCGTCGGTGCGGGAATGGGCGGCCTGATGGCGGCATTGGCGCTGCGACAGTCCGGCGCCTTCGCATCAGTCGACGTCTACGAGCAGACGAAGTCGCCCAGCACTGCCGGCGCCGGGTTGAACGTCCCGCCCAACGGGGCACGGATATGCCGTTGGCTGGGTGTCGACCTCGACGGCGGCGATCCCAAGGGCCGCGACGGGGCGATCGACGGTGGCCGCGCGGCAATTCTTGAGTCGACACGGCAGTTCAACGCCGATGGGAGCGTGACAAAGCGGCCGTTCGATCATGTCACCGCCGCGGGCGATGGCGCCGGGTTTCACCACATGCACCGGCTGGACCTGTTGATGTGCCTGTACAAGCGGGTGTTCGAATTCAGGCCTGACAGCGGGGCGGAGTGCCCGATCACCGTGCACATGGACTGCAGGCTGACCCAGTTGCGTCAGACCGCCGGCGAAGTGACGGCGACCTTTGCGAACGGTCGAACGGTCACGGCAGAGGTTTTCGTCGGCGCCGACGGAATCAACTCTGCCACGTTGCAGCTGGCGTGGCCGAACGAGCGTCCCAAGCGCTGGACTGAGGTGACGTGCTTTCGCGGGCTCATTCCGCGGCATGTAGTCGCTTCGCTCCGCAAGCCCGGCGGCAGCCCGCTGCACCACAATCCCATCAACTCGTTCAGCATGGACCGCCATAAGACCGACCGGAGCGGGGCGACAACGTACTGGGTGCGCGGCGGCGAATTATTGAACGTGTGGATTGCCCGCTATGAGCCCAACTCCGCCGCGTTCGAGCAGGAGGAGGGCGACTGGTTTCCGGTCAGTCAGGAGGAGATCCTTCGCGAGGTGGGCGAGGCATTCATGGAGAGCCCCAATCGAGACGACCTGCTCGCTCTGGCGGGGGCGATCGTTCGTCCGACGAAGTGGGGCCTCTACGATCGTGACGCGCTCGAAACCTGGGTGCAGGGCCGCGTCTGTCTGCTCGGCGACGCGGCGCACCCGATGCTTCCGACGTTTGGTCAAGGCGCCGCGCAGTCCTTCGAGGACGCCGCCGCGCTCGCCAGCGCCTTCGCCCTGCACCGCCGCGATGTGGCTACAGCGATGTTGCACTACGAACGCGTGCGGCATTACCGCGCCACCCGCTTCCAGCTCGGCTCGAAATTCGCCTTCGATCATTTGCGGGCCAAGGACACTGCTGCGCAGAAGGCGCTGCTCGAGACGCTCGACGAACGGGTCAGCCCGGCCTTTGCCCATGACAAACGCGGCGGTGAGGACGATTCATGGATTTACGCGTACGACGCCCGCAATATCGGCACTACGTTGCCTGCGAAAAGATTAGGGCCCTGGGACTTTCGCCGGGCTGCAAAGGGCGACTACGCCGCGATCAGCCGCAAGCTCTGGAAGCCGGCTACTCCCGCCAAGGGTACGCGCCCCATCACGCGCGGAGAGGTTGCCCTGCACAAAACCCGAGACGACTGTTGGGTCATCATCGCGGGAAAAGTTTACGACATCACCGAGTGGGCGCCGCATCACCCTGGTGGCGCTGGAATCGCACGAATGTACGCCGGCAAGGAAGCCACCGCCGAATTCGGTGACTATCACAGTGCCGAAGCTGTCGCGCACATGGCTCATTTCTGCATCGGCGATCTCGTTGAGACTCCAGCCACCTTGCCGTAACTGGCCACGCTGACTGCCCTCGGCTGCGGTGCGTTTTCTTCTGTACTGGTCCGTTAATGTGACGTGAGAGGCTGACCAATGTCGCAGTTGGGTCAATTTCTGTTCTGGGCCCAGGAACGACGTTTTCGGTCACATCGACCGGAGTCCACTTCCGGTCCCGGCGCCACATTGTTTCGCTTGTTTGTGTTGCTAGCGGCTCTCATTGGCGCCATGATCCCTCTTCGATCTTTTGGCGAAGATGGCAATCGGGCGCCGGAAAAGACCACACGGGAGTTGTTGCCGGAAAAGGCAACAAGGGACCTGTCACCCGATCTCCTCTTGCTGCTCCAGCAAAAGAAGATGCGGAAAAATTCACCGATCATTATCCGCATCTTCAAGGAAGAAGCGGAACTGGAAGTCTGGAAAGAGGACACGAGCGGCCGTTTCCAGCTTCTCAAGACTTATCCGATCTGCCGGTGGTCGGGCGACCTTGGGCCGAAAATTTATGAAGGCGATCGGCAGACACCGGAAGGGTTCTACACAATTACGCCTCGCCTGATGAACCCGAACTCCAACTACTATCTCGCGATCAACATGGGCTTTCCTAATTCGTTCGACAAAGCCAACGACCGCGATGGCAGCTTTCTCATGATCCACGGTAATTGCGGGTCGCGTGGCTGCTACGCGATGACCGACGAGCAGATCAGCGAGATTTATTCACTGGCGCGGGAAGCGTTACTCGGACGGCCATCATTCCAGATTCAGGCCTATCCCTTCCGCATGACGCCTGCGAACCTCGCCCGGCATCGAACCAGTCCGCACGCGGCCTTCTGGAAAATGCTCAAGATTGGGAACGATCATTTCGAGGCGACGCATCTGGAATCCACGGTGGCCGTTTGCGGTGGCCGTTACGTGTTTGACGCGTGGGAACCCCCGAATTCGTCCGCGTCACTTGTGTTCGATCCGAAAGGCCAATGCCCCGCCTTCGTCACAAATCCGAAGATCGCTCAGTTAGCCCTGCAGAAACAGCGAGCCGACGATCTCGAATACGCGCAATTGATAAAGAACAACGTGGCGGTCGCTCCAATCTACAGTGGCCTCGACGGCGGAATGAATGAGGTTTTCCGCGCGAAGTTTCCCGGCGTCATAGTACCGCTGGCGATGGTGTTGCCGCCCGGGTCCGGGCTTGAACTTCCGCGAATGTCTCCTGTCCCCTGGACCGATGACGTCAGTTCATTGGCGAACAGATTTTTTGGAGCGCTGCCCGGATCGAATTATGCCTTGGAGACGCACATCGCCCGGCCGGCCAGGTAGCCATTGAGGAAAAGTGTGCCCGCCGCTTCGGGCTCAGCCGGAAACGGCCCGCACATTGGCGGCATTGACCGGCCGATGAAAGCCTTTGAGCTTTAACTCCGCCGCCGGCTCAAGCTCGACGATCGCTTCCACCGCGGCGCGCACTTTATTGTCGATCAGAATCTGGCCATCCTTGGCTTCATCGCACAGCCGCGAGGCGAGATTTGGCACGGCGCCGATGGCGGCATACTCGGACCGCCCTTCAAAGCCGATCCGGCCGAGCGTGGCGTAGCCGTGCGCGATGCCGATGCCGAAGCCGAGCTCGAAACCGTGCTTGCGCCACTTGTCGGTCAACGCGCCGACGGCCGAGCGCATTTCCGAGGCCATGCGCACAGCCTGCACGCACGGCTCCGGGCACGGCATCGGATCGTTGAGCATCGCCATGACGCCGTCGCCGGCGAAATGCTCGATGGTGCCTTCGAATTTGTGAATGATGCCGCCGATCGCCTCGTGATATTCGCGCAGGATATTCATCACTTCTTCCGGCTCTGACGTCTCGGAAAACGCGGTAAATCCACGCAAGTCGCAAAACACCACGGTGACCTCGCGGCGATGACTGTCGAGCGCCCGCTCGTCGCCTGAGGTCAGGATCAGCTCGGCCACTTGCGGCGGCAGGAAGCGCTTCAAGCGGTCCAAGCGCTCGATCCTGGTCACTTGCTCCTGAACGCGGTCTTCGAGCGTCTTGTTCCACTTGGCCAGATCGCCAGCCTGTTCGCCGACGCGGTCGGTCAAATCTTTCACGCGCAGCATCGACTTGACGCGCGCCACCAGCGCGGCCTGATCGAGCGGTTTGGTCAGATATTCGTCGGCGCCCGCCTCGAGGCCGGCGACCACGTCTTTGGTGTCGGCTTTGGCTGTCACCAGGATAATGGCGATGAAGGGTAGTTCAGGGTCCGCCTTGATGCGCTTGCAAACTTCGATGCCGTCGATCTTCGGCATCATGACGTCGAGCAGGATGAGATCGGGAAGATGCTCGCGCGCGGCGGCGATCGCCGCCTCGCCATCGGCCGCCTCGATGAGCTCATAACCTTGAGGTCCCAGCCGCGTGCGCAGGATGTCGCGGTTGGTCTCGTTGTCGTCGACAATGAGAATGCACGGCGGGTTATGCATCTTTAGATACGCGGAACAACAAATGCAGATAAAATAAGCATGCGCTAATTCAAATGCTCTCTGATCTTCGCTAAAAGCTGACGGGGGCTGTAGGGCTTGGTGATGTAGTCATCGCAGCCGGCGGCGCGCGCCTTTTCCTCGTCGCCGGACAGCGCGTAGGACGTCACCACAATGATCGGAATCGCTTTCAACTCCGGATTGGCCTTGATCCGACGCGTCGCCTCGTAACCGTCGAGCACCGGCATCTGGATGTCCATCAGGATCAAATCCGGGCGATGGGCTTCCGCGGCGGCGACGCCCTGCGCGCCGTCTTCGGCTTCGACCAGATTAAATCCGACGCTGGTCAGCAGGTCGCGCAGGATCTGCCTGTTATCCATCTGGTCTTCCACCACCAAAATCCGCTTGCTCATGCGCTTTGCCCTTCGCCGGTCTTTACCGGCAGCGTGATGGTGAACGTCGAACCTTTGCCGAGTTCGGAATCGACCAGGATACGGCCGCCGTGCATCTCGACGATGCGCTTGGAAATGGCGAGGCCCAAGCCGGTGCCACCCTTCTGCCGGGTCGAGGTGTTGTCGACCTGCTGGAACTCCTCGAAGATCTTCTGCTGATCGGCGGCGGCGATGCCGGGACCGGAGTCGCGCACCGCGACATTGAACAATCCGTTTGCTACCGACGCCTCGATCGCCACTTCGCCCTTCTCGGTGAACTTGATCGCATTGCCGACGAGATTGAGCAGCACCTGCGCCAAGCGGCGCTCGTCGCCGTGCCCGGCGGGCAGACCCTTTTCGACCTTTGTGGTCAAGGCCAGACTCTTCCGCGACGCCAGCGGCTCGACCGCGACATGCACCCCTTGCACCACCTCGGCCAGCGAGTAGTCGTTAAGCGACAGCGCCAATTGCCCGGCCTCGATTTTCGACAAGTCGAGAACGTCGTTGATCAGCCCGAGCAAATGCTTGCCGTTGGTCTGCACCCGCTCCAGCACGGCGCGCATCTTCTCCGGCGCTTCGCCGTAAATGTTGTCGAGGATGAGTTCGGTGTAGCCCAGAATGGCGTTGAGCGGCGTGCGCAGTTCATGACTCATGTTGGCGAGGAATTGCGACTTGTGCCGGCTGGCGAGTTCGAGCTCGCGGCCCTTATCGTCGATCTCCTGGAACAGGCGGGCGTTCTGAATCGCCAGCGCCGACTGGGCGGCAAAGGTCTTCATCAGGTCGACGGTGTTTTGCGCAAACGCTCCGGGCGTGCGCCGGCGGACGACCAGCAAACCAACGATGTCGTCGCCGGAAAACAGCGGCGCGGCCAGCCGGGCACGGAAGCCGGCGCGCAGCACAATGTCGTCGACCGGCGACCGCGCCACTTGGCTCAGGTCGGCAACCTGCACCGGCTCACGGTTGGCAAGCACTTGCGCAATGTTTTGTTCGTCGATGCGGATATGGGCGTTGCTGAGCGCGGTGATCAAAACCTGATCCATTCCATAGGTCGCGCGCAGGCGAAACTCGAGCGGCCCTTCGTCAAACACGTAAATCGCGCCGGCCTCGGTTCCGGAAAGCTGTACGGCTTTGCTGACGATGGTGTTCAGGACCATTTCGAGGTCGAGCGTCGAATTGACAGCCTGCGAGGTTTCGCCGAGCGCCCGCAGCTCCTCGACCGAGCGGGCAAGCTCATCAGTGCGCTGCCGCAGTTCGTTCAGCAGCCGCGCATTCTCAATGGCAATCACCGCCTGTGCGGCGAAGTTCTGCAGAAGAGCCATCTGTTTGTCGGTAAAGGAACGCACCTGGACCCGGCACAGCGTGAACAGCCCGATCACCTCGGCGTCCCTAATCATCGGTATAGTGACCACGGTGCGGGCACCACCAAATTTGGCGACCGGATCTTCGGGGTCGCTTGTCAAAAGGTCGGCGGTGTGCGCGGGTTCTCTTGTATTCCAGACTTGGACGAGTGCTGCGGTCGCTCCCTGATAACCAACGAAAGGATTGCTTGCGGCATACTCCGCGTAGGCGGGCGGCGCTTTGTGCGTTGCAGCGCGTCGAAAGTGCTCGCCATCGCGCAAATGCATCATACCGAAATTCGCCTCGCAGATGCGGATGGCGTTCTCCAGCATAGCCTCAAAGACCGGCTGCAAATCGCCCGGCGAGGAACTGATAACGCCCAGCACGTCAGCGGTCGCCGTTTGCTGCTCCAGCGATTCGCGCAATTCGCTAAGCAATCGCGCATTCTCGATGGCAATCACGGCTTGGGCTGCGAAGCTCTGCAGCAGCTCGATCTGTTTATCGGCAAACGGCCGAACTTCTTTTCGGTACACGTTGATGCAACCAAGGAGTGCGCCGTCCTTGATCATCGGCACGGTCAAAATTGAACGCGCGCCGCCCAGCCTGTGGATGGGATCTTCCGGATGTTCGGCGGCGATATCGGTCACGTGAGCCAATCGCTTGGTGCTGACGAGTTGCGCGAGCACGGCCGCCCCGTCGAACGGGGCCTTGAGATGGCCCAGCGCCTGCTCGGCGAGGGCTTGCGGCACGTTGTGCCCGGCAACGCGCCGGAACGCGTCACCCTCGTACATCAGCAGCGTTCCAAAACTGGCGCTACAAATGCGCATGGCATTCTCCAGCATGGCCTGGAATACCGGTCCAAGTTCGCCCTGCGAGCGCGAGATAACGCCAAGCACCTCAGCGCTCGCGGTCTGCTGCTCCAGCGACTCGCGCAATTCCGAGAGCAGCCGCGCATTCTCGATGGCGATCACCGCCTGCGCGGCGAAGCTCGTCACCAAAGCGATTTGCTTATCGGTGAATGGCCGGACTTCGTTGCGGGACAGGGTGAACGCACCGACCAGTTCGTTATCCTTCAGCATGGGTACATAAAGAATCGCCCGGACGTTCCCGAGTTCAACGGCCGCAACGACTGTGGGGGCGCGCTGTTCGATGTAGGCCGGATCGGCCGAGAGATCGGTGACGTGCACCGCCATTTTGGTCGCGACCATACGGCCGAAAGGAGCTTCCGGACCCGGGCGAAGCGCTGAGCGCTTGCGGAACTCGGCGAAGGCGGCTGGGGTGTTGAGCGAGGCCGCGATGTGCAAGGCCTCGCCATCCCAGCGGTGGATGTTTCCGAACGTGGCATCGCAGATGCGGAGGGCATTCTCCAACATGGTTCTAAACACAGGCTCAAGGTCACCCGGTGAGCTCGAGATGACCTGCAGCACTTCCGAAGTGGCCGTTTGCTGTTCCAGCGATTCGGTCAGCTCTTTTGTGCGCTGCTGCTCGGCCTCGAATAGCCGCGCGTTTTCGATGGCGATCACCGCCTGGTCGGCGAACGTCTCGACCAGCTCGATCTGTTTCTCGCTGAAGGGTCTTACGGTGCGGCGTACCAGAATGAAAACGCCGATAACTTCGCCGTTTCTCGAAAGCGGCACGCCGAGGCTAGTGCGCAGATTGTCCGCATAATAGTCGCCCCCGGTGAAGCCGGGTTCTGCCTGAATATCGGCAATGTGAATCGTCCGGCGTTGCAGCATGACCCGGCCCGAGATCTTCCCCTGGTCGTCAGCGCGGACCGGGTTCTTGCTAAAGAACTCCCGCTGCTCTTCCGAGCCGCCCCACATGGCCGCTGCCTTGAGGAATTCGCCGTCGGGACGCCAGATCGTCGCCGCATCGGCCTCACAAAGCTGCGCCGCGGATTCGAGCAGCGTGTCGAGCACCGCCTGCAGGTCGAAAGCCGATCCGGAGATCACCTGCAGCACCTTTGCGGTCGCCGTTTGCTGCGCCAGCGATTCCGTCAGCTCGCGCGTGCGCTGCTGCTCGGCTTCGAACAGCCGCACGTTTTCAATGGCGATCACCGCCTGGTCTGCGAAAGTCGCGGCTAAATCGATTTCGCGCTGGGTGAAGGGATCCACTCGGCTGCGCGAGAGCCCGATGACGCCGATCGGCTCGCCGTTACGCATCAGCGGCACGCCCATCATCGACCGGCCGACGCCCGGCACCGCTTTTTGTTCGTAGAGAGGGTCGTTCCACGCATCTTCGATCAGAACGACTTGCCGGCTCATGGCGGCACGGCCGATCAGCGTGCCAGGCCCCGGCGCAATCGGGGTTTCGTGCTCATGTTCCATGTACGCCTGAATGAGGCTGTGGCCGGCCGCGAAGCGGTAGACTCCGGCTTCCAACCGGAAGATCACAGACGCCTCCGCTCGACAAAGCCGCGACGCGGTGTCGACAACGCTTTGCAGGATCGGCTGCAACTCGAATTTGGACCGGCTGATGACGCCCAGAACTTCGGAAGTGGCGGTTTGCCTTTCGAGCGACTCGCGCAGCTCGGTGAGCAGCCGGGTGTTCTCGATGGCGATGACGGCCTGGGCGGCGAAATTCTTCAACAGCTCGATCTGCTTGTCGGCGAACGGCTGCACTTCCCGGCGAAAAATATTCATTGTTCCGAGAATCTCGCCGTCCTTGACCATCGGCACGGAAACCAGCGTGCGTATGCCGGCAAGGTCGACTGACGCGACCGCAAGAGGATCGCCCTCGAGATAGGCCGGGTGCTCTTTGAGATCGGTGACCTGCACTGGGTTTTGGGTGTCGAGAACGCGGCTCGTCGGTACCGATGCACTCGCCCGGAATACCGCGCCCACGCCCCATTTTTCTCGGAATGGTTCGGGCAACGCGCCATGCATTGCCGCGTTGCGGATGCGCCCGTCGCTTTCGCGAAGCCATAGTGTGCCGTAATGGGCTCGGCAAAGCCGCGTGGCGTTGGCCAGCATGGCGTCGAACACCGGTTGCAGCTCGCCCGGCGAACCGGAAATGACGCGGAGCACGTCGGAGGTCGCCGTCTGCTGCTCCAGCGCTTCGGTAAGATCGGCTGTGCGCGCACGCAATTCGCTGAACAACCGCACGTTCTCGATGGCGATCACCGCCTGGTCCGCGAAAGTTTTCACGAGCGCGATCTGATTGTCGGTGAACGGCCGCACCGACGTTCGCAGCAGCCCGATGACACCGATCACGGCGCCATCGCGAAGCAGCGGCACGCCAAGCATCGAGCGATGCTTCCCGACCCGCGCGTAGTCTCTGTGCGTGTATTCGGGGTCGGCCATGCAATCCGCAATATGCACCACGCGGCGTTCGACAGCCGTGCGGCCGATAAGGGAGCCGCGATCGATGCTGATAGGATGCTCGGCGAGATATCGGATGTACTCGGCCTCGGCATTATTCGAGCAGACGACGTTGTATTGGCCCTCCTTCAGCCTGAAAAAGATGGAATATTCCGACGCGCACAGCTCCCCTGCCGTGCGCACGATGGCTTCAAGAACGGGCTGGATATTCGTCGGCGAGCTGGAGATCACGCGCAGCACGTCGGCGGTCGCCGTCTGCTGTTGCAGGGATTCGCGTAGTTCGCTCAGGAGCCGCGCGTTCTCAATGGCGATCACTGCCTGGGCGGCGAAATTCGTTAGCAGTTCGATCTGCTTGTCGGTGAAGGGCCGTACCTCATGCCGAAAAAGGCTGAACATACCGACCAGTTCGTTTTCCTTTAGCATCGGTACGAAAAGGATCGCACGGATGCCGCCCAGTTCGACCCCTGCGACAAGGCTCGGATAATTTTTCGAGACGTAACCCGGCTCTTTGCTTAGATCGGCGACGTGCCAGGCCGATTTGGTTGCGATCGCCAGCCCGAGGGGGGAACCGGGTTCGGGACGAAGCGGCCCTTCTTTCCTGACCCTTACAAGCGCTTCCGGCGTGTTGCGGGAAGCCATGTAGTGCAACGCTTCGCCGTCCCAGCGGTAAATGTTGCCAAAGCTGGCGTCGCAAATTTGTGCGGCCTTTTCGAGCATGACGGAAAACACTGGCTCAAGATCACCGGGCGAGCTGGAAATGACGCTCAGTACATCCGCCGTCGCCGTCTGCTGCTCCAGCGACTCAGTCAGCTCGCGCGTACGCTGCTGCTCGGCCTCGAACAGCCGCACGTTCTCGATGGCGATCACCGCTTGGTCGGCAAAAGTCGCCACCAGCTCGATCTCGCGATCGTTGAAGGGCTCGACGCGGTTGCGCGCGAGCCCGATGGCGCCGATCGGCTCACCGTCTCGCATCAGCGGGACTCCGATCATCGAACGGGTGCCGCCGACCCGGGCGTCGGCCTTTTTCTCGTAATGCGGATCCGACAAGGCGTCGTCGATTCGCGCGACTTGCCGGGCGAGCACGGCGCGGCCCACCACCGTCCCCTGGCCCGGCAAGATGGTCGTTTGCTTTTCGATCTCTAGATATTCCGGAGCGTGGCTATGCCCGGCGGCGAAACGATAGGCTCCACCCTGCAGCCGGAAAATCACCGCCTGGTCGGCGCGGCAAAGCCGCATCGCTGTTCTCACCACGCTTTGCAGAATCGGCTCGAGTTCGAATTTGGAACGGCTGATGACGCCGAGCACCTCGGAAGTGGCTGTCTGTCGTTCCAGCGACGCGCGCAGCTCCGAGAGCAGCCGCGCGTTCTCGATGGCTATGACGGCCTGCGCTGCAAAGCTCGTGACAAGTGCAATCTGGTTTTCGGAAAACGGCCGAACTTCTTGGCGATAAAGCGTGATTACACCGACAAGCCCGTCGTCCCTGAGCATCGGCACGGAGAGCAGCGTGCGAATGCCTCCGATCTCGACGCCTTCGACAAAAAGCGAATCGCGCTCCCGGTAGCCGGGTTCGGCCGCCAAATCAGCAACCTGCGTAGTCCGTTTGGTCGTCATCATCACGCCAGTCGGACTTTTGAGGCTCGGGCGGAAGGGCTTGCCGGCGCGAAGTTTCGCATAAGCCGGCGGCAGATTATGCGACGCGACAAGATGGAGTGCGTCGCCGTCCCAACGATAGATGTTACCGAAGCCGGCGCTGCAAATGCGGACGGCCTTCTTCAGCATTGAGCTAAACACCGGTTCGAGATCGCCGCGCGAAGATGAAATGACGCGCAGCACTTCCGAAGTCGCGGCGAGTTGTTCGAGCGCATCGTCGCGTTCACGCGTGCGATTTTGCAGCCTAGTCTTTGAGGAATCGGCCGGAGCCTTTCGCGGCTTCGCCAATCGCCGCGACGGGCGGGCCGCAGCGGTGCGCCGCGCCGGTTTGCGCTTTCGGCCTTCCTGTCCGCGCCGCTTCATAAAGCCTTGCCCGGTGCCGTTGTTCAGCAGATGAAGTGAAATCATACCCGCTTGGACGAGACGGCGCGAGGTGGTGGGCGCGCTTCGGTGCGGCCGCTTAAGTAACGAAAACCGCCGGAATAGCCTCAGGCGCGGCCGATTGACGAATCCTGCCGCGCCGCCACCGCCGCCCGGCTTTGCCAGTCGTTGCTATTGGACGTGGCGCGAACCTTGGAAAAGAAGTCCGCCACCTTTGCCTCCAGGTCGTTCGCGCTCTTTGACAGCCGTTTCGTCCAGGTCTGAATGTCCTCGATGGACGTCACGCCCTGGGCGGCAACCTGTTTGATCGAATCAATCTCGGTGGACGCCCGAACGGTGTGGGAGGCGGCATTTTGAACGCTTTCGGCGATCTCGCGCGTCGTGACGCTTTGCTGCTCGACCGCCGAGGCGATGCTTGTGGATACCGACGACAGCTCACCGATGGTGTGCGAGATGGAGTGTATTTCATTTACCGAGCCTTTGGTGGCGGCCTGAATGGCGGCAATTTGCTCGGAGATGTCCTTCGTTGCGTTCGAGGTTTGGCTGGCGAGCGCCTTTACTTCCGACGCAACCACGGCAAAGCCTCTTCCTGCCTCTCCGGCGCGCGCCGCCTCGATGGTTGCATTCAGCGCCAGCAGATTGGTCTGTCCGGCAACGGCGGAAATCGTGTCGACGACCGAACCGATACGTTCGGCGGCTTCATTGAGCGATCCTATTGCTTGCTGCGCGCGGTCGGCGTCCGCTACGGCGGAACGGGCTCTCGCCAGCACCCGTGAGGCCTGCTCGCCGATTTCCTGAATAGAGTTCGACAATTCTTCCGTGGCGGTCGCGGTCCACTCGACGCGCTGCGCCGTTTCGGAAAACGCGGACGAAGCGGAAGTCACGCGATCCAAGGTGTCGCCGGCGGCGGACTTCAGGTTCGTGCATGTTGAGGTCAACGACGCCGACGCTTCCTGAATTGCCTCAAGCACCTCACCTATGGCGCCGCTGAAATCAGCTATCGCCGAATCGACCTCGGCGCGCCTTGCCTGCGTCGCGCGTATCGCCCCGTCCCGGTGCAAGGTCATGGCATTGGCTATGTCGAAAGTGATGATTTGCGAAACCACGCGGACACGCTTCACCAGTTTCGCCGAGGTGAACGGCCGCCCGCGCGCCAGGATGTCGAGTATGAATCGCAGTACGCAATTGCCGACGTTGCATCGCACCCGGGCGTCAAATCCGACTGCGGTTTCCTGTGCGACGGTCCGCCTGCAAGATTCGGCATACTGTTCGTCGAAATTTCCGGAGAGCAAAGTCTTGAAGTGGGCCATCTCGAACGCCTTGATCGCGTCACGGTGCTCACGGACGATCTTGGCTGCGTCAACGATGTTGGCGACGGGGGGAAGTTTCGACGTTGAATCGATGAACTCCTCAATTGCGCCATCCAGATAAGGCGCCACCAGCGGCCACAGCTCGGCGATGGTTGCGCGAGCGTCGGCGTCGATCTCATACAGCGTCCGCCGGCCCTCAAGCCCCGGTATTGCGTCGTTGATTGTCATTGCGCATCGCCCCGTCAAAAGCGCAATTGGCGGCCCGGGCCCTTACGGAGCCCCGCCGGCGCAATTATCGGCTGATGGACTGCTGATTCGCTAGCCCGACAGCGCTAAACTCGGTCTTCCACAGCATATTTCGTCCGCCGCGCCGCGGCGGCGAGCTTCGCGAGCGCAACCGCGACGGCTGCCGTAAACGCCAAGCCCGCCGGCGCGCCAAATCGAGCGGGTGAAGCCCTGATTTTTGGCTGCGCGCGGGCGCGCTCTAAGCTGCTGCAAAAATTGCATAATTGACTTTGATGCCAGGTATGCCCTGAACTTGCTTCTGTTCGCTTTGAAGCTGCGCGTCACGGATTTAGCTCAAGCGCGCCTTTGGATAAAACATCTGGATGTAGCCTATGCACCGTCAGAGTTCAGCGTCATTGCGAGTACAGCGTTGTGAGGCTTCAACGTCGGTTCATTACGCTTTTGGTTGCATTGTTGGTTGCGCTACCGTTCACCGGCTCTGTATTGGCGCAAACGGGCGACGCCGGTAAATCGCCGGCTGCCGACGAGGCTCTCCAAAAAGTCATTCACGATTATATTCTCACCCACCCTGAAGTGCTGATCCAGTCCCTGCGGATCGCCGGAGACCATGAGCAACTTCGCCAGGAAGTGCGAAGCAAGAATCTGATCGCCTCGCTGAAAAAAGAGCTTCTCGACGATCCGATGACGCCAGTTCGTGGCAATCCGAACGGCGACGTCACGCTGGTCGAGTTTTTCGATTACCGCTGTCCGTATTGCCGCCAGGTCGAACCCTGGCTGGAGGCCCTGACAAAGAACAATCCCGACCTTCGTGTTGTTGAAAAGGAATTGGCCATACTTGGGCCGGCTTCAGTGAATGAGGCGCGGATCGCGCTGGCGGCATTCAAGCAGGGCAAGCACGAGCAATTTCATGACGCGGTTATGTCGAAGAAGCCCAATGTCGATGAAGCCACGATCCGTGAATCGCCCATCATGAGTGCGTAGGTGGCGTCTGGCCTCTCGATCGGTCAACCCGTGCCGGCGAAACAGCGCCTCGAAGAATGCGAGCCGCATCTGATCTACTTCGACGACCGCCCCCGCGGGAGTGGATCGTTTCTTGCCCAATCGCGGACGCTTCGTTCGATCGCTCCCCTTCGGCTCGGCCGCGGGCGCCGTATCAATCCGAGCAAATACTGGAGCGCAGCCGCTACCGTGGTCGTGCTTCGCTCAGCGCGCAAGCTGACATCCGAAGTCATGCGCTGGCGCCATTCATCGAGGATGGCTTTTAGGAGCTCGGGCCGCCCCTTAAAGTGCCAGTAAAAGCTTCCTTTGGTAACGCCCAGTTGGCGGCACAGATAAGGAATGTCGAGGCTATTTAGATTGTTGTCGATCAGGAAGTCGGTCGCTGCCTCTACCCAGTCGGCCGGGGACAAGCTCGTCGTTTGCTGATCGGACTTGAGTTGCCGGTTGCGCGCCGCGCTTTTTGCCGTCTTCAGTAAATTCTTCATCGCGCGTCGCGAGTCGCATCCGCAGCCGCGTTCGTCAAGTCGTGATTTTTGAGCGGCAGGGTGCGGATGCGCTTGCCGGTCGCGGCGAATACGGCGTTGCACAAAGCCGGCGCCAGCGGCGGCACCGGCGGCTCGCCGACACCGCCCCAGAAATCGCCGCTCGGCACGATGACGGTCTCGACCTTCGGCGCATCGGCCATGCGCAACATTTCCTGCTCGTCGAAATTTCCCTCCACCGCGGCGCCATCCTTGATGGTGATTTCGCCGTAGAGCGCCGCGGTCAGCGCGTAGATGATCGCGCCCTGGGTTTGCATTTCGATCGAAAGCGGATTGACGACGTGCCCGGGATCGAGCGCCGAGACGACGCGGTGCACGCGCAGGCGGCCGCGCGTGACCGAGACCTCGACCACGTGCGCGCAATAGCTGCCGCAGGCCTCGGTCACCGCAATGCCGCGCGACACACCTCTCGGCGGCGGGCTCAACCAGTCCGCTTTCTTCGCCGCGGCGTCGAGCACTGCGAGGTTCTTCGGGCTGTTGCGCAACAGACGCCGCCGATAAAGGTAAGGGTCCATTCCCGCGGCATGCGCCAGCTCATCGATGAAGCATTCTTTGTAGAAGGTGTTCTCGGTGTAATTGATGGCGCGCCACACCCCGACCGGAACCGGCGTCTGACGGATGAGGTAGTCGACCTGGTAGTTTGGCAGGTCGTACGCCATTTCCTGCTCGATCAATCCGGAGAGAAAAGTCCGGTCGATGATGTTGGTGCCGAACGCCGCCACGAACGTGGCGACGAACGACGGGCCGGCAAGCCGTATTTTCAGCGCCGTCGGCATGCCTTCGGCGTCGAGGCCGGCGGTAAGCCGCGCCATCCCGAATGGACGGTAAAAATCGTGGCGCATGTCTTCTTCGCGTGTCCACACGAGCTTGACTGGTGCGTCGACCTCCTTGGCGATAAGCACCGCCTGGCGGACGTATTCCTGAATGGCGCCGCGGCGGCCGAAGCCGCCGCCCAGCATCATGTTGTGAACCACGACTTTGTCGTTGGAGACGCCGGCGGCGACCGCGGCGGTGACCAGCGCGGTCTCCGCGCCTTGCGTCGGCGCCCACACTTCGACCCGCCCGGGCTGCACGTGTGCGGTGCAGTTTTGCGGCTCCATGGTGGCATGCGCGAGGTAGGGAACGGTGTACTCCGCCTCAACATGCCGCACGGCGTTCGCAAGACCTGCGGTCACGTCGCCGTCGGATTGTCCGACCTGCGCATCGTCCGCATCGAGCCCGGCCCGCACAAAGTCGGCGATGCTTTCGCTCGACACGCTGCTGTTGCCGCGATCGTCCCAGACGATCGGCAAGGCGTCGAGCGCCTGCTTGGCGCGCCACCAGGAATCGGCCACCACCGCGACCGCATCGGGCATGCACACCACGCGGCGGACGCCTTTCATTCCGGCGACCGCGTTTTCGTCGACGGACTTCGGTGTTCCGCCGAACACCGGGCACTGCTTGATGGCGGCGTACACCATGCCGGGCAGGCGGACATCGATCCCGTAAATCGGCCGACCGGTCACCTTGTCGCGCACGTCGAGGCGCAGTTGCGGGGTGCCCAGGAGCTTCCAGCTTGCCGGATCTTTTAACGGCACGTCGTCGAGCTTGATCTTGGCCGCGTCCTCGGCGACCGCGGCGAATGCAAGCGTCCGCCCGCTCGGCTTGTGGGTAATCGTGCTCTGGCGCGCGGCGCATTCCGACGCCGGAACGCTCCATCGCGCCGCGGCGACGGCGATCAGCATTTCGCGCGCCGTGGCGCCGGCCTGCCGCAGATAAAGTTGCGACGATCCGATGGAACGGCTCGCGCCTGTTGACGTGTCACCCCAAACGCCGTGACGGCGGAGGTTAGCGCCCGCGGAGACGAACTCGGTGCGGACTTTGGCCCAGTCGCATTCGAGCTCTTCCGCGACCAGCATGGCAAGCCCGGTCAATGCGCCCTGGCCCATCTCGGCATGCGCAATCCGGATCACGACAGCGTTATCCGGCTGAATGGTGAGCCAAGCGGTGATCTCGGGCGCATCGGCAGCAGCGGGCGCCGGCCGAAACGGAATAGCCAAGGCGAGTGTGAGGGCGCCACCCGCGGCACTTACGCCGGCCAGGAAAGCCCGGCGGCTTAGCGGACTGCCCGAACTCATTTGCCTTGCTCTTTAAAGGCCTTAGCTCAAGTCGCGAGAATTGGGGAAGCTTGGGCGCGACTCGCCGAGCATACTGGCCACCCCCTTCCGGTATCCTAACGAACGCGCCGTGTCAGGCAACGACGGAATTGTGGTATTGCACTGCCTAAGGACTGTTTTGAGATTCTTGCGCGCGCAGACCACGCGTGAACGCCCAAACCAGAAAAGTGAGCCAGCCGGCAGCGAAGACCGCGGCGGCGGCCGGCCACGCTGATGGTCCGAGATACGCACCGATAACCGCGGCGGCCGCAGCCGCGGCCGACTGCTGAACCACGCCGAGCAGTGAGGCCGCCATGCCGGCACGTTCAGGAAACGGCGTAAGCGCTCCGGCCATGGCCTGGGGCATCGCCAGCCCGAGTCCGGCGAGGTAAACCGCCATCGCCACAATCAGCCAGAGACCGTTGGGAATTTGTGTCGCGACAATAACCGCAAACCCCGAGCCGCCGGCGGCGAGCAGGGAGACGCCAAGACCCATCATGCGATCAAGGCCAAGCCGCAGCACAAGCCGCGCGGCGCCTGCGGCCCCCGCCATAAAGCCTGCCGCGCCCAACGCGAAGGTAAAGCCGAACGTCACGGCCGACATGCCGTAGATTCCCTCCAGCACGACGGCGGCCGCAGATATCCAGGCGAACAATCCGGCATAGCTGATGGTCATGATGGCGAGATAGGCGACAAAGCTCCGGTGCCGGAGGAGCGAAATATAACCTTTGCCTAACCATGCCAGCGAAAACGGTTCGGCGCTGCGCTTTGCCATTGTTTCCGGCAGCAATCGGCTCGCCGCGGCAAAAACGATGACGGCGGCGATGACCATAAGGATGAAGTTTGCGCGCCAGCCGAATTGGGTCTGCAACACGCCACCGATCATCGGCGCGACGATCGGGGCAAACGCCATGATCGATCCCATCAGCGAGAGCTCGCGCGCCGCCCGCACGCCGGTGTAGAGGTCGCGAACGATGGCGCGGGCAAGCACGTTCGAGCCGGCGCCGCCGACGCCCTGCAAGAGCCGGCCGGCAATCAGCGGACCGATGGATTGCGCGCCGGCACAGATTCCAGTGCCCACCACATAAACAGCAAGTGCGGCAAACAGGATTGGCCGGCGGCCGTAACGATCCGACACCGGCCCGTAAATTATCTGTCCGGCGGCGAAACCGATGAGGTAGCTGGAAATCGTCAGTTGGACGCTGGCGGTCGGCGCCGCGAGCGCGCGGCCGATCTCGGGCAACGAAGGCAGATACATGTCGATAGAGAGCGGGCCGAGCGTCGTCAGCGCCGCCAAAAGCAAGGTCAATGCGAACGTGCCCGGCCGCAACATTCCGGGATCTTCCTGTCTCCGCCGCTTATTCGGCCTGTCAACGCCTTGCTGAGGCATGACAGCCCTGGAACTCCGGCGGGAGATGGTTCCTTCAGCGACCGGCGATTTCGTTTATAAAGGGCGCGCTGGACTCAAAGTAGAGCGTTCCCGAACAAATCATGGATGCAAAAATAGAGGGACGCGCGGATAGCGAACCGCGCCTCGAAGACGATATTCTCGTTCGCGGCCACGGCCGGTTCATGGCCGACGTTCCGCTGCCGGATCAGGCCTTTGCCTATTTCGTCCGCTCGCCGCACGCCTGTGCCCGCATCGTCTCGATCGACGCGGAGTTGGCCGCGCAAAGTCCCGGCGTTGTCGGGATTCTCACCGCCGGCGATATTGGTGCGATCGGCAACATCAGCAGTCACCCGCCCATGGCGGGGCGGGGCGGCAAGGCCCTCGTTCTGCCGGTACGGCCGGCGCTTGCCGCCGAGCGCGTGAGCCATATCGGCGAATGCGTGGCGATGGTCGTGGCCGACAGCGCGGGCGCCGCACAAGACGCCGCCGAGCTTATCGCCGTCGATTATGACCCGCTCACCCCGGTCATGGATGCGCGGGCCGCGCTTGCGCCCGGCGCGCCGCAAGTGTGGCCGCAGGCGCCCGGCAATCTTGCCATCGACTGGCCTGGATTTGTGCCTGACCCGGACGGCAACGCGCGCGAGGTCGACGCCGCATTCGCGGCCGCGAAATTCGTTGCCCGCATCGCGGTGATGAACCAGCGCATGGCGATGGCGTCGATGGAGCCGCGCGGCGGCACGGCGCAATACGTCCCCGACGGCGACTCGTTTATTTTGCGGGTGTGCTCGCAGGGCGCGCGCGTGATGCGCGACAACCTCGCCGCCATCACGAAAATTCCGCCGGCGCGGTTGCAGGTATTGACCGACGATGTCGGCGGCGCGTTCGGGCTGAAAACCGGTCCCTATCCTGAATACGTGGCGCTACTGGTCGGCGCCAAGAAGTTCGGCCGTCCAGTTCATTGGATGTCCGGCCGCTCGGAAGCTTTTCTCAGCGACAATCAGGCGCGTGATATTTATTCCGAAGCCGAGCTTGCGCTCGACGACAAGGGGCGCTTCCTGGCGTTGCGCATTCGCAACACCTGCAATCTCGGCGCTTACATCGGCCCGGTGGGCGCGGCGATCCCGAGTTTGAGTTTCGGGCGCTGCCTTCCCGGCATGTACGACATTCCTCTCATCGATCTCAGCGTGCGCTGCGCGTTCACCAATACGGTGCTCACCGCGCCTTATCGCGGCGCTGGACGTCCCGAAGCGAATTACGCGCTTGAGCGCGTCGTCGAAGAAGCCGCGCGCATCACTGGAATAGACCCGGTGAAATTGCGCCGGCGCAATCTCATTCGCGCGGCGGCGATGCCATACAAAACTGCCGTCGGCACCACGTATGACAGCGGTGACTTCGCGCCGATGCTCGATCGTGCTCTCGAGCTGGCCGACTACAAAGGCTTCAAAGCGCGCCGCCTCGCCGCCAAAGCGCGTGGACGCCATCGCGGCATCGGCATTTCCTGCATGCTCGAACATGCCGGCGGCACGCCGACCGAGGGAGCGCTGCTCAGCTTTCCCGGTGACGACACGCTCACCGTCAATCTCAACGTCCAGTCAACCGGCCAGGGTCATGCCACCGTGTTTCTGCCGCTGGTCGCCGAGCGGCTCGGCATTGCGCGCGACAAGCTCACCCACCGGCACGGTGACTCGGCGATGGAGATTGCCGGTTACGCCTCGGTCGGCTCCCGATCGGCCATGACCGCGGGCGCATCGATTGTCAAAGGCATCGAGGGCATGGTGGAAAAGGGTAAGCGCGTCGCGGCGATGGCGCTTGAAGCTTCCGAAGGCGACATCGCTTACGCCGGCGGCCACTTCGAAGTGGTCGGTACCGATCGCCGTCTTTCTTTGTTCGAGGTCGCGGCGCAAGCCGCCGACTTCAAACGCCGCGGCATCCTCGAAGAGGATTTGGACACCAAAGTCACCACCGACACGCCGCTGACGTTTCCCAATGGCGTTCATATCGCCGAAGTCGAGATCGATCCCGACACCGGGCGAATGCAGATCGTCAATTACGCGGCGGTCGACGACTGCGGCGTCGCGCTCGATGAGCGCATTGTCGCCGGGCAACTGCAGGGCGGGTTGGCGCAAGGTCTTGGCCACGCGCTCATGGAGCAGCTGTTCTACGACGCCGACAACGGGCAGCTCGTGACCGGGTCGTTTCAGGACTACGCCATGCCGCGCGCCGACGACATGCCGCTGGTGCTCCGCGACGAACTTCTCAATGTGCGCGCCACCACCAATGTGCTTGGCGTCAAGGGCGTCGGCGAGGGCGGCACCACCGCCTCGCCCGCCGCGCTGATGAATGCGGTCGCAGACGCCATCCCGAACGGCGCCGGCGCACATCTCGACATGCCGGTGACGGCGGCGCGCTTATGGGAGGCGTGCCGCCAGTCAAAGCCTGACATTGCGCTTCGGGGCGTTCCTGAAAACGAGCAACCTTAATCCGGGAATACACTTGGTGCGGCGCTCCAGCGCCTTGCCGTTTACCCGACCGCACCTATAATCCGGCGCTTCCTCCGCGCAGGAGCAGGCCTTGGCGCCGGAAGCAAAATCCGTGGCGATTATCATGGGCAGCCAGTCCGACTGGCAGACCATGAAGCATGCCGCCGAGACGCTCGACGCCCTCCAGGTCGGTTACGAGACGCGCATCGTTTCAGCGCATCGCACGCCGGAGCGGCTTTACGCATTCGCCAAGGGCGCGCGCGGCGCGGGTTTCAAAGTGATCATTGCCGGCGCCGGCGGGGCGGCGCACTTGCCGGGAATGACCGCGGCGATGACGAGCCTGCCGGTGTTCGGCGTTCCTGTTACGTCGAAGGCGCTGTCGGGACAGGATTCGCTTTATTCGATTGTGCAAATGCCGCCAGGCGTTCCGGTCGGCACGCTGGCGATCGGCGAGCCCGGCGCGATCAACGCCGCACTGCTGGCGGCAAGCGTTTTGGCGTTGGGTGACGAAGGCCTGCGCGTCCGCCTCGAAGCGTGGCGCGAGCGGCAAACTGCCGGCGTTGCCGAGCGGCCGAAGGACTCGCCGCGTGAGTGACACGTCGCCGGTGCTCGATCCGGGGGCGACAATCGGAATCCTCGGCGGCGGCCAACTCGGCCGCATGCTGGCGCAAGCCGCGGCGCGCCTCGGCTTCAAGTGCCACGTCTTCGCGCCCAATCCGGAATCGCCGGCCTTCGACGTCGTGCACCGCGTCACCTCCGCCGATTATTCCGACACCGCCGCGCTCGATCGCTTCGCCGCCGATGTCGATCTCGTCACCTACGAGTTCGAGAACGTGCCGGCCGAGACGGCGGCGTTTCTCGGCGCGCGCGTGCCGGTCCGTCCCGATCCGAAGATTTTGGCCATCACGCAGGATCGTCTCGCCGAAAAGAATTTCGTCAGCGGGCTCGGCATTGCCACCGCGGCATATGCCGATGCCGGGGGTCCAAATGAGTTGGCGGCGGCAATCAGGAAGATCGGCTTGCCGGCGGTGCTGAAGACGCGCCGGTTCGGTTACGACGGCAAGGGTCAGGCGGCCATCAAAGATGCCGGCTCCGCGGAAGCGGCTTGGCGCGCCGTCGGCGCGCAACCTTGCATCCTCGAAGCGTTCGTGCCGTTTGCCTGCGAAATCTCGGTGGTTGCCGCGCGCGGACGGGACGGTGCGGTCGAGTGCTTCGACGTCACCGAGAACGAGCATCAAAATCATATTCTGAAAATCTCGCGCGTTCCGGCGCGGGTCGGCGCAGAGGCGGCGCAAGCCGCGCGAAGCATCGCCGAGAAGATCGCGCAACAATTCGAATACGTCGGCGTGCTGGCGGTCGAAATGTTCGTGCTTGGCGACGGCGGCGTGCTGGTCAACGAGATCGCGCCGCGCGTACACAATTCCGGACACTGGACGCTCGACGGGGCCTCGATCTCGCAGTTCGAGCAGCACATCCGCGCGGTGGCCGGCTGGCCGCTCGGCAAGGCCGTCCGCCATGGCCGCGTCGAAATGATCAATCTCATCGGCGATGAGGTCAAAGATTTTCGCAAGTGGCTGCAAGTTCCCGGTGCCGCCGTGCATCTCTACGGAAAGTCGGCAATCCGCCCCGGCCGCAAGATGGGGCACGTGACGCGGATGTTTGCGGACTAGGATGCCGAAGCTCTTGCGGGATGGCCCGCTCCGTCGCCCTGCCGCCTTGTGGACTTCCCGGCCCCATTCTGATAGATAACCGGCAACGTGGCGCAGGCGGTATCGCCTGCGCCGCTATTTCATTCCCCGGTGCCCTATACCGAGCGCACTTTAAAAGGAGGATGCGTGCAGGTTCTCGTTCGCGACAATAACGTTGACCAGGCCCTCAAGGCGCTGAAGAAGAAGATGCAGCGCGAGGGCATTTTCCGCGAGATGAAGCTCCGCGGCCACTACGAAAAACCCTCGGAAAGAAAGGCGCGGGAGAAGGCGGAAGCGATCCGCCGGGCCCGCAAGCTTGCGCGCAAGCGGTTGCAGCGCGAAGGCCTTTTGCCGATGAAGCCGAAGCCGGCGCCCGGCGCCGGCCCCGGCGGCAGGTCAGGCCCGCCGCGCGCCCCGCGCTTTGGCTAAATCTTGAACGAATTTTCGGCGGCGGCGCGGGTCAAAAGCCCGCGCCGTTCGCTATTTGGAACCTCTGAAGGCCGGGCTATCGCCCAGGGCGGGTGTTGATCTACCGTTAGGCGGTGGGGGCGCTGCGCCGCGAGCGTCGAATGACGGTAACAAGCGACGTGACCACAACGCCGTCAAAGCCGCGCCGTAGCCGGTGTTCTCCCGCGCTTATGTCCCTTCTCGGCGCGTTCGCGCTCGCCGCCTGCGGCCATCTGGATTCGCCGGAGAAAGAAGAGGCGCTTAACGCCACGTCGCAGTCCAACCTCGCCTCGCTTGGCGAGGTGATCCAGAAACATCCGGAAGACCCGCAAGCCTACAACGTGCGCGGCACCGTGCTGGCCGCCGGAGGTCAGCCCGAGGGCGCGCTCGCCGACTTCAACAAGGCGATCAGCCTCGATCCGAATTACGCCCAGGCCTATGCCAATCGCGCGTTGCTCTACCGCCAAAGCGGCAAGCTGGAGCTTGCGCTCGCCGATTATAACAAGGCGCTTTCGATCAATGCCGGTTACGTTCCGGCTTACCTTGGCCGCGGCATTATTTACCGCGAACAGGGTCGCGGTGCGCAGGCGCTCGCTGATTTCAACAAGGCGGTGACGCTGAAGCCGGACAACGCGCAGAGCTATTACAATCGCGGGCTGCTCTACCAGAGCCAGCGTCAATACCAGTTCGCGATCGACGACTTCTCCACCACGCTCACGTTGACGCCGCAGCAGGCCGATCCTTACGTGGCACGGGCGCTGAGCTATCTCGCCATCGGCGACGCCAAATCGGCGGCAAGCGATCTCGACGAAGCCGTACAGATCTCGCCCGCGAACTTTCAGGCGTGGACCAGCCGCGGACTGGCCTACGAGCGCCTTGGTGCGAAGGAAAAGGCCGCCGGCTCTTACGCCAAAGCGCTCAACCTCAACGAAAAATACGAGCCCGCGAAAACCGGCTTCGCTCGCGTCGGCGGCAAGACCGGGCAGGCGTATCAAACGTTCTGAAAAGGACGGGCGCCATGACCATCACCCTCAATCACACCATCGTGCCGGCGCACGACAAGGCCGCGTCGGCCAAATTCTTTGCGGCTATCTTCGGGCTCAAGCCCGGACGCACCGGATATTTCGCGCCGGTGCGGGTCAATAAATCGTTGACGCTGTTATTCGACGAGGAAGACAAGTTCGAGAGCCATCACCTGGCGTTTCACGTCAGCAATCGGGAGTTCGACGCCATTCTCGCGCGCGTGAAAAAGCAGAACATTGCCATTGGCAGCGCACCGTGGAGCCTAAGCGACGGCAAGCTCAATCATTGGAACGGCGGCCGCGGGTTCTATTTCGAGGACATCAACGGCCACGTGATCGAGCTCATGACCGTCGCGCAATAACCGCCGCAGGCGCACGCACCGCTCAATGGTTCGCCGGGGGCTCCGGCGCGTGATCCAGATTTCCCGACAGGAAGCGCCCGACGGCGTGCAACGCGCCGTACTGGTCCAGATCCTCATGTCCACCTTCGAGAAAACGCGCGATGTGCTTCTTGCCTTGGGCGAGATCGAACATCGTTTCGCCCATGGCGTAGGGAACGACGCGGTCGTTGACGCCGTGCAGGATGAGAACCGGCGCGGCGACCTTGGCAATGCGTTCGTCGGAACGGAATTGATCTTTCATCAACAGCCGCACCGGCATGAACCAGTACCGCCCGGCGGCAACTGCGGCGGCGGACGTGAACGGCGCTTCCAGAATGACGCGGCCCACCGGTTTTTCCGCCGCCAGATAAACCGCGACACCGGTGCCGAGCGATTCGCCCCAGAGCACGATTTGCTCCGGCCGGTAGCGGCCCGCGGCAAAAGCGTAGGCTGCCTCGGCGTCGGCAAACAGACCCGCTTCGCTCGGACTTCCCTGCGAGCCGGCGTAGCCGCGGTACTCGACGGCGACCAGGCCGAGGCCTTCTCCGATCAGCTTGCGAAAGCGCTCGACGCGATAGCGCAACGCTCCGCCGTTGCCGTGGAAATACAGAATGACCGGCTGGCCGTCACGCGGCGGCACATGCCAGCCGACGAGGCGCACGCCGTCGGCGGCGGTCAATGAAATTTCCTCGGCTTCCGGCAAGCCGGCTTGCGCCGGCGAGGTATGGATGGTCTCGGGGAAGTACATCATGGAGCGCTGCGAGAAATAGAGCATCGCGGCGAGCCCAACGTAAACGAACAGCACAACGACGATCACTCCGACCAGCGCGGTCATGGCGAGCGACTTGCAAAATGCCGGAAGCGGCAAACGCGCGGTGATCTCGCCATACCGCGCATCGGCGCGGTGCAATGCGTCTCGAATTTGGCAGCCGATCCGTCGCGCACGCGGGGCGGCGCGTTGTTTCCCGGCGGCCACCGCACCACGGGTTTGCGCAGCTGGAAATGAGTCCATGTTCAAGCGGGTCCAAATGACACTTTTGAACTAATTCGGCATTTTGCATTGAACTGTTGCAACGGCGCGACGAAACAAGACGGCGAAAACAAACCGGCCGGCTTGATGAAAGCCGGCCGGTGTCGTTCGTCACATTCGTTCGGTGCTTAGTGGCAAACTTGTACGCTTCGCCACTGATAGCCCGCGCCCTCGACCCACACCTGGCGCTTGGCCCAGTGGCAGCCGGGCGCGACTTGCGCGTAAGCAGGACCAGGCGCGGCGCCGGGCGGTGGCGGAGCGTACGCGCCGGGCGGCGGTGGGTAATAGCCGGGCGGCGGCGGATAGTATCCGGGCGGCGGATAATAACCCGGATAGTAATAGCCGGGGGGTGGGCTGTTGGCGATTGCGGCGCCGACGATGACGCCGCCGAGCAGCCCCGCTCCAATGGCGCAACCGATGCACCACGCATTCGCGGGGGCCGGTGCAGCCAGCGTCGCAAGGCCGATGCTCGCGGCGCCGGTGAGCGCGATGAGCGATTTATGCATGTGGTCTCCTCGAATGACCGGCCGGGCACCGATCTCAAATTTTGGATCCAGGCGGAAGCCCCCGTGAACTTCCGAATTGGTCAGCCGATTTCGCCGGCACTAAGTGCTTAATCTTTGGCGGAAATTTGGTGTGCGCACCTTTTCCGTCATGCCGGCGAAATCGTGTAGCCCCGTCGCAGGACGATTAGCGTGTCTTTTCGGCGCCGCCGCGCTAATCAGCAGTAGCCGCGCACCCAGCCATAGCCGTTCCACACCGGCCGGCAGCCGTACCCGTAGCCATAATAGGGATAGGGATAATACGGACGGTAATAGTAGGGTGATGCGGCGATGGCTCCGCCGACGACGGCTCCGGCGGCGACGCCGCCCCAGAACGGACCAGGACCCCAGCCCCATCGGCCCCAAGCATTTGCCGGGCTTGAGCTCGCCAACGCCGTAACACCGATGAGCGCCGCCGCAGCGACAGCAGTCAGGATCTTCCTCATGACATCCACCTCGATTGGTATCCTCGTGACTGCACCCAAAACTGACCCCGTAGACACTAAGTTCCCATTAATGGGTTGAACGGTAACTGAACAATGTCGCCTGAAAATGGCCATCATTTGCCAGCCGCCGATGGAAATCGGGCTCGAGCTGGTGGTCTGCTCTGCGCCGTGGGCGACGTTCATGGGTCGCTGGCTAAGTTGCGAGCCCTCGTTGCGCGCTGTGAAGAGGCCGCGGCGGGCACGCCGTTAACCTTCGTCTTCCTCGGCGACTACATCGATCGCGGCCCCGACAGCGCCGGCGTCGTCCGTTATTTGATGGAGCTGCAATCGGGTTGGGGCGAGCGTTTTATCGCCCTGAAAGGCAATCACGAGGCAATCGCGCTTGAGGTTCGCGACGGGATATGTCCGGCGGATATTTGGCTGGGCCAGGGCGGCGACGCCACCTTGCGCAGTTTCGGCGTTGCTCGCGCGCTGGATTTGCCAGAAGCGGTCCTTAGCTGGTTTCGTTCGTTGCCTGTGACTTACGACGATGGGCGGCGCTTTTTTGTCCATGGCGGCGTGAATCCACAGCGGCCGCTTGAGACGCAGCAAGAACGCGATCTGATCTGGATACGCGAGCCGTTCCTGTCCGATCGCCGAGACTATGGACGGTTGATTGTGCATGGGCATACGCCGCTCGAGACCGGCGAACCGGACCTTCGCCCCAACCGGCTGAACCTCGACACCGGCGCCGTCTTCGGTGGCCCGTTGACCGCGGCGTTGTTCGCAGGAGACCGTACCGATCCGGTGCGCTTCATTCAGGCCGGTTGAAATTGTCGGCAATCTGCGTCGTTCCGCCGCACGCGAGCCGAAGGTAAACTTCGCCGATTCGGGGAGCGCGCTTCGTTGCGAGAAAGATCGGCAAATCGGCCAAAAACACCCGCGCGCCGCGGATCCGCGCAGCGCTACGAGCTCGGAAGCTCCGCTGCCGGCGCTTCAGAACAGGAAAAGCCGGCCAAGGCTCGCTCGCGCGCGACGGCGATCCAGCTCGCCGCCGAGGTCGCGCGCCTTGCGGCCGAATTGCAGACGTCGCGCGACCGCGTCGCCGATCTCGAAGCTGCTATCGACATCGACCCGCTGACCGGGACGCTCAACCGCCGCGGCTTCGAGCGCGAGCTCAAACGCTCGCTCGCGTACGTCAAACGCTACGGTGCGACCGCGGCGCTGATTTACCTCGACCTGGACGGTTTCAAGACGGTCAACGATCGGCTCGGCCATGCCGCGGGCGACGCCGCGCTCAAGGCCGTCGCCGCGGCGCTTTGCTCTCGCGTGCGCGCATCCGATATCGTGGCGCGCATCGGTGGCGACGAGTTCGCGGTGTTGTTGTGGAACATCACCGAGACCGATGCACGTGCCAAGGCCGCCGCGCTCGAAGCCGCGGCTTACGCGACGCCGGTCGTTTGGGCGACATCGACGCTCGCGGTGGGCGCCTCGGCCGGTGTGACAGTATGCGGGCCGATGGATGCCGCCGCCGAAGTGCTCGCGCGCGCCGATGCGGCGATGTACGCGCGCAAAGCGGAACGCCGGGGCGACGGTGCGCGTTAGCTACGCGACCCGTTCTGTTTACGGAGCATGATCCTGCCCGAAAACCGGTACCCACTTTTCGGCATCATGCTCTAGGCGATAATGTCGGGCGTGAGCTGGTCTTCGATGAAGGTGATCCGGTCGCGCAAATGCAGCTTACGCTTCTTCAGCCGCTGGACCTGGATAATGTCGACGCCCGGAGCGCTTTGCAGCGCCGCGATTGCGGCATCAAGGTCGCGATGCTCCTGCAGCAGGCGCGCCAGTTGCGCCCGAAGCTCGCGCTCTTCCTCGTTTGTCATCGCCGCCCTTGCTCGCGCCGCGAGTGTGTAGTGGCGCCCGGGGCGCGGGAGGTAAGTTGCTAAGGATTATCGCGTTTTGGCTGATCTCCCACAAGTCCGGCACGGCTCGAGTGCACCTGCTATTTTCGCCGTGCGGCAAAGGGAGTATGCTTGTCGCCGCTCAGGGTGAGGCGGTTGTGTGATGAGGGGTACGGGTCAGGTCGATCGGATGCAAGGAGGATAGCCAGATGGCGATTGAATCGCATCTTGCAGAACTTGAAAGACGGCACCACGCACTTGAAATAGAAATCTCCGAAGCTCTCACTCATCCATCCTCAGACGGCTTGAAGATCGCAGAGCTAAAGCGGCTCAAGCTCCATCTTAAAGACGAGATCGCGCGGTTACAGCACGACACGCTCGTTCACTAGTCGGTCAGCCCCGGATTTTTAATCGGCCGCTGCGGCGACGCGGCGGAGCGCGTAGCGTCTTGCGGCGCGGCGCGGCGTGAACGAGTTTGTTCAAACCGCCTTCGCCGCCTCGCGCAGCTTGAATTTTTGCAGCTTGCCGGTGGATGTCTTCGGAATCTCGGCGAACACCACGTAGCGCGGGCATTTGTAGGCGGCGAGATGTTGCCGGCACCAGGCGATAAGCTCTTCCGCCGTCGCGCTCGTTCTCGGCTTTAGCTCGACAAACGCGCACGGTGTCTCGCCCCATTTGTCGTCGGGCTTCGCCACCACGGCGACGGCCGAGACCGCGGGGTGCTTGTAGAGCGCGTCTTCCACCTCGATGGACGAAATATTCTCGCCGCCGGAAATGATGATGTCTTTGGAGCGGTCTTTGAGCTGAATGTAGCCGTCGGGATGAATGACGCCGAGGTCGCCGGAATGAAACCAGCCGCCGGCGAAGGCGGCCTCGCTCGAGGCTTTGTTTTTCAGGTAGCCTTTCATCACCACGTTGCCGCGGAACATCACTTCGCCGAGCGTCTCACCGTCGCGCGGCACGCGCTCCATGGTTTCCGGGTCGAGCACGTCGAGGCCTTCGAGCGTGGTATAGGAGACGCCCTGGCGCGCTTTCTTCTCGGCTTGCTCGGGCGCGGGAAGCGCATCCCACTCACGGTGCCAGTCGTTGACGGCCGCGGGGCCATAAGTTTCGGTCAGCCCGTAGAGGTGGGTGACGTTGAAGCCCGCCGCCTTCATGGCCGCGAGCACCGCCTCCGGCGGCGGCGCCGCCGCGGTCATGAACTCGACCACGTGCGACAGCGGCCTGCGCTCGCCATCGGGCGCGTTTAGCAGCGTCGACATTACGATCGGCGCGCCGCACAAATGCGTGACCTTTTGCGTGGCGATGGCGTCGAAGATCGGTGCGGCGCGCACCGCGCGCAGGCAAACGTGCGTGCCGGCGACGAGCGACAGCGTCCAGGTAAAGCACCAGCCGTTGCAGTGAAACATCGGCAGCGTCCACAGATAGACCGGATGCTTGCCCATGCCGCAGGTGACGACGTTGCCGAGCGCCAGCAGATAAGCGCCGCGATGATGATAGACGACGCCTTTCGGATCGCCGGTCGTGCCCGACGTATAGTTGAGCGTGATCGCATCCCACTCGTCGCCCGGCATCAGCCACTCGAAATTGGCGTCGCCTTCGCGCAACAACTCCTCGTATTCCAGATTTCCGAGGCGCTCGCCGCCGCCGGTGAATTCCGGATCGTCATAATCGACGATGAGCGGCTTGGCCTTGCATTTTGAGAGGGCGTCCTTGACCGTTTTTGAGAACTCGCGATCGGTGATTAAAACCTTGGCTTCGCCATGGTCGAGCGTGAACGCGATGATGGAGGCGTCGAGCCGGGTGTTGAGTGTGTTGAGCACGGCGCCGGCCATCGGCACGCCGTAGTGCGCCTCCAGCATCGCCGGCGTATTGGCGAGCATGACGGCGACGGTGTCGCCGCGTTTGATGCCGCGCCGGGCGAGCGCCGAAGCAAGTTGCCGCGCGCGAGCATAGAATTGCCGGTAGTTCCAGGAACGCTTGCCGTGGACGATCGCAGTCACGTCCGGATAGACGCCCGCTGCGCGCGCTAAAAAAGAAAGAGGCGTGAGCGGCTGAAAGTTGGCCGCGTTGCGGTCGAGATCGGTATCGTAGGCCGTCGCCATCCTGTCGCCTCCCGGGCCGGGACAAGCCTAGCGAAAAATCGGAAGCATGGCGAATTGCCAAGCGGCAATGCGCGCCTAAACCAAACGCAAACGCTGTTTTCAAAAAAACCCGCATGCCCGCGCCATAACTGCGCGAGCGCGGTCACCGGCATGAGCGGAGGAGCGATCCTGTAAGATTGCACCGGAGTTTTGCGCACCGGCAGACGCCGCGCGGGACCGCCAGTCGCGAGCGATTTCCCGCTCGCGACGCCGTCGATGCTACTGGATCAGCAATCAGCAGACGCGGACTGGCCCAATCCATATGCAGCAGCCGCCGCCACAGCCGCCGCATCCTCCGACGCAGCCGCCACATCCGCCGACTCCGCAGCCCCTACAGCCGCCGTGGCCGCAGCCCCGGCAACCGTGCGCCGCACAACCCCCGCCGCCGCAGCCTCGGCAACCATGCGCCGCACAACCCCCGCCGCCGCAGCCGTGTCCACAGCCGTGGCCACAGCCGTGTCCTCCGCAGCCATGGCCACAGCCGCCTCTGGCAGCGAGCTTTATTCCGGCCGGTGCAACAGAGTCTTTGTCGAAGACATAAAACGTCGCCAGGCTGACGTCGGAGATTTCCTCTTCAGCAAGCATCACCGGTGCGGCCTTCGGCGCGCGTACCCCGGTATCTGGCGCAACAGAGGCGGATGCGTTACCCGCCAGCGACAGTGCGCCGGCAAGTCCCAGCGCCGTAACTGCTACTTTCTTCCGATTTCGTGACTTGGAAGTCTGCTTTAGGCGCGGCATTCGGCGGGTCTCCCTGGATGGCGGCGGCCGAATAGGTCCGCTGCGCAAGAGCAAGTTCTGAGCTTGAAACCGGTTCCATTGTGCGCCACGCGCCGCATTGCGTGAAGCCCGGGACTTCCGGCACTGCAGCATTCGCTCGGCTCAGACCGAAGCGGACATTAAACCGGATTTACGAAATGCGGGGCTGAGTTCAGGCCGCTCGCGCCCTGCCACAACAGCGCGATCGCGATCACCAGCATGAGCAAATAGGCGATCTTGTAAAACTGCTCGGTCGGCGTTTTGCGCACCAGCCAAAAGCCGAGGAAATTGCTGGCAACAGCGAGCGGCAACAAAACCGCCGACGTCGCGAGGTTGCGCGGCGAGAATTCCCCGAGCGCCAGATAAGGGATCACCTTCAGCCAATTCAGAACGGCGAAGAAAATAACGGTGGTGCCGACGAGCGTCAGCTTGTCGAGCCGCTGCGGCAGCATATGGATCTGAAACGGCGGTGAGCCGACCTGGACCAGCGTTGAGGTGAAGCCGGACAGCGCGCCCCACACCATGCCCATCGCCGCCGGTGGACGGCGCGGTTTTGCCGGCGGCTCGCCGCGACGGGCGCGCCACCACGATCCAATCCAGGTATAAAGGACGAAGACAAGCGCAATGCTGCCGACCGTCAGTTCGATGGCGGCATTGGAAAAATAAATAGCGAACAACCAGCCGATGCCGACGCCGACGACCGATCCGGGCAGCAGCACCTTCAGGTTCCAGGCGCTCCAGGCGCGGTGGTAGTTCCAGACCGAGATGCAATCCTGCACGATGAGGATCGGCAACAGGATGGCCGCGCCCTCGAGCGGAGGAACGACCAGCGCCAAAAGCGGCGTCGAAATCATGCCGAGCCCTGCAAAACCACCTTTGGCGAGCCCGACCAGGGTCACGGCGGGGATGGCAAGGAGATAGAACAGCGGGTCGGTGATCATGGGATGCGCGCGCCAGCGTCACGACATAAATCAGAACTGGCGCGCTTGCGCCAGTTCGTGCTGCATGGCTGCGCTGTCGGGGTATCCCGGGTTGCAAACGCGGTGGCCGCGGGGACAATGGATTAAGATCAAACTCACCTCTTCCCGCGTACGCGGGCGAGGGAGGAGAACGAAATGGATGCCCGTTCGAGCCGCTATCCCGAAACCTACGCGCGCTGGCAGCGCGATCCGGAAGGCTTTTGGGCCGAAGCCGCCGCCGAGATCTCCTGGTTTGAACAGCCGAAGGCGGTGTTCGATCCGAAGGCCGGGATCGACGGGCGCTGGTTTCCGGGTGGCGTGACCAACACGTGCTTTAACGCCGTCGATCGCCAGGTTGACGCTGGGCGGGGCGATCAGGCGGCGATCATCTACGACTCGCCGCTCGCCGGCTCAAAGCGCGTGCTGACTTATCATCGGCTCCTGACCGAGACGCAGGTGCTGGCCTCGATACTGCGCGATCTCGGCGTCGAACAAGGCGACCGCGTCATCCTCTACATGCCGATGGTGCCGGAAGCGGTCATCGCCATGCTGGCGTGCGCGCGTATCGGCGCCATTCACTCGGTCGTGTTCGGCGGCTTCGCCGCGCGCGAATTGGCGACCCGCATCGACGACGCCAAGCCGAAGCTCGTGCTGTCGGCGAGTTGTGGCCTCGAGCCGGGCCGCGTCGTCCACTACAAGCCTTTGCTCGACGAGGCGATCGCGCTCGCGCAGCACAAACCGGCTGGGTGTTTGATCCTGCAACGGCCGCAAGCCGAGGCCGCAATGACAGCCGGCCGTGACCACGACTGGGCGGCGATGCGCGATCAGGCGCTGGTCCACGCCCGCTCGGTTTACGAGTGCGTGCCGGTCGCCGCGACCGACCCGCTGTATATTCTCTACACCTCAGGCACGACCGGCCAGCCGAAGGGCGTGGTGCGCGACAATGGCGGCCATATGGTCGCGCTCAAGTGGTCGATGAAAAACCTCTACGGCGTAGAGCCCGGCGAAACCTGGTGGGCCGCTTCCGACATCGGCTGGGTGGTCGGCCACAGCTACATTGTCTACGGGCCGCTGTTTCACGGCGCCACCGCGATCCTCTACGAGGGCAAGCCGGTCGGCACGCCGGACGCCGGCGCGTACTGGCGGGTGATTTCCGAGCACAACGTCGTCGCCATGTTCACCGCGCCGACGGCATTTCGCGCCATCAAGAAAGAAGACCCGCAAGGCAAATTCCTCGCGCAGTACGACCTCTCGAAATTCCGCACGCTGTTTCTCGCCGGTGAGCGCGCCGATCCCGACACAATCAAGTGGGCCGAGAAGCTCCTCAAGGTGCCGGTGCTCGATCACTGGTGGCAGACGGAAACCGGCTGGTGCATTGCCGGCAACCCGGTGGGGTTGGGCCAGTTGCCCGTCAAATACGGTTCGCCGACGGTGCCGATGCCGGGCTACGACGTGCGCGTTGTCGACGAGGCGTGCCGTGAGCAAGCCGCCAACACAATGGGCTCGATTGTCGTCAAATTGCCGCTGCCGCCGGGAAGCCTGCCGACGTTGTGGCACGCCGACGATCGCTTTCGCGAAAGCTATCTCGACGAATTTCCCGGCTATTACAAAACCGCGGACGCCGGTTACAAGGACGAGGACGGCTACATCTTCGTTATGGGCCGCACCGACGACATCATCAACGTCGCCGGCCACCGGCTTTCAACCGGCGGCATGGAAGAAGTGCTGTCTTCGCATCAGGATGTCGCCGAATGCGCGGTTCTCGGCATCAAGGACGAGCTCAAGGGCGAGGTGCCGTGCGGCTTCATTGTGCTCAAGATGGGCGTCAACCGGCCGCCTTCGGAGATCGAGCAGGAATGCGTCGCGCTGATCCGCGAGAAAATCGGTCCTGTAGCGGCGTTCAAGCGCGCCATCACGGTCGCCCGCCTGCCGAAGACGCGGTCGGGTAAAATTTTGCGCGGCACCATGAAAAAAATCGCCGACGGCGACGCCTGGTCCATGCCGGCGACCATCGAAGATCCAAAGGTGCTCGACGAGATCGACGCGGTGCTGAAAGGCGAGGTCGCGGCCGGATCGTAGCTATTTCGTAGCTATAGATCGTTCGCACCTGAAGGTCGGGCGGCACTCCTGCGCGTTAGCCGCGTTGAACCGCCATGGCTCGTTTCTCGACAGCAATGACGCTCGCCTGCGTGCTCACCCTCGTCAGCGGGCGCGCCAACGCGCAGGCCGGCGCCACTCCGCCGGAGCCGGAGAAGGCAATCGATCAGCCGGCGCAAAATCCTCCGACGCCGGACGACATCTGCCGCGCGGTCGAAGAGGATGCGGCGGAAAACGGCCTGCCGGTCGAGTTCTTCGCCCGCGTCATTTGGCAGGAGAGCCGCTTCAACGCGCTCGCGGTGAGCGGCAAAGGCGCCCAAGGCATTGCGCAATTCATGCCGCGCACCGCCGATTGGCATGGCTTGTCCGATCCGTTCGATCCGATCGAGGCGCTGAAGCACTCAGCGAGCTATTTGCGCGAACTGCGCGAAAAATTCGGCAATCTCGGGCTGGCCGCCGCCGGCTACAACGCCGGCCCGGGCAGGGTCAGCGCCTGGCTTTCGGGAACGCGCGCGCTGCCGAGCGAGACGCGCAACTACGTCGCGGTCATCACCGGCTGGACAGCGGACGAATGGGCCTCACCGTCGCCGCCCGCGAACGCCGACACCACCATCCCGCAAGGCGTGCCGTGCACGCGGCTTGCCAATCTCATCCTGGCCCCGAAAGAGAAGGCGCAGCAGATCGCCGCTTACGTGCCACGCTGGGGAGTCGAGATCGCTGCGCATCTATCAGAAAGCAAGGCCTGGCAAATCTACCGCGATGTGCAGAGGCGCTACGCCGCGCTAATCGGTGACCGCGAGCCGATTGTGCTGTACAAGCAAATACCGGGCATGGGCCGGGTCAGGCGCTATATCATCACCATCGCCGACGACGATCGCGCGCCGCTCGAAAAATTGTGCGCCAAGCTCACCGCCGCCGGCGGCGCCTGCGTGGTGTTGCGCAATTCGCGGGGCTGATGCATTCGCCGCGCTCTGGCGGCTCCGGCGCGGACGGTTTATGACCGGCGCGCGCGGAACAGCGCACTGAAATGGGGGAGGGTCATGCGCACCATCACGCTCGAAGAACATTTTGCCACTCCGGCTTTCCTCGACGGACCGGGACGGGACCTCAAGGAACAAGCGGAAAAGTTCAACAGCGCCCGCGCCAAGAAGCTTATTCCCGAATTGTGCGATCTCGGCGACAAGCGCATTGCCGCCATGGATGCGGCCGGCATCGACATGCAGTTCGTGTCGCTGACCGCGCCCGGCGTCGAGCAGTTGGAGACCGCAGCGGCGGCAGCGATCGTCCGCGACACCAACGATTTCCTGGCTGCGGCCATCAAAAAACATCCGAAGCGCATCGGCGGCTTCGCCGTATTAGCGATCGGTGAGCCGGAGAAAGCCGTGAAAGAGCTCGAGCAGCGCGTACGCGAGCAAAAGTTCGCCGGCGCCATAATTAACGGCCACCATCGCGGTCGCTATCTCGACGACAAGTTTTTCTGGCCGATCCTCGAATGCGCGGAAAAGCTCAATGTGCCGATTTACTTGCACCCGACCAAGCCGCCGAAAGCGGTGATCGACGCGTCGTTCGGCGGTTTTTCGCCGCTGGTCACTGAAATGTTCTCAGGTCCAGGCTGGGGCTGGCACATCGAGACTGCCGTACACCTCATCCGGCTCATTCTCGGCGGCGCCTTCGACCGCTTTCCGAACCTGCAAATCATCGTCGGCCATCTCGGCGAGGGGCTCGCCGCCATGTTCGGCCGGGTCGATGTCATGGCGCCGGAGGTGACCAAGCTGAAGCGCCCGATCAGCGCTTATCTGCGCAGCAACGTGCACTACACCATCAGCGGCTTTACGTTCCCGGCGACCTTCCTGTCGCTCCTGCTCGAGCTTGGCGGCGTCGACCGCATCATGTTTTCGGCCGACCATCCATTTCAGTCGATGGCTGATGCTCTTGCCTTTCTACAGCAATTGCCGGTCAGCGCCGCCGATCGCGCGCGTATCGCCCACGGCAACGCCGAAAAGCTTTTCAAGCTATAGCGCGGGACATCCCGTCCGATATTTGTTCACCTCTCCCACCAGGGAGAGGAAATGAAAAGCGCTCCGCAGTTTCCAATCAAACCGCCGCTGGTTCGCCGCCCGCGAGCGCAAACTGCGACACCATCCAGCGCGTGAGCCAGTGGAAGCTCCACGGGATGGGAATAATGAAAATGCACGAGAGGCTGAACACCACCGAGCGCCATAGAAGTCCCCAGCCGCTCATGGTGCACACCAGGCGCTGCGCGCCGCCTTCGACGCGGCGGCAGAGCCACCGCGCCCAGGCGGTGCACACCCAAGCCCAGCCGATGATGCTGAAAATGGAAATGATGAAGAGCAGGTTCCAGCCGAGCAGGGGCCAGTAAGTCGCGGTGAAGCGGAGCGGTCCCGTCTGCCCATCCCAGATGAGATTGCGGATAAACCAACGCGCGATGATGAGAAGAAACAACGGCCCGAGAAAGAATGCGACCAGCGGCAGATATTGGTGAATGACACCGGCGTAGGCCAAAAGCGCGTTGATCATGAAGATGTACCAGATATCTTCGGGCTTGCCGGCAAACGCCACGCGCTGGTGCCCGGGCACGTGCAGGTGCGCGACGAACCAGCGGTAGAAACTCGTCATCGCCCAGGGCGACGGCACGACCAGCAACTGCGCCAGCACGACAACAATCGAACGGCCAAGAAGCGGCCACACCCGCACATCGGTCGAGAAGTGTTGCACGGCGCCCGGCGGGAGGGCGGGAGCAGGCGAAGGGATCGGCGGCGGCTGCTGTCCGCTGCCCATCAGGCCGGGAATCGCGCCGGCCTTGGTCCAGTTCTCCATGCCCGTGGACCACACCAGCGTGTCGGCGGTGACGCGTCCGGCGGCGATCAGCGCGCGGATTTGCTCATCCGAGTACGGCCCGTCCTGCCGCCCGCCGATCCCGGTGTACCATTTCCGATCCGCCATGCCGGCACCCCGAGAAGAACTCGCAGCCCAGCGAGTCGGGGCGATTTTAGCACAACAGCCAAACAGCGCACATTTGCCACCGCCTGTGCAGCGACATCCGTTATTTGAAAGAGCTATGATCGGCTACGAAAGGACACCGCTTTGCCGACTACCGCGAACGATGCCGGCTGGCCCGAACTGCCGCTGACCGCCTGGCGTGACACTTACGCCACGCTGCATCTGTGGACGCAGATCGTCGGCAAGGTGCGCCTGACGCTTACGCCCTGGCTCAATCATGCCTGGAGCGTTGCCCTTTACCTAACGCTGCGCGGGCTCGGTACCGGACCAATTCCGCTCGATGGCCGCGATCTCTCGATCGACTTCGATTTTCTCGACCACGTGCTCTGGCTCAACGTGAGCGACGGGAGCTTCCGCCAAATCATGCTGCGGCCGGTGTCGGTCGCTGAATTCTACGGCGAGGTGATGGAGGCGCTCGCGGCTCTCGGCGTCAGCGTGCGGATCGACGAGATGCCGAATGAGATCGAGAACGCCGTGCCGTTTTCCAAAGACCGCGCACCTGCCGCTTACGATCGCGAGTTCGCCGGCCGGCATTTCCGTATTCTCGCCGCGAGCCAGCGCGTGTTCGCCCATTTCCGCACCGGCTTTCTCGGTAAGGCGAGCCCGGTGCATTTCTTCTGGGGCAGTTTCGATCTTGCGGTAACGCGCTTTTCCGGGCGGCCGGCGCCGCTTCTCACCAACAGTGCCACGCCGGGGCTACCGCTCCCGGTCGCGCGCGAATCCTATTCGCACGAAGTCTCCAGCGCCGGCTTTTGGCCGGGCGGCGGCCCGATCGATTATCCGGCGTACTACTCCTATGCCTATCCGGAGCCTGAGGGTTTTGCCGCGGCCAAAATACGCCCCGCCGCGGCGTTCTATTCCAACAACTACGGCCAGTTCATTCTGCCGTACGACGCTGTCCGCAAGGCGGCCGATCCACAAGCCGCGCTGCTGGAGTTTTTGCAGAGCACCTACGACGCGGCGGCGACTTTGGGAAAATGGGATCGCGCCGCGCTCGACTGCCAGCTCGGCGAGAAAGGCAAAGTGCGCCGGACGTGAAGGCCGTTCCTATTCGCAGATGTATTCTTGATGGAGGTCGATTTGTCGGTTTATCGAGGTGGATGTCTCTGCGGTGCCATCCGGTACGGCGTCAGCGCCCAACCAATACAGCTTATCTTTTGCCATTGCAGCTTCTGTCAAAGGGCAACGGGATCGGCGTACATGGTGGAGCCGATTTTTGCGAAAACGTCGTTTGACTTAACTGCCGGCAAACCGGCGACCTTTACGCAAGTCTCCGCGGGTAGCGGCAAGCGGGTCACCATTAATTTTTGTTCTGCCTGCGGTACAAAGCTCTACCTCGACCTGGAGCGATTTCCCGCAATATACGGTGTCTACGGCGGAACATTTGACGACCCGAACTGGTTTGACCGCTCCCCCGAAATAATCCGGCACATCTTTTTGGACTCTGCGCAGAAAAGCACGATCATACCTGGCGGTGTCAAAACTTTTCGCCAACACGCCATGCTTAATGACGGCGTGCCAGTGGCACCGACCGTCTTTGAGGGACACCATGCGATCAGCGAGGGAGCGAGCCACTCGTAGCTTGCGGCGCGCTGAAGGTTGGTTGCGCTTGGCTTCGCGCTCGATTAGATGCGCAATAATCAAAGATCTCGAGCATTGCGCGGCCGAACGGACTGGCCCCAATGCCGGCCGCGAAAACGCAAAGACATAACGCTTGTCGCAGCGGGCGTAACGACCAAGGCCGCGCCATATGGTGGCGCCGCCGTCCGCGCTATAATTATCTCTCTAGCCCGAGAAAGGTCCCGCCTAGATGAACGCCCCGCTCTCCAGCCATCCGACGCCGCCATACAAGCACACGCCGCTGTTTCCGCTCGGCAAGGACGAGACGCCGTACCGGAAAATTTCGAGCGGAGGCATGCGCGTCGAGAAAGCCTTTGGCGAGGAGATTTTGGTCGTGCCGCGTGAGGCGATACGAGCGCTCGCCGAGGCCGCGTTCACGGACATCAATCATCTCTTGCGCCCGGCGCATCTGGCGAGCCTCAAGCACATTGTCGAAGACCCGGAAGCTTCGGATAACGACAAGTTTGTCGCCTACGATTTTCTCAAGAACGCCAACATCGCCGCGGGCGGCGTGCTGCCGATGTGCCAAGACACCGGCACCGCCATCATCATGGGCAAGAAAGGCCGGCTGGTCTGGACCGACGGCTCCGATGAGGGAGCGCTCGCCGAGGGGGCGCGCGACGCGTACTTAAAGCGCAATTTGCGCTACTCGCAGGTCGCGCCGCTTTCCATGTTCGAGGAGAAGAACACCCGCACCAACATGCCCGCGCAGGTCGAGATTTACGCCGAGGGTGCCGGCGACCACGACACGGACTACAAATTCTTATTCATCGCCAAGGGCGGCGGCTCGGCCAACAAGTCGTTTCTGTTCCAGGCGACGCCGTCGATCCTGACGCGCGAGCGGCTATTGCCGTTCATCAAGGAGAAAGTGCTCACGCTCGGCACTGCTGCCTGTCCGCCATATCACCTTGCCATTGTCATCGGCGGCACGTCGGTGGAGCTGACCATGAAAACGGTCAAGCTCGCCTCCTGCAAATATTACGACACGCTGCCGGAGCACGGCTCCGAAGATGGGCATGCGTTCCGCGACCGTGAGATGGAGCGTGAGATCCACAAGATGACGCAGTCGCTCGGCGTCGGCGCGCAGTTCGGCGGCAAATATTTCTGCCACGACGTGCGGGTGATCAGGCTGCCGCGCCACGGCGCTTCGCTGCCGATCGGGCTCGGCGTGTCCTGCTCGGCCGACCGTCAGGCGATGGGAAAAATCACCCGCGACGGCGTCTTCCTGGAAGAACTCGAGCACAATCCGGCGAAATATCTGCCGGACGTCGATGCAGCAAAACTCGGCGGCGAGGTGAAGAACATTGACCTCAACCGGCCGATGCCGGAGATTCTGAAGGAGCTCGCCCGATATCCGATAAAGACACGACTCTCGCTCTGCGGGCCGATGATCGTGGCGCGCGACGCCGCGCACGGCAAGTTGCGCGAGCGCCTGGAGCGCGGCGAGAAGCTGCCCGATTACTTCAAGAACCATCCGGTCTACTACGCGGGTCCGGCGAAGACGCCCGAGGGTTACGCTTCCGGCGCATTCGGCCCGACCACCGCGGGCCGCATGGATTCTTTCGTCGCGGATTTCCAGGCGGCCGGCGGCTCTATGGTAATGCTGGCGAAAGGCAATCGCTCGCCGGCGGTGCGTGAAGCGTGCCACAAGTACGGCGGCTTTTATCTTGCCTCGATCGGCGGCGCGGCCGCGAACCTCGCCGAGCATTGCATCAAGAAAGTCGAGTGCCTGGAATATCCGGAACTCGGCATGGAGGCGATCTGGCGCATTGAGGTTGAGAATTTTCCGGCGTTCATTGTCATTGACGACAAGGGCAATGATTTTTTCAAGGAACTGAATTTGGGCTGAGGAGCCGTCATTCTATCTTCCCTCTCCCCGCCAGGGCAGAGGGCAAAGTTGGATACTGGTGATAACGAAGGAAATGACATGCAGCAAGTTGTGAAATCCCGCGGCCCTCTCGTTTGGCGCGATTACGATCAGGAGGCGCTCGACAACGCCTACGATCAGCTGGTCTACGCGCCGAACCGTGATCTCATTCTCGGGCGCATCGCCGCCGCCAGCCAGCGCACGCGCGAAAATATTGGCGCGCCCGAGCGCGTTGCCTATGGGCCGGTCGAGCACGAGCGTTTCGATCTGTTTCGCGCCAAAGGAATCGCGCCGGCTCATGGCGCGCCGATGAATGTGTTCGTGCATGGCGGCGCGTGGCGACAGGGCAGCGCCGCTGACAACGCGCTGGTCGCCGAGCCGCTGGTCCATGCCGGCGCGCACGCCTTCATCCTTGATTTCGTCAATGTCGATCAGGCCGGCGGCAGCATCGCGCCGATGCACCAGCAGGTGAGCGGCGCGTTGGCGTTTATCTGGAACAACGCCGAGCGCTTCGGCGGCGACCGCAACAGGTTCTACGTGTCGGCAGCGTCTTCCGGCGCGCATCTTGCCGGCTGCGCGTTGTCGCGCGGCTGGCACGAACAAAAACTGCCGGCCGACTTCTGCAAAGGCGCGGTCCTCGTCAGCGGCATGTACGATCTCGCGCCGGTGCGGCTGTCCAAGCGCTCGGCCTATGTGAAGTTCACCGACGAGATCGAGGGCGCTCTAAGCCCCGAGCGCCACATCGACCAAATAAACACTCCGCTCGTTCTCGTCCACGGCAGCGGTGACACGCCGGAATTCCAGCGCCAGACCAAGGATTTTTTTGCGGCGCTGAATAGGGCGCAAAAACCTGCCGAGCTAATTGTCGCCGACGGCTACAACCACTTCGAATTGATCGAGAGTATCGGCAATCCTTATGGTCCGGCCGGCCGCGCCCGGCTCAAACAGATGGGATTGAATTGACGCCGCACTCTTCAACTCTCCCCAATGGGGCGAGTTGAGAAAAGAAGGGCTTACGCGGCGCGCGCGTTGCCGGTTCGCCCCGGCGCGGACTGACACACGGTGCTGCGGATCAATTCGGTGCCGCATTGACGGCAGGCGTAGACGGTATCTTCGACTTCAGCGGTGATGGGGCGGCAGTTCTTGTAGACCATGCGGCCGGCGCAGACCGGGCAGGGCATCATCAGGGAGGGCAGACTTGACGGTGGTGCGATCGTTTGGTGACCCATCTGGCGATCCGTGTGGCGACTGCCAATCTTCACAATTTGGTAATGTTCCAATCTCTCTCGATGCTTGTCAACAATTTTTGTGCGTTGCACACACGACGCTGCTGCGATGCCGTAAGTGCATAGACAGTAACGGCTTTTGCCAAGCAGACGGGCCGGTTCGGTCGGCTAGTCCGGCCCAAAAGCGGAGAGACAGTTAACGCCGAGGGCGGCAGCAGTTTCCGGCGTCGCCGCCGCAGCAAATCAAGCTTTTTCCTCAAGCCGCCGGTCGACATCGGCAGCCAGCGCGTCAAGTTCGCCTGCGACTTTCACCGGGTAGACCGCCGCCGGCGTCACCGCGCGCAACGCTTCCGGCAGGCGCTCGAGCTGCCTCTTGGCGCGCTGCCTGATGTCGTCGAGCGTCGGCGCGGGCTTTATGCGCCGGCCATCACGCATCACCGGTTCGATGAGCGGCTCGCCATCGTGACTATCGCCATCTCGGGCGACGAGATCGCCGGTCATCCGGCCGTCGGCGCCATAGCGCCGCCACACCTGCTTCCTTCCCGGCCAGGTGGCTTTCTTCTCCGAGCGTTTGCGCCGCGGCAGGCCGGCGTATTCCTGGAGCTTGTACACACAGTCGAGCGTCGGCACGTCCGACGACGTTGTCAAGCTGGTGCCGACACCGAACCCGTCGATTGGCGCTGCGTCTTCGGTCAACGCCGCCAGCCGGTCCTCGTCCAGTCCACCGCTAACGAAGATGGTCACATCGTCGAGCCCGCCGGCATCGAGAATACGGCGCACCTTGCGTGACATTGCGGCGAGATCGCCGGAATCGAGCCGCACCCCGCGGATGGTAATTCCCTTCGCCTTGAGCCGCGGCGCGAGCGCCACGACTTTATGGGCCGCGGCTTCGGTTTCGTAAGTGTCGATGAGGAAAACCAGATTGTCTGGACGCGATTGCGCGAAGGCGGCGAAAGCCGCCGTCTCATCGTCAAAGGCCTCGACGAAGGAATGTGCCATGGTGCCGAAGATTGGAATGCCGAATTCCTTCCCGGCGAGCACGGTCGCCGTGCCGGCGAAGCCGGCGATGTAGCTCGCGCGCGCCGCCATCAGGCCCGCTTCCGCGCCGTGTGCCCGCCGCATGCCGAAATCGACGATGGTTTTACCCGGTGCGGCAAACATCATGCGCGCCGCCTTCGATGCGATCAGGATCTGAAAATGCAGAATGTTGATCAGGCGTGATTCGGCGAGCTGCGCCTGCGGCATCGGAGCTGTGAGTCGCACAATCGGCTCGTTGGCGAAGAACACCGTGCCTTCGGACATGGCATGAACATCGCCGGAGAAGCGAAAGCCCGCGAGGTAGTCGAGCAAATCCTTGCCGAAGCGGCCGGTGCCTTTGAGCCAGGCGAGTTCTTCGGCGCTGAAGTGCAGGTGCTCGAGAAAGTCGAGTGTTTGCTCAAGTCCCGCTGCAAGCAGAAAGCCGCGGCGCGCGGGCAGATTCCGGACGAAAAACTCGAATACCGCGGTCGCGGTCTCGCCATGTTCCAGATAGGCCTGGTCCATGTTGAGCTGGTAGAGGTCCGTCAGTAGCGCGCTTTCGCGCTCCGTCACCATCACTCGTCTCCGCGACTGCTTTAGCCATCATGTCGGCAACGCGCGACCTTAGGCCCACGTCATTTCCGTATGGCAGATCTGTTTTAGTATGTCAGACCTTTGGACTTTCGCGAATGCGCCGATTGCGATTCAGAAGGCTCTCTCGCGCGCCCGTTTTCGCTCCGAGCAGTCCGATCTT
>DASXDP010000259.1:0-22701 GCA_036490575.1 Xanthobacteraceae bacterium
TGATGACGCAGCCGCGTGACTGCGGATTATGAGCATGACACCGGGAGGGGCTATTGGCAGGGGTGCGAACGATAACGAAAACCGCCGCCCGCATGGCTGAGCAGAGCGATGAACCGTTGATTCGGTCCGATCGTGTAAGGCGGCAGATCGCAGATCAAATCATTTCCGGAGTATTGCGGCCCGGCGCGGAACTCGACGAGAAGAGCCTCGCCGAAGCCTTCAATGTTTCCCGCACCCCGGTGCGAGAAGCGCTCCGTCAGCTCGCCGCGGCGCATCTTGTAGAGTGGCGGCCGCATCAAAGCGCGGTGGTCGCCAAGATCACGCCATCGAAAATGGTCGAGATGTTTGAGATGATGGCTGAGCTCGAAGGATTTTGCGGCCGCTTGGCCGCGCGGCGCATGACGTCGCTCGAGCACAAGACACTGATTTCAATTCACAAGAAATTCCGTCCCTTCGTCGATGCGAAAGATCGCGAGGGCTATCACGAGCTGAACAAATCCTTCCATGAAGCGATTTATGCCGGGGCACACAACGCCTATCTGCGCGAACAGGCGACAGCGTTGTATGACCGCGTCGCGCCGTACCGCGCTTACCAACTAAAACAGCGCGAAGCTTTGCGGCTCGCTTCGGAGGAACACAAGGCCATTGTGGACGCAATCGTTGCCGGTGACGGCGACAAGGCGCATAAGCTTCTCGTGGATCACGTTAGTCTGAGCAATGAGCTCTTCGCAGACCTCGTGGCGGCGTTGAACAGCGCGGACTCGGAGTAAGTGCAACTTCGTGCTTGCCGGAGCGGGACAGTTCAATGATCAGCTTGCGGCGATCGCGCATTCGCGAATACATCAACGGCTGGCGCAATCCGGAAGGTTACGAAATTTCACACATCGATTGAGGCTCGCGTCCGCGCGCTTGCGGATGCGATCATGTTCCGGGATCCGCTCGATATCATTGGTCAGAACGCGCGCACCGCGTACAGCATACGCTGTGCCGTTGCGCTCGGAGAAAGCGCTAATTTTGGCGGCGAGAATACCACCGGCTGTCATCAGGATTTTGCCCTGAAGGGGCTTCGTTTCTATCTTGAAGACGAACTCATCGCCGCCGCCGGAAATCGGTCCCGCGAGATCTACCTCGGCCCCTGCCGAAAGCTATCGAGGAACGTGCCCTCGGGAAATCCTGCGAGCGGCGAGAACGACCGAGGGCGCAGTGCTTCCGACTCACGCAAAGCCGCTTGGATGAGAGAAGCTCGGTCCTCATTGGCGCGCGGATAGCGGGTGGTGAACCAGATTTTTGGCTGATCAGCCGCAGTGTTCGCGCTGTCTCGCGCAATCCCATTGTATCGGGCAAAAGGCAAATACGACGCGTCCAACCTCTGCGTCTGCCGCTACCCCAAGGATGACGAATTCGTGCCAATAAACAGGATATCGCGTTCTTCGGCGCCGTGCGACCGCAACGCTGGTGATTGCCTGAGCGCGTCGCGCCACAACTCGTGATAGTGTCGCCGTCGATGATTGCGGGCTTCGCTGGTTCCGTCGATCCATCGCTCACCCCAAATGGTGTCTGACCAATGCCGAAATAGCCCGTTCGGTCAGTTTTGCCGCGTTAGCTAGGCACGCTGCTGCCAATGACCGCACGGACGTCTTTGGAACGAGAAAGCAGTATTCTCATTCGTCAAGAAACATTTTTTTACAGTCACAACGCGGTCGGCTTTAGCGATTTCACCGAGCTGCGTCGAACGACATCGACAGGTGTCGGCGGCCGAGCGTCCCAAACCGGTGGGACCTTTCGGCAAATAGTTATTGGAATTCAATGGGACGCGCGGGCAGGGTGGGACATAGCAAGTTATTGATCTTGGTCGTTTGTGTTTGCCCCTCCACGGGCACCACCAAAGACTGAGCTACTGCGCCTGCTTCAGTTCGGGATGGGCGTCGAGCCGCGCCGTGTTCAGTGCGTGAACGGCGAAGCAGACGATTGCGCCGGCGGCGAACGGCAGCGCCGACCATACGTACAGCTTCTCGACCGACAGCCCGACGAACAATGCCCCGAGCAGCGGGCCGACGATCGATCCAAAACGGCCGATGCCGAGCTCCCAGCCGGAGCCGTTGGCGCGGAGCGAGGTCGGATAGACGAGCGCGCCCGAGACGTTGATGCCGGACTGTATGCCGAGCACCAAAAAGCCGCCGAGGAATGTCGCAGCCAACAAAACCGTCGGCGAGGTCATTCCGGCGTAGCCGATCGAGGCAACCACCGGTACTGCCAGCACGAACAAAATCGCAACCGCGAAGAAACGGTGCCGCTGCAGCCACCAGCACAGCACCAACGCGCCGACGGTGCCGCCGATCTGCAGTGCGGCGCCCGCGAGCGCCGCCGTCGCCTGCGGCAGCTTGGCCGCCGCGAGCAAGGTCGGCGTCCAGCTGATCAGGAAAAAATAACCCATGAGGTTGAGCGCGAACAGCAGCCAGAGCAGCGGCGTGATCAGCCACAACCCGTTGCGGAACAAATAAACCGGATTGGATGAGGGTGCCTGTTGTTCGTCCTCGATGACGAACCTCGCGTTCGCGGGGACGTCGAAGCCGGGGCGGATCGCAGCGATCAATTTTGTCATCTTGGCGCGTCCGCTTGCATGCAGCACCATGTATTTGATCGATTCCGGAAGCCCGATGATCGCGCCAACTGCCGCGATCACAGGGACAACGCCGCCGATGTGAAACAGCACCGGCCAGCCGTAATGCGGGATCAACGCGGCGCTGGCGAAACCGGCGAGCGCCCCGCCGACGGGCACAAATCCGACGGCGATGATCGCGATAGTCGCGCGCAAGCGGCGTGGCGCCGATTCCGCGTTGATCGCGACGATATTCGGAATGACGCCGCCGATGCCGAATCCGGCAAAAAACCGCAGCCAGAACATTTGTGTCAGGTCGGTTGAATAAGCAGCGGCAAAGGTCAGCACGCCGAACAGCAAGTTGGACGCGATCAGAGCGGTCTTGCGCCCGTAACGGTCGCCGACAAAGCCCATCAGCTGCGAACCGAATAGAACGCCGATATTGCTTGCAGTGAGCACCCACTTCAGATCGCTCGGCTGCAGATGCCAATCGCGCACAAGGTGCGGCGCCGCAAAGGCGATCGCGCCGATGTCGTAGCCGTCAATCATGCCGAGGATGACGGTCCAGATCAGCATCCTGATCTGAAACGGACCGAACCCGCGCTCGTCCAAAAGCCGCGAGATCTCAATCTGCGGATCGCCGGTCATCGCTTCTCTCCCGAAATGACGATGGTGTTTCATTGTTTCGAGCGCGGCGGGAAAGTAGGGTACTCTCCGCGGGAAGAGAAGTCTGAACTCGCCGCTGGCGCGCGCCAAAGAAGCGCAGAGGACGAAAAGACATCGTCGTTGGCGGCGTCGGAATCGCCGCCGCCTGCCCGCCATCACATCGATCGAAAGCGATGCGGCTGAAGTCCTTATCCGCCGATACCCCCCAAATGGGGGGTATCGGTCGAACCTGTTGCATCGGTAAAAAGTGCCGGGTCGCAGCGAGCGGGTCGCTGTCAGCCCGGTTTCGCCACATTAGCTTCGCACGAAAGCTTGTTGATTAATGGTTGTGGAAAGCCTTGCGCGCCTTGCGGGGGCCTTCGAAAGCGGCGACTATTTGTCTTTCCCTCCGGGCTTGGGCGTTTCAGTGATGACATTTGCCGCGGCCACGCTGCCTGTACCGAGCGTCGAGGATGGGCCGCTTTTGGTCGTCGACAGCTCCCAGATCAACGGCTCGGTTTTCAACGACGTCATTGTGAAGCGCAACTGTGACCTGCGCGTGCGCGGGAACATCAAGGGCAGCTTGACCATTGAGCCCGGCGCCAGTGTCGTCGTCGAAGGTTCGGTTGACGGCAAGGTCGTCAACAAGGGTGGAAGGCTTGTCGTCAATAATCGAGGCGTCGCCGAATTTGCCCGGATCGAGGGCCCGCCGGAAGCCGAAGCCGGCGGCATTCTCAAGATCGATTTAACGGCGATCGTTTCGAATTGGGAGTTGCTGGCAAAGCGCACGGACGCCGAATGCGCCGCCGTCGTCAAGGCCGACGCCTACGGCTGCGGCATCGATCCGGTGACGGCAACGCTGAAGGAAGTCGGCTGCAAGACTTTCTTTGTCTCCAATCTGCCGGAGGCCAAGCGCGTGCGGCTGGCCGCGCCAAATGCCGTCATTTATGTCCTGAATGGGTTCTACGCGGATACCGGGCCGGTCTTCGCCGAGATCGATGCGCGGCCGGTCATCAACAATCTCATCGAGATGGCGGCCTGGGATGCGTTCGCTGCCGGAAGCAATTGGGCCGGCGGATTTGCCGTCAACGTCGATACCGGGGCCGGTCGGCTCGGGCTTACCCTGGACGAAGCGGCGGGGATTGCGCAGCGCGTCCGTTCCTCAAATCACGGCGTCAAGCTGCTGATGAGCAGGCTCGAGAATGCAGCGCAACCGGATCATCCGCTGAATCATCGGCAGATCAGTCATTTTCTCGAATTGCGCCGGCTCTACACTGATGTTCCGGCGTCGCTGGCGGAGTGCGACAGCATCTTTCTTGGACAGCGGACACATTACGACCTCGTGCGCGCCGGTCCGGCGCTGTACGGCGCCAACCCGACGCCCAAGCCTGAAAATCCGATGCTGCCGGTCATCGAGCTCCAGGCGCGTATCGTCAATGTCTGTAACTGTCTGCCTGGCCAAACGCTCTCCGAAGCCGGCTGGACAGCACAACGACCGACACGGATCGCGCTGGCTGCGGTTGGCTATGCCGACGGCTTTGCCCGCACGGCGGGACTGGAGCATAACTTGCGGGCGATAGTCGGCGGCAGGCCTTGTCGCGTGGTTGGCCGCCCGGCAATGGACCTGTTGGCGATCGATGTGACCGGCCTTTCGGACCAAAGAAACGCGCGTCACGGAGAGATGGTGACGTTGATCGGCGGCCAGATCACCATCGACAATCTGGCAAGTGATACAAACTCGACGGCCGGCGAAGTGCTTTGCAATCTCGGCCGCCGCTTTCATCGCGTCTACTACGCCAGCTGAGGAACGGAGAAATTCAGTCTCGATTGAGCAAACAGGAGGAGTACATGTTCAGCAAGAATAACACCTCGACCAGCGAGCAAGAGCCGACAACGCCGGCCATGCCGAAGCCGCAGCCGGTGCAACGGCCGGCTGTCGTGTCGCCCGCCGTCCCGCCGGCCGCGTCGGTGCAGCAGCAGGATATGAGCTCTTCGCTGAGCCCCGGTATGACCGTCATCGGTAAACTGGTCGGCGACGGCGCGGTGAAGATTTATGGCCGCATCGAAGGCGAATTACAGGCGTCCAGCATCGTCATCTGCGAAGGCGCGCAGATCGATGGCGATGTCGTCGCCAAGGAGCTAACGATCGCCGGCCGCGTCAAAGGCACGATCCACGCCGGAAAGGTCAAGCTGCAGAGCAGCGCCGTGGTCGAAGGCGACATCTTCCACCGCTCACTCGCGATCGAAGAGAATGCCCGGTTCGAAGGCATGTCACGCCGCGAGGAGGGTCAAAGCGAACGCCCGTCCGCGCCGGCCCAGGCGGCTGAAAAGCCGTACACCGCTTCGACGAATGGCTCCAAGACGCCAAACGGCGGATCGGCACACGCCTCTTACGCCCCGCCCGCGGCATAAGGCTGCGCCGGACTTAAAGGGGCAAAGCTACGCGAACGCGCTAACGGCTCCAGGCCCAGCGCGTTCGCGGCGATGCCGGCGGTTGCCGCGTGAAGCGGGGGCGCATTGGCCGCGGCTTACGGATCGAGCTCGGTATCCCAGTAGAGATAGTCGAGCCAGCTGTCGTGCAAATAGTTTGGCGGAAACAGCCTGCCGTTGCGGTGCAGCTGCTGCACCGACGGTTGGAACGGCCGCTGCGACGGCCACATCTTCGACTCATCCGGCGTCAGGTTGGCTTTCCGCAGATTGCACGGCGAACATGCCGCGACCACGTTGATCCAGGTCGTATGTCCGCCGCGCGACCTCGGCACCAGGTGATCAAACGTCAGGTCATCGCGCGCGCCGCAATACTGACAGGAGAAACGGTCCCGGAGAAAAACGTTGAACCTGGTGAAGGCCGGATGCGTTGAAGGTTTGACGAAAGTTTTCAGCGAAACCACGCTCGGCAGCTTCATCTCAAGCGTGGGGCTGCGAACGGCGCGCTCGTAGTTGGCGACGATGTTTACGCGGTCGAGAAACACCGCTTTGATGGCGTCCTGCCAGGACCAGAGCGACAGCGGATAGTAGCTCAGCGGGCGAAAATCCGCGTTGAGCACGAGCGCCGGCCAGCCGGATGGCGACACATGAGCGTTCAAGACGATACCTTACCTCGAGTCAAAAAGGCCCAGCACGGTCTTTGACGCTAGTTTATAGGCAGGCGTGACAGGATTGTGAAGCCTGTCCCGTGGGTTATGCGAAAACCGGGGCCGTGGGCGCTAGCCGCCCGGGTGCGGACAACTCGGCGGGAACCTCTGCGGCGTTTCTGCATCTAAAGCGGGTCCGAACGGGTGAGCGTCGAAATGGCAACAGAACAGGTCAAGGCCGCTTTCACCGATAACGAGGATCTCGTCGCACGCGCGCGCCAGCGCGATGAGGCCGCCGTGAGGACCATCGTTCGTCAGAACAACCAGCGGCTCTTTCGCTTGGCGCGTGCGATCGTCAAGGATGACAGCGAGGCCGAGGATGTCGTCCAGGAGGCTTACGTGCGGGCCTTCACGCGCCTCGACGGATTTCGCGGCGATTCCGCATTCAGCACGTGGCTGACGCGTATTGTCATCAATGAAGCGCTTGGCCGGCTGCGCAGCCGGCGTCCGACCGTCGAGTGGGAAAGCGTCGAACGCGCGCCTTGCGCCGAAGCGCAGATTATTCGTTTCCCCGCTTGGTCCTCTCAATCCGATCCCGAACGCGCCATGGCCCAGCACGAAGTCCAGCGAATACTCGAACGCGCAATTGACGCGCTGCCGCGGCCCTTCCGCGTGGTTCTGGTGGCCCGGCTGGTCGAAGAATTGAGCATCGAGGAAACCGCCACATTGCTGGGATTGCGGCCCCAGACAGTAAAAACCCGGTTGCATCGGGCGCGCTTGATGCTGCGGGACGATCTGGAGCGGCAAGTTGGGCCGATGCTGACCGGGGTGTTTCCGTTCGCCGGCGTCCGCTGTGAGCGGATTGCGGACGCCGTCATCGCGCGGCTTCACGTCGCTTGATCGATTGTTAGCGCACGGCGAGAAACGCGCTGAGCTTCGGTCGAGCTGCGCCTGCGCAATATTGTTCGGGAACCTTTGGCTTGCGGCTGCATCCAATGGCGGCAAGTGCGCAGCCGGTTCCGGCTGCCGAAAGGGAGGTTCAGATGATTTCCATCAGACTGGCGGCGACGTTCGCCGCGCTGTTGCTGGCGCCGGCTGTTGCGTCGGCGCAAAACGGCAAACCTACAGATCCGCAAATCGCGCACATTGCCAATACCGCCGGCCAACTCGACATCGCGGCCGCCGATCAGGCGCTGAAAAAGAGCAGCAACAAAGATGTTCGCGCTTTTGCCGAAAACATGGAGCGCGATCACAAGGCGGTCAATGAAAAGGCGCTGGCGCTGGTCACGAAATTAAAAGTTACGCCTGAAGACAACGACACCAGCAAGGCGCTGAGCAAGCAGGCCGCGGACAAGCGCGCGGAGCTCGACAAGCTTAGCGGCGCCGCTTTCGACAAGGCCTATATCGCCAACGAGGTGGCCTATCACAAAGCGGTGAATGCGGCGTTGGCCGGCACCCTTATTCCTGCGGCGCAAAATTCCGAACTGAAGGATCTGCTCGAAACCGGGTTGAAAATCTTTCAGGGCCACGAACAGCACGCCGAGCACGTCGCGGCGGAATTCAAATAAGGCTGGCCCGTGCGGCACGGCAAAATCGGCTTCCTGCTCGGCGCGCTCCTGTTCGTCTTTTCGGTCGCTTGGGCGCGCGCCGAGACCATCCAGGTCAAAATAGACAAACTCGCCTTCGCGCCGCAGCAGGTTTCAGCGCATGTCGGCGACACCATCCAATGGGTCAATGCTGATTTCATCGCCCACACCGCGACGGCGCGCGACGGCGCTTGGGACGTCATGATTCCGCCAAACGCCACGAAAAGCGTCGTTCTCAAAGCCGAGGGAGCCGTGGATTATTATTGCAAGCTGCACCCGAATATGACGGGGAGGATTTCCGTCGCGAAGTAACGCGCAGTCCTCTTATCCTCAATCAGGCCCGGCCGCGGAAATTTCGCGCCAGAAATTCGCCACCGTGCCGCAAACCCTCTTGATCGATGCCATGGCCGACGCCGGCTGATAGGTGCCATTCCACCGGCACGCCGAGGTCGGCGAGCGCCTGCGTCGACTGAAACAACGCTTGCGGCGGAATGAGCTCGTCCTGGTCGCCATGCACCAGGAGCACAGGCGGCCGCGACTTGATCTCGGCGGCGAGCGCCTCCGGGTTACCTTGAGGCGGCAGGACCAGCAGTCCCGAATAGCCGACGATTGCCGCCGGCGGGGTGGCGCGGCGCAAGCCCACATGCAGGGCCATCATTGTGCCCTGACTGAAGCCGACCAGCGCCAGCGCCTGCGGCGGCAACTGATGACGCGCCAGCTCGGCATCGATGAAGCGCCCCAGCACCGGCGCCGCCTTGTTCGCGCCAACCCAGCGCTCGTTCGGATCGCGAAAGGTCAAGGCGAACCACTGCCGTCCGACTGGCGCCTGGCCGCAAGGTTCCGGAGCGTGCGGTGAAACGAAGGCCGCTTGCGGCAACAGCGGCTGCCAGGCGCGGCCGATCTCGATCAAATCGTTACCGTCGGCGCCATAGCCATGCAGAAAGATCACGAGCTGCCGCGCGGCTCCGGATCGCGGATTAAGCCGCGGGCCATCAATCTCAACCGCCATCGATGCCCCTTCTCAACCACGCCGCCGGGCAACGGACATCGCCATCGATAGCCCGCCAACGGTACCTGCTTAGCCAACGGAGCCGCAGCCTGTCTATCTCGGCGCTCCGCCGAGTTGACGGGGTTTCCCGGCGTGGGCTTTGACGGCTGTCAGAAGGTGGAGTGGAAGCGGCCCGCGAAAACGTTCACCGGGCCGCGATCGGCATTGTAGTTGGGATTGGCAATGAACTGATAGTCGAAGCTGACCTTCATGGTCGGCGAGATCGCGTAGCTGTAGTAAGTCTCGAGAATCTGCTCCGGGGCGTAATTCGTCAGCGCACCGTCGCCGACGAGGATGCCCAGGCCCCCCGCCGCGAAATACGCTATGTGAGCTGAATCCAGTCCGTTGACGATGCCAGCGACGCCGATCGTATCGTCCGGCCGGTTCCACGATTTCCCGCCGATCGAAACACCGGCCTGGACCGTGCGGTCGATGTCGGTGAAGTCCCACGGCTCTTTGGTGCCGTCCGCCCAGCCGGCACGGGCAAAGACGCCCAAGCTGTCATTGACCTGCTGTTCAAGATTGGCGCTCACGCCGGGCCGGCTCTGATATTGCCGCACCGCCGCCAGCGCATCGGTCGCGTCGCCGAACAGCGGCCCAGGCACTTGAGAAAGCAGAACGGCATTCGAGAATGTGCCCATATTGCCGCGCTCGAGGTAGCCGGTGATTTTGAGTTTGCCGGGCTGCCCCCACAATTCGTGCCGTTCCTCGATTTCGCCGACCAGCTGGAATTGCTTGAAGGTCGGATCGAGACCGTAAGCCTGCGCATTGTTGCCGCCGCCGGCCGGGCTGGCGGAAAGATCGAATGCGCCAGCGCGAACGGTAAAACGGCCCTGGTACCATTCGCCCGCCGCGCCGTAGGTATAGCCCCAGGCGTCGCCGGCATAATCGAAGGTGCCGGCGTTGATGAGCGCCCAGTTCATGAAATCGGTCTTCGGATTGTTGGCATATTTGTTGGTGTCGAAAAGATCGACGATCGAGAATTTACCGACAGTCAGCACCAGGCGATTCTCGGTCACCGAGCCGGCGAACTGATTGACGTCGGCGTCGACCTTCTGGGTTTCGCCGCCGAGGTTAATGGTCTGGCGGACGAAATAGCGCTGCACGCGGGCGTAAGGATAGTCCGCGCCGAGCTTGTACGACTCGCCGCTCGGATATCCGGCGACGCCGTGCGTCTCCGCGAGACCGTGGCCCTGGTCGATCTCCGGGTCGACCCACAGCTCGGCGTCTCGCCACAGCCGTGCGCCGGCAAAGAGCGTCAGGTCATACGTCTCTCTGGCCATGCCGCCGGAGGGCAGACTGTTGGCGCCCTGAAAGGGCGACCTGATCGCCGGATAGCCTTGCCACACGAACGTGTTCTGGCCGCTGAAGCTGAGCTCATCCGCGCTCGGCGCGGTCGCCGCCTTTGTCACGATGATCGGGGCCACCTTCGCGTCAGGCTCGTTGAACTGATAGTTCAAACCGAGGCTGAGTTCGTGCACCGAGAAATCCGAACTGACAGGCTGTGCGCCGGAGAAGAATGGGACGGTGTGGCTGCCGTAATCGGTGAACAGATATTGGAAGCGGGCGGTCCAGTGCGGTGCAATTGGCACTTCGGCGCCAGCGCCCGCGGCCCAGCCCAGCCGCCAGACAAACGGCGTATCGGTTGCGCCGGTGGCGACCTGCGTCAGCGACTGCTGATTGTAGGTCCAGGCAAATCCGCCGGTTGCATAAAACAGCCAACTGCCCGGCGCGTAGCCAATGCGTCCGCGCACGCTGCCGGAAGCCAGCATGGTTTCGGCGAAGTTTACCGGGCCGAGCGCCGGCGACGTGAACGCGGAGATGCCACCAATCGAGACGCCAAAGGGATTTACGCCGCTCGGCAATGTCGGCCAGGCCGGGAATGTCGCGTCAACTTCGGCGCCGAGCACGACGCGGTTCGCAAGCATGTAGTTGTAGCCGCCTTGCAGCCCGGCGAAGAAGCTGCCGCCTTCATTGAATGTGTCGATAGTCTGGAACAGATTGGTGGTGCCGCTGATGCCGGGCCCAGCGTTCCAATTCGAGTTGCCCCAGGCGACGCCGAAATTGCCGCCAGCGTAAAACCCGGTCCAGTTGTAGGGAGCGCCGCTGACGTACGGAAGCGCCGGAGCCTTCATCACCAGCGGTTCGTCGGCGAACGCGTAACTCGCGGATACGATCGCCACCACCGCGCAGGCGGCGCGGATTCCAACACGCAAAACCAAATGCGAAGGAATCGCAGAAGTGCGAAACATCCGTGCCCCGGCTGATTTGCCCCTCCGCACCAAACAGGCGCGGAGCCGCAGCGTCAACATTTTTAGTTTAGAATTAAAGTAGATCGAAACTGCAAACCGAATCCGACGACGATGCGACTCCCGCCGCAATCACGCGTTGTTTCTCATCGAGCATCCCGTCGATACAAGATTCCAACGACTACCGTCGCCACTCAGGCACGTGCATGACAACGGCGCAACATCGAGCCGCCAGAAGGATTGTGGCGTCGCCTCAATGGAGCGCACAACAGCGGCGCGGATGATGGCGGGGTGAGTGACGACAATCGCGCGACGAGGGTGGGCCTGCTCGCCTGCGAGCCAAGTGCCGACGCGCTGGATGAGTGCGAGAAGTGATTCGCCGCCGTGGGGTGCTGCGACCGGGTCGCGCAGCCACGCGGCCGCGGCGTCCGGCTCGCGCGCTTGGACTTCCTCGAAAGTCAGGCCACGCCAATTTCCATAGTCGCAGTCACGCAGCAGCGGTTGTATTTCGGCATTCAATCCGAGTGCCTGGGCAGTTTCACGCGCTCGAAGCTCGGGGCTGGTCCAGTACTGCTCAGCCCGCGGCAGTTGACCGGCAAGCGCCGCGGCGCGTGAACGGCCCGGAGGATCGAGCGGCTCGTCGGCCGGGAAGGCCGCTTTGCGTACCGCTTCCGTCGATGCGTGGCAGATGAGCAGGAGCCGCGTGGTCATTTTGCTGACCCATCGCCAAACGATGACGGCAGCGGGCGACACTCACGCACCGTTGGCAATTTTACGAGGTGCGCAATGCCATGGCGCGCTGCGTCCACGCGCCGAACAGAAGGCCGAGTGTGGCCCACATGATGAGTTGCGCCGTCAGCGAAGCAATACGGAATTTCCAAAGCACGACCGCTGGAAATTCGTCCGGCACTTCGTTGACGACCGGAAGTAGCAGCGCCGCGACGACCACGACGACCAGATAATATCCACCCACTATGAGGGTTGCGTTCCATCCGCCATACCGATCTTTCAGCATGCGCCGAAAGTTCACGGCCCCAATTATCGCGATCAGCGAAATTCCAATCATGCCGAAATAAAGCGCGGTCCGTGCGCCGATGGTGTCCGGGTTGCCGATCGACGGCGGGTTGGCCGGGTATTTCAGGTTCGGCACCAGATAAATGGCAACAAAGCCGATTAGCGCCAGCAGCGCCGCCAAGGCCCGCGGGCTTAGCTCGCCTGCCATGCGGCCTTGAGCAAAAGCGAAAGCAAGACCGAACAATCCGCCGAACGCGGCGCTATAGACCATCACGGCGACAAACAAGCCGAGGCCTGCTTGTACCGGCCGGCTGACCAGTTCGGGCTGCTCTTCCGGTATTGGCATATTGTGGCGCTTTGCGAATTCGGCCTTTTCCCCATCCATATGCTCCTCGAAGGCAATGGCGCGATCGACCTGCGGCTCGCCGTAGATTCTCAGGAAGCCGAACGAGAGCAGGCCTGCGACAATGCCGACGAGCATGCCGCGGACGAGGAACGTGCTGACCATAAGGGCCTCCTGTCAGTGACAGGGAAAGCCGAGGAGGTGCCGTCCATCGTGCACGAATTCGTGCACGTACATGCCGCTGATAAGTGACGTCGCGCCCTGTTCCGCGCCGACGAAATAGATCGCCAGCAGCAGAATAAGACCGGCGAAAATCGCCCACGGCAGCCATTCGCGAAGCGGGATGGCTGTTACCGGAAATGCAGGTGCAAATGTCGCGTCTGTCATCCTGGTCCTCCTGGGATTACGCGTCCCGTTCGAGCTCCTTCATCGCGAAGAGGGTCTGACTCTCGGTCCGCTGTTTGCGGCCCGATTACAGTGGCGCGACCGTGTCGGATTTACACCGGCTTCCTCGTCTCGCGAAAACAACGGCAGAATAAGGAGAGCAGCCCTTTATTGTCAACGCGCCGGGTCGGCCCGACGAAGGGCATTTGCACTCAACCGGGTTATAATGTTGCGTTTGCCATTGGTCGGTTCGGGCGATGCCTTCCTTGTATTCGCCCAGGCGCGTCCTAATTAAATTGCGCCGCCCCTTTTGATGAAGGCCGCCATGGCGAGCAACATTCCGGGCAATCACTCACACGTCTTTCTCGGCGAGGGTCACGCGCGCAACGAACGCCGCACCTGGATGGTGATCGCGCTCTGCAGCGTGATGATGATTGCGGAGATCGCCGGCGGCTGGATTTTCGGCTCCATAGCACTCATTGCCGACGGTCTGCATATGTCGACGCACGCGGGCGCGCTGTTGCTCGCGGCGCTCGCTTACAGTTACGCGCGAACCCATGCCGAGGATGAGCGCTTCAGTTTCGGCACCGGCAAGCTCGGAGATTTGGCGGGTTTCACCAGCGCGATTGTGCTCGCCATGATCGCCATCCTCATCGGCTATGAGGCGGTCGAGCGGCTGATCTGGCCGGTCCGCATCGACTTCAACGAGGCGATCCCCATCGCCGCGCTTGGACTGGCGGTGAATGTCGCAAGCGTGCTGCTGCTCAGCGGCGGGCGGCGTGGTCACAGCCACGACGGGGGCCATTCTCATGCCGGCCACGCCCATGCCCATGAGCATGTGCACGACGACGAGCACGCGCACGGTGTCGCGGTGCGCGACAACAACATGCGCTCCGCCGTCGTTCATGTCCTTGCGGATGCGGGAATTTCGGTCCTCGTCATCGCGGCGCTGCTGGTTGGCCGATTCCTGGGCTGGTCGTGGATGGATCCGGTCGTCGGTCTCGGCGGCGCGATCGTCATCGCCGCCTGGTCCTACAGCCTCATTCGCGATACCGGCGCTGTCCTGCTCGACATGACACCGGACCGGAGCCTGGCCAAGCGAATGCGCGAGATGATCGAGACCGATGGCGACCGCTTGATGGATTTGCATGTGTGGCGCCTCGGGCCGGGGCATTTGGGCGCGATCCTTTGCGTGGCGACCCAGCGCCAGCGCGGGCCGGAATATTATCAGGCGATGCTGCGCGGCTTTCGCGCGCTGTCGCACGTGACGGTGCAAGTCCAAAAGCAGTGAGATCGGCGGCCGCAGCGGTCATCAGATTACTGATCGCTACTTTAGAACCGCAATAGATTTGAAGTAGAATAGTTCTAATTTGTTTTCGATAAAGCAAACTTGAGTTGACGGCCTCATTGTCGCCAGCGCATGTCAAAGCCGAATATGCGCGGGGCGATTTTTTCTTCAAACAGTGTGCCGCCGATCTCGACGCTACGCCGAGAGCGGCGGTTTTATTTTTTGCTATGTTTTACTGCGACAACGGTGCTGAGTTTTGGCACCGCCCATGCGCAAGACGAGAGCGCGTTTCACGAACTTGAGACCAAATATATCTTCGGCAATTTTACCGTGGGCTCGTCGCCAGGCATTGAGGGCGAGAAGGCGTTCGAAACCGAAAACGAAGCCAATTTCGGCAAGCGTAGCGGCCGCTATGGGGCGGGTATCACCGAACTCGAACTGGAATACACTCCCACTCAATACATGCAGGTCGAGTTCGGTCCGACCTTATCCTACTACAACATCCAAGGCGTCCCTGGTCTCGCTGACGGCAATTTCGGCGGCGCTAACGGTTTCGAGGCCGATCTCAGATCGCTGCTGATTGATCGTGGTCCCTCGCCGTTTGCCGTTACTTTTTCTATCGAGCCCGAGTTTCACAGTCTGGATGAAACCACAGGCGCCCAAGTCTGGAATGCCGGGTTGGAAACGAAGATTGAAGCCGATGCCGAACTCATCAAAAATCGGGTGTTCCTTGCCTTCAATCTGCTCTACGAGCCGGAGGGCACCAATCCAGTTTCGGGCAGTTGGGACACCGAATCGACTCTGGGGGTTTCCTCCGCGCTCGCCTTTCAAATCATTCCTAACGTGGTCGTCGGCGCTGACCTCTGGTATCTGCGCCACTGGGACGGCCTCGGCTTCAACACCTTGACCGGCGACGCCGTGTATCTCGGTCCTACACTGTTCTGGCAGATCGCGCCGAAAGTCTTGTTGAGTGCGGCTTTTGAGACTCAAATCGCCGGACATGAGTTCGGCCCGACGCCGTTGGCTCTCGATCTGACGGATTTTTCGCGTCAGCGGGCGCGACTGTTGTTGGAATTTGAATTCTAGGCCGGGTGACGACGCGCTCCGAGCCGATGCAAGGGAGAAAAAAAATGAAAGTGAGATTTTTGACCATCGCCGGTATTGCCATCGCGGTCGGTATTTCGGGCGGTAGTCTCCTTGCCCAAGAATCCGCCGCAGTCGCGATTTCGGTCAAGAGCCATCAATTCGAGCCTGCCGAACCGCACGCGCCGGCCAACAAGCCGTTGGCCATACGGGTGAAGAATTTTGACAGCGCTCCGATGGAATTCGAGAGCAAATCGCTGAGAGTGGAAAAAGTCATCTCCGCTGGTGGCGAAGGCGTCGTCAATGTCCGCGCTTTGGCGCCCGGCCGCTACGAGTTCTTCGACGACTTCCATCAGCAGACGCGCGGCTTTTTGGTCGTGCAGTAACGCGCGCCTTCGGACCGGCCGTTTTCGCCGGCTCGACTACGCCGCCTTGCTCGGCCCGCTTCGCGGTGGCGGTCCGGTAGTAGCTCCACAGGATACGTGCGGCTACTGCGCGCCACGGACGCCATGGCTCCGCCAGCGTCAGCATCTCCTTGGCGCTCGGCCGCAGCGGTAGGGAAAAAGCGACCCTCGCTGCCTCCTGCAAGGCGAGGTCGCCAGCCGGCCAGGCGTCGGCATGGCCCAGACACGACAACAGATAGATGTCCGCGGTCCATGGGCCGATGCCGTGAATCGCAGTCAGCGCCGTGTGCGCATCGTCGGCCGCGCCATCGGCGAGCGCGCCGAGCGCAAGGTCCCCGCGATCAACTGCCCGGGCGATGGCTTTCAACGCCCGGATTTTCGGCGCCGACAATCCAAGCCGCGCCAGGCGAGCTGGACGGGCGCGCAGAATGGCGGCGGGATCGAGTGGATCGAACGCCCCCGACAGCCGGCCCCAAATTGCGGCCGCGCTCGCCGTCGACAATTGTTGCGACACAATGATGGCGGCGAGGCCCGCATATCCACCTTCGCGCCGGCGCAGCGGTGGCCGTCCTGCGGCCGTGAGAAGCTCCGCGAATCGCGGGTCAGCCACGGCGAGTGACGCAAGTGCGGCATCGAGATCGGCTTCGGTATGAATATGCGTTTGCGGCATCGTTCGACCCCGGGAGGCGGCCTGAGAAAAGTCGGGAGCCGCGTTTACTTGATTGCCGAAGCCACGTTGGTTTCGTCAACCCGCTTTCAGCAGTAGTCAGGGGCCATGCCGACCCGCGTCTTTCGCTTCGCGCCCAGTCCCAACGGCCATCTCCACTTGGGTCATGCGTACTCGGCACTGCTCAATGCCGATATGGCTCGCGAATGCGGGGGGCAGTTCTTGCTGCGCATTGAAGATATCGACACCGCCCGCTGCCGGGCCGAGTACGAACTAGCCATTTACGAGGACTTGCAGTGGCTCGGCTTGTCGTGGGAAGCCGGCGTGCGACGGCAGAGCGAGCATTTCGGCGATTACCGGTCGGCTCTGGCAAAGCTTGAAACCGCAGGCCTGATTTATCCAAGCTTCGAAAGTCGCAGCGAGATCAATGCGCTCGTCGCCCAACGCGAGCGGGAGGGTCTATGGCCGCGCGATCCGGACGGCGTGCCGCTGTATCCGGGCAATGCGCGCAGGCTTTCGGACCTGGAGAGGTCGCGGCGCCGAAACGACGGCGCCCCCTATGCGTTGCGGCTGGCAACCGACGCGGCGTTGGCGCGGGCAGGACCGCTTGCCTGGACCGAAACGGGCATTGGCCCGAATGGCGAATCGGGTAGCGTTACTGCCGGGCCGCAGATGTGGGGCGACGTCGTGCTTGCGCGCAAGGAAGTGCCTACCAGCTATCACCTGGCGGTCGTGATCGACGACGCCCTTTGCGGCGTGACCGACGTGGTCCGCGGGCACGACTTGTTCTGGTCGACCAGCATTCACAGGCTCTTGCAGGCGTTGCTGGGCTTGCCGGGACCTGCGTATCATCACCACCGGCTAATTCTCGACGCGGGCGGCCGTAAGCTCTCCAAATCGACGTTGGCGACGAGTTTGCGTGATTTGCGCGCGGGCGGTGCTACGCCAGCGGACATTAGGCGCATGGTCGGATTGGCGGCTTGAAGGGATTGGCGGAGATGAATCGTGTGAGATTCCGGTATTGAAATCAGCGACGAAGCCGGTTTTCCGACACGATTCTGTTCCACATTGTGCGCCGCAGGGGAGTATGGCGCGAAAAAGGTCCAAAAAGCCGGGCCGCAAATCAGGTCGAGTTCGCGGTCCGCGGACGAGTCACACCCGGGAGCGGGGCACCGCGCTCGCGGCGTATGCACATGACGTGCGCACCGCGCTTACCGGCATTCTTGCGCTCAGCGAGCTCTTGGCTAGTTCCAATTTCGGCGAGCGCGAACGGCAGTGGGCGCAAACCATCAAGAGCAGCGCCGAGTATCTTGTCGCGCTGTCGACTTCCATCATCGAAACTGCCAAGGCCGAGGCGGACACGCTGATGCTGGCCGCGGCGGTTTTTGAGCCGCGCCGCTTGGTCGAAGATTTAGCGGAGCTGCTTTCAGCACGCGCGCAAACCAAGGGCTTGTCCGCTGAGGTGACAATTGCGGATGATTTGCCGCAGACCCTTGCCGGCGACGCCGTGCGCCTGCGCGCCGCCCTCGAAAATCTCATCGACAATGCAGTGAAGTTCACTGAACAGGGCACCGTGCGCCTTGACGTGCGCGCAGAAGGCGCGCCGCGCCGTCGCGTTCGCCTTATTTTCAATGTGACCGACAGCGGCATCGGACTGACGCCCGGCGAGATCAAGCATCTGTTCAGGCCGTTCCGGCAGCCGAATGCCGCGGTGGCGCGGCGTTTCGGCGGGGCCGGGCTTGGGCTTGCGCTCGTCAAACGTCTGGCGAAACTCATGGGGGGCGACGTCACCGTCAGCAGCAGCGCAGGCCGCGGCGCGACGTTCCACTTCACGGTTGTGCTGCCGGTTGCGGCCGACGACTCGGCAAGCCGTGGCGATCGACCGCGGCAGGGCAACTCGGATCGGTCGCTGGCAATCCTTTGTGCAGAACACAATCCTTACGGCCGCGTCATTCTGAATACCATTCTTGGCGAGCTCGGCCATCGGGCCGATTTCGTCGGCTCGGGTGAGGAAGCTGTCGCTGCGGTCGCGCGCGGGTATGATGCGGTGCTGATGGATGTCGGTCTTGCCGGAACCAACGGCGCTCATACCGTACGCCGCATTCGCGCGCTTCCCGGCCAAGCGGCACGCACGCCGATCATTGCGCTGTCCGGCCATCCCGACGCCGACGACGAACAAGTGGCGCGCGCCGCGGGGATGGATTTCTACCTGCGCAAGCCGATCAGCCCGAGCATGCTCAGCGAAGCGATCGCAGCTGTCACCAAACGATAGGGGCGCGCCCGCTTGCGTATTACCGCCCGAACTCTTATCGGCGGAGCGGCATACTCGCCGTCCACTTGAGCCGAACACCAGCTGCAGCCGTGCCCGCCGCAATCACAGGCCTTCGACTTGAGACCCGCGCCGCGTTGCTGCGCCGATACGGAAGCTTTTCGCAAGCTTATTCAGCGGCGTTTCAGGCGGACCTTTCTCATTTCGGCGACGAACGCGGCTTTATCGCCTACAAAAAAATGGCGGGCACGGCGCTCGTGCTCGCCGACCCGGTGGCATCACCGGACAATTTCGGCGAGCTCATCGAGCTTTTTCTGCGCCAGAACCCGGTGTTTTGCCAGATTTCCAGGCCGACCGCGGAACTGCTGGCATCTCGCGGTGGATTTTTCATCAATGAATTCGGCACGGAAACGCTCATCGAGCTGCCCGATTTCGATTTCAAGGGAGCGAAGAAACAGAGCTTTCGCGCGGCGTTTAATCGGGCGGCCACCGCCGGCTACGTCATAAAAGAATGCCCCTTAAGCTCGGTGTCCATCGAAGACGTGCAATCGGTGTCGCAGGCCTGGAAAAGAACGCGCCCGCTTGGCAAACGTGAAACCGCTTTCCTTGTTCGTCCGCTGGTGCTGCATGACGAACCGGAGGTGCGCACTTTTTTTGCTTTCGACCGGGAGAGCCGGCTGGTCGCATTCGCCGTTTTCGACCCCGTTTACCGGGATGGAGTTGTGGTCGGTTACATGTTGCAACATGCGAGACACCGGCCCGGAGCAGATACAGCCGTGCAACTGGCGGTGAAGCGGTTTGCGATTGAGCAATTCAAAGCGGAAGGCCGCAAATGGTTGTTTCTCGGCCTCTCGCTGTTCCACGACATAGAGGACAAGGATTTTGCCGCACACAAGAATTGGCTGATCCGGCGCGCGTTCCGCACGGTCTATACAAGCGCGATATTCAATCGGTACTTTTATGCAGTACAGGGACTTGCCGAAAACAAGCGCAGATTCCACGGGACGACTGAACAGACCTATTATGCTTTTAACCGGCTGCCGAGCTTGACGCGTCTCATCAAGATGGCGCGGGCTTGCAGGGATAATTTGAGGTTGATCGGAAGGAGCAGGATTTCGCATGTCGAGACCGCAAGCGCCCCATCGGATCGGCCGTATTGTTGTGCTCAGCCTCGACAGCCTCTGCGCCTGCGCTGCAGTCCCGGTCCTGGTCGAGCAACTTCCAGGCAGGATCGTTGGGATTTGTCTGTCGCGGCGGTTCGGCGGCAAATACGGCTCTGTTTGGGCGCAAGCCACGCGAAGTTACGACCGCTCGGGGTTTGCGTTCGTCATCTACAACTCGCTGCAAACGCTCCTGTTCTATCCAATGAGTTTTATTGCGCAGGCGATCGATCGCCTGCGACGCCGCCCCTCGCATCTCTATCCTCTCCGCCAGCTGGCACGCCGACATGGAATACCGATCTTTTCCACCCGTGACCCCAACAACCAGGGCGTTGTGGAGCGCATCCGCGCGCTCGAACCGGATTTAATAATCATCTGCTATTTTGATCGCGTCGTCCGAGGCCGGGTACTCGAGATTCCAAGCTGCGGCGTCATCAACATCCATCCGGGATTATTGCCCGGTAACAGGGGCCCGGTGCCGAACGTCTGGGCGGTCATCAACGGCTGGGATCAGGTCGGCGCAACCGTCCATTACGTCGACGGCGAGACCCTGGACACCGGGCCAATTCTCAAGTCCGCGGCGATCGCGCGTCACCCGCATGAATCTGTGCTGACACTTGACTGCCAGCTCTTGCGCTTGGGCGCGCGCCTGGCGACCGAGGTCATCACCGAAATCGAGAACGGCACCGCGCAAGAGACGCCGCAAGATCCAAACGCCGGACGGTATTTCTCATTTCCGACCCGGACGGATTTGCAAAGCTTCTCCGAGCGGGGCGGCCGACTTTATCGGTTCTCTGATTTCGTGCGCCAATTTTTCAATCCTATGGAGTCGGCTCCCCCGGATGGCGCAATCAGCGCGCCGCCGCACCAGTCAGCACCTTAATGCAAATGCCGACCGCTGCCCGGCAACGGGAGCGATAGTCTGGTCGCCCGGCGGTGCTGGGCCGTATGCTCAGCGTGCCGGGATACTCGCGCCAGCCTCTTCAAGTGTGGTAGCCGTCGTCGTCTCTTCGACGATGCGCACCAGATCGGTCATGATGCGGTTCAATTCGAAATCCTTCGGCGTGTAGACGGCGGCCACGCCGGCCTCTTTCAAAGCGCTCGCGTCCTCTGGGGGGATGATGCCGCCGACGACGACCGGAATGTCTGCGTTGGTAGCCTGGCGGAGCCGGCTCACAACATCCTTGACCAGCGGCAGGTGGCTGCCCGACAGGATCGACAGTCCGACGACATGCGCTTTCTTCTCAAGCGCCGCCTCGACAATCTCCTCGGGCGTGAGCCTGATTCCTTCGTAAACCACCTGCATGCCGGCGTCGCGCGCGCGCACCGCTATTTGCTCGGCGCCGTTGGAGTGACCGTCGAGCCCGGGCTTGCCGACGAGGAATGTCAAACGTCTTCCGAGCTTCCGCGACACGCGGTCGACTGCGCCGCGGATGTCGTCGAGCCCTTCGACGTCATTGCGCATGGCCGTCCCGACGCCGGTCGGCGCGCGGTATTCGCCGAACGCCTGACGGAGCGTCCAGCCCCATTCCCCAGTGGTTACGCCGGCTTTGGCGCACTCGATCGAGGCCGGCATGATGTTGCCCCGGCCGGTCGCGGCGCGCTTGAGCTCGGCCAGCGCTGCCTTGACTTTCGCGCCATCACGCTGCGCGCGCCAGGCTTCGAGCCGGGCGATTTGGTCCCGTTCGGCCTCCGCCGACACGGTCATGATGGCGTCGATGCCGCCGGTCAGCGGGGACGGCTCGGTCTCGACATATTTGTTGACGCCGACGACGATCTGTTCGGCCCGTTCGATCGCCTCAAAACGCGCGCTCGCCGAGGTGACGAGCTGCTGCTTCATGTACCCGGTTTCAACCGCCTCGATCGCACCGCCCATGTCCTCGATGCGCTGGAGCTCCTCTCTGGCCTGACGCTTGAGCTCGTCGACCTTGCCATCCATCACCTCGGAGCCGTCGAACAGGTCGCCGTACTCGAGGAGATCCGTCTCGTAGGCGAGGATTTGCTGCATGCGCAACGACCATTGCTGATCCCAGGGCCGCGGTAACCCGAGCGCTTCGTTCCAGGCTGGAAGCTGCACCGCCCTCGCGCGCGCTTTCTTCGACAGCGTCACCGCCAGCATCTCGATCAAGATGCGGGCGACGTTGTTCTCCGGCTGCGGTTCGGTCAGTCCCAGTGAGTTGACCTGTACGCCGTAGCGGAACAGCCGCTGCTTCGGATCGGTGACGCCATAACGCTCGTGCGTGATCTCGTTCCACAACTCGGTGAAGGCGCGCATCTTGCAGACTTCGGTGACGAAGCGCAGCCCGGCGTTGACGAAGAACGAGATGCGGCCGACCACCTCGCCGAATTGCTCCGGCGCGCATTGGCCCGACGCCTTTACCGCGTCGAGCACGCCGACGGCGGTGGCGAGCGCGAAGGCAAGCTCCTGCACCGGCGTCGCGCCCGCTTCCTGCAAGTGATAGGAGCAGACGTTCATCGGATTCCACTTCGGCATTTCCCCGGTCGTGAACAGGATCACGTCCTTGGTCAGCCGCATCGACGGCGCCGGTGGAAACACGTAAGTGCCGCGCGACAGATATTCCTTGATGATGTCGTTCTGCGTGGTGCCGGTCAGCCCGGCGCGCGGCACGCCCTGCTCGTCGGCGAGCGCCACATAGAGCGCCAGCAGCCACGCCGCGGTGGCGTTGATCGTCATCGACGTGTTCATCTCGCCCAGCGGGATGCCGTCGAACAACGTGCGCATGTCGCCGATATGCGAGATCGGCACGCCGACCTTGCCGACTTCGCCTTTGGCGAGCGGGTGATCGCTGTCGTAGCCGGTTTGCGTCGGCAGATCGAAGGCGACCGAAAGGCCGGTCTGCCCTTTGCTCAGGTTGTTGCGATAGAGC
>DASXDP010000260.1:0-102953 GCA_036490575.1 Xanthobacteraceae bacterium
TCGGCGGTTTCGGCGGCTACAACAAGCAACTCGACCTCAACCACTTCGATCTTCTGATCGACTGGGGCTGGTTCTACTTCATCACCAAGCCGATGTTCCTGGCGCTCGACTTTTTCTATCATTTGGTCGGCAATTTCGGCATCGCGATCCTGCTGGTCACGGTGCTGGTGAAGCTGCTGTTCTTCCCGCTCGCCAACAAGTCCTACGCCTCCATGGCCAAAATGAAGGCGGTGCAGCCGGAACTCGCGATGATCCGCGAGCGCTACGGCGACGACAAGGTAAAGCAACAGCAAGCGATGATGGAGTTGTACAAGAAGGAGAAGATCAATCCGGTCGCCGGTTGCCTGCCGATTGTGATCCAGATCCCGGTCTTCTTCTCGCTGTACAAGGTGTTGTTCATCACGCTGGAGATGCGGCACGCGCCGTTCTACGGCTGGATCCACGACCTCTCGGCGCCCGATCCGACCAACATTTTCACCTTGTTCGGACTCATTCCCTGGGACCCGACGGTGCTGCCGCTGGTTGGCGGGTTCATGCATCTCGGGCTTTGGGCGGTGATCATGGGCATCACCATGTGGGTGCAGATGAAGCTCAATCCGGCGCCGCCGGACCCGACCCAGCAGATGATCTTCAATTGGATGCCGATCATCTTCACCTTCATGCTGGCGAATTTCCCGGCCGGGCTGGTAATCTACTGGGCCTGGAACAATACGCTTTCGGTTATCCAGCAGAGCACGATCATGCACAGGAACGGCGCCAAGATTGAACTGTGGGGCAATCTCAAGCGTACGTTCTTCAAGCCCAAGCCAAAACAGCCGGCGGAATAGCACGTCGGCCGCTTTCCTTCGCCGCGGCGTCCGGTAGGATCGCTGCTCGTAGGGGAATTGCGAAGGGTGCGGCAATGAACGTCAAGATCGGCGAAACCGAAATCGAGAAGAAAATCCTCTTTGAGATCAGGGAGGATTGGCTCGCGTTGCATCGCGAGGCGCCGATCGATCCGGCGATGCCGATCATCGATCCGCATCATCATCTTTGGGACCGCGGCGCGCGCTATCTGCTCCAGGACATAAAAGGCGACATCGACACCGGCGGCCACAATGTGCGGGCCACCGTGTTCTTGCAGTGCGATTCGATGTACCGGGCCGATGGCGACCCAAAATTTGCGCCGGTGGGCGAAACCGAGTTCGTCAACGGCGTGGCGGCGATGAGCGCCAGCAACACTTACGGACCCGCCCGCATTTGCGCCGGCATTGTCGGATTTGCCGACCTTTCGCTCGACGAGGCCGAGGTCGATGCCGTGCTGGAGGCGCATCTGCGTGCCGCCGGCGAGCGTTTCAAGGGCGTGCGGCACTGCTCGGTGTGGGACGCGGATCGGTCGATCAAATCGACGCCGTTCGATTACCCGCCGCAGCTTTTGCTCGACGCCAAATTCCGCTCAGGCTTTGCGCGATTGGGGCGCTACGGCCTGTCGTTCGACTCGCTGATCTATCACACGCAAATTCCCGAACTCACCAATCTCGCCAAGGCTTTTCCGGACACCGTCATGGTGCTCAATCACGTCGGCATCCCGCTTCGCATCGGCGCGTATGCCGGGCGGCACGACGAAGTCTTCAAGACGTGGACGAACAATATCCGCGAGCTCGCCAAATGCCCGAACGTCCGGGTCAAGCTCGGCGGCATGGGCATGCATTTGTTCGGCTTCGGATTCGAGAAGCAGCCGAAACCTCCGACCTCGGAGGAGCTTGCCAAGACGTGGCGGCCCTTCGTCGAAGTCTGCGTGGAAGCTTTCGGGCCGCAGCGGGCGATGTTCGAGAGCAACTTCCCGGTGGACAAGCGCTATTACAGCTACGGCGTAATGTGGAATGCGTTCAAGCGGATCGCCGCAGGCTACAGCGCCGACGAAAAGGCCGGGCTGTTTTTCGGCGCCGCGCAGCAAACGTATCGGCTGCCGGTGTAGCTGTCCGCACGGCGGTCATTTGCCGACGCGCACCAAAACCTTGCCGAAGTTCTTGCCCTGGAGCATGCCCATGAACGCGGCCGGCGCGTTCTCAAGCCCTTCGGTGACGTCCTCGCGGTAGCGGATGCGGCCCTCGGCAATGCCGGCGCTGACCGTTTTCAGAAATTCGGCGTAATGCTCCGCGGCAAATTCGTAATTGATGAATCCGCGGAGCGTGAGGCTCTTGGTCAAGATCGCGCGCATGGTGGCCGGGAGAAGGTTCGGTCCTTGCTGCGCGCCGGTGCCGCTATATTGCGCGATCAATCCGCAGACCGGCACCCGGGCGAAGGTGTTGAGTAACGGCAGCACCGCCTGCCAGACCGCGCCGCCGACGTTCTCGAAATAGACGTCGATGCCCTTGGGGCAGGCCGCCGCGAGCTTCTCGGCAAAGTCGGTCGCGCGATGGTCGATTGCCGCGTCAAAGCCCAGGTCCCCGGTAACGTAGCGGCACTTGTCGGCGCCGCCGGCGATGCCGACGGCCCGCGCGCCAGCTATCTTGGCAAGCTGACCGACCAGCGAGCCGACCGGACCGCTCGCTGCAGCCACCACGACCGTCTCACCTGGCTTGGGTTTGCCGATGAGATTGAGGCCTGCATAGGCAGTGAAGCCCGGCATTCCGAGCACGCCAATTCCGGTGGTGATCGGTGCGATCTTGGGATCGAGCTTGCGCAGCGCCGGTCCGCTCCAGGCCGCGTGCGTGCGCCAGCCGGTGTGTGCCAGAACGATATCGCCTGCCGAATAGCCGGCGCGGTCGGACTCGACGACTTCGCACACGCTTTCTCCGGTCATCACGTCGCCCACGTCGACGGCTTTGGCGTAGGATTTCGCATCGTCCATGCGGCCGCGCATGTAGGGATCGAGCGACAGATAACGGACGCGAAGCAGCAGGCCTCCGGCCGGCAATTTCGGCATGGGCGCTTCCTCCAGGCGGAAGTTCTCCGGAGTCGGCGGTCCCTTCGGTCGGGACGCCAGCACGATTTGTTTCACCTTGGTGTCGCTCATGTTCCTCTCCTGTGCCGATCGCGACTACGGCGCTTTGACGACGGCCGTGATCGGCCTTTTGCTCCGCAAGTTAGCGACAGCTTGACGAGAGTAAGCTGCGGCTTTCCTTGCTCGACGTCTCTTGCCGCGTTGTGCGGTGTTCGACTCGGCGGCGACATGCGCAAGCTCGGTCTGATCCCACCCGCCGAGCCTCAACGCTACAGTCATGCAGGCATCGCGCACTTCGTCGGCGAAGTTTCGATCGTCGCTTGCTCGGGCGATGATCATGCCGCCCGCGCATAGGGCAGCGATCGATAGAGCGACGGTTCGGTTTGGCGTCTCGGTTCCGCTTGCGCCCCGCTGGAGAAACTCGACCATCGCTTTGAACACGGCTTCGTAGGCGGCCTTTGCCCGCTTGCCGCTGCGCGCCACATCACTCGGCAACGCGACCATCGGGCACGAATTGGCGATATCCTCAAAATGCTGGCGGGACAGGTAGGCGCGCACGATCTGCGCTCCGATGTCCGCCGCAGTGGGCTCGATCTTCACTCCCTTCCAGTTGTTCTTCCAGCTCGGGTCGGTGAAGAAACAGGCCAAAGACGCTGCGTAGAGATCGCTTTTGCCGGCAAAGTGCCGGTAGAAGCCGCCGTGGGTAAGGCCGGCGGCCGACATGATTTGATCGATGGATACGCCGTCGAAGCCGAACCGGTTAAAGAGGCTGCGCGCGGCGGCGACGATTTTCGTCCTGGTGGCGTCGCGATGACCGGCCGGATACGGCATTGGGCCCTCCTCGACGGGCGGCCTTACTTGGGGCCCGTCCACAGCTACTAGCCGATGGTCGACCGTACGAAAAGATGATGTTGATCATCTTTTTCGCCGATGCTCTGTGCAGATGCCGTCGCGGTCCTGAACACGACCAGAACGACCGCGGCGGGCTTAGCCCGGAGGTGTTGCAATGGAACAATCCCTTCAACAGGAAATCGTCGTCGGGGCGGCTCCCGAGCGCATCTACCAAGCTTTGCTCGATAGCGCGCGCTTTAGTGATTTCACCGGCGGTGCGCCAGCAACGATTGCGTCGGAGCCGGGAGGCGCATTTTCCTGCTTCAACGGCATGATCACCGGCCGAAACGTCGAACTGGTTCCCAACCGGCGCATCGTGCAGGCTTGGCGCGCCGGAAATTGGCCCGAGGGCCTTTACTCGATCGTTCGGTTCGAACTCGAGCCGCAGGGATCGGAGACTAAGCTCACCTTGCATCACGCGGCTTTTCCCGAAGGCGCAGCCGAGCACCTCGCGGGCGGTTGGCACAAGATGTATTGGGAGCCGCTCAAGAAATATCTGGGATAGCGGCGGCCTCGAACGGCGGTTACGCCGCGCGTACGCGCTTGAAGAACGTTTCGACCTTGGTTTCCAGGTCTTTCGCGCGCGCGGACAGCCGTTCCGTCCATTTGGTGATTTCGTCGACGGCTGCTACTCCCCGGGCCACCGCTATGTCCACCGAGTTGATTTCGGCAGATGCTCGCGCCGTGTGCGCGGCGGCGGTGTGGATGCTTTCGGCAATGCTTTGCGTCGTCATGCTCTGTTGCTGCACGGCCGAAGCGATGCTGGTCGACACGTTTGTCAATTTGCCGATGGTCCGCGCGATCGCGGAAATCTCCTCGACCGACCGCTTGGTCGCTTCCTGAATGGCCGCCACCTGCTTCGAGATATCGTCGGTCGCGCGCGAGGTCTGATTGGCCAGCGTTTTCACTTCAGCCGCCACCACCGCAAATCCCTTGCCGGCGTCGCCGGCGCGTGCAGCTTCGATAGTTGCGTTGAGCGCCAGGAGGTTGGTTTGTGCGGCAATCGCCGAAATGGTGCCGACCACCGAGCCGATCCGCTCGGCACCCTCGTTCAAGGAACCAATGACCTTCTGCGTGCGCTCGGCGTCGGCGACCGCGGATTGCGCGATGTCGAGACCATTGGTCGCCTGTTGCCCGATCTCCTGGATGGACCCGGACAGCTCTTCGGTCGCCGTTACGGTTGCTTCCATGCGCTGGGTCGTCCCGGCCGAAGCCGACGAAGCAGAGGACATGCGGTTGAGCGTGTCATCGGCGGTTTCCCGCATGGTCGAACCGGTCTCGCTAAGCGTTGCAGAGGTTTCCTTGATCGCCGAGATCACTTCGCCAATGGCGCTGTCAAAATCCGCTATAGCCGCATCGATAGCGGCGCGTCTCACCCGCGCCGCCTCGTCGGCGGCTCGCCGGTGCAGCGTCATCGCGTTCGAAACGTCGAAACTGATAATTTTCGATACGGTCTTGGCGCGTTGCGCGAGCTTTAGCGAAGACAGCCGATGCTTTCGCGCCAGCACGTCGAGTGCCATCTGAACGACAATGCTTCCGGACGTGCTGCGAACCCGCGCGTCGAGGCCCATCTCGGCTTCCTTTTCGACGGTCCGGCGGCACGACTCGGCGTAGCGATCATCCAAATTGCCGCCCAGCAGGGCGCGAAAATGCGCCACCTCCAGGGCCTTCAAGGTGTCTTTGTTGTCGGCGACGAGCTTGCCTATGCGCGGCAAGTCCTGGAGGGCGACAACGACGTCGTCGATCGCCTGCTCCAAATGCGGTTCGAGCAATGGCCAGGTCTCGGCCAGCACCTTCCGGGTCTCGTTGTCGATGCGGTGCATCGACAGACGGGCGTCGAATGACGGAATGAGTTCAGTCGGCGCCATATGTCCCCGGAGACCTCCCAGATAACCGGGCATGTTGGCCGACAATGGTTGCTTGAGTGTGAAGTAGCCGCTCTTTGCGAATGTTGGAATCGGGCAACTAGACATGAAAAAGGGAGGCCGCTGGCCTCCCCCCAAAAAGGAAGTAATTGACCTTCCTTGCCTCAGCGCCCGACCACGTCGAGCGTCACCTTCGTCAGACCGGAAAAGCCGAGTGCACGGGCCCCGGCGGGCGTCAGATCAATAATCCGCCCGCCCACGAACGGGCCGCGGTCATTGATGCGCACCACAACCGAGCGCCCGGTGCTCTGATTGGTGACACGCACCATGGTGCCGAACGGCAGCGTCTTGTGTGCGGCCGTCAAACCGGAAGCGGACGCATGTTCGCCGTTGGCCGTCAGGCCACCCGAATAAATGGATGCCACGCCGCTCTGCGCGGACGCAGCCATCGGCACGCCTATAAGACAGGCAGCAAGAGCAATCGAAGCAAGCGCAAACTTTGTCTGGGTATTACCAGGCATGATCTTCCTTATTAGTTGTTAAAGGGAAGGTTGATCGACTGTAGTCCCACAGTCGGCATAGTTAGTGATCGGTAAAATGTGGAAATTGTGCGACGCAGTTTAAGTATTGCGTAGCCGTAGCGAACTGTAACAATTTGTGAACGTTCAGAAAACGGCACCGACCGGGCTCAACCGGCGCTAAAGCTCGCCGTTACTTTGGCCATATTTAGGCTTTACTGCAGTACTCTGCAGTGAGGCGCGGTCCAAAGCCTCTAAAGTCCGAAAAACTTGATGAAACCCGTTATTCGGCGGCGATTGCCGTCGGCAAGACGTGATCCTTGAACTGATCGCGCAGAGCGGTCTTAAGGATTTTGCCAGTTGCCGTGTGCGGGATTGAGCTGACGAATACCACGTCGTCAGGCATCCACCATTTAGCGATCTTGCCCTCGAGGAAGCCCAGTATCTCCTCCCTGGTGGCGGTCCGACCTTCTTTCAGCACGGCGACAAGCAACGGCCGCTCATCCCACTTGGGATGCCGCACCCCGATCACCGCGGCTTCGGCGACTTTCGGATGCCCGACGGCGAGATTCTCCAGATCGATAGAGGAGATCCACTCGCCGCCCGACTTGATCACGTCCTTGGATCGGTCGGTAATTTGCATATACCCCTGTTCGTCCATGGTGCCGACGTCGCCGGTGTCGAAGAAACCTTCGGCGTCGAGAATGGGCTCGTCGAGCTTGTAGTAATTCTTGGCCACGGCAAATCCGCGCACTTTGATGCGGCCAAAGGTTTTGCCATTCCAGGGAACGGCCTTGCCGGCATCGTCGGTGATTTTCATTTCGACGCCGAACGGGGTGTAGCCTTGCTTGGTTTTGACATCGAAGATCGCTTCCTGGTCAAGCGCGGCGTATTCGGGTTTTAGCGTCCCAACGGTTCCGAGCGGGCTCATTTCCGTCATGCCCCAGGCGTGGAACACCTCAACGCCATACTTCTCCCAGAACGTCTTGATCATGGCGCGCGGCACGGCGGAGCCGCCGATGATGACGCGTTTAAGATCCGGCAGCGTGGCGCCGGTTTTCTCTAGGTATTGGAGGAGCAGCAGCCAGACGGTCGGAACCGCGGCGCTGCAGGTGACTTTGAATTCGGTGAGCAGCTCGTAAACCGAGGGACCGTCGAGCTTGGCGCCCGGCATCACCAGCGCGCATCCCGCCATCGGCGCACTGAAGGCAAGTCCCCAACCATTGGCGTGGAATAGGGGCACGATCGGCAGCACGATGTCCTGGGAGGAAACGCCCATTGCATCCGGCTGCAGCGCCAGCATGGTGTGCAGCACGTTCGAGCGGTGCGAATAGAGGACCCCTTTAGGGTGGCCCGTGGTGCCCGAGGTGTAGCACATGCCGGCCGCGGTATTTTCGTCGAACGATTTCCAGGCGAAGTCGCCGTCCGTGTCCTTAAGCCACTCCTCATAGGCCACCGCGTTGCGCAACGACGTTTGCGGCATGTGGGCGGCGTCAGTGAACACAATGTAGCGTTCGATGGTGGGCAGTTTGTCCGCGAGTTTCTCCAACAGCGGCACGAAGGTGAGATCGGTCATCATCACCCGATCTTCGGCGTGATTGACGATCCAGACGATCTGCTCGGCGAACAGGCGCGGGTTAATGGTGTGATAGATCGCGCCGATGCCGAGAATGCCGTACCAGCTCTCCAGGTGCCGCCAGGTATTCCAGCCGAGCGTGGCGACGCGGTCGCCGAACTTGATGCCGTCGCGCTCCAGCCGCTGGGCGACGCGCAGCGCGCGGGCGCGAATTTCGGCATAATTGGTGCGGTGCAAAGGCCCTTCGATCGAGCGCGTGATCACCGGTCGGTCGGCGTGATTGATCGCGGCGTGGTCGATGATGCGGTGGCAAAGCAGCGGCCAATCCTGCATGAGCCCGAGCATGGAAATCCTCCGGGAAGTGGGCGTTTTTCTTCTTGGCGCGGCGGCCATAGGGGGCCGTCCCCGCGCTGCAGCCAATCTAGCCGGATGAAGCTACGATGAAAATGCCGCTTCGCGTCGCGGCGAAGGCTATTTCGGATATTGAAGGTAAATGGGTTTACCGTCTAAGCAGTGCTGCGACTGCGCCGCGAACCGCAGAAAATGACCAAAGGGATTCTTATGGCCCCGCTCAGCAATCTTGCCGCCCGCGACGTCGAGACCTTGGTGCATCCGTACACCAATCTCGCAACTTTTCGCGAAAACGGCCCGATGGTGATCGAGCGCGGCGAAGGCATCTACGTCTACGACACTCAGGGCAAGCGTTACCTCGAGGGCATGGCGGGGCTTTGGTGCACGGCCCTCGGCTACGGCAATGAGGAGTTGATCGAAACGGCCACCGCCCAGATGCGCAGATTGTCCTTCGCGCATCTTTTTACCGGCAAAAGCCACGATCCCGGGATCGAACTTGCCGAGAAGCTCAAGGAGATCGCGCCGGTACCGATATCGAAGGTGTTCTTCTGCAATTCCGGCTCGGAAGCGAACGACACCCAGGTCAAGCTCGTCTGGTACCTCAACAACGCCCGCGGGCTGCCGCTCAAGAAGAAGATCATCAGCCGCCTGAAGGCCTATCATGGCGTCACCGTCGCCGCTGCGTCGCTGACCGGACTGGAGGGCAATCACCGCGATTTCGACATCCCGCTCAGCGGCTTCATGCACACCGGCTGTCCGCATCATTACCGCTTCGCCGAAGATGGCGAGACAGAGGAAGAGTTCGCCTCCCGACTCGCCACAGAGCTCGACGCGTTGATTGTGCAGGAAGGGCCGGACACGGTAGCCGCCTTCATTGCTGAACCGGTCATGGGCGCCGGCGGAGTTATCGTGCCGCCGCGGACCTATTTCCCGAAGATCATGGCGGTGTGCGCCAAGCATGATTTGTACGTGATCAGCGATGAGGTGATCTGCGGCTTTGGGCGTTTGGGGACGTGGTTCGGTTGCGAAAAGCTGGACTTCAAACCGCAAGCGCTTTCGGTCGCCAAGGCGCTGTCGTCGGCCTACTTGCCCATCGCCGGCGTGATGGTACCCGAGTTGATGTACGAGGCGCTCATTGCAGAGAGCAACAAGATCGGAGCGTTTGGCCACGGCTTTACTTACGGCGGTCATCCGGTCGCCGCGGCGGTCGCGCTCAAGGCGATCGAGATTTATGGCCGCGACCGCATTGTTGAAAACGCGGCCAAGCGGGCGCCGCTATTCCAGGGCCGTCTCACGCTCCTCAACCAGCACCCGCTCGTCGGCGAGGCACGCGGGATCGGGTTGATCGGCGGAGTTGAACTTGTCGCTGACAAGTCGACCAAGCGCGCGTTCAATCCGCGTCACGCGGTCGGCCCGAGGGCGGTGCGCTTCGCCGAAGAGGAAGGGTTGCTGGTGCGCGCCGTCGGCGGCGACGTGCTCACCCTGTCTCCGCCCATCGTCATCAAGGCGCCGCAGATCGAGGAGCTTTTCGAGAAACTTCATCGGGCGCTGGACAGAACGCTCGATTGGGTGACGCGCGAAAAATTGGCTGAGCCATAAGCGCTCCGCCCGATTGCGCCGGTCTTCCAAAAGCAGCCGGAATTGGACGCCGCGGTGAACACTATGTTCACTTCTGGCGCGCTAGGAGGCCGGCCATGAAGCCGGATATGCCAGCGGACGCCACACAGGGCTTGCGTTCTTCGACCAAAAGATTGCTGACGCGGCGGCGCCTCCTCGCCGGTGCTGGCGGCTTGGTTGGATCTTCTGCGGTGGCGACGGCGGCCTACGCCGGTGGCATCGAAGCGCAAAGCCTCAAAGTGACCCGTTATGCGCCTCAGCCGGCGGCATGGCCGAACGGCCTTCGCCTGTCCATCACGGTCATTGCGGACATGCATGCTGGCGGACCGAATATGACCGTCTCGCACGTTCGCCGGATGGTCGACACGGCGAACGACCTCAAATCCGATGTTGTCGTTCTCCTAGGGGATTACATCGCGACGTATCGCTTCGTGAACGTGCGAATGCCCAACAGAATCTGGGCGGCAGAATTGGCGCGGCTCTCCGCGCCTCTTGGTACCTGGGCCGTGCTTGGCAATCACGATTGGTGGCACGACGTCATCGGCATTCGTACGTCGCTCAATGCCGTGGGCGTCACGGTGCTTGAAAACGATGCGGTGCTGCTGGGGGCTAACGGCGCGCAGTTCTGGCTGGCCGGGCTCGGCGATCAGCGCGCCTATCGTCTCGGGCATGGCCGCTTTCGCGGAGTCGACGATCTGCCGCGAACGCTGGCGCAAATCAACACCGGCGATCCGGTCCTGCTGCTGGCGCACGAGCCCGATATTTTTGCCCATCTGCCGGGGCGTGTGGCGCTCACGCTTGCCGGTCACACGCACGGCGGCCAAATTCGGCTACCGTTGATTTGGCCGGCCTTCGTTCCGTCCAAATACGGCGCGCGCTACGCTTACGGGCACATCGTCGAGGACGGCCGGCACATGATCGTGTCGGGAGGATTAGGCACGAGTTTCATTCCCGCGCGGCTTGGCGTGCCGCCGGAAGTCGTGCAGGTCGTGCTTGGCGCTTGAACTAAGACCGCGCTGCCGATCAGTTGTGAACGGGTGACGGTGCGCTCGCCATCCGCGGGCTGAACGGCGAGTCGCCTTGATGCGGCCCGAGAACAATGACCGGCGTTCCAACCTTCACCCGGTTGTAGAGATCGATCACGTCTTCGTTCGTCATGCGGATGCAGCCTGACGACACCGCGGAGCCGATATATTCCGGCTGATTGGTGCCGTGAATCCGGTACAGCGTGTCCCTGTTGCTCGAATAAAGATACATGCCGCGGGCACCCATCGGATTATGCGGGCCGCCGGTGACATATTCGGGCAACGGGCCGAGCCGCTGCTGCTCGCTGGGAGTAGGATGCCACGCCGGCCATTCTTCCATGCGGCCGACCTTGGCTAAGCCGCTCCAGGCTTGCGCCTCTTCGCCGACCGCAATTCCATAACGCACGGCTTTGCCCTGCGGCAGGACGTAATAGAGAAACTTGTTGTCGCTATCGATCAGGATAGTGCCCGGCGCTTCCTTGCGCTGATAATCGACAAAATGCCGCCGATAGGCCTCTCCGACCGCCGCCTGATTGTACGGCAGGTTGGCCATCAAGTCCTTGTCGCGCTGCTTCCAGTTGGCATCGCTCACCGGATCGAGGGTGCCGTTGTCCTGAACACAGCCGCCCAACGCTATGGCAGCTATCACGAATGCCAGCGCACGCATTGTCATTAATGACCTACTTTTTCGCCTGTCCCAGCCTTGAATCAGCGAAAGCCTTACCCCGCATTCCAGATAGCGAAATCGCCGCATGGACGCCAGCACTCGCAACGGTCGACGCAGATGTCGCCCGCGAGTGTTGCAGGAATGTCGCACTAGCCTTCGCCGATTGTGGATTTCCTCTAGCGCAAGGTTCTTACCATTCCCCTTTTCGCCAATTAACCAAAGGTTTACCACGCCGGGTGTCCTCATTCCGATCGCAACGGAATCGCAAGCTGATGTCGCGTAGCTGAACGATTCCTCGCCCAATTCGGCCGCACTGCGGGTTTAGGGCGTCCGCACGCCGCAAGACACGGAAATGGGGTTCGCTAAATGGATAATGTGAAGAACGAAAAAGCGGAAAACGCCGCTGAAACAGGGAAACCGACCGCGGAAATCGTGCCATTGCACCTGCGCTACCGCAAAATCGGCATTTCAGCAGTTGCAGCCGCCGCCCGCTATCAAGGCAGCGGAAAAAATCACGCTCACGCGCCGGGTATTGGACCGGACCACGATCCGGCCGCGGCCTGATCGGAGCGCTCACGAGATTTGGCCCGCTGAAATCGGGGACGCGTGTCCCCTTTTTCATTTCAGCGGGATGTGACATTCGTCGCCCATGACCACGGTGTCGAGCACGGCGGCTGACTTTTCCAAGGCCGAAATCGAAGCCGGGCGGCGGCTTTTTGCAACTGAATGGCGCTTTCTTTCAGCCGCCGGCAGCGTTGACGCACTACCGGGGGCGGGAGAAGTGGAAGTCGCGTTTGCAGGCCGTTCCAATGTCGGCAAATCAAGCCTTATCAATGCGCTCACCGGCAGGCGCGCGCTGGCGCGCACGTCCAGTACGCCGGGCCGCACCCAGCAGCTGATCTTTTTTGCCGGGGCGAGCCCGCTCGTGCTGGTGGATTTGCCGGGCTACGGCTATGCCGCGGCCGGAAAGAGCAAGGCGGCGGCCTGGGGCAAGGTAGTTGAGGCGTACCTGCGCACCAGCAAAAAGCTGGCGCGGGTGTATTTGCTGATTGACGCGCGCCACGGCATCAAGCGCAATGATGAGACGGTTCTGACAGCGCTCGATAAGGCCGCCATCAGCCATGAAATCGTGCTCACCAAATGCGATGAGCTGCGGGAAGCGGACCTGACGGAATCCCGCGATAAGGTCGCGCTTGCCGTGCAGAAGCGCCCGGCAGCTTTTCCCCGCGTGATCGCTACATCTGCCCGAACCGGACAAGGCATCCCGGATCTCCGCGCCGCCGTCGCACGGCTATTGCGCGAGCGCACCTCCGGGGGCTCGAGATAAAGTTGCGGCGGTTCTTTCGCGTTCGCCTTTTGCCCGCTAAAAAGCGGCGCGTTGCCAATTCGCGATTATCCCGATGGGGTCGCCCATGAGCGCTTCCGAGCATGAAATTGCCCGCGTCCTTTCCGAAGCGCTGCCGTACATGCAGCGCTACGACGAGGCGAATATCGTCATCAAGTATGGCGGGCATGCCATGGGCGACGAGCATTTGGCGCGCGAGTTCGCCCGCGACATTGTGTTGCTGGAGCAGACCGCCATCAACCCGGTGGTGGTGCACGGCGGCGGACCGCAGATCGAAGCCATGCTCAAGCGGGTAGGCGTCGAGTCCCATTACGAAGCCGGATTGCGCATCACCGACGAGAAGACGCTTGAAATCGTGGAGATGGTGCTGTCCGGCCTGATCAACAAGCAGATGGTCGGTTACATCAACGCTGCCGGCGGCAAGGCCGTCGGGCTGTGCGGCAAAGACGGCAACATGCTGATCGCGCGCAAGCTCACGCGCACCGTGGTCGATCCGGACTCGCATATCGAGAAGGTGGTTGATCTCGGTTTTGTCGGCGAGCCGGACAAAGTCGACGTCACCGTGCTCACCCAGATCCTCGGCCGCGAACTTATTCCGGTTCTGGCGCCGGTCGCCGCCGCCGCAAACGGCGGCACCTTCAACGTCAACGCCGATACTTTCGCCGGCGCAATTGCCGGCGCGCTCAAGGCGAAGCGGCTTCTTCTCTTGACCGATGTTCCCGGCGTTCTCGATAAATCGAAAAACCTGATCAAACAACTCTCGGCCGACGAAGCGCGGCGCCTCATCGCCGACGGCACGATTTCCGGGGGCATGATTCCTAAAGTCGAAACCTGCATTGAGGCGCTTGAGCGTGGCGTCGAGGGCGTCGTCATATTGGACGGCAAAGTACCGCACGCCGTCCTGCTCGAATTGTTCACCGAGCTCGGCGCCGGTACGCTCATTCATAACTAAAACGGCGGCCGCCGCTTCGCGGGCTACATTGGTTTACCCGCCGTTAACCGCGCGCAGCGCGCCGGCACAACGCTGCCTTTACCAATCCCGGCTAAGTAAAATGCCTCATTCACCGCGGCAGCGGAGGCGGGCTTGGATTTTTGGCCAGGCATCTCGTATTTTTTGAGTCAGCTGTACAAGGCGCTGCTGGCGCCGGGTTCGCATTTCTCGATTTTTTCCCTGTTCTGCGCGTTCACCATCAGCCTGGTGGTGCTCGCCGGTCGGCGCTATCGCAAGGGGCGCCGCATCCGCCTCAAGCCGCTGCTGCGGGCGATGTTTCCCAGTAAGCTCTTGAGGAGCCGATCGAACGTCGCCGACATCGGCTACTTCTACTTCAACCTGTTCGTCTTCGGCATTGTGTTCGGCTGGGCGATCCTGTCATACGGCGCGCTCAGCCGCGGCGTGACCGATGGGTTGACTTCGTTATTTGGTCCGTTGCCGCCGGCGCCATTCCCCGGATATGTGTCGCGAGCGATTATTACCGTGATGATCTTCCTGGCGTATGAGCTGGGTTATTGGATCAATCACTATCTGTCGCACCGCATTCCGTTTCTCTGGGAATTTCACAAAGTGCATCACTCGGCGACGGTACTGACGCCCCTGACTAATTTTCGCGTGCATCCTGTCTACATGTGCGTGTTCCTGAATATTCTGGCTTTCACAATCGGGATGGCGAACGGCCTCGGCGATTACCTTTTCGGGCAACCGATGCCGCAATATGTGCTGTCCGACAGCAACGTGATCCTGGTTTTTTTCATCTACCTTTATGTGCATCTGCAACATTCGCAGATCTGGATTTCGTTCACCGGGTGGCTCGGGCACTGCTTTATGAGCCCGGCGCATCATCAAATTCACCATTCGCGCAATCCGGCCCACTTCAACAAGAACCTCGGCAGTTGCCTGGCGCTGTGGGATTGGATGTTCGGCACGCTCTACATCCCCGCGGCCGAGAATGAGCATCTTGAGTTCGGCGTCGAGCCGGATCGTGAATACGCGCACACCATCAGGGGAGAGCTGATCGCTCCCTTCATCCGCGCGGCGCAGATGCTCAAGTGGCCTTTCGGCGGCCGCCCGCAGCCGGCTCCGCTGGCGAGTGAGCGCAAGCAAGCCTTCTAATGGTCCGATTCCAACATTCGCATCCCGTTTCGGAAGGCTATCATGCGAATGTTAGGCCGTGTACCTATAAACTTGGCGGCGTCATATGACTGGTGACTACGTCCGCTTTGCTCTTATAGCGACCAAATTCGTGCGGGAGCGCAGTATGTCGCGATGGGCCAAACGCGGAAGTGACGAGCATCATCCGAAGCGAAACCCGCAACCGGGACTGCGAGTTCAGAGTAACCTTCGTTCGTTTCGGGCCAGTTAGAAAACCGATAGTTAATCCACTTCGACTACAACCGTTGTTCGGTGCTCGGACGCGCACGCCAAGCGAGGCCCTCAGCTGAAACCGTGTTGAAAGCGATTAGAGATGTCTTTTGGTAAGAGGGGCCAAAGCCCTCCGGAAGAGGTTTCGTCGCAGTCTCGCCATCAAAGTTCGGCGACTAACAATCCGCTTGGATTGCTGGCCACTAAGTCGGAGGGGCCGGATGTTGTGCTGTTTGGCGCGGCGTTCGTCGCAATCGCGGCATTTGTTGTGATTTTTTTTGAGCTTGCGCCGGGTCAGTCCTCGCGAGCAGACTCTCCCGCTGCGACCGCGCCAATAGTTACCTCTGACGTGGCGCCGCTGGATACGGTCCGGCAGCGTTTGACGACCGGTGAAGATGGGCGGACATTCGAATTCGCGATCATCACTTCGCCGAGCGCTCGATGCTTTGACCGCCTTAACTCGGTTCGACCCTGGAGACACCCTGGCTGGACGAACCGTGCGCTTGATCCAGCAAAGGGGATTTTAAAATTCGAATATGAGGTTGCAGGTCTAGCGCTGAACTGTCTCCTGACCGAAGACGAAAGCCGTTTTTGCAAGGCCGACGAACGTGCAAAGATTGTGAACGCTATTTCGTTCTATCTCAAAAAGTATCGTAGGGAACTTGCCTGGAAGAAGAGGGCGAGCAACGCTCCTGAGACCGCACAGGGACGGATGTACAAAGACCTCGCCGAGCGGATGAAGAAGATGGACCCAGCCGGCGGTGATGACGATAATGTTGACGATGCCGCGCAGTTGTTCGCGGGGATCGAAAGCGTGACGGCGGCAGGCTATTTCAACTCAGCCGATTTTGATGGAAGTTCGGCGCCCGAACTCGCCACCCACATTCGGCCAGCAGTATCAACGCCATGCGGTTGAGGTCGTCGTTACCGCGGTGGTCGATAGCAACGGTTTGGCGGTACGGTTCGCGTTGAGCCCCGGCGAGGCCCAGGACGTTCGACTTGCCGGAAAACTGCTCTATCGCCTGAAGCCCAATGTTGCTTGCAGACCGTGGCTATGACGCCGACTGGATAAGAGAGCTGGCCATGAAAAAGGGCGCGTGGGCCAACATCCCCCCCGAAAAGCAATCGCAGCGGTCCGATCTGCTTCAGCCCGTACCTTTATCGCGCTCGCAACCAGGTCGAACCGTTCTTCAACAGAATCAAACAATGTCGTCGTGTGGCGACGTGCTACGACAGACTTGCGGGAAACTACCTTGCCTTCGTCCAACTCGCATCGATCCGGCTATGGCTGGCTGCGCGTTATGAGTCCACGCCCCAGAATCAAAGGACCACTAGCAAGTATAAAGCGCTAGTGGAGCTCTGAATTTGACGTTCGCCTCGTGAGTTGGCGGCACGGTGGGTAGCGAATGTCAAATCCGCTCCGCTAGGGCAGTTGCGCTTGGCGCCGCCGCCGCGTATCTCCGGCGTCTATCCATCGTCTCAGAGTTCTCGCCGCGTGGCTTCCCGCCCTCTGTTTTCTTCCGCCCCAGGATTGGCCGCCGCGCTCGCGCTTGGCATCTCGGACGTCCTTGCCAAGATCATTATCGCGTCCCGCTGCGACGTGCTCACGATGTTGTCTTTTCGCAGCGTCGTCGGGCTTGCTTTCATGTCGGTGTGGCTGCGGACCGGCCCGAAGGCCACCGCGGATTCGCGCGTGCGCTGGATTTCGATTGCCATCGGGCTGCTTTTCGCCGGGCTCATTTTTTGCCTGTTCAAGGCAATCGAATTCAACGACGTGCCCACCGCGGTGCTGACCTATTTCGTCTACCCGTTGCTGACGGGACTCGTTGCCGCCGTGACACGTCTCGAACGCCTGCACTGGCAGGGCTTGGTGTGCGCGCTGGTTGCGTTTCTCGGCTTGGGAATCATGATTGGTGCGCACCCGGTCGGGCTTTCGCTGATTGGCGTGGCCTACGCGATCGCAGCCGCCTGCTGTCGCACCGGCGTACTTGTTGCCACGCGCGCTTTCCTGGTCGGCGCCGACGCACGGTTGACCACGTGGTACTCGGTCGCGGCGCAAGTGGTGGTGTTTGTCGGCATTTCACTGGTGTCGCAAACCTGGAGCCCGCCGCAAACCAACGCCGGCTGGGCGGCCCTGATCTTTATGAGTGTCGCGACCACGGCGGGCATTCTTTTCGTGTTTGTTTCGACGCTTCGCATCGGCGCGTTTCGCACCGCGCTGATCATGAATCTCGAGCCGCTGACGGCTACGGTGCTGAGTGCGGTTGCGCTTGCCGAAATTGTGACACCGCTGCAAGCGGTGGGCGGCGCCACGATGCTGGCGGCGCTGGTCGCTTTTCAGCTCTGGAAATAGCCGCCTATGCGGCCACCGCATGGCGGCCGGAACACCGGCGCGGTCACAACTCGGCCAACTTGAGGTCCGATGTTTCACCGTCCATAAACGGGGGGCCGTAAACAGGTGGGTGAGGTCGGCCCATGCGCGGGTTCCAGAACTCTTCGTTCGATCCGCAGACGCTCGTCGTACTGGAGACGGCGTTTGACGAGGCGTGGTTGACGCTCAAGGCGATCGGCAACACGACAGTGCGGCCGGATGAGTTGGCGCGCTCAGTGCTGCGGCTGGCGACGGAAGGCGAGCGCGACCCGGTACGCTTGCACGACGGAGCTCTCCAGTGGTTGGTGCCCGCGGTGGCTTGGCGTGAGGCGAGTTGGCCGGCCGCGACCGATACCGGGCGCGTTGCCCGGCGCCTCTAAGAGCGGTTATCAAGTTTCGGCCTGCGGATTGCCGGGCCATCATTGTCAAGACGCACTCTCGCGGATAGATCACGTCTCGTCGCCCTGGACCGCGTGGCCACGAGCAGCCCAAATGATCGAGCGCAACGCCGCTACCCGCATTCGCGGCTTCGCCGACGTCGAAACCTGGGTGTTCGACCTCGACAACACACTCTATCCGCATCACCTCAATCTTTGGCATCAAGTCGATGAGCGCATCCGCGACTACATCGCCAATTTCCTGAAGGTCACGCGCGACGAAGCCTTTCGTGTTCAGAAGGACTATTATCGCCGCTACGGCACGAGCTTGCGCGGGCTGATGGAAGAACACGGGCTTGTTCCCGACGAATTTCTGGAGATGGTGCACGAGATCGATCACTCGTTGCTCACGCCTAATCCCGAACTGGGCGCCGCCATCTCCCGGCTTTCCGGCCGCAAGCTTATCCTGACCAACGGTACGCGCCGTCACGCCGAGACCGTGATGCGGCGCCTCGAAATCTTCGAGCACTTCGAGGACGTGTTCGATATTGCCGCGGCCGAGCTGGAGCCGAAGCCCCGCGCAGTGGTCTACGACCGTTTTCTTTCACGTCACCGGGTCGATCCCGCCAAGGCGGCGATTTTCGAAGATCTGTCCCGCAACCTTGTGGTCCCGCACGCGCGCGGCATGACGACCGTACTCGTCGTGCCCGGCGGCACCCGCGAAGTATTTCGCGAGGACTGGGAGCTTGCCGGTCGCGACGAGCCGCACGTCGATCACGTCACCGACGATTTGACGGCCTTCCTGAGCGCCATTTACGCGAGCTTGACATCGCCCGGCCGCACTCCGACAAACCGCCGCAACGGGGAATAGAGATTTCATGACCGCCGATGTCGCCGAAGCAGGTTCCGCGAGCCGATCCGACGCGCTTGCCAAAGTGATCGACGCCGCGTTCGACCGGCGCGATGAAATCGGGCCTGCCACTCAAGGAAACGTGCGTGAGGCGGTGGAAGCCGCACTCGGCCTGCTTGATCGCGGCGCCGTGCGCGTGGCCGAAAAGACGTCCGGCGGCTGGCGCGTCAATCAATGGCTCAAAAAGGCAGTGCTGCTTTCTTTTCGCTTGAACGACATGAGCGTTTTTCCCGGCGGTCCAGGGCGGGCAGTCTGGTGGGACAAGGTGCCATCGAAATTCGACGGCTGGGATGCCGAGCGCTTTCGCGGCGCCGGGTTTCGCGCCGTGCCAGGGTGCGTGGTGCGACGCTCCGCCTATATCGCCCCGGGCGTCGTGCTGATGCCGTCCTTTGTCAATCTGGGCGCTTACGTCGATAGCGGCAGCATGATCGACACCTGGGCCACGGTCGGGTCGTGTGCGCAGATCGGCAAGAATTGCCACATCTCGGGCGGCGCCGGCATCGGCGGCGTGCTCGAGCCGCTGCAGGCGGAACCGGTGATCGTCGAGGACAATTGCTTTATCGGGGCACGCTCGGAAATCGCTGAAGGCGTGATCGTCCGCGAGGGCGCGGTGCTCTCGATGGGTGTCTTCATCGGTGCCTCGACCAAGATTGTCGACCGCAATAGCGGCGAAATCTTTCAGGGCGAAGTGCCGCCCTACGCAGTCGTGGTGCCCGGCAGCCTTCCAGGAAAGTCCCGTCCGGACGGTGCCGTGACGCCGAGCCTTGCCTGTGCGGTTATCGTCAAGCGCGTCGACGAGAAAACCCGCGCCAAAACCAGCATCAACGAATTGCTGCGGGATTAGCCCCGCCTGGTGCAAATGAATTGGCTTTATCTGTTCAATGGGTTTCACGGCCGCATCGGTCGCCAAACGTTCTGGCTGGCGATGGGCGTGCTGGCGCTCGCCGAACTGGTCGCGCATCTCTTCGCCGAACAAATCCAGGGCGACCGGCTCAGCGCCATCGTCGATCTCGCCTTTACCTATCCGGAGTTTGCGGTGGCGGTGAAGCGCATCCATGACCGAAATCTGCCGGTCTGGCTGCTGGCGTTCTTTTTTGGCGCCGGCGCGCTGCTCGATCTTCTAGCCGTTCTCGATATAGGCGGCAGCGACGACACGCCCAACATGCTGTCGCTCGCGATTGCCATTCCGTTCACGGTTTTGGGGCTAGCGTTGCTGGTCGAACTTGGCTTTCGCCGCGGTACTATCGGCCCCAATCCAAATGGGCCCGATCCGTTGGCCAGGGTCTGAGACGAACGAGGCTCCACTGGTGCTTAATAGTTGCTAGTGGTCCTTTGATTTTTATTCGCATGATAGCGAGCCGGACGGGTGTGCGAATGTTAAAATCGGACCACTAGCCTCGGAGGCATTTCATGAGTGATGAACGTTCGGTGGGAATTGCGCAGGCGGCCCTGCACCAGGGCCCGCTGTCGAAGGACGCGCGCACGCTGCTGCTCTATGATGCCAATCGCAAAAGCGCGGTGATCGCTTACATCCTGTGGTTTTTTCTTGGTTGGTTTGGCGCGCACAATTTCTATCTCGGACGCAAGGGTGTCGGCATCGCCCAGGTGCTGCTCACCATTAGCGTGATTGGATGGTTCATCACCTTCTTCTGGGTCCTGGTGGATGCCTTTCTCATCCCCGGTTGGGTGCGCCGGGAAAACAATCTCTTGCTAATGCAGCTTGGCGCGTGAAGCGTTTATCGGGATTGCCGTTGTGAACGCCGATCCGGTCGCCATTGCCCGCGATCTCATCCGCTGCCGCTCCATCACGCCGGAGGAGGGCGGGGCGCTCGCTTATCTCCAGCGGGTGCTGACGGACGCCGGATTTGCCGTCCACCGCGAAACCTTCACCGAGAGCGGCGCGGCGCCGGTGGAGAATCTGTACGCGCGCATCGGCGACGCGGCGCCAAATCTTGCTTTCGCCGGCCATACCGACGTCGTGCCGCCGGGCAACGAGGCGGCCTGGAGTCATGCGCCGTTTGCCGGCGAGATTGCCGCCGACAAACTTTATGGGCGCGGCGCTACCGATATGAAGGGCGGCATCGCCGCCTTTGTCGCGGCCGTGATCGATTATCTCGCCGCCAACGGCGGCCGGCCCAAGCGCGGATCGATTTCGTTCCTCATTACCGGCGACGAGGAGGGGGTCGCGGTCAACGGCACGGTCAAGCTTCTGCAATGGGCGGCGGCGCGCGGCGAAAAGTTCGACCATTGCGTTCTTGGCGAGCCAAGCAACGTCGAAGTCATCGGCGACACCGTCAAGGCGGGGCGGCGCGGCTCGCTGAATGGCACGCTGATTGTCGACGGCCGTCAGGGTCATGTCGCTTACCCCGACCGCGCCGACAATCCGATCCGTGGGCTCGTCACGCTGATCGCGGCCTTGCAGGCGCCGCTCGACCAGGGCAGCGACTTATTCGATCCGTCGCATCTTGAATTTACTTCCGTCGATGTCGGCAACCAGACGGTCAATCTTATTCCCGGGCAAGCGCGCGCACGCTTCAATATCCGCTACAACGATCGGCATACTTTGGCGAAACTCAAAGCGCTGATCGAAGCGCGGACCAAGGCTGCCGCCGAAGGGCGCATCCGCTACGCTTTCGAGTGGCAACCGTCCAACGCAGACGTGTTCGTGACCAAGCCCGGCCCGTTCACTGAGCTGGCCGTTGCCGCCATCGCCGAGGTGACGGAAAAGAAACCAAAGCTATCAACTTCCGGCGGCACGTCGGACGCGCGTTTCATCAAGGATTATTGCCCGGTGCTCGAATTCGGTCTGGTCGGCGCGACCATGCACCAGGTGGACGAATATGCGCCGCTCGCCGACCTGCGTACGCTGGCTGCGATTTACCGGCGGATCATGGAGAAGTATTTCGGCTAGTGGTTACTTGCGCCGCCGCCGCTAACAGGCTGGAAACCTAAAACCGCTGGATCCCGGCCCCGCGATCGGCTTTGCCGAGATTTTAACGGCAATCGGCCACATTCAAGCATTTATCGGTTTTGGAGAGCGTCATGCTCCGCCGGCTTTTATCGCCGTTCTCCAGCAAGGTATTTCTTTCCCTTACTGCGTTCCTCGTATTGGAATATTTGCCGATACCCGGAATTTATCTGATGTTCCTGGGCGGCGCGATTTTCGCGGGCATCCTGATTCATCTGCTTTTTGCAAGCCTGTTCGTCGAAGCCTTGATGGCTCGCATCCCGCGGGCTTTTATCCTCGTTCCGCTCATTGCCTACGGCGCCTACTACGCGGCCTACTTTCGCGAGGGTTGGCAAGTCGCACAATTGTCCCAGCACCTTCGGGCTACCAACCCCGGCAAAATCTACGATTTTGATCCGGCGGCGAACTCGCTGGTCATGGACCGGGAGGCGCAGCAGTTCGTCGAGACCCACGATGTCCCGGTGGTCTACGAGCCCAACAAGAATTATCCGGAAGCCTACCTGTCCGAGCGCCTCATTACCCGTGCTCAATGCAAAGGCGTCAAAAAAGATACCCAGAATCACATCGCCACTTTCGGGGTAAATTTCGACGGCACTTTCCAACAAAACGTCTGCTTGTTGAGATTCCCCGAGCGCCCAACGAACAAAGCCGTGAAGGTGACGTTGATCGGCGATCCGCAGATTTGGGCGCGTCACGCCGAGATTCGCCAGCAAACGGCAGAAATCGTTGCTGACGACAAGACGATCGGCGCCTTCACGACGGGCTTCATCTGGAGATTGCCGGCCTTTCCCTTCCTGCTCATCGGCTGTGGACTTGTTGATCAACCCGCCGGCTGGAGGTGTTTCGCCGATTTCACTCGCGATCTCAGGACGGTCGATGGAATTCCCGACACCATCGACCGCGCCAAGTTTGACGACCCGGTCAGTGTGATGCTCGGCATCCGAAGATATGTGGCCGCGGACCTGGCAAACTTTGCCGGCTTCGCCGGCAACTTGCCGGTGCTGGATGCCGTTCATGAGGAGCCGGCGAAAGTCGAGAATAGCGTTTTCGAGTTACTGGCTGCCGTCATCGACGGCAAGAATCCCACAGTGCCTTTCAATCTCGGCTATTCGCTGGCGACTAACCCCGATCGTTTGGCGCCCCTTGCAGACGGCATGGCCCAGCGTCTTCTGGCTCTGGTGCGTGCAGACGTCAGGACGACTCCGAATTGGCGGTTGCAGCTTGAGGCACTGGCCGCAGCTATCGGAGCGTTGCCGCACGACGCCTTCGTGAGCGTCGCGGGAACTCTGTTTGAGGCCGTCAAGGCAAATCCGGATTTGGCGCTGCACAAGTACTCCATGATCTACGTGCGCATGGGGGAAGCCGGCGCAATGGCGCTTCCGTTTTATCGCGCCCAGTTCATGGAAAACGGGATCAAAGGCTGGGAGCGAATGTTTCCCGTGCTCGCCCTGTGCCGGATCGGTGAAGCCGACCCGGACCTCATCGAGGAGTTGAAGAGGCGATATGACTCCGTCAATCTTGAAGGCGGAGGCGATCCCGTCAACTACAAGACAGCACTTTTTGTGACGCTGTTGAAACTCGGTCAGGCGTCTTTTTTGCACGAAAATCATCCGCAAGAGGGTGGGCGCGACCAGTGGTACACGGACGTATTGTCCGGCAAGGGGCTGACAAACATCGGCCCCAACAATTGCATGCCGGAACAATGGCCGTTGACCATCTATGCGACGCCGGAAGTCGCATCACCCTTAAAATGGTCACGAAATGGGTGGGAAGTCCGCAGCAATTAGCACGGCAATGTCGTCATCGGGATCGCCGCGAACAGCCGCCGCGTGCCCCGGAACGATGGCTGAACTTCAGATTTGATACAGCGGCCAGCCGCCGCAGGAATCGCGTTTATGATATTTAACATGATCTGGCGCGGCGCCGCCAAGACAAGGAGATTCGCCATGAGGATTTATCAAAACCGGCTGCGCGCCTTAGGCGTTGCGACGATCACGTTCACATTGCTGTCGCTGCCGACGCTCTCGATGGCACAAACCGATCAACCCAAGCCGACAAAGCACGTCGCGAAAACCTACCCAAACAAACACCTGTCGCGGCAGTGGCAACCCCCGGCAGGGCGGAATTTATATGGCTCGGCGCAAGGTCGCTGCGCATGGCCCTACCAGAATCTGTTTCCGCCCTGCATGTCGACCTTTCCCGAAGGCTCTCCAAATTATCACGGGGGACGCCCCGGCCCGACTTTCGACAACGAGTGATGGCGGCCGGACGGGCGCCGCGCGCGGTTTCCCTCGCCCAGCAACTAATGTAGGCATTTGACATTCGCTGGCGACGCCGTGATCGGCATCGCGGCGCCGTCAACCCTGTCTGAAGAGCCGGCCTGATTGTCTCCGATTCATCCACCGACGCTAGGCGTAGTGCTGGCCGGCGGACTCGCGCGCCGCATGGGCGGAGGCAACAAATGGCAAATTCAAATCGGCGGCAGCACCCTCCTTGATCGGATCCTCGATCGCCTTCGGCCGCAATGCAGCAGTGTCATCTTCAATACCAACTCTGACGTCGGGGCCGCCCCGCCGGGATTGACGGCTGTTCCCGACAACGTGCCGGAATATCCCGGTCCGCTCGCCGGAATTCTGGCCGGCCTTGATTGGGCGGCGCAAAATGCGCCGCAGATCTCGTGGCTTGTCAGCGTGCCAAGCGATTGTCCGTTCCTGCCGCGAGACCTGGTGGCGCGCCTGCATCGGGCGCGACAGGAATGCGATGCAGAGCTCGCGTGCGCGGAGTCAGCGGGCCGCCGGCATCCGACCGTCGCGCTCTGGCCAATCCGGCTGCGTGAAGATTTACGGAAAGCGGTCACCACCGGGCGGATGCGCGCGGTTCACGAATGGACCGCGCGGTATCCGCTTGCCGTGGCCGCATGGGATGATGTCCCCGTCGATCCGTTCTTTAACGTCAATACGCCGGAGGATGCGGTTACAGCCGCAGCACTCGCCGAACGCCATCCCGCGGCGTGACCGACGCGGCCCAGATCGAGGAATCAATGTTCGACCTACCAATAAGGTGTCCCAATAGCGGGAAGACTTTGAAGACTGTTAAGGTCCTCGGTGAACGCCGCGGCGTTTTCGCGCATACATTGTCCGGCTGGCAGGCGGTCTTACTTTCTAGCCTGCGCAAACATCTGGTCGGCCGGCTTGGCGAGTTGCCTGACCATAAAATTTGGCGCGACGCAGCCCGCGATTTTGAGGACATTGGCCAGGCCGGGACGAATTTCGAGCCGGTCGTGCTCAATCCCATCGAGTGCGTGCCGCACAAGTACCGCGACCTTCATCGGTTTAACGCTGACGTCGCTGAGGCTCATGTCACCTTGAAACAACGGCGTTTCGGTAATCGGCGGCGCCACTTCAAATACAGTCACGTTTGTATCTTTTAATTGAAGCCGCAATGATTGTGTGAAGGAATGAATTGCCGCTTTTGCGGCGCAATAGATCGGCGAGATCGCCAGCGGCACGAATGCGAGTCCGGACGAGATGTTAATCACAGCGGCTGTCTTCTGCGCCTTTAGGAGCGGCAGAAACTGTACCGTCATGCGAATTGGACCGTTGAGATCGATCTCTATTTCGCGTGTCAAGTCTCTGAGATCCGACCCGCAGCTGTGCAGGTCAATTTTTCGCATAATCCCCGCGTTGTTGATCAACACATTCAAATTAGCAAAATGCGCGGCGACATAGCCGTAGAGATCAACAATCGCCGTCGGGTCACTCGCATCGCTTTCAACGGCGTGGACGTTTGGGAGACTTTTCCGGACGGCGTCGAGCTTTGACGCGTTTCGGCCTGTGACGATCACGGTGTTGTCCCGGGCCGCCAATTGCGTAGCGAGCTCAAGGCCGATGCCGGATGTTCCGCCGGTGATGAGAATCGTATTGCCGGAAAGTCGCATGGTGCCGGTCCCTCATGCTGCCTTCGCGAGGTCAGACGGATGCTCCGCGCGCGTCCCGATACAAATGCGATTCTATGCGTTTATCATGGCAATGCCGATCGAAAGGTCAGCCAATTCCTTTTCGGAAAACTGACTGTGCGCCTCTTGATAAACCTGGTCGGGGGCGTGGGTAACTGCGATTTCAGTCAGCGCTTCCGCCCAAGCCAAGGCGGCGCGTTCTCGCGCTGTATAGAGGTGCGATTCTCGCCAAGCATCGAGCAAATGAAGCCTCATGTCGGATTCGCCAATCTCGCGCGCCTCCTCGGAGTGCATGTGCAAGCAATATGCGCATCCGTTGATTTGCGAGACGCGAGTTTTCACGAGAGCGAGCAGCTTGTGGTCCAACCCGCTGTTTTGCACATATTTCTCGACGGCAAGCAGGGCGGTGAAGCCGGCGGGTGCAACCTTGAAAGCGTTCAGTCGCTGCGTCATGGACTTCCTCCATTTAGTTTGAGATCGGGACGCTTCACCGCGCGTCAAGCTCGGCGAGGGTTTTGGCGACCGCCGCTCGCACCGGCGGCAAATGGCCGACGAACGACACGGCAAGGTTGCGAAGCGCTTGGCCTGTGGGCGACTTCATGGTCGCCACGCGAGTCATTCTGTCGGTGAGCTTGACGACGTCGCTCGCCACTTTGTGCCGCCGCACGGCCCAGGCATCCAGTCGTGTGTCGTCACCATCTTGCACAGTGGCGGTCAATGCATCGGCAAGCGAGATGCTGTCTTGAATTCCGGTATTCATGCCCTGGCCCCCCGCAGGACTGTGAACATGCGCAGCATCGCCACAGAGCAGAACGCGGCCTTCGCGCGGATGCCGTGCCACACGATGATGGATGTGAAAGCGCGAGCTCCAGGCCATGTCATGTATGCGCCCAGGATTGACTGTGGGACCGCGCGCATCGAGCAGCGCTTGCAGGAACTGCAGCGATGGAACCTCAGGCGCCTCGTCCACGGTGGCGACAATGCGAAAACGCTGATCGGGAAGAGGAGCGACTACCACCAGTCCCTCTGCCGAATAGAACAAAGTAACTTCGTCACGGGTCAGCGGCCAATCCATCCGCACGTCGGCAAGTACGAAACTTGCGGCATATTGCCCGCCCGTGAAGGCGATGCCGGATTGTTCACGCACAATGCTGTGCATTCCGTCGCAGCCAATCAGCCATTGTGCTCTGATGGATTGAGTGGAACCGTCGGTCCGAACCTCTGCCTGTACTTCGGATGCCGACGCCACAAAGCGGAAAAGCTCGCAAGGGCGCGCAACGCTGCCGCCCAGACTTTCAAGGTGCTTCAGCAAAATCTGTTCGATCCGGTTTTGCGGGATCATCATGGTGAAGTGGTAGAAGCTGGGAATGTTTGAAAAATTGATAGTGAGAAGCGTTCTGTCGCGATCACGGATGCGAAAAATTGGGACCTTGATGCCTTCGGCCAACAAATCTTGCGTTACGTCGAGCGGCTCAAGTACTTCCAGCGTTCGGGCGTGAACTACGCAGGCACGCGACGTGTTGGCGCCAGCAGACTGCCGATCTATGATCGCCGGGCTTATGCCACGGCGGGTCAATTCCGCGGCCAATGCGAGGCCGGATGGTCCCGCGCCGGCAATGAGAATCTGGTTGTCGGCCTTGATGCTCTGCATTGGTCGCCTCGTTTCTCAATGGCCTTTGCATTTTTGCGCTTCTTTTAGCGACGCAGTCGTCGGATGCTTAACCTTGCGAATTATCGGACTGCGATCTTGAGGGTGCGAGATCGGCTACCTCGCCGAATCTCTCACCTCCACGCCGGCGACATTCACGGAAACGCCCTTGCGCGTCGGCTCGTCGCAGCAGGATACGTTTGTAATGTCCCAAGATGGCAATTGTCTGATTGCACGCCGGCCCGCGACACGCGGCCGCGCGTCGTGTTGATTGCAGAAAAGTTCCACGACTGTGAGAGTTTCGTTTTCCGACGTCAGGACGTAGATTCGGCCCGGAAATGACCGATCAATATTCGACGCGTACCAAATAAAGTCCTTGCGGCGGGGCGACCTGGCCGCAGCGGGAGCGATCACGCGCCGCAAGCGCTGCCGCGAGATCGTCGGCGCTCCACTTGCCCTCACCGACGTGAACGAGCGAGCCGACCATGGAGCGCACCTGGTTGTGCAGGAATGAGCGCGCCGTCGCGGCGACCTGCAGCTCTTCGCCGTTGCGCATAACGTCGAGGCGATCGAGCGTCTTCACCGGCGATTTGGCCTGGCACTCGGTGGCGCGGAACGTCGTGAAATCGTGCTTGCCGACGAGTGTTTGTGCGGCAGTGTGCATGGCTTCTGCGTCGAGCGGACGCCCGATGCGCCAAGCGCGGGTGAGATCGAGCGCCAAATCGGCGCGGCGGTTCACAATGCGATAGAGATAATGCCGCTTGGTCGCGGAAAAGCGCGCGTCGAAGTCTTCGGCCACGCGCTCCGCAGCAAGCACGGCGATCGGCTGCGGGCGCAAATGAAAATTGAGCGCGTCGCGAACATTGTCGACGCTCCAATCTTTTGTCAGGTCGACGTGCGCGATCTGCCCGAGCGCGTGCACGCCAGCATCCGTGCGTCCCGCGCCCTGCACCGAGACGGTTTCGCCGCTGAACGCCGCCACCGCCGCGGCAATCGCGCCTTGCACCGAAGCGCCTTTATCCTGCACCTGCCAGCCGACAAAGGGCGTGCCGTCATATTCAATGGTGAGCTTAAAGCGGGGCATGACGCCTTCAGGTCAGAACACTGCCGCGCCCAATCGGCGTTCCGCGCAAGAATTCTTCAGCGCGCATTGGCTGTTTTCCGGCGCGCTGAACTTCGACGAGCCGCACGGAGCCGCCGCGGCAAGCGACAGTCATCCGGTCGTCCAGAACGTCGCCAGGCTTTCCGCCGCCATCGCCCTGCGTGGTACGCAAAACCTTGACGCGGCCAACACCGGCAGCCTCGAACCACGCGCCCGGAAAAGTCGAGAGGCCGCGGATGTGGTTGTGCACCTCCTGCCAGGGCTTGGCCCAGTCGATGCGGGTTTCACTTTTTTCGATCTTGTTGGCGTAAGTCACGCCTTCGCTCGATTGCGGAGTCAATTGCAGCGTGCCGCGCTCAAGGGCGGCGAGGGCAACCGCCGTCAATTTGGCGCCGCGCCTCGCCAGTTCGTCGTGCAGGTCATCCGCGCTCATATCAGGCGCGATAGACATCCGGTCCGCCACGGCAACGGGTCCGGTGTCGAGGGTTTCTTCCATCTTCATCACCATCACGCCGCTTTCTTGATCGCCGGCTATGATCGCTCGCTGAATGGGTGCGGCGCCGCGCCAGCGCGGCAGCAGCGAAGCGTGCAGGTTGAAGCAGCCGAGCGGAAAAGCATCGAGAACGGCTTTCGGCAAAATGAGCCCGTAAGCGACCACCACGGCGGCGTCAGCGCCAAGCTGACTGATCGAAGGCGCGGCAGCGGTATCTTTCAGCGTCTTCGGTGTGAAGGTCGGAATATCAAATCGCGCAGCTTGGCGCGCGATTGGAGTTTCGTGCGCCGCCATGCCTCGCCCCGCCGGACGCGGCGCGCGGGTGTAGACCGCGACAATCTCGTGCTGATGGGCAATCTCAAGCAGCGTGGCCACGGCGAAGTCTGGCGTGCCCATGAAGACGAGGCGAAGCGGCACTCACGCCTCCACTTTGCTCTTGCCTGCCGTTTTCGCTGCCTTGGTGAACTTCTTGACGACGCGGTCGCGTTTGAGCTTCGAGATATGATCGATGAACAGCACGCCGTTGGTGTGGTCGACCTCGTGCTGAACGCACGTGGCGAGGAGGCCGCTCGCCTCGAGCTCCCGGTGTTTGCCTTCGAGGTCCTGGTATTTGACCTTGATTGTGATCGGCCGCTCGACCTCCTCGTAAAATTCCGGGATCGATAGGCAGCCTTCCTCGTGGGCGGATTTTTCCGGCGACGCCCAGACGATTTCAGGATTGATCAGAACCAGCGGCTGTTGTTCTTCTTCCTTCTTCGACAAGTCCATGGTCACGACGCGCTTGGCGACGCCGATCTGGATGCCGGCGAGCCCGATGCCCGGCGCGGCGTACATGGTGTCGAACATGTCCTGGACCAGCGCGCGGACGCTGGCGTCAAGGCGATTGACTGGCGCCGATACGAGCCGCAGCCGCTTATCTGGAAGTTTTATGATTTCGCGCACCGCCATAATCGCGATGTAAGCGGTGCAAATACGGCGGTCAATGCGCAGCAGTGGTCCGATTCTAACATTCGCATCCTGTTTCGGGACGCTCTCATGCGAATGTTAGAATCAAAGGACGACTAGCAAATATCCATCCTGGTGGAGCTATGGATTTGACATTCGCTGCACGAGCTAGCGGTTGGGTGGGTAGCGAATGTCAAATCCGCTCCACTGGCTGTTGCGCCGGACCGGCGGCCACGGTATGTATGTTCCCTCTTTGTTCACGAGGCGCGATGCACCGGTCTGCCGCCCGCTGGCGCCGAATCACGTAAAGACAAACGCATGAGCGAAATGGCCTGGATTGCCGCTTCAGCTGTGGTTCTGGTGGTGTGCGGGGTCGCCGCCGCGATCGCGATTTTCGTCTGGCGCGCGCGCCGCACGGGCCGGGGCGAGGAAGCGGCAATGGCCGAGCTCACGCGCGTGCAAGCAGACGCTGCGTCGCGGCTCGAAGCGATGATCGGAATGCTGGCGAAGGGGCAGTCACAGCTCGCGCACAGCGTCAACGAGCGGCTGGATTCGGTTTCCCATCGTCTCGGGGATTCGCTGGAAAAAACCAAACAAAGCACCGCCGAGAATTTGCAAAAACTCAACGAGCGGCTGGCGGTGATCGACCGCGCGCAAAAGAACATCACCGAGTTATCGAGCCACGTCACCTCCTTGCAAAACGTGCTCGCCAACAAGCAGGAGCGCGGCGCGTTCGGCCAGGGCCGTATGGAATTGATCGTGCGCGATGGCCTGCCGAAGGAGTGCTACGAATTCCAGTATACGCTCTCGAACAGACTACGGCCGGATTGCGCGGTGTTTCTGCCGGACCAGCGCCCGCTGGTCATTGATTCTAAATTCCCGCTGGAATCGATTACCGCTTACCGCGACGCGCAGGGCGATGACGCGCGGCGGCAGGCTGCGGCGCGGGTGCGCACCGACATCGGCAAGCACGTCACCGACATTGCGCAGAAATACCTCATTCCCGGCGAAACGCAGGATTTGGCATTGATGTTCGTGCCGTCGGAATCGGTCTATGCGGAACTCCACGACGGCTTCGACGACGTGGTGCAGAAGGCGTTTCGCGCCAATGTCGTGATTGTTTCGCCGTCGCTATTGATGATCGCCATTCATGTGATCCAGCAGATCCAGAAGGATGCGCGCATGCGTGAAGCCGCGGGCCGGATCCAGGCGGAAGTCGGACTTCTGGTGGATGACGTCAGGCGCATGAGCGAGCGCGTCGCCAAGCTTGGCGCGCATTTCGGCCAGGCTAATGAGGACGTGCGGCAGATTTTGGTTTCGACGCAAAAGATCGAGAACCGGGGCGCGCGCATCCGCGACGTCGAATTCAGCGACGAGGCGGCGCCTGCCATGATTCCTGCGCCGATGCTGCGCAAGCTTGAGGCCGGGGAATAGGCCGGTTGCGACCCTCTTTCACCGAGGCGCTCGCCGTCTATTTGCAGCGGCGGGTGCTCGTCGTCTTGCTGCTCGGCTTTTCCAGCGGCCTGCCGATTGTCCTTGTCGGGGCGACGCTGCAAGCGTGGATGAAGACCAGCGGCATCGACGTCAAAACCATTGGCCTGTTTGCTGCGGTCGCGCTTCCCTACAACATCAAATTTTTATGGGCGCCGCTGGTCGACGCGCTCGACGTGCCGATCCTGGCGAAGGCGTTCGGCCGACGCCGGGCGTGGTTGCTGCTGTCCCAAGCCTGGTTGATCGCGGCGATCGCGCTGCTGGCGTTTTGCGATCCGGTCGCCTCGGCTTTCCTGGTCGCGGTTGCGGCATTCATCGTTGCGGCGGCCTCGGCGACGCAGGACATTGTGGTTGACGCTTTTCGCGTCGAGAGCCTGCCGGAGAATGAGCAGGCCGCCGGCATGGCTGCATATGTCGCCGCTTACCGGGTAGGGGCGCTGACCTCCGGCGCCGGCGCGCTCCTTCTGGTGACGGCGTTCCGCGGGTTGTCCGTCGGCGACCGCGCGGCGTGGACCAGCTGTTATCTGGTGATGGCCGCCCTTGTGATCGTCGGCATTTTCGCGACGCTGCTTGCCGTCGAGCCGGCGTCCTCGGCGACCGCGGAGGCAGAACACGCACTCCCGTCGCGCCGCAACTCCATCAAGCGGGCGCTGCAATCAGCCTTGGACAGCTTTCGAGATTTCTTGTCACGCGACCTTGCGGTGGCGGCCTTGGCGTTCGTCGCGTTGTTCAAACTTGCCGATGCGCTGGCCTTCGCGCTGTTGACGCCGTTTGTCCTCGACATCGGATTTTCGTTGCCGCAGCTCGCCGCCATCCGCAACGGCGTCGGCTTCATTGTCGCGGTGCTCGGCGGTTTAGTCGGGGGGCTTATCGCGCGCGCTTTGCCGCTGGCGGCGAGCCTCTGGCTCGGGGGGCTTCTGCAAACGGCGATGATCCTCGCCTTTTCCTGGCAGGCCATTGCCGGCAACAGCGTGCCGATGCTGACTTTCACCACGACCATCGAATTTTTCACCGATGCGGTCGGCACCGTGATCTTCGTCGCTTACCTGTCGGCGCTGTGTAACAATCCGCTCTACACCGCCACCCAATATGCGTTGCTAACCGCGCTCGCCGCGCTTGGCCGCAACGTTTTTGCACTCGGCACCGGATATGTCGCGCATGCCGTCGGATGGGCCTGGTTTTTCGTCCTTTGCGCGCTTTCCGGCCTGCCGGCACTGGTGCTGCTGGCGTGGCTGCAGCGAAAGGGCCATTTCGCCGGATTGGCGGCGAGAAAAAAGTGACAAAACGGCAATGTCGGAAAAGCGGCGCTTTTGGGCTGCCGGTCCATGGGAAATCGAAGACTGGCGCCGGCTCACGGTGGAGTGATAGGAAATCGCGTCATCGAGGTGCATCGCGGGCATGAACCGGATACGCAAAAAAGTCTTTTTGTAAGGATCGGATAGCTATACTCCGCGTTCGGCTTGTAGCGCTCCCAAAAACGGTTGCCTCGCGTCCCACATGGACATCCTTCTGGTTAAGATATTTGCGACCGCACTGGCGCTCAGTGAGGTCATGACCCAGCCGCAGGCGGTCAAAACACACTTTGACCCGGCGCAGGATCGCGGCGAAGTGGTGCAGATATTACGCAACGGCTGCGCGCACATGCGCGCAGCGTTCGATATCGAGTCCATCAACCTCGACGACCTTATTTCGACCGCGCTTGACGACCCCAAAGCGCTGGGCGCCAGCGCGAAAGCCTTCCACGGCATCAACTTCGCCGACCTCAACACGGCGTACCGGCAATTCTGCAAGAACGAGACTGTCGATAATCCGGTCGTCGACATGGGCCAGGTGATCGAATTCTTCAACGGCGCCGCGACCGACCTTCCGGACCAGACGCCGCTTAAGGGAAGGAAGCTGCCGAGCATGAGCGTGCTGCTCGACGGCAAAGGCGCAAAATTCGCCGAGCTGTTCGCGCCGAGCAATCGGCGCGTTTGGGTGTCGCTGTCCGATATTCCCCAAAACGTCCAGAAAGCCTTCGTCGCCGCCGAAGACCGGCGATTTTTCCAGCATCACGGCGTGGACGAGCGCGGCATTATCCGCGCCTTTATCGGCAATTTGGGCGGTCCCGGCCGGCCGCAAGGCGGCTCGACCATAACCCAGCAAGTCGTCAAGAACCTTCTCGTCGGCGACGACGTGACCTACGAGCGCAAAATCCGCGAGATGATCGTAGCCTCGCGGGTCGAGAATACGCTGAGCAAGCAGGAAATTCTCGAGCTCTACCTGAATTCCGCCTATCTCGGCCGCGCCTCCTGGGGCGTCGAGATGGCGGCGCGCAGCTATTTCGGCAAGTCGGCGAAGGATCTTACGATTGGCGAGGGTGCGCTGCTGGCGGGTCTGCTCAAGGGCCCGAGCTACTTCAATCCGGATCGGCATCCGGATCGGGCCAACGAGCGGCTGACCTACGTGCTTGGACGGATGCAGGAGGATGGCGTCATTACCGCCGAGCAGAAGGACCAGGCGCTGGCGAGCCCGCCGAAACTTGTCGCGTTCGACCGGCCGCATCGCGACATCGGCTTCAATTTTGTCGACTATCTTGGCCGCGAAGCAAAAACCGATGGCATCGCCAACCTGACCGCCGAACCGTACACCGTGCATTCGACCATCAACGCGGCGTTGCAACGTGAGACCGAGGTCGCTTTACAGGAGGGGCTGGCGCACTACGAACTGTCGGCCGGACGGACGCAATTCCACGGCGCCGAAGCCAATATCGCCGATGCCGTACAGAAGCTTGCGGGAGGACGGCAAGGCACTCCATCGTCTGCAGCCTCGCCAGCGGCGCGGTCTGCGCCTGCGGGGACGCTCGCTTCGGGTGCACCAGCGAGCACCATGCCGGCGTGGCAACAGGCGCTGACGGCGCTCCATCTTCCGCTCTACGACGTCCATTGGGACGCAGCGGTTGTTTTGGACAAAGGCGGCGGCAAGCGCGGCGACGGGCTGATCAAGGTTGGGCTCGCCGATGGTCGGGTGCTGCCGCTGACCGGCGCATTCGGCCAGATTTGGCGAAAGCTGAGCCTCTACGACGTCGTTTACGTTCATGTCGTCGAAAACAAATCGGCAAAAGGCAAAAGCCTGGGCGGTCAGGCGCAATTGCGTGTGCGGCCGACGGTGCAAGGCGCGGCGCTGGTTCTGGAGAACAAAACCGGGCGTATTCTGGCCATGGCCGGAAGCTTCTCTTATCCGCTGAGCCAGCTGAACCGCGCGGTGCAGACCGAACGTCAGCCCGGCTCGGCGATGAAGCCGCTGACTTATCTCACCGCACTGCAGAGGGGTTTGCAGCCGAACACCCTGGTGCCCGACGATCAAATTACACTGCCGCCGATCGGCGCCAGCGGCCGCTATGTCATTGCCCGCGAGCAGGGCGGCTACGCGCGCCCGGAAGATTTTTGGACGCCGCGCAACGCCGATAACAGCGCCGGCGGCTTCTATACGATGCGGCGAGGGCTGGAGAACTCCGTCAACATGGTGACGGCCCATTTGCTCGAAGGCGGCATTGACCGGGATCCGGTACAAAGCCTTGACGATGTCTGCGCCACCGCGGTCGCGGCAAAAATCTACACCGACTGCATCCGTTACTATCCTTTCGTGCTCGGTGCGCAGCCGGTGCACATGATCAATCTCGCGGCGTTTTACGCTGCGGTCGCCAATGAAGGTGCTCGCCCGGAGCCACATGGCATTGATTCGATCGAGGTCGGCGGCCGCACTGTGTACGAATATCCGAAGACCCCGCCGCCGTTCATCGGCGCCGCCGATCGCACGTCGTTCTATCAGCTCAAGACGATCCTGCAGGGCGTCGTCGCTCGCGGCACGGCACGGGCCATCGGTGCGCTCTCGCCGTACGTCGCGGGCAAGACCGGCACGACGGAGGACGCGGTCGACGGCTGGTTCATCGGCTTCACCAACGATGTGACCATTGCGGTGTGGGTCGGCTACGACAATGGCGACGGCAAGCGCCGCTCGCTGGGCACGAATGCGACCGGAGCGCGGGTGGCGCTGCCGATCTTCCAGCCGATCCTCGAAGCCGTATGGGCGGACGGCATCGCGCCAAAAGCCCCGCTTAACGGACCGTCGCACGAAGCTCAGCTTCATCTCATCGACCTGCCGATCGACTACGCGTCCGGCAATCGCATTACCGGTGGCGGGCAGGGCAATTTCATCGAGCATTTCCGGCTTGGCGCCGACGGCCGCTTCAACGAGACGCAGTACCAGCTCCTCCCGCAGGATGACGCCTCCGCGTTAGCATCCGCCCCGGGTGGCCGGGTTGGGGCGCAGCCCGACAGCCAAGGCTATTGGGCGAGTGCGCCGCGTGAAGATGACGGCTTCTTTGGCGGGCGGCTCAATTTTCCCGGTCAGGGTCCTCCGCCCGGTTATCGAGGGCAGGCATTGCAACCCAACTATCCCGGCCAGGGGCCAAGAGGACCGCAAGGGCCGCCAGGGCAGCAGCCTATGGCGCGCGGCCTGTTCGGCTCGTTTTTCTGGGACGGACGGGCGAACTGAACCTCACGCGGTCAACAATGAAAATGTGGATACGGCCTGCTATCGCACTTGCTGGCTTGCTAGGGTCGTTGTCCTTCGCGGGCGCGCAAGATTTCCGCATCGAAGATTCGCGCTCGATCGGGAATGCCGATTTGGCCCTGCTCAAGCCGGATACCATCCTGTTCAACGACATCCGTGGTGAGGCGGGAAGTACTGACAATCTTATTCCGTTTGCCGAGTGGACGCAGGCCAATCCCGTTCAAAAGAAATTTCTTTCGCTGTTCCCGAGCTACACCGAGCCGACGGTCACCAAGGCCGCCACGGCCAACCACCCGGCCGGCCCGGTTGCCGAAAAGCTCGTCATGTACATCGCGCAGGCGCGTTTCATTCTCGGTCGCGCGCCGGGCACGCTCGATCTCGCACGCTACGTGACGCTCGCGTTTGTGCAAAAAATCGACCCGGCCATCAAACACACTTTGATTGACCCGGCGGACATCGAAAAATTCACCGATCCGCAAGGCACCGGCAACGACAACCCGCAACGCAAGTGGTGCACGGGCCGGACGCCGCTGATCTGCATTCAATCGAGTTATAAGCTCGAAGGAAAGATTCCGATCGGCATCCTGCTGGTTAACAAGCTGCGCGATTCTGCCAAGAAGGTATCCGACCATCTCGATTTTCAGAGCGAGCTGTCGCCGCTGGCGCCCGCCGATCTCGATCAGGATGGCATCAAGCAGCTCACTGGTATTGATGCGCCGGTAACCGGCGTGCTCGAACAGAACATCTTCTACGTCAATCAGATCATGAAGTTCGGCAAGCTGTTCGCGGTGTTTCAGCCGCATCCCGCCGATCCCAACAAGACTGTAGTCACCGCCTTTGTGGCGCTTGCCATCGACGAGAGCGTTCTGGACAAGAAAAAGGAATACGAGAACGTACCGGTGCTGCGTAACCTCGTGCCGGCGCAGGTGCTAATGGGCGAATCTTCATTCAACTCCGGCGATTCGATCAGCGCCGGGCTGCCGAAGTACGCGCGCAACGAAATCAAAACCATTGCCGGGCTGCTGGCGCGCGACAAATAGCATCGCGGAGGCGGCGCGAGGAAATTTTAGGCAGCTTCGCTTCGTCGAATATTCCCTATAAATGGCTCATGTCGGGCAAATGGGATTTCTGGATCGACCGCGGCGGTACTTTCACCGACGTGATCGGGCGGCGGCCGGACGGTCAACTCGCCACCCATAAACTACTCTCTGAAAATCCCGAGTCTTACGCCGATGCAGCGGTGGCCGGCATCCGTCGCCTTCTCGGCCTTGCGCCCGGAGCGCCGCTCCCGGCGGAGAAAATCGGCGCCGTGAAAATGGGCACGACCGTCGCCACCAACGCGCTGCTCGAGCGCAATGGCGAGCGCACGCTGCTGCTGACTACCAAAGGCTTCGCCGATGCGCTGCGCATCGGCTACCAGGCGCGGCCGAAAATATTCGCCCGCCACATCGTTAAACCGGACATGCTCTTTGAGCGCGTGGTCGAAGTGGATGAACGTGTGCGCGCGGACGGCACGGTCGAGCGCGCGCCCGATCTCGACGCCGTCCAGAGCGAGCTCAGACGTGCACTCGGCGAGGGCATCCGGGCGGTCGCCGTGGTTTTCATGCACGCCTATCGCTACTCCGATCACGAGCGTGCGGTGGCGGCGCTGGCGCGCGAGCTTGGTTTTGCGCAGGTGTCCGCAAGCCACGAAGTTTCGCCTCTCATCAAGCTCGTCGGCCGTGGCGATACCACCGTAGTCGACGCGTATCTTTCGCCGATTCTGCGCCGCTATGTCGCCCAAGTGGCGGGGGAGCTAAACAGAGAGGCGCTGCGTGCTTCACCTCCCGCTCCCGCCGAGGGTAAAGAAAGCACCGCACTAACCCGACTGATGTTCATGATGTCGTCGGGTGGACTGACGGCGGCGGAATTGTTTCGCGGCAAGGATGCGATCCTTTCCGGTCCTGCTGCCGGCGTCGTCGGCATGGCGGCGACCGGGCGTGAAGCCGGCTTCTGCCAAATCATCGGCTTCGACATGGGCGGCACGTCCACCGACGTTTCGCACTTTGCCGGCGAATATGAGCGCGCTTTCGAGACCGAAGTCGCGGGCGTGCGCATGCGCGCGCCGATGATGCTGATCCACACCGTTGCCGCCGGCGGTGGCTCGGTCCTGCATTTCGATGGCGCGCGTCTGCGCGTCGGGCCTGATTCCGCCGGTGCCGACCCGGGGCCGAAATGCTATCGCCGGGGCGGCCCGCTCGCGGTGACCGACGCCAACGTCATGGTCGGCAAACTCATCCCCGACTTCTTTCCGAAGATATTTGGTCCGCGGCAAGATGCGCCGATTGATGCCGCAACGGTTCGAAAGGGATTTGCGGCATTGGCAAAGGAGATCGGCGACGGCCGTTCGCCGGAACAGGTCGCCGACGGGTCCATCACTATCGCCGTCGAAAACATGGCGAATGCCATCAAGAAAATCTCGGTGCAGCGCGGCTACGACGTCACGCGCTACACGCTTAATTGCTTTGGCGGCGCTGGCGGCCAGCACGCCTGTTTGGTCGCCGATGCGCTCGGCATGACAAGCGTGCTGATCCACCCTTTATCGTCTTTGCTTTCGGCTTACGGCATGGGGCTTGCCGACATTCGCAGCGTCCGCCAGCAGGCGCTCGAAGAGCCGTTCGGCGAGAAAGCACGCCGGACGCTGGAACGCGCCGCCGGTAAGCTCGCGAAGGACGTGATCGCCGAAGTGGAAAGTCAAGGCATCACGGCAGACGAAATCAAAGCCTATGTCCGCGCGCACATCCGCTACGCCGGAACAGATACCGCGCTTATTGTCGATGCGGGGACGGCCAAAACTTCAACTTCCTCGCAGAGGGGGAAAGGATCAGCGGCGCTCTTTACGCTCGCCAGGATGAGATCCTCCTTCGAACGCGCCCATAAGGCGCGGTTCGGCTTCATCGACCGCGGCAAGGATTTGGTGATCGAGGCGGTTTCGGTCGAAGCCGTCGGCGAGGGCGCGACGTTCAAGGAAAAGCCGCGGAAGTTGATGCGAAGCAAATCGCCGAAACCCGCGCAGCACTCGGAGTTTTTTTCCGGCGGCAGGTGGCATCGCGCTCTCGTCTACATCCGCGAGACGCTTCTGCCGGGGCATAAGGTCAAGGGTCCGGCCATAGTCATTGAGCCGCACCAGACAGTGGTCGTCGAGCATGGCTGGCGGGCCGAATTAACGACGAAGAACCATCTGGTGCTGCGCCGCGTCCAAAAGCGCAAGAGCGCTCATGCCATCGGCACGCGCGCCGATCCAGTGATGCTCGAAGTGTTCAACAATCTGTTCATGTCGATTGCCGAGCAGATGGGGGTTGCGCTGCAAAACACGGCATACTCAGTCAATATCAAGGAGCGGCTCGATTTCTCCTGTGCAGTGTTCGACGGCAAGGGTTCGCTCGTCGCCAACGCACCGCACATGCCGGTACATCTCGGGTCCATGGATCGTGCGGTCGAGACCGTGATCCGAATGAACCGAGGCAAGATCCGCCCCGGCGACGTGTATGCCATCAACGCCCCCTACAACGGCGGCACGCATCTGCCGGATATCACGGTGTGTACGCCGGTCTTTGAGGGACGCAAGATATTGTTCTGGGTCGCGTCGCGCGGCCATCACGCCGACATCGGCGGCATCTCGCCGGGATCGATGTCGCCGAACGCCACCTCGATCGAGCAAGAGGGTATTTACATCGACAATTTCAAGCTCGTCGATCGCGGGCGCCTGCGTGAGAAGGAAACTTACGCGCTGCTCAAGAGCGGCAAGTATCCGGCGCGCAATCCGCTGCAAAACGCCAACGATCTGAAAGCGCAAATCGCCGCCAACGAAAAGGGCGTGCACGAGCTGCGCAACATGCTGCGGCACTTCGGCCTGCCGGTGGTGCACGCCTACATGCGGCACGTCCAGGATAACGCGGCGGAAAGCGTGCGCCGCGTGATCGGCAAGCTTCACGACAGTGACTTCAAAATCACCACGGATCGCGGGGCGACCATCAGCGTGCGCATTGCGGTCGACCGCAAGAAACGCGAAGCCACTGTCGATTTCACCGGGACGAGCCCGCAGCAACCGGACAATTTCAACGCGCCGGAGCCGGTGACCCGCGCCGCGGTGCTCTACGTGTTCCGCGTCATGGTCGATGACGACATCCCGATGAATGCCGGCTGCCTGCGGCCCATCCGCATCGTGATCCCGAAGAAGTCGCTGCTGTCTCCGGAATTTCCCGCCGCCGTGGTCGCAGGTAACGTCGAGACTTCCCAGGAAGTAACCAACTGCCTGTTCGGCGCGCTCGGCGCCATGGCGGCGGCGCAGGGCACCATGAACAATCTCAACTTCGGCAATGCCCGTTATCAGTATTACGAGACGATCTGCTCCGGCTCTCCGGCCGGCCCGGGTTTTCCCGGCACCGATGCCGTCCATACCCACATGACCAACACACGGCTCACCGATCCGGAAATTCTTGAGTTTCGCTATCCGGTGCTGCTCGAGGATTTTCACATCCGCAAAGGCTCCGGCGGCCGGGGACGCTGGAATGCCGGCGACGGTATCATTCGCACCGTCCGCTTTCTGGAAAAGATGGAATGCACCATCCTTTCGGGGCACCGCCGCGTGCCGCCGTTCGGGCTTGCCGGTGGCGATCACGGTCAGGTCGGTGAAAACTCGGTGCGGCGGCGGGACGGCCGCGTGGAAAAGCTCGATGGTTGTGACGCGACCATCGTCGATGCCGGTGAGGCCATCATCATCCAGACCCCGACAGCAGGCGGTTACGGCGCCCCGGCGTCCGGTTCGCGATAGGAATGAACTCGGCTATGCGGCGAGACGGGCTGTCGCCCGCACCGGGGCGCGGTTGCCTTGCAGCAGCATCGCAAACACAAGTCCATGGGCGATGAGCAGAAGCGGAACGAACGCGGTGGGAATGAAATAGGCGGCGCCGAGTTGACCCGGATGCAAACCGGCAGCGTTGGCTTGGTAAAATGCGTTGAGCAGGTCAACGCTGCCCCAGATGTTGAATACCCAAACCAGGAGAATGCCCACTTTGCTGCGCAGTGTGGCGAGCGCAAGTAGAGCCAGCATCGCAGCGATAATGTCCCCGACCGCGGCGTCGCGGGCGAAGGTGGCCGGCAGATCCGGCGAGACAACGCCGGGCACGAGGAAGGCCAATCCGCCGAACCGAAAGGTGTTAAGGACCAGTAGCGGACGCAGCGCCTCAAGGCGCGGACGCCCGCGCAGTTTCGGCCAGATATACAGCGCCGTGACCACGCCCCAAGCGACAAGCGCGAAGGCGATATTTATTCCGAATAGCGCGATAGTCGGCATAGCGGCCTCCTCAGATGCTTAGTTGAGCTAATGCGCGTCGGGCGCCGGCCCGGTCACTGGCGGCGGGCGGCGCATGAACCACACGAACGGTGCGAACACCAGGAACAGAAGACCCAGCAGCAGGAACACGTCGGCGAAGGCCATGACGATGCCTTGCTGGCGCGTGAACATGAAAAGATATTTGAGCGCCATGTTCTGTGCATCGGAACCCGGCATGCGCGCGGCGAAATTGTGCAGTGCCTCGACGACCGGCTGCCGCGACCAGTTGATGGACTCATGCAGCCGCGCCAGGTGCAGGTCGATGCGCTTGTCGAGCACAGTGTTGAGCCCTGCCAGGCCGACAGCGCCGCCAAGGTTGCGCATCAGGTTGAATAGTCCGGAGCCGTTCTTGAGCATTTCCGGCTTAAGTGTGCCGAGCGAGATGCTGGTGATCGGGACGATCGCGAACATCATGCCGAAGCCACGCAGCACCTGCGGCAGAAAGAGTTCGCCGAATTCCCAGTTGCTGGTGATGTACGTGGCCTGCCAGTTGCTGATGGCCACCACGGTGAATCCGAACGCCAGCATCAGGCGCGGGTCGAGCTTGGTCATCAGCCGGCCGACAATCGGCGCGGTCAGAAACATGGTGATGCCGGACACGAACAGGGTCTGGCCCACCAGGAGTGCATTGAAGCCGCGGATCTGGCCGAGAAACACCGGATAGAGGTAAGTCAGGCCGTAGAGCCCGATGCCGAGCACGAAGGAAAACATGCTGCCGAGCGCAAAATTGCGGTCGGTGAACGCCCGCAGGTCGACAATCGGCTGCCCGGCCGTCAACACGCGCATGAAGAACAGCACCGCCGCGCTCGCCGACACCACAGCAGCGAAAGTAATGGTCGAATCCTCGAACCAGTCGTAGCGCGGGCCGTCTTCGAGCACGTATTCGAGCGTGCCCAGAAACAGCGCCATCAAAATCAGCCCGAGAATGTCGAACCGCTCGAAAAGCGACCAATTCGGCTTGTCAAAATCGATGAGAGTCGCAGCTGCGACGGTCACCGCGATGCCAGGAATGATGTTGATGAAAAATAGCCAGTGCCATGACAGCATGTCGGTCAGGTAGCCACCGACCGTCGGGCCGATGGTCGGCGCGAGCGTAGCGACCAGTCCGATCAGCGGTGTGATCACCGGCTGTTTGGAGCGCGGGAAAATGGCGTAGGCGGAGGCGAACACTGTGGGCACCATGCCGCCGCCGATGAAGCCCTGCAGCGCGCGCCACACGATCATTTCGCCCATCGACGACGACAGCCCGCACATCAGGCTCGCGATGGTAAAGCCGGCGGCGGCGGTCGCGAACATGATCCGCGTGCCGAGCGCGCGGGCGAGAAAGCCGGACAATGGAATGGCGACGACCTCGGCCATCAAATACGAGGTCTGCACCCAGGTGATCTCGTCGCTCGATGCGGCAAGCCCAGCCTGGATTTCCGACAGCGACGCCGACACCACCTGGATGTCGAGGAACGCCATGAACATGCCGAAGCACATGGCGAGAAAGGCGAGAAGGCGAAGCGGGTCGACCCGCTCGGTTTCGCCGGGGAGGGCGGCCGCGACGGCCGGTGTGAGTGTTGTGGCTTGGGCCATGACTGGCCTCGTGCTTTAGCGCGCGGCGCTTTGCGCGGCGTCGGCGGCTTTATTCACTTTGGTGTTTACGCTCACCACCACCGACATGCCTGGGCGTAGCAAGCCCTCGCGCGCGACAGCGGGTGGCACGTGGATGCGGACCGGTAGTCGCTGCACGATCTTGGTGAAGTTGCCGGTGGCGTTGTCTGGCGGCAGCAGCGAGAACACCGCCCCCGAAGCCGGCGAGAAGCTCTCGATGGTGCCTTCGATGGCGTGTTCGGGGAGCGCATCAACCGCGATCGACACCGTCTGGCCGGGGTGAAGCCTTGCGAGCTGCGTCTCCTTGAAATTAGCGTTGACGAAAACATCGTCGAGCGGCACGAGGCTCGCGACCCGTTGCCCGGTCTGGACGAAGTCGCCGGTCTGCATGGCGCGATTGCCGATGACGCCGTCAATCGGCGCGCGGATCACGGTGAAGGAAAGGTCGCGTTCGGCCTTGGCGAGTGCAGTCTTGAGTTCATCGAGCGTGCTGATTGCTTCCTGCTGCTGGCCCTTGAGCACGTCGACGTTGGCGGCAGCCGACTCGATTGCGGCTTGCGCGCCTTGGACACCGGCGACCGCTTGATCGCGATTGGCTTGGGCTTGTTCCAGAAGCTGCCTACTCGAAGCGTCGCGCGCGACCAGCGCGATCTGGCGGTCGAGTTCGAGCTGGGTGCGTGTGTGCGCCGCTTGCGCCGAAACAAGTTGAGTTTTGGCCTGCGCGACCGCGGCTTCTTGTGCCTGGATCTGATGACCCATCCGCGCAATCGTCGCCTGCTGAGTAGTGACCTTCTCGCGCGCGGCGTCGACCGCAAGCTTGTAGTCGCCGTCATCGATGGTGGCGATCACGTCGCCCGCGTGTACGACGGTGTTATCAGTCACCGGAACGCTCGCCAGATAGCCGGGCACCTTGGCGGCGAGCGTGGTGTTATAGGCCTGAACGTACGCGTCATCGGTCGAGACCGTGAAGCGGCCGACGGTCCAATACTCGTAGCCGAAATAACCCGCGACACCGATGGCCAAGAGTGCGACGGCGCCGAACACCACGCGGCGGCGCGATCGCCTGGGCGGCGCCTTGCGAACTGGCGAAGGCGCCGGCGCAGCTTTCACCGGAAGAGGCTGAAGCGGTGCTTCTGCCTGCGGCGCCAATGGCAATGTTTCGCCACCGTCAGCCGCCGGACTTTGGGGTTCGCCTGCTGGCACGATCTGGAACGGAGACGTCGCCTCGGCGCGGTTGCGATACATGTCGCACTCCTATGGGGTTCGGTAACTGACCGAACCGTTCGGTCATTAATAGGAGGGTAAAGGCCGGAAGTCAATATTGACCGAACCGTTCGGTCAATATATATCCTTGCTTGGGATTGCCGAATAAATACGGCCGGTTAGGGAGCGGAAAAATGCTTCCTGGAGGCCAGAGGACTGAAAGATGAACGAGTTAGCGACCCTCGACCGCCCCGCAGTCGGTCCTGCCGAAGACGAAAGCGCCAAGCAGCGCCAGATCATTGACGGGGCCCGCGCAGTATTCCTCGCCAAGGGCTTTGATGCAGCGAGCATGAACGACATCGCCCGCGCCGCCGGTGTCTCCAAAGGGACGCTCTACGTTTATTTCAAGCACAAGGAGGAATTGTTCGAGGCCATTGTCGAACAGGAGTGCGACGCGCAGGCCGAGGGCATTTTCGATCTGGACCCGGACGACCACGACGTCGAAGCCGTCCTCAAGCGGCTGGGCGTGGCTTACGTCAAATTTCTGTGCCGGCCGGAGAAGGCATCCGCCATCCGAACGGTTATCGCTATTGCCGATCGCATGCCGGAGGTCGGTCGCAAATTCTACGAAAGCGGACCGGCACGCGGCATCGCCGCGCTGGCTGATTATTTCTCGGCGCAGGTGGACGCCGGGGTCCTCAGCATGGAGGACATCAGCATCGCGGCAGCGCAATTCATGGAAGCCACCCACGCGTCGCTGTTCAAGCCGATCGTCTTCAACTTTGCGCCGGCGCCCAGCCTAGAACAGATCCAACGCAACGTTGCCATCGCGGTGCGCGTTTTTCTCGCCGCCTATCGCGCGTAGCTCGATCGTGCCGGTCAGATCATGATGTTCGCAAATAGCCGACCACGAGGCGTGTGACTTCGTCCACGAATGTTGCGGCTTTGTCACCGGCGAGAATGTCCGGGCGATGCAATACGGCCGCGTGCGTCAGCGCCTCGACCGCTGTCACGCAGATAAAAGTCGCGAGATCCAGGTCGGCGACGTCGATCTCGTCGCGATGCGCCTCGAGATAGCCGCGTATAAGCGCGTAAATATTGCGGTCGATAACCTCGACGTCTTCGAGCCGCCCGCCACGAGGCACTTGTTCGTCAAGGACGCGATGAAGTTCGGGATTGACCCGGTGCGCTTCGATCCCGAGTGAAACCAGTTCGCGGGCAGCGACCTCTATTGAGCGCGAAGCGACCCGGATCAGCGTATCGCGAACGACCTCCGTCACCTCGTCGGTGTGACGCTTGACGACGGCCGTTACCAGCGCCTCCTTGCTCGGAAAGTACTGATAGAGCGAGCCGATGCTGACGCCTGCCAGAGCGGCAATGCGATTAGTGCTGGCCTTGTCGTAGCCTTCCTTCATCAAAATACGAGCAGTTGCTTCAAGGAGCGCGTCAACCGTCATCCGGGATCGCTCCTGAGACGCGGTTTTTCTTGGGCTTGTTGCCGGTCTTCGGGCCACGATACCGTTCCGACGATGCGAGTATATATTGTGAGCGATTGCTTATATTTTGTCCAGAGCGATGCCGAAGGAGGTTGCGATGTCGGTACAGGCCCTTGGTCAGGCACGAGCACCAGCCTACGCGGCGCCACCGGCGCCCACCTCCGGCCGCGCTCTCTCGCACATTCCCGGCGACGAGGGTTGGCCGATCCTCGGACAGACGTTGCCGCTTCTCGCCGACCCGAAAGCCTTCGTCGAGCGGCGAGCGCAACGTTACGGCCTGGTCTATCGCGGCCGCGCCTTCGGCCAGAGCAATGTGTCGCTGCTTGGGCCTGAGGCGAACGAACTCGTTCTGCTGGATCCGGACAAGATTTTCTCTTCGGGTCTGGGATGGGATGTCATCCTCGGCCGCCTGTTTCCACGCGGGCTGATGCTGCTCGATTTCGACGAGCATCGCCTGCATCGGCGTGCGCTGTCGGTCGCCTTCAAATCGGGGCCGATGCAGTCCTATCTCGCCGATCTCAATGCCGGAATAGTGCGCGGCATTGCAAAATGGCCGCGCGGGCGCGAGGTCAAATTCTATCCGCTCATCAAGCAACTGACACTCGACCTGGCCGCCACATCGTTCCTCGGCGGAGACCTTGGCGCCGAGCAGGAAACGATCAAGCAGGCGTTCATCGCCATGTTGGCGGCCTCTGTCGCGGTCATTCGTATGCCGTTGCCGGGCACGCGCATGCGGCGCGGCCTTGAGGGCCGGAAACTGCTGATCGATTATTTCGACCGCCAGATTCCACTGCGGCGCGAGCGTGGCGGTGAAGATTTGTTTTCGCATCTTTGCCGCGCGACGTGGGAGGACGGTTCGTTTTTATCCAACGCCGACATCGTCAATCACATGATCTTTCTTATGCTGGCCGCGCACGACACGCTGACGTCCTCATTCACTTCGCTGGTCTATCGCCTGGCGGCGAATCCGGACTGGCAGGAGAAAGTGCGCGCCGAAGTCCACGGTCACAGGCTTGCGGCCGGTGCGTCGCTGGCGTTCGAGCGCCTCGAAGATCTGCCGCTCGTCGAAATGGCCTTCAAAGAGGCGATGCGGATGGCGCCGCCGGTGCCTTCCTTGCCGCGCCGCGCGATGCGCGACTTCGAGTTTGGCGGCTATCACATCCCGGCGGGCACCGGCATCAACATCAATCCGCTTTACACGCACTTCATGCCCGACATTTGGCCGGAGCCGGATCGCTACCACCCGCAACGCTTTGAGCTCGACGCGTCCCGCGGGCGGCACAGATTTGCTTACGTTCCGTTTGGCGGCGGCGCCCACATGTGTTTGGGGCTGAACTTCGCCTACATGCAGGCCAAATGTTTTAGCTGGCACTTCCTCAACAACGTGCGCGTCACCATCGCGCCGGATTATCGGCCCGAGTGGCGGATGTGGCCGATTCCGTTTCCGCGCGACGGATTAGCAGTGACACTGAATTCAGTTTGAGTGCGTGCGCCCTATCGTGAGGGCGGGACAACCGCCCCCGAGGCCTTCGGCTCTTTGCGCGAGATCGAGTATTTCATCTGCGCTGCGCTGCCCTGCCAAAAGAACTGATAGTCGATGTTCAGCGTCGCGCCGTCCGAAAGCGGCAGCGCCGCGTTGCACACCACTTCTTTCTCGCTCCTGGAAATAGTCTTAATGGGCTCGTAGCGCAGCGGTATGGCGTCGAAGCCCTTGAGCACGTTGGCCAACGTGTCCGTGGCGCGGCTTGAATCGCACTCGGGCAACACGAAGCGATCCTGCACGCCGCGATAGATCAGCACGCCCGCTACCGCCAGCACCGGAATAGCAATGAGCCGCAGTAGCCAACGGTTTGGCCGGCTTGCAGATGACGACATAGGGGAGCGCCGTGGCGGCGGCAGCGGTGGCGAGGGGGCGGCGTTCATATGTGTTTAGATCAGCCTGCGCTCGCCATAGTGCAAGCGAGCTTCGCTCAGATCGCCTTTGCGATCTCTTCCGTCATCTTCTTGGCGTCGCCAAGAAGCATCATGGTGTTGTCGCGATAGAACAGTGGGTTGTCGATGCCGGCATAGCCAGAGGCCAGCGAGCGCTTGTTGAACATCACGGTGCCCGCCTTCCACACTTGCAGCACCGGCATGCCGTAGATCGGCGATTTCGGATCGTCCTCGGCGGCGGGATTGGTCACGTCGTTGGCGCCGATCACGTAGGCGACGTCGGCCTGCGCGAACTCCGAATTGATATTCTCAAGCTCGAACACCTCGTCATAGGGCACGTTGGCTTCGGCGAGCAGCACGTTCATATGCCCGGGCATGCGGCCGGCGACCGGGTGGATGGCGTAGCTGACGTCAACGCCGGCGGCCTTGAGCTTGTCGCCCATTTCACGAAGCGCGTGCTGTGCCTGCGCCACCGCCATGCCATAGCCGGGCACGATGATGACGCGCGAGGAATTTTTCAGAAGGTAAGCCGCGTCCTCGGCCGAGCCGAGCTTCACCGGACGTTGCTCGGCCGCGCCACTCGGTCCGGCCACTTCGCCGCCGAAGCCGCCGAGAATCACCGAGATGAACGAGCGGTTCATCCCTTTGCACATGATGTACGAAAGGATCGCGCCGGATGAACCGACCAGCGCGCCGGTGATGATCAAGGCCGAATTGCCGAGGGTGAAGCCGATGCCCGCGGCGGCCCACCCCGAATACGAGTTGAGCATCGAGATCACGACCGGCATGTCGGCGCCGCCGATCGGAATGATGATCAAAACACCGAGCAGGAACGACGCTGCTACGATGAGCCAGAATGCGAGATGCGGCTGATCGAGGAAAAACCAGACGATCAGCGCGACCAGCGCGACGGCAAGCGCGATATTGACGAGATGCCGGCCGGGAAACACGATCGGCTTGCCGCTCATGCGCCCGGACAACTTCAGAAACGCGATCACCGATCCGGTAAAGGTGATGGCGCCGATGGCGACGCCGAGCGACATCTCAATCAGGCTTTGACCGTGAATGGCGTGCTCGGCGCCAATGCCGAATGCGGCCGGCGCATAAAGTGCGCCGGCCGCCACCAGGACGGCGGCCATGCCGACCAGCGAATGAAAGGCGGCGACCAGCTCCGGCATCGAAGTCATCGGCACGCGCCGGGCGATCACCGCGCCGATGCCGCCGCCGAGCACCACCGCCAAAACCACAAGGCACCACGCGCCCAGCCCGGCGGGTGGATGCGCGGCAAGCGTCGTCGCTACCGCGATCAGCATGCCGATCATGCCGAACAGATTGCCGCGGCGGCTACTGTCCGGATGCGACAACCCACGCAGCGCCAGAATGAAGAGGACGCCCGCGATCAGATAAGCCAGCGCGGCGAGATTGGCGCTCATGTTATTTCGGCTTCCGTTGGAACATGGCGAGCATGCGCTGGGTCACCAGAAAGCCGCCGAAAATGTTGACGCAGGCGAAGACGAGCGCGACGAAACCGAAGGCCCGGGCCCAGATCGGTCCGGTATCGTCGGTGACCAGCGCGACGCCAACGGCCAGCAGCGCGCCGACGACGATGACCGACGAAATCGCATTCGTCACCGACATCAGCGGCGTATGCAGCGCCGGCGTCACCGACCAGACGACGTAATAGCCGACGAACACCGCGAGCACGAAAATGGAGAGGCGGAAGACAAACGGATCGACAATCTCGCTTGCGGCATGAGCGCCGCCTTGAGCGATGGATACAATGTCGAGCTGGGCGAGGATCGAAAGGGTCACCATCGCGCGCCTCTTCTTTGCAAATTGGCCGGGGGCCGCATCTAGGCGGCGCTCTTGGGCTTGAAATTTGGATGCACGATCGCGCCATCGCGGGTCAGCGCGGTCGCCTTGACGATTTCGTCGTCCCAGTTGATCGCCAACGTCTTGGTCTTTTTGTCGATCAACACGTCGAGGAACGCGAGCAGGTTCTTGGCGTAGAGGCTCGAAGCCGTTGCGGCGAGCCGTCCCGGCACGTTGCTGTAGCCGATAATCTTGACGCCGCCGACGTCGGCGACGGTGTCGGCTTTGACGCCTTCGACGTTGCCGCCGCGCTCGACGGCGAGATCGACAATCACCGATCCCGGGCGCATGGAGGAAACCATGGCCGCGGAGATAAGCCGAGGCGCCGGGCGTCCCGGAATGAGGGCGGTGGTGATCACCAAATCCTGCTTCTTGACGTGCTCGGCCACGAGTGCGGCCTGCTTGGCCTGGTACTCCTTCGACATTTCCTTGGCGTAGCCGCCCGCGGTTTCAGCCGCGCGGAATTCGTCGTCCTCGACAGCAATAAACTTGGCGCCGAGACTCTCGACTTGCTCTTTGGCGGCCGGCCGCACGTCAGTCGCAGTGACAATGGCGCCGAGACGGCGTGCGGTGGCGATGGCCTGGAGGCCGGCAACACCCGCACCCATGATGAAGACTTTGGTGGCCGGCACGGTGCCGGCGGCGGTCATCATCATCGGCAGGGCGCGCCCATACTCGGCCGCCGCGTCGATGACGGCACGGTAACCGGCGAGATTGGCTTGGCTCGAGAGCACGTCCATCACCTGCGCCCGTGTGATGCGCGGCAACAGCTCCATTGCAAACGCGAGCACGCCGGCGTCGGCCATGCGGCGGAGCGCGTCGTCGTGTCCGAACGGATCCATAATGGCGACGACGATCGCGCCTTTCTTGTAGCGCGATAATTCAGACGCTTGGGGGCGTTTCACCTTCAATACGATATCGGCGTCGGTGACGGCATCGGCGGTCACGGTGGCGCCGGCCGCAGTGAAATCCTGATCCAGGATTCCGGATTTTGTCCCGGCACCCGGCTCGACGGCGACTTCCGCGCCGATGCCGAGCATTTTCTTAACGGTTTCAGGCGTGGCGGCGACCCGCGGCTCGCCTGCATCGATCTCGGCGGCGACCGCAATTTTCATGGTTTCTCCGGTCACGACAATCACATCCGCGCTCGGACCGCGCGGCGCGCAGTTTCTTTGGGGTCAGGCGAGGAAAAACGCCAGCAGGATCACAATGACGATCACCACGGCGAGGCCGGTTTTCACCAGGGTAATGAAGTTCTTGTAGGTCTGCTCGTGCGCGGCCAAATCGTTGCCCGTCGCTGTCGCGTATTGGACATCGGCATGGTCGGCCATTGCGTCTCTCCGATTGGGTCTATTGTCGCGGACTTAGCGTAATTGTGGCCACAGGGCAACGGTCCGGCGGGCGAACCGCTGCGACCTCTTGGATGCCTCAAGCCACGTTCTCACGGACCGCATTTTGGGCCGCGATGAAGCCTTGGCAGATGGCCCGGGGCAGACCGTGCAGGCTCAAGCCCCCGGCGGACTCGCCGCCGCAGTAAAGGCCGGGGATCGCGACGCCGTTCATGTCGAGGACCTGGCTGTGCGCGTTGATACGCAGGCCCGCGCGGGTGTCATGGATGACCGGCGTCGCCCAGGCGGCATAGAAGGGTGGCCGTTCGATTTTATTGCGCGGCTTTGGCTTGCCGAAGTCGGCATCCACGCCGGCCTCAACAAAGCGGTTGTAGCGCGTGATGGTCGCTGCGAGGTTTCGCGGCGGCATCGGGACACGCTGGTACCGCATCACGATCTTCGCGGCCAATTCCTCGACCGTATGGGCGCTGAAGAAAAAACCGGCGGCGGCGTCCACGTGCGGCGGCGCGGGGTTCCACTGCTCGCGTTCGGCTGCGCCGGCATCGAAGATCGCCCAGATCGGGCCGCCGCCATTTTCGCCGTCGCCGATGCCGGCAAGCGCCGCGTTGATGAAATTGCTCGGATCATATTTGACTGCGGTAGCGTTGCCATGGCTGCCTTGCTTGTAATCCGCAAGGCTGCCGAAAATGCTCGGCGTGAACTGGCGTGCGGTCTCGTCATAGAACCGGTTGCCCAGCATGTTCACGAGGATCAAGTTCTGCCAGTCGGCGACCTTGAGTCCGGTGGCGCGTGCCTTGTCGAAAACTTCGCTGTCGGGGAGCCATCGCAGATTGCCGTAGCCGTACTGGCAGCCGACCGAGCCGGCCTTGGTGACGCCGGTACCGTATTCGCCGGCGAAGTTGGTCAATCCCCAAAGCGACGCGCCGATCGCCATGGCGGCGAGCTCGCCGCTGGCGTCCTGATCCGACCACGGCATTCCGGCGAGGCCGCAATATTCTTCGGTCAACCGCGGATCGAACATGCGGCGGAAGTTGACGTTACCCGAGGAGCCGCCGGTGCCGATGATGACGGCCTTGCGCGCGCGGATGTTACGTTCGGCGCCGCCCTGTTCGACGGCGATGCCGGTAACGCGCCCCGAACCCGTCTCGCGATGAATAGCCGTCATCCGCTGCCCGAGCAGAATTTTCACGCCGCGCTTCAGCGCCGCCTGGTAAAGCGGCTGCATCAGCCCGCTGCCCGAGGATGTCGTTGACTGCAGGCTTTGATCGACGGGCTTGCCGGTCTGAACCAGCGGCCAGTGCATAGCGGCGCAATGCAACGTGCGCGGCACCGATATGCCGATTTCGTGTCCACTCAAGTTATCCGGCGCCTTGTCGACAATGGTCACGCCGTGCGCGAGCAGGAAGTCGAATGCCGCTACGCTGTTATCTGCAAACGCGCGTGCCAACTCATGATCGTTGTAGCGGTATGGCGGCGCGCCGTTCGGCTCGACGACAGTCCAATCGATCAAATCCCGAAACAGCAGATCGGGCGAATCCTCGACCCCATATTTTTTCTGATAAATGTTGCCGCCGCCGAACGGCAGGTTGCCGCCGCTGACAATGGCGTGACCGCCGATGTGGTCCTGCGCTTCCACGACAATCACGGAAGCGCCGGCTTCGCCGGCGACAATCGCGGCCGGCAAACCGGTCGCGCCCGCTCCGACTACGACGATGTCGGCTGTGTCATCCCAGCTGGAGGACACACCTACATATCCAGGACCAGGCGCTCGGTCTTGGAACCGCAGCAGCAGATCATGACCTTCTCGTTGGTCGCCTGCTCTTCTTCGCTGAGCACCGAGTCATGGTGCACGGGAATGCCGGAGATTACGCGCGTGATGCATTCGCCGCAGATGCCGAGCTCGCAGGAGTAATCGACGTCGACACCGGCCTCGTACAGGACTTCAAGAACCTTCCTGCCTTCGGGAATGAAATATTCCTCGCCGGATTTCGCCAGCTCGACCCAGAAGCCGCCAAGCGTATTGCTTTCAATCTCGGCTTTGGGTGTGAAGTATTCGAGGTGCACCTGCGCATGCGGCCGGCTCGCGCCCGCGGCTTCGAACGCCGCCAGCATTGGATTCGGCCCGCAGCAATAAAAGTGCGCATTCGCCGGCGCCGCGCTGATGATGCCGGCGATGTCCAGAAACTTGCCGCTGGCTTCGTCGTCAAAATGCAGGTGCACGTTTTCTGCCGGCAGTTTTTCCAGCGTCGATACAAACGCCATATCGGCTCGCGAGCGCGATGAATAATAAAGCTTCCAGGGCCGGTTTTGCGCCGCGAGCTCTTGCGCCATGCACCAGATCGGCGTGATGCCGATGCCGCCGGCGAACAGCACGATATGCTCGGCCTCGTCGACGAGCGGGAAATTGTTGCGCGGCGCGCTGATTTTCAGGGTGTGTCCAACGCTAAGCTCGTCGAAAATGTAGCGCGATCCGCCGCGGCTCGCCGCATCGAGCTTGATGCCGACGACATAGCTGTCCGGGTCAGAACCCGGGACCACCAGAGAAAACTGCCGCATCAGTCCGTTCGGTAAATGGATATCGATGTGCGCGCCGGCCTTGTACGACGGCAAACGGCCGCCATCCGGGCGGCGGAATGTGTAGGTGTTGGTGTCGCGGGCGACGGTTTCGATCGCCGCAAGCTCAACTTCGATGAGCGCCGCGCGCGCGGTTCCCGCCGCAGCAGTGTCGGTGAGGGTGTTCATAGGGGGCTTAGATAGGCGGGCGGGGTAGGGGTCCGCAACAGAATCTTGGACCCTTTTCGAGGTGTATGGCGATGGATTCTAGTCGTCAGGCCACGACCCGAAGCCGCCGGCTTCCTCCCAGGTGACGGATCGCTTCATTCAGCGGCTTTGGGGCGCCAAAGAAATAACCCTGTGCTTCCGTACAGCCCGCCTCCTTAAGGCGATCGAGCTGTTCCGCGGTTTCGACGCCCTCGGCGATGGTTGAAATTCCGAGACTGTTGCCCAGTCCGGTGACAGCATGCACGATCGCAAGGCTGTCCCCGCCGTTGGCGAGATCGCGAATAAACGATTGATCGATCTTGATCTTGTCGAACGGAAACTTGCGCAGGTAACTGAGCGACGAATAACCGGTGCCGAAATCGTCCATGGAGATTTTTACTCCGAGCTCTCGCAATTGACGCAGGGTCGCCGTGGCGGCGGCGCTGTCCTGCAACAGCACGGACTCGGTGATTTCCAGCTCCAAGCGCTTTGGCGACAATTGCGCGGATGACAAGGCGATGAGTACAGATCCCAGAAAGTTTGCACTCTTCAACTGCGCCGGCGACAGATTCACCGCCACGTGAACGTCGTCCGGCCATTTTGCGGCTTGCGAGCAGGCCTCGCGCAGGACCCATTCGCCGAGCGGCACGATCAGTCCGGTCTTTTCGGCCAGAGGAATGAACTCCGCCGGAGAAAGAAGACCACGCTGCGGATGGTGCCAACGCAGCAGTGCCTCAAAGCTGGTTACTTTGTTGTTGGCGATGTTGACGATCGGCTGATAAAAAAGTTCAAACGCGTCGGCGCTTAACGAGCTTCGCAAGTCCAACTCGAGCACGCGACGAGCTTGCATGGTGACGTGCATCTGCGGCGTGAACAGACAATAAGTCCCCCGCCCGTCGGCTTTCGACCGATAAAGCGCGAGATCTGCGTTTTTCAAAAGCGTGTCCGCGTCGCTGCCGTCGGCCGGAGCTTGAGCGATGCCTACACTGACCCCGACAGGCACCTCCTGATCGCCGATCACGATCGGCTCCTGCATGATCTCCACAAGGCGGCTGGCGAGGGCGATCGCGGCCGAGGGCTGGTCGTTCGTCAGTTGCAGGATAGCGAATTCGTCACCACCGATGCGGGCTGCGAGATCGTTCTTGCGTAACGCGGTCTGAATACGCTTCGCGGCAATTTGCAGAAGCGCGTCGCCGGCTTGATGGCCAAGCGTGTCGTTGACAATCTTGAAGTTGTCGAGATCGAGGCACAGTACCGCGAATGCGCCGGTCCGATCGATGGCCGCGACCGCTTTATCGAACCGCTCCCGAAAGTGCATACGGTTGGGCAGCCCGGTCAGCGTGTCGTGGCGCGCCATGTGCGCGATTTTTTCCTCGGCGTTGCGCCGCTCGGTAATGTCTTCAAAGGTATCCACCCATCCATCCATCGCCGGCATATGCCGGTGAGACACCGAATAGATGCGGCCGTCAGTGCGCTGAAAAATCGCCTTGCCTGATTTTTTCTCGCGCATCAGGCGTATCCACCATCGCCGCATGTTGAGCAGCGTTTCCGCGCCGAAGGGGACGGACTGCTCCGCCGCGTCCATTAACTCCAGTGCCGGCATCAGCGGCCTGACCTGACGGGGGGCGATCCCGAACATCTCGAGAAAGCGATCGTTGACGACCATCACCTCCTGCTTGCCGTTGAGCATGCAAAGGCCCTGAAACATGTTTTGCAGTGCGGCCTCCAGCAACTCAGTCTTTTCGCCGATGCGGCGATCGATGATCGATCCGGCAAAACCGACGGCGAGCACGAGCGCGGTCGCTCCGGCGATGTACAGCGCCAACACGCTTGGCGAGACGGAAAACGGTGTTACGCTGCGGGTCGGATCCGGTACTATCTCGATCGCGCCCATTGCCGTGAAATGAAGAAGGATAATCGCGGCAGAGAGCGTAACCGCAGCGAGTAGCATCATGGCGACGTCGGTGCGACGCGCCGTCTCCATCGCAGCCATCCCGAAGACGGTGGCGAACACGATCGCGACGGCAACAAGATCGGGCGACCACGTGAGATGGCCCGGCACCTGCAACGCTTGCATGCCGACGAAGTGCATCAGCGTGATGGCGAGACCGACAACGCATCCGCCGAGCAAAGCGCTTTTCATGTTCGCACGCGAGATCGTGAGCGCAATGCCGGCGCTCATCAGGCCCCAAGCAACCGCGAACGACAACATGGTCAGCGGCAGGTCATAAGCGATCGGGACGCCAGGCTCATAAGCGAGCATGGCAATGAAGTGGGTGGCCCAGATACCGCAGCCGCTTGCGGCGCCGGCCGCAATAATCCAGGCCAAACGCGCTCGGTGATGCGTTTGGCGCGCGCGATGAATTAAATTAACGGCGACGAGGCAGGTAACGAAGCAGACGATGACTGCAAGGAGAACCAGACGCAAATCATGCTGGCCGTCCAGGCACGAGAGTACTCGAAACATACGCAGTCCCTGATCGTCAGTCTGTTATCGCCTCGGCAAGATCGGCCGATGGCTCCGGCCGGCCTTAAGGCCTGCCCGGTTTTCTTGATGGTGGAGTTGCCGCGCCTAACACGCGGTAAAGCCGGCGCTCCGGACAAATACGTGTTTGGACAACGCCGACGTGCCTAATTCGCCAGCCACGCCCGGCAGGCGACTTTTGGCTTTGATTAATATTGTTTAAGCAACCAAAACGCGGCCGTCGGCGAATTCGACAAGTGAATTCCGATCAAGCCGAGGGATTGCGCGACGCAAATCCGTTAGCCGTGATGCCAGAAACTTGGTGCCCGAGACTTGGCGGGCGCCCGGCGGGGTTCCGCCGAGCGCCCTTCAAGTTAACGTCAGTTAGCCTGTAAGCCGGGTTCTGGAGGGCATGCAGATCGTCGATCTGCCTGCGTGATGGCCATTCCTCTTGGACGCCGGTTACCCGGCGTCTCCAGCAACCTACCCGGACGGCGGATCCGGACTTGACCTGAGACATTGCGCTCGCGCGAAAAGCCTCGTGCCGTCCCTATTCGGTCTTGCTCCCGGTGGGGTTTGCCGTGCCGCGGGCGTTGCCGTCCGCGCGGTGCGCTCTTACCGCACCTTTTCACCCTTACCGCGGCCATACACAACGCGCCGCGGCGGTTTGTTTTCTGTGGCACTTTCCCTAGGCTCGCGCCCGCCGGACGTTATCCGGCACCGACTGTCCATGGAGCCCGGACTTTCCTCCCCGGCAACCTTTCGGTTCTCGCCGGAGCGGCCATCCAGCCAACTGACCGAACAGGAATGGAGACGTGGAGGCACCCCGTCAAGGGGCGAGCGGAGCAAGGTCGCGGGTGCGCCCGGCGATGGTGCGAACGCGGCCGCGGGTGGCGAGCAGATCGCGCAGCGTCGTGCGGGTCGAGTCATCGGTGACGCCGTCGACCCTTTCCTGGCGAAAGTGGCGCTGGAATGCGGTCACCAGGTCGTGCATCACCGAGTCATAAATGCCGTTAATCACGACGCTGTAGCCGTACTGGCTGAGCAAATCCTGCATGGTCGATACGGCGTCGCCGCGATCGCCGAGCGCGAGCAACTGACCGCCGTCCTTGATCGGCGCGGGCTTCGCCCAGTGTCCGACGCCTGAATCCCATAAAGTGCGCCACGGGAATCTTTCGCCGGGATCGCGTTTGCGCGCCGGCGCTACGTCGGAGTGGCCGAGCACGCGTGTGGACTGAATGCTGTGCCGCGTTTGAATGCCGCGGCACAGTGCAGTCACCGCCGCGATCTGCCGCTTGGGAAAATCGAGGTAGCCGTAATCGTGGCCCGGGTTAACAATCTCGATTCCAATCGAACAAGAATTGATGTCGGTCTCACCTGCCCAAACAGATTCGCCGGCGTGCCACGCGCGGCGGTTCTCATGCACCATTTGCACGATCCGGCCGTCCTCGTAGACGAGATAGTGCGCCGATACTTCACTACCCTGAGAGCAGAGGCGCTCCAGCGCCTCGCCCGCTTCCGGCATGCCGGTGTAGTGCAGGAGGATCATGTCCGGCCGTCGGCCGTCTTTGCGCTCCCCGTGGTTGGGGGAGGGGCGGAACTCGGCTACGAGGCAGGACTCGGCGCCAAAGGCGTTACGCGGGCTCATCCGTCCAATTTAGAGTGTGAGCGCGGCGCGGCAAACTGGTTTGCGAGGTAAGACGGGCCGAAAACCAAAAAAGCCGTGACGCGTGGCCTGCCAGTAACGCAAGACCATGGGTAGCCGGGCGCGGCGAAAACAGCCGCCATGCCAGAGCAGGAACTCAACCATTCCTTAAGCTTACGCCTCGTTAATCGAAGGTAAGCGAAGCGGCATCGGGCCGCCGCCGGATGCGTTGACGCCCATAGTTACCCATGATAACCCATGTAATCCCATGCGCTTCACTTGCACCCGATCGAGAGTGCGGCGCTGCGGATCAGGGGGGTTGCGACGGGCGTCCGCAAGGTGCGCTTGGCCCGCGCGGCCAACGGTCGGATGCACCGGTTTGTCTCAACCCACGTTCAGCGCCTGGACACCAAAGGCCGCGTGTCTGTGCCGGCCTCGTTCCGCTCCGTTATGGCGCGCGACGGGTTCGAAGGCCTGTACTGCTATCCGGCATTAGACCGGCCCGCGCTCGACGCCGGCGGCAACGGCTTGCTTGCCGAGATCGAGGCGCTGATCGGACGGTTTCCGCCTTACTCGGAGCAGCGCGAACAATTCTCGCTTGCGCTCTACGGCACCAGCGAGACGCTCAAGCTCGATGGCGAGGGACGGGTCGTGCTCACCGATGCGCTCAAAGCGCATGCCGGCATCGGCAACACAGTGACGTTTGTCGGCCTCGGTCACAAATTTCGAATCTGGGAGCCTGGGCGCTTCCGCGCGGAACTAACGGAGGCCACCGAAAAGGTCCGCGCGTTCAAAGCCGAACTGGCAACCCGGATGGCGGCGGAACCTCCGCACGGAGCACGGGAATGATGACGAGCAGCGACAGCAACGCTGTCGCTGGCGGACTGGCTCGTCACATTCCCGTCCTCGCCGCCACCGCGATCGAGTGGCTCGCGGTGCGCAGCGGCGGCATCTATCTCGACGCCACCTTCGGCGGCGGCGGTTACACGCGCGCCATCCTCCAAACAGCCGGCGCGCGAGTGATCGCCATCGACCGCGACAGCGAGACGCTCGCCGCCGGTCGCTCGCTTGAGCGCGAGGCGCATGGCCGCCTCGCGCTGACCGAAGGCGTGTTTTCAGATCTCGACGTCATCGCTGCGCGGCACGGCGTGTCCGGCCTGGACGGCGTGGTGCTCGATGTCGGCGTTTCATCGTTGCAGATCGACGACGCCGCGCGCGGATTTTCATTCCGGCTCGACGGACCGCTCGACATGCGCATGGGGCGCTCTGGACCGAGCGCGGCGGACGTCGTGGCGCACGCCAGCGAGCGCCAGCTTGCCGCCATTATTTCTGTTCTGGGAGAGGAGCGCCACGCTCGCGCCATCGCGCGCGCGGTGGTCAGGGCGCGTGGCGAACATCGGATCGAAACGACCCGCGCGCTCGCTGATGTCGTCGCAAAAATCGTTCGGCCGCACGAGAGCGCCATTCATCCGGCGACGCGGACTTTTCAGGCGCTGCGAATTTTCGTCAACGACGAGTTGGGCGAACTCGCGCGCGGGCTTGCTGCCGCGGAGCGGGCGCTCAAGCCTTCGGGCCGGCTGGTGGTGGTGGCGTTTCATTCGCTGGAAGATCGCATTGTCAAAACCTTTCTCGCGACGCGAAGCCGCGCGCCTTCGTCATCGCGGCATCGGCCGCTACCGGTGGCGGCGCCGCCGAGTTTCCGCGAGCTGACGCGGCGCCCGTTGACGCCGGACGAAGCCGAGGTCCTAGCCAATCCGCGCGCCCGTTCGGCCAAGCTCCGCTCAGCCGAGCGCACGGACGCGCCGCCGTATCCGGCGCGGAGCGAAAAGCTGCTGCCGTCGCTGCCCTCGCTCGAGGATGTCTTGCGGGGGCGCGCATGATCCTGCGCATCCTCAATCTCATTGTCGTCGGTGTCCTCATCCTTGCGGCGGCCTACGTGTACCGGATCAAATTTGACTCGACCGTTCAGGCCGAACGTCTTGCCAAGATCCGCGGCGAAGTGCGCCGCGAGCGTGATGCCATTGCCGGATTGCGTGCCAAGTGGGCCGAGCTGGATAATCCAGCGCGCATCGAGGCGCTCGCCAAACGCTTCTTGCCGCTCAAGCCGATTGAGTCGACGCAATACAGCTCGCTCGATCAGCTTCCCGAGCGCCCGCCCGAGTTGGTGCAGCCGGGCAGCCCCGATCCGATCGGCGCTTTCCTTGAGGACTCCGATAAATCGCCGCTGGCGACGGGCAGTGTGATGGGAGCTGCGAAGCCGCCGGCCGGAGCAAACACAAGCGGTGGTGCCGGTGCAGACCGCTGAAGCAATCATCGCGTTGGTGCGAAATGCCTTGAAGCGTCCGCGCGAGTCGTGGCGGCAGATCGCACGCGGGCTGCTCTACGGCGCTTCGACCGATCGCGCCGCCAAGGCGCGCGCCCGCGTGGGGCTGGCAATTCTGTTCTTTGCCGTCACCTACGGCGTTATCGCGACCCGGCTGGTGATGTTTGCCGCACTGCCTGACGGCCGCGCCGCTCACCGCGGCGGCTCGAGCGACGCGATGGCGACCGCGCGCCCGGACATCCTCGACCGCAACGGCGAAGTGCTGGCGACGGACGTGCGGGTGCCGTCGCTGTTCGCCGAACCGCGCCGTCTTATCGACCCCGACGAGGCGGCCGAGTTGCTCACCGCGGACTTGCCGGATCTTGATGCAGCCGAACTGCGCGAGCGCCTGGCCTCGCGGCGCGGGTTCGTTTGGCTCAAGCGCGACCTGTCCCCCGAACAACAGCGACAGATTTATCGGCAAGGCCTGCCGGGGATCGGCTTTCTGAATGAAAACAAGCGGGTTTATCCCAACGGGTCGGAAGTCTCGCACGTGATCGGCCACGTCAATATCGATAACCAGGGCATTGCCGGCATGGAGAAGTGGCTCGACGGCAACGGGCTCGCCGCGCTCCACATGGCGGGCCTTGCCACGGACCGGCTGCAGACGCCCGTCCAGCTCGCCGTCGACGTGCGCGTTCAGCACGCGCTGCACGAGGAACTCGCCGCCGCGCACGCCAAGTACAAAACGCTCGCCGCGGCCGGCGTCGTACTCGACGTCCGCACTGGCGAAATCATCGCCATGGTGTCGGAGCCGGATTACGACCCCAACAATCCGCGCCAGGCGCTCGACCCGACGCGCATCAACCGACTGACGACCGGCGTGTTTGAAATGGGTTCGACCTTTAAGGCGTTTACCTTCGCCATGGCGCTCGATTCCGGAAGGGTGACGCTCAAATCGTCATTCGATGGGCACGGTCCGATGCAAGTCGGCCGTTTTCAGATCCACGATTTCGAGCCGGAAAACCGGATGCTCACCGTTCCGGAATGCTTCACCTTTTCGTCGAACATCTGCGCCGCGCGTACCGCGCTGTCCATGGGAGTCGAGGCCCACAAGGCTTTCCTGAAAAAAATGGGCCAGCTCGATCGGCTGAGGACAGAGTTGCCGGAGAGCGCCGAGCCGATCGTGCCGAAGCACTGGGGCGAGCTCAACACCATCACCATCGCGTTCGGCCACGGACTTTCGGTGGCGCCGCTGCAAGCGGTCATGGGAGTGGCGGCACTGATGAACGGCGGCCTGCTCATTCCCCCGACTTTCTTGAAGCGCACGCAGGCCGACGCCGAGGCACTCGCGAAGCGGGTGGTAAAGCCCGAAACCAGCGAGATGATGCGTTATCTGATGCGGCTCAACGTCGAGAAGGGCACGGCCCGTAAGGCCGATGTTCCGGGCTATTATATCGGCGGCAAGACCGGCACGGCCGACAAGGTGATCAACGGGCGCTATTCGAAAAACAACGTGCTGACCGATTTCATGGCCGTGCTCCCGGCCGATCAGCCGCGCTATCTCTTGTTGATCATGCTCGACGATCCGAAAGTGCTACCGGAAACCCATGGGTTCAAGACTTCCGGCTGGAATGCGGTGCCGGTCGGCGGCGCGGTGGTCGCACGCATTGCGCCGCTGCTCGGCATCGAGCCGCGAATGGACCTTCCGACCGCCGATCACCTCATGCTGGTCTCGGCGCGGGAAAGCAGGTAAGGCGGGGCCGTTTAACGCCGCCGTGCGGAATCATCGTCGCTCTGGATCGCGACCCTTGATGAAGCTTGCCGATATTCTGCCAGCCGACGCCCAAATCGAGGCCGGTTCTGCCGTGATCGAGATCGGCGGCTTGTCAACGGACAGCCGCGCGATCAAACGCGGTGACGTGTTCGTGGCGATCCCCGGCGGCAAGGCGGACGGTGCCAAATTCATTGCTTCGGCGGTCGCGGCTGGCGCCGTCGCGGTGGTCATGCAGTCCGGCCAGAGCGCCGCCTTGGACGCCGGAATTACTTTCGTCCGGGTGGGGAATAGCCGGCGCGCGGCCGCTCTTATGGCCGCCAGGTTTTTTCCGGGCCAGCCGCGCACCATCGCTGCAGTCACCGGGACGAGCGGAAAAACGTCAGTAGCGGCTTTCACGCGGCAGATCTGGACCACGCTCGGCCTTCGCGCCGCCAGCATCGGCACTATCGGAGTGGTGTCGCCGCGCGGCGAGACATATGGATCCCTGACGACGCCGGACCCCGTCGCGCTGCACCGCTCGCTCGACGCCTTGGCCGGCGAAGGCGTCACGCATCTTGCGATCGAGGCGTCCTCGCACGGGCTAGATCAATATCGGCTCGACGGCTTGCGCATTGCGGCTGGCGCGTTCACCAATATCACCCGCGACCATCTCGATTATCATCAAAGCTTCGCGTCGTACTTCGCGGCCAAGCTCCGACTGTTCGGCGAATTGCTTGAGCCGGGCGGCGCGGCAATCATCGACGTGGATCGTGAGCACGCGCCGGAAGTGATCAAACTTGCGAAAGCGCGCAAGCTTGCAATCATCAGCGTCGGCCGCGAGGAAGGCAGTGTCATTCGGCTTGCCGAAAGTGTCACCGAGGGCTTTGTTCAGCGTCTGTCGGTCCGGTACAGCGGCCAGAAATTTCAGGTACGTTTGCCGCTGGTCGGCTCCTTTCAGGTCGACAACGCGCTTGTTGCCGCTGGGCTCGCCATCGCCACCGGCAGCGACCCGACTTCGGTGTTTCCGGCACTCGAACATCTCACCGGCGCAAAAGGCCGGATCGAGCTCGTCGGTTCGGCGCGCGGCGCGCAAATCTTTATCGACTACGCGCACAAACCCGACGCGCTTGCCAAGGCGCTCGACGCACTCCGCCCGGTCGTAACTTCCCGGCTTGTTGTGGTGTTCGGGGCCGGGGGTGATCGCGACCGCGGCAAGCGCCCGTTGATGGGTGCCGTCGCCGCGGCCAAGGCCGATCAGGTAATTATCACTGACGATAATCCGCGTACCGAAGATCCCGCCGCCATCCGCGCCGCTATCCTGGCGGAGGCGCCCGGCGCCGTCGAAATCGGCGACCGCCGCGAGGCCATCCGGTCGGCCATCGCCGAACTGCGCAGCGGCGACGTGTTATTGATAGCGGGGAAGGGCCATGAATCCGGCCAGATTTTCAGTGATCGGGTGGTGCCGTTCAGCGATCACGAGGAAGTCGCCGCGGCGCTGAAGGAGCAAGCGGCATGAGGGCGCGCCCGCTGTGGACCGTCGACGAAATGGCGGAAGCAATGGGCGCGGTGCGCCAGGGCGCGCTGCCCCATGCGATTTCCGGGATTTCAATCGATACGCGCACGATCGCGCCCGGCGAGGCGTTTTTTGCGCTTGCCGACCGCCGCGACGGGCATGAATTCGTCGAGGCGGCGCTCGCAGCCAAAGCCGGGCTCGCCGTCGTCGCCGCCGAACGGCGCGGGCAGTTTCCGCAAGATGCGCCGCTCTTGTCGGTGGCCGATGTTTTACCGGCGCTGCGCGATCTCGCCGCCGCGGCGCGCGAGCGCACCGATGCGAAGGTGATCGGCGTCACCGGCTCGGTCGGCAAGACCAGCACCAAGGACGCGTTGCTGTTGGCGTTGCAGAAGGAAGGCGAGACCCACGCCTCGGTTGCCTCTTACAACAATCACTGGGGCGTGCCGCTGTCGCTGGCGCGGTGTCCCGCCAGCGCGCGCTACGTGATCCTGGAAATGGGAATGAATCATGCCGGCGAAATCGAGCCGCTGTCGCGGCTTGCCCGCCCGCATGTCGCGTTGATTACGACGATCGCGCCGGTGCATCTGGAGTTCTTCGGCACGCTCGCCAAGATTGCCGACGCCAAGGCCGAGATTTTTCTCGGACTGGAACAAGGCGGCGCGGCGGTGCTCAACCGCGACAATTCGCAGTTCGCGCATCTTTCGCGCCGCGCCAAAGAGGCCAAAGTCGGGCGCGTCGTCTCGTTCGGGGAGCACCCGAAAGCCGATGCCCGGCTCATCAAGTTCGCGCTGCATCCGGAGTGCTCGACTGTCGAGGCAAACATTCTCGGCACGGAGCTGACCTACAAAATCGGGGCGCCCGGCCATCATCTCGTGGTCAATTCACTCGCGACCCTGGCTGCCGCCGAGCTGGCCGGGGCTGACCTGGCGATTGCGGCGCTGGCGCTGGCTGAATTCAAGCCGCCGGCGGGACGCGGCAAATTGATAGAGCTCGATTTGCCGGGTGGGACGGCGCTGCTGATCGACGAAAGCTATAACGCCAATCCGGTCTCGGTTGAGGCGGCACTGGCGTTGCTGGGACGGGCGGCAATCGGCCCGCGCGGCCGGCGCATTGCGGTGCTCGGGGACATGCTCGAACTCGGCCCGCGCGGGCGTGCGCTGCACCGCGGGCTGGTGGCGGCGATCGGCGCCAACGACATCGACCTGGTGTTTTGCTGCGGGCCGCTGATGCGCGCGCTCTGGCAGGCTCTTCCCGCCAGTCGCCGGGGCGGCTATGCGGAGGACTCCGCCTCGCTCGAGGCTCAGGTATTATCCGCGGTGCATGCCGGTGATGCGGTGATGGTGAAGGGCTCGCTTGGTTCGCGCATGGGACCTATTGTCAAGGCGTTGCAACGTTCGTCGTCGCTCCGAGAGCCGCACGAAACCGCGCTCGCAATGAGTTGAAACGCAAATGCTTTATTGGCTGGTCGAATTCTCGGACAAGCTCTCGGTCCTGAATGTCTTTCGCTACATCACCTTCCGCACCGGCGGAGCGGTGATTACCGCGCTCGTCTTCGTTTTTTTGTTCGGGCAATTCATGATCGACCGGTTGCGGCTGTTGCAGGGCAAAGGCCAGCCGATCCGCACCGACGGGCCGCAGTCGCACATCGTCAAAAAAGCCGGCACGCCGACCATGGGCGGCTTGATGATTTTATCGGGCATGCTGGTGTCGACGCTGCTGTGGGCCAATCCGGCCAATCCGTACGTCTGGGTGGTGCTTTGGGTCACCATCGGCTTCGGCTTCGTTGGCCTTTACGACGATTATCTGAAGGTCAAAAAGCAGACGCATTCGGGTTTTGCCGGCCGCACGCGCCTCGCCATCGAGACTTTGATTGCCGGCACCGCCTGCGTGATGTTGGTTCAACTTGGGCACACGCCGTTTTCGACGTCGCTGGTGTTTCCGTTTTTCAAGGAGCTGGTGGTCAATCTCGGCTGGTTCTATGTGTTGTTCGCGGCATTCATCATTGTCGGCGCCGGCAATGCGGTAAACCTCACCGATGGCCTCGACGGGCTCGCCATCGTGCCGGTGATGATCGCCGCCGCGAGCTTCGGCATGATCGCCTACCTCTCCGGCAACGCGGTGTTCGCCGACTATCTGCAAATTCACTATGTCGCCGGCACCGGCGAGCTTGCGGTGCTGTGCGGGGCGGTGCTCGGCGCCGGGCTGGGCTTCCTGTGGTTCAACGCGCCCCCGGCGTCGATCTTCATGGGCGATACCGGCTCGCTGGCGCTCGGCGGCATGATCGGCGCCATTGCGGTCGCGACCAAACACGAGATCGTCCTCGCCGTGATCGGCGGCTTGTTTGTGCTCGAAGCGGTTTCGGTGATCGTGCAGGTGGTGTCGTTCAAACTTACCGGCAAACGCGTGTTCAAGATGGCGCCGATCCACCATCATTTCGAGCAGATGGGCTGGACCGAGCCGCAGATCGTCATCCGCTTCTGGATCGTCTCGGTCGTGCTTGCGCTTGTCGGTTTGTCGACACTGAAGCTGCGATGATCCGGATTTCCCGCCGGGCCGGGCTTGAGTCGTCGTGATTGCGGTCACGACGTTTGGCGGCCAGGCTGTCGCCGTATTCGGCCTCGGCGGCTCGGGGATGGTAAGCGCGCAAGCCCTGATCGCGGGCGGCGCTTCCGTCATCGCCTTCGACGACAACGAGGACAGTCAGGCCAAGGCGAAAGCCGCCGGCGTTCACGTCGCCGACTTGCGCAAAGCCGATTGGTCGAAGTTCGCCGCCCTGCTGCTCGCACCCGGCGTTCCGCTCACGCACCCGCAGCCGCATTGGACCGTGCAGGCCGCGCATGAGGCGGGTGTCGAAGTCATCGGCGATATCGAATTGTTTTGCCGGGAGCGCCGTCACATTGCTTTCGGCTCACCCTTCGTCGCCATCACCGGCACCAACGGCAAGTCGACAACCACCGCGCTGATAGCGCATTTGGCCGCGTCTGCCGGTCTTGACGCACAACTTGGCGGCAATATCGGCACCGCGATCCTTTCGCTGGCGCCGCCGCGCCAGGGACGCGTTCACGTGATCGAATGTTCCTCGTATCAGATCGATCTCGCGCCGACGCTCGATCCTTCGGTCGGCATCCTGATCAATCTCAGTGAAGATCATCTCGATCGCCACGGCACCATGGAACACTACGCCGCTGTCAAGGAGCGTTTGGTGGCCGGCGTACCCGATAGCGGAGAGACCATTATCGGCATCGATGACGGTTGGTGCCGGAAGATCGCCGACCGGCTTGAGCAATCGGACAAACGCGTCACACGCGTTTCAGCGCAGCACCCTTTGCCGGAGGGCGTTTACATCGCGGACCGGCAAATCATGCGCGCCGCGCGTGGGACTGCTTCGCCGATCGCACGGCTCGACGGCATCGGTTCGCTGCGTGGCCAGCATAACGCACAGAATGCCGCGTGCGCGGCGGCGGCGGCCTTGGCGCTTGGCCTTTCTCCCGATGCGATCCAGGCAGCTCTGCGTTCGTTCCCCGGTCTTGCGCACCGGATGGAGGAAGTGGCAACGCGCGGTGCCGTGCTCTTCGTCAACGATTCAAAAGCGACGAATGCCGATTCGACGGCGCAGGCGCTCGCTTGTTTCGACGACATTTTCTGGATTGCCGGCGGCAGACCGAAGACAGGCGGAATCGAGGGGCTGCGCCCGTTCTTTCCCCGCATCCGCAAGGCTTACCTGATCGGCGAAGCGGCGGCAGAGTTCGCCGTGACGCTCGGCGCCGGCGTATCGCATGAGGCCGCGCAAACGCTCGACCGAGCAGTTGCGGCGGCGGCGCGCGACGCCGCCGCCTCGACGGCACGCGAGCCGGTCGTGCTCTTTTCGCCGGCCTGCGCTTCCTTCGACCAGTATCGTAATTTCGAAGTGCGCGGCGATGTGTTCCGCCGTCTCGTCCTCGAGCTGCCGGGGATCGCCCGCCGGAACAACGAGGAATAGCGCCGTGAAGCGGTCGAGTCCTGCCGGCTTGCAGCGCGGCCGCATTGCCAACATCAACGTTTGGCTCGCTGCGACGCTGCTGCGCCCGCGCGCGGCGGGGGTATCGGTGATCGTGGCCATCGTCGCCGCGCTTCTCATCAACCTGCTGATTCTGGTGTTGATGAAGCCGGCCGAGACGCTCTTCCTTGATTGCACGGAAGCTTACGCCTGGGGCCGGCAGTTCCTGTTCGGCTATGGCCGCCATCCGCCAGTCACCGGGTGGATCGCCGGAGTCTGGTACCGGGTGTTCCCGGCGGCAAACTGGGCGTCGTATGCGCTGTCGCAAGTCATGACCGGCGTCTCGCTGGTCTCGATTTATTTCATCGGCGGGCATGTGCTCGGCCGCCGGCGCGCGACGCTCGTCGTGTTCGCGATGCTGCTCTATCCCTTGTTCATCGGAGCCAAGTCGGACCACTTCAACAACGCTCAGGTTCTGTTGGCCATTCTTCCGCTGGCGGTTTGGATGTTTCTGCGGGCTTATGAAAGGCCGACGGCAGGGCGCGGAGTAATGCTTGGCCTCGCCGCGGCGGCGGCAATGCTGGCGTATTATTCGGCATTGTTCGGATTGTTAGGCTTGGCGCTCGCCGCGATTTTGCCGCCCGGCCGGCGGCGCTTTTTTGCCAATCCGGCCCCGTACGCCGCCATCGTTGTGTTCGTATTGGCCTTGATCCCGCATCTGGTCTGGCTCGTGCACAACGACTTTTCGACGCTGCATTGGATCGACAGCCTTTCCGACGACAGGTGGAACAGCTTCAGCGTCGTCAGTTACCTCGGCCAGCAATCGGGATTGCTGGCATTTTGCCTCATCGGGGCGGCGATCGCGCTGTGGCCGTGGCGGCTGCGCAAAATCATTGGCATGCCGCCGCCTGACAATGAGAGAGCCGTTGTCGCCATCGTTGCCGCCGTCCTCGTCTTCGGTCCAGTTTTGCTTGCGTTTGCGCGCCAGGTGCCGTTGCAGCTCGGTTGGGGCAATTCTCTGTTCTTTCTGGTGCCGATCGCGGTCGCGGCGTTTCTGCCGACGATCCTGGTGACGCGACGGGCAGTCGTCGTCTCGGTATGGATCGCCGCTATTTTTCTGTCCGCGCAATTGCTCGGCGCGCCGGTTTACGGGTGGGCGCGCTTCAAGGTCATGCCCGAAGACGGCGTCTATCGGCCGTTCAGCGATGCGGCGATTGCAATCACCGACCTGTGGCGTGAGCGGTTCCATTCGCCGCTTCCGATCGTCGCCGCCGGCTTCGAGATCGCCTCGCCTGTGGTTTTTTACAGCCCCGATCATCCGAAGATGTTTGCCGATTTCATTCCGGCCTATTCGCCGTGGATCGACTTCCCCGACGAGCTTACTCGTAAGGGCTACATCGGCATGTGCCTGGACGACGGCTCGGTTTTTTACGCGGCCTGCCTGCGCTACTTCGCCAGGTTTAGTCCCGATGCCGAACAAATCGACATCGCCTTGCAGCGGCAGGCCTACCGCACGATGACACCGCCGCTGAAACTGCATCTCGAAATCGTCGGTCCCAAGCCCTGAAAAGTGCCTCGGCGCATCGCCGTGTGGCGGTTAGGCTTTTCTTAATCCTCTGGAAACCAACTTGGTGCGAGGACTAAAGGGGGATTTCGTCTCGGGGACGCCATGGCCTCGCGCGCGCATCCGACGCCGTTGAGCGAATGGTGGCGGACAATTGATCGGCTGACGCTGGCGGCGCTCGGCGCGCTGATGCTCGGCGGCATTGTGCTCTGCCTTGCCGCGAGCCCGCCGGTCGCCGCCCGCATCGGGCTCGATCCGTTTCATTTCGTCCACCGCCAGGTCGTGTTCCTGATCCCCGCCACGGTGGTGTTGATCGCCACCTCGTTTTTGTCGCCACCCCAAATTCGCAAACTTGCGCTTCTGGTATTTTTCGTCAGCCTGATCTTGGTCGCCGCAACGCCCTACTTCGGCGCCGAGATCAAGGGTGCGCGCCGCTGGCTGATCATCCTCGGCATGAACATTCAGCCGTCGGAATTTCTTAAACCCGCCTTCGTGGTCCTGATCGCCTGGTTGTTTGCCGAGTCCAGCAAGCGTCCGGATATGCCGGCCAATACCGCCGCTTTGGTGCTGCTGGTTGTCGTCGTCGGTTTGCTGGTGATGCAGCCGGATTTCGGTCAGACCATGCTGATCACCCTGGTTTGGGGCGCGTTGTTTTATATGGCGGGCATGCGACTTATCTGGATGGCAGGCTTGGCGGCGACCGCTTCGTTTGGCCTGGTCATCGCTTTCTACACCGTGCCGCATGTCGCGCAGCGCATTAATCGGTTTCTCGATCCCGCTTCCGGCGACACGTTCAACATCGACATCGCGACCGAATCTTTTGTTCGCGGCGGCTGGTTCGGCCGTGGCCCGGGCGAGGGCACCATCAAGCGCATCCTGCCGGAAGGCCACACCGATTTCGTCTTTGCGGTGGCGGCGGAAGAATTCGGCGTGGTGCTCTGCCTCATTCTCGTGGCTTTGTTTGCGTTCATCGTCATCCGCGCTTTGCGCAAGGCGATGGGCAACGGCGATCCGTTCATTCGTTTCGCCGCGGCCGGGCTTGCGATCCTGTTCGGTCTGCAATCGACCATCAACATGGCGGTCAACCTGCACCTGATGCCGGCAAAGGGAATGACGCTGCCGTTCATCTCGTACGGCGGCTCGTCGCTTATTTCGCTGGCTTACGGAATGGGAATGCTGATTGCGCTCACCCGCGAGCGTCCTCAAGCGCGGCTCGCCGGCGAGACGCTGCTCGCCGCCAGCGCGGCGTAATGCCATCGCCGGACCGCGCGCTGGTTCTCGTCGCAGCTGGCGGGACCGGCGGTCATTTGTTCCCGGCAGAAGCGCTTGCCACGGCGCTCGCTAAACGCGACATCCACATTCATCTTGCAACCGACCGCCGCGCCGCGCACTTCGGCGGCGGCTTTGCCGAAGACGCCGTCCACGTCATCGCCAGCGCGACGCTGCGCGGTCGCGGTCCGCTCGCCATGGCAAGCACAGGGTCGTCACTCGCGCTCGGCGTAGCGCAGGGCTGGGCGCTCATTGGGCGGCTTAAGCCTGCGGCGGTCGTCGGCTTCGGCGGCTATCCGACGGTGCCGCCGGTGCTGGCGGCTTCATGGCGCGGTGTGCCAACGCTGATCCACGACGCGAACGCCGTTCTCGGCCGCGCCAACCGCTTTCTGGCGCCCCGGGTCACCGCTATCGCCACGACGTTTCCCAATGTCCTCCGGGATCGGCCGCAGCTTGCCGCGAAAGTGACGCTGACCGGCAATCCGCTGCGGCCCGCCGTCCTGGCGGCGGCGGCGACGCCCTATCCGGCGATTACCGGATCTTTGCATCTTCTGGTCTTCGGCGGGAGCCAAGGCGCCCGAGTGATGGCCGATGTTGTGCCGTTAGCCGTCGGCCTCCTCGACCCGGCGTTGCGCGCGCGGCTTGCCATTGTTCAGCAGAGTCGCGAGGAGGACTTGCAGCGAGTCCGCCACGCTTACAGCGAACTTGGCGTAGCGGCGGATGTGGCGCCGTTTTTCGCTGATCTGCCGGCACGCATGGCGGCATCTCACTTGATCGTCGCGCGCTCGGGCGCAGGCACGGTCGCGGAACTCTCGGCGATCGGGCGTCCCGCGATTCTCGTGCCGCTGCCGCATGCGCTCGATCAGGATCAGTTCGCCAATGCCGGCGTGCTGCAAAGCATTGGCGGCGCAATCAGGGTCCCTCAGACAGAATTTGCCCCGCGGCGGCTGGCCGACGAAATTGCCGCCCTTGCGGTGGCGCCTCAGCGCCTGGAGGATATGGCCGTGGCGGCGCAATCCTTGGGCCGGCGCGACGCCGCCGATCGGCTGGCCGATTTGGTGCTGGAGGTGGCGGGGATTAAATCGAACACTTGAGACTTTGGACTTGTTCCGGCCATCCATGTCTTTCATGGATGGGCCAGATTGCCGGCTTAGTGGAGCGGATTTGACCACGTAACGCCGGCAGTGGCGAAGCAGGATTCGTTATGAAATTACCGCTCGATATCGGTCCGGTACATTTCATCGGTATTGGTGGTATCGGCATGAGCGGTATCGCCGAGGTCATGCTGAATATCGGCTATGTCGTGCAGGGCTCCGATCAGGCCGACAGCGCCAATGTGAAAAGGCTGCGTGACAAGGGCGTCGCGATCGCAATCGGTCACGCCGCCGGCAATCTCGGCGCCGCGAGGGTCGTCGTCGTCTCCTCGGCCGTGAACCATGACAATCCGGAGCTGGTGGCCGCGCGCGCTGAGCGGTTACCGGTGGTGCGCCGTGCCGAAATGCTCGCCGAGCTGATGCGCCTGAAAAGCTGCGTCGCGATCGCTGGAACGCACGGCAAGACCACGACCACGTCCATGGTCGCCACGCTGCTCGACGCCGGCGGCTTCGATCCGACCGTGATCAACGGCGGCATCATCAACGCCTACGGCACTAATGCGCGGCTCGGCGCCGGCGAGTGGATGGTGGTGGAAGCCGACGAATCCGACGGCACCTTCGTCAAGCTGCCGGCCGATATCGCCATTGTCACCAACATCGATGCCGAGCATCTGGACTACTTCAAGAGTTTCGAAGCGGTCGAGCAGGCGTTTCGCTCCTTTATCGAAAACGTGCCGTTTTACGGATTTTCGGTTCTATGCGCGGATCATCCGGTAGTGCAGAAGCTCATCGGCCGCATCGAGGACCGGCGCATCATCAGCTACGGAGAAAATCCGCAGGCCGACGTGCGGCTGGTCGATGTCTCGCACGCCGGCGGCACCTCGCTGTTTACCGTGACCCTGCGCGAGCGCGGCGCTGACGCCGTGCGCGAGATCAAGAATATCGCCCTGCCGATGCCGGGACATCACAACGCGCTCAACGCCACGGCTGCGATCGCGGTCGCGCATGAACTCGGCGTCGCCGACGAGGCGATCAAAACGGCGCTGGCAAACTTCGCCGGCGTGCGCCGGCGTTTTACCCGCACCGGCGCGTGGAACGGCGTGACCATCATCGACGATTACGGCCATCACCCCGTTGAAATAGCCGCAGTCCTGAGAGCGGCGCGCGAATCGACCAAAGGCCAGGTGATTGCCGTCGTGCAACCGCATCGTTACACGCGGCTCGCGGTGCTGTTCGATCAGTTCTGCACCTGCTTCAACGATGCCGATGCGGTGATTGTCGCCAACGTTTATCCGGCCGGCGAACCGCCCATCAAAGGCGTTGACCGCGACGCTCTGGTGCAGGGCTTGCGCACGCACGGCCATCGCCATGTCGTCGCGCTCGACGGTCCTGAAAAGCTCGCGTCGCTCATCGCCGGAATTGCGCAGTCGGGCGACTACGTAATGTGTCTCGGCGCCGGCTCGATCACGCAATGGGCTTACGCGTTGCCGGCGGAACTGGCAGCCGCGGGATAGCGGATGAACTCGAAAAAATTTTGTCTCGCGGTCCGTCACGTCGCCTTTGAGGATCTCGGCCTTCTTGAGCCGCTTGTCGCGGCGCGCGGCTATCAGGTCCGGTATCACGACGCCGGAGTGGACCCGTTCGATTCCGCAACGCTGTTGACCCCGGATCTGGTGATTGTGCTCGGCGGACCGATCGGCGTTTATGAGCAGGGCGCTTATCCCTTCATCTCCCGCGAGGTCGCCGCAATCGCGGAGCGAACGGCCGCAGAAAAGCCAATCCTCGGCATCTGCCTCGGCGCCCAGATGATGGCGGCGGCGTTAGGCGCGCGCGTCGCGCCGGGTCCGGTGAAGGAGATCGGTTGGGCGCCGCTTCAATTGACGGCAGACGGCCGCAAATCGGTGCTGGCGCCGCTCGGCGCGGCCGCGGTGCTGCACTGGCACGGCGACAATTGCGAATTGCCTGCTGGCTGTGTGGCGTTGGCGTCGACGGCGCCTTGTCCGGTCCAGGCCTTTGCACGCGCGCCGTCGCAGCTTGCGCTGCAATTTCACCTCGAGACCGACCCGGCGCGGTTCGAGCGATGGCTCATCGGCCACACCGTCGAGCTCGGCAAGGCCGGGATCGATCCCAACGCGTTGCGCAGGCAAGCGGACGCTTGCGCGCGCACCACCGCTGACGTCGGACGCGACGTGCTCGCGGCGTGGCTGGATCAAGCCGTAGGAGCGCCTCAGTGAGCTTCCCGGACATCAGCGCCGATTTGCGCGGCGGAATGCCGAAGCTTCGCGGGCGGCTCCTGACAGATCAATCGCTCGCGGAGTTGACGTGGTTCCGCGTCGGCGGACCGGCGCAGGTGTTGTTCGTGCCGGAAGACGAAGACGATCTCGCCTATTTTTTCGCAAATCTGCAGCCGGAAATTCCCGTCACTGTTGTCGGCCTCGGCTCCAATTTGATCGTGCGCGACGGCGGTGTCGCCGGCGTTGTGGTCCGACTTGGCCGCGGTTTCGGCGAGATCGCCGTCGATGGAGTCAATTTGCGCGCCGGTGCCGCCGTGCCCGACGTCAAAGTGGCGCGCGCGGCGCAGGAGGCCGGCCTCTCCGGCCTGTCGTTCCTCCGCGGAATTCCCGGCAGCATCGGCGGCGCGTTGCGGATGAATGGCGGGGCCTATGGCCGTGAGGTCAAGGACGCGCTCGTCGAAGCGCGTGCGGTCGATCGCGGCGGAAAAGTTCATCGTTTGAGCAGCGCCGACATGGGCTTTTCATATCGGCACTGCGGCGTTGCTGACGATCATGTGTTCACGCAGGCGCTGTTTCGCGCCGAACCCGGCGATCGCACCGCGATCGCAGCGGAAATGGACAAGATCACTGAAGCGCGGGAAGCGACGCAACCGGTGAAAAGCCGCACCGGCGGCTCGACATTCAAAAATCCACCAGGCCAAAAAGCCTGGCAGCTTATCGACGCCGCCGGTTGCCGGGGACTACGCGTTGGTGATGCGCAGGTTTCGGAACTGCATTGCAATTTCCTGATCAATCTCGGCAAGGCGACGGCCGCCGACATCGAGACACTCGGCGAGACAGTGCGGGATCGCGTGAAGGAGAGTGCCGCCGTCGCGCTCGAATGGGAAATCAAGCGTATCGGGATAGCCCAATAGCATTGCTCGCCATGCTAATCTGCTTCGATGAGTAGTGAACCCATCCTCATTGTCGGCGGCGGACTTGGCGGGCTGACCACGGCGCTCGCCATGGCCCAGCGCGGCCGCGCGGTTCGCGTGTTCGAAGGCGCGCCGCAATTCGGCGCTATTGGCTACGGCATTCAGTTTGGTCCCAACGTTTTCCACGTGTTTGACCGTCTCGGCCTCAGCGAGCAGGTCAAAGCCATCGCCGATTTTCCCAAGGCGCTTTTGTTGATGGACGCGCTCGACGGCAAGGAGCTTCTCCGCATTCCGACCGGGGCGTCGTTTCGCGCGCGCTTCAAATATCCCTACATCGTCGTGCACCGCATCGACGTGCACAACGTCCTGCTCGACGCCTGCCGTGCGAACGGGGCGATCGAACTTGTCGCCGACGCAGCGGTCACGCGTTACGAAGATCTCGGCAAAAGCGTTACGGTTGAAACCGCCGACGGCCGGTCCTTTTCCGGCGCCGCAATTGTCGGCGCGGACGGCTTTCGTTCCATTTTCCGCGCCGCGCTGATTGGCGATGGCGAGCCGCGTCCGACTGGATACGTGGCGTTCCGGACCATCGTGCCGATGGCGGACCTAAAAGCCGACGTCGCCCGCGACTGCGTTGTGTTATGGGGCGGTCCCGGCATGCACGTCGTGCACTACCCGCTCCGTCACGGCACAGAGTTCAACATTGTCGCGGTGTTCCGTACCGAGAGCCACGCCGACAAAGGAGATCTCGCGTCGTATCGCGCCGAACTCGACCGCACCTATTGCGACGCGCACCCCGCCATGCGCGCGCTCATCGCCATGCTCGATCTGCGCTGGCGGCGGGCGGTCGCCGATAGAAATCCCGTCCGGCATTGGCACCGCGGCCGCGTGGTGCTGATTGGCGATGCCGCGCACGCACCGCTGCAATCGTACGCGCAGGGCGCCGGCATGGCGATCGAGGACGGTCTATGCCTCGGCGAATTGATTGCCGGGGAGGGAGATTTCACCGCTGCGTTCCAGCGCTTCGAGGCGGCGCGGGTCTTGCGCACTGCGCGGTTGCAACTCGAATCCCGCACGCTGTGGGATTTCTTCCATCTCGACCAAGGCCTCGCCCGCGACGTGCGCAACGCCACGATTGCCGACTGGGACGAGGCGTACCTGTTCGGCTGCCTGTCCTGGATTTACGACGGCGCAGCAGTGCAAGGTAAAAGGGAACCCTGAAGCAGCCGCTGACTGGCTGCCCTTGAAGCGAAGACGCCAACCCTATATTTTTGAGTGAGGGGGAAGCAGACTCCCCGTCAGACGGCTTCCGTCCAAGCTCTGCGCAATGCTCGATTAGTCGAGGAGATTGCGCGTGGACGAACCATCCCTTCGGCTTTTGACAGACGAATGTAATAGGCGCGGTGCCTTCGGCCGCCCTGGATCATCCCGTATTGCCATGCCGACCTTCCGGCTTTCCACGCGCCAAGGCCAATCATGCGACAGGAGGATTCCCATGCGCGTGTTTCTTTCGCTGGTCATCGCCGCCATCGGTGTTGGCTGTTCGACCACTGCCTTTGCTCAAGCGATTGATTGGGCGCAGGTGGATGAGGCCGCCGGGCACAAAGCGGCGACAGTATCGGGCGATGTCCATCGCTACGGTTTTCCACGCACCGACCTTCATGTGACGTTGGATGGCGTGACTATAAAACCGCCGCTTGCGCTCGGCGGTTGGGTCGCGGTCAAGCCGATGCACGGCGAAGCCATGGTGATGGGGGATCTCGTACTGCTGGAGGACGAGATCAATCCGGTGATGGCCAAGCTGCTTGAGAATGGCGTGGAAGTCACCGCGGTGCACAATCATTTGTTGCGAGCCGCTCCGGCGACGTTCTATCTGCACGTTGGCGGCCAGGGTGACGCGGTTAAGTTGGCACTCGCCATTCGCACGGCGCTCGTGGCGAGCAAAACACCGCTCGGGGCGGCGACAACGCCCGCGGCCCCGGCGGCAATCGATCTAGATACGGCGATGCTCGACCAGATCATGGGAGTCAAAGGCAGCGCCAACGGCGGCGTCTATCAGTTCGCCGTGCCACGGCGCGACCCAATCGTTGCGAATGGCATGACGCTTTCGCCTGCCGGACCGCTCGGTGTCGCAACCGGGATTGGCTTTCAGCCAACCGGAGGCGGCAATGCGGCAATCACCGGTGACTTCGTGATGACGGCCGACGAAGTCGGCCCGGTGACCAAGACATTGCGCGCCAACGGCATCGAGGTGACAGCTTTGCACAGCCATATGCTCGACGAACAACCGCGGCTGTTCTTCATGCATTTTGGGGCAAATGACGACGCGGCAAGGCTGGCGACGGGCTTGCGCGCGGCTTTGGACAAAATGGCGATCGCGCACAACTGAATTTGGAATTGATTGATAGAGGGAAAATCGCGTCCATTACGACGGGAAAGTGTTGTGACCACTGCACCTTCCGAACAGCGAAGCTCGCTCAGCGAACTGCTTTGGTACTTTCTCCGGCTCGGCCTGTTGGGATTTGGCGGTCCGGTCGCTCTTGTCGGCCAGATGGAACGCGAGGTCGTTGCCGAACGCGGCTGGCTGACCAAAGAACAGATGCGCGAAGCCATCGCCATCTGCCAGTCGCTGCCCGGACCATTGGCGATTCAAGTCGGAATTTACATTGGATTTCTTCGCGGCGGATTTTGGGGCGCGTGGGTCAGCGGGTGGGCTTTTATCTTTCCAAATTTCGTGATCGTTGCCGCGCTGGCTGCGCTGTACGTTTATCTCGGCGACCTCAAAGCGGTCACCGCAATTTTTTACGGTGTCAGTCCTGCCGTTATCGCGCTGATCCTCCATTCTTGTTACCGGCTCGCGAAGCTCGGCATGGAAGACTGGCTGCATTGGGCAATCGCGGCCGCATGTTTGGTCATCACCGTCGTCATGCGGGCCGAGGTGGCGTTGGTGTTTGTCGGCGCGGGCATCGTCGGCATCCTCTATTACGGCGACGTTTTGCGCCGACCGCCGACCGGGTCGTTGTCGGTGGTCGCGATGCCCGCGCTGATTTCCTTGGGCCCTTCTGCGCCAGGCTCGACGCTCGGGAAACTTTTGCTTTTCTTCCTCAAGGCGGGTTCCCTTACGTTCGGCAGCGGACTGGTCATTGTTCCGTTCCTTGAGCAGAGACTCGTCCGGCAATACGGCTGGCTCGATCAACGGCAATTCTTGATCGCCGTGGCCATTGGCATGATCAGCCCCGGCCCGGTGGTGATTACCGCGACCTTCGTCGGTTATCTGGTGGCTGGCTTCTGGGGGTCGCTGGTTTCGACCGTCGGCATCTTTTTCCCGTCTTTCGTACTCGTATTGATCGCGGCGCCGCTGCTTGCGCGCCATCGATCCAATCCGAATGTCCAGGGTTTCATCCGTGGAGCCTATGCGGCGGCGATCGGCACCATACTGGGCGCCAGTTTTTTACTCGGACGCATCGCCATCGGCGATCCGCTCACCGCGCTTATCGGTGCGGCGTCGCTCGCCGTCCTGTTTCGCTGGAAAGTGAGCAATCCTCTCCTGCTCGCAATTACGGCGGTGATCGGTTTGATCGCCTATCCGATCCTCCAGCCGGCCTGGGTCATGGTCAAATAGCGGCCGCGCCCTCCGCTCGCCGAGTAAACGTACCGATCGTCCTCGACCTTTCCGCAATTGTCGATTCTATTGGGGCACGTTGCGAATCAGGCAATTCGCTGAGGCATCTGGGTGGGCATGCCCAAGCACGTCGCCGTTCTGATGGGAGGCTGGTCGGCCGAGCGCGAAATCTCGCTGCGGTCGGGCAGGGCATGCGCCGAGGCCCTCAAACGCATGGGCTACGGGGTCACAGCCATCGACGTCGGCCGAGATGTGGCGGCGGCGCTGACGGCCGCTAATCCCGACGCAGCCCTCAACGTCCTCCATGGCCGTCCGGGCGAGGACGGCACGCTGCAAGGCGTTCTGGAAATTCTGGGCATTCCCTACAGCCATTCCGGTGTGCTGGCCTCGGCAGTGGCGATGCACAAGGTCTACGCCAAATCGGTGTTCCGGGCCGCGGGGATTCCAGTGGCCGAGGATCTGGTCGTCTCGCGGTTCCAGGCCGCCGAGCGGCACCTGATGACTCCGCCTTACGTCATCAAGCCGATATCCGAAGGATCGAGCGTTGGCGTCTTCATTGTCACCGAGAAGCATCCGCACCCCCCGCAGGAGCTTTATCGCGACGACTGGCAATTCGGCGAACAGGTGCTGATCGAGCGCTACGTCCCCGGCAAGGAATTGACCTGTGCGGTGATTGGCGACCGGGCGCTCGATGTCATCGAAATCGTGCCGGCGACGCGCTTCTACGACTATGAAGCAAAGTACGCCGCCGGCGGTTCGAAGCACGTGCTGCCGGCGCAAATTTTACTAAATGTTTACCAGGAAGTCCGCAGACTCAGCCTGGCTGCCCATAGCGCGCTTGGCTGTCGCGGTGTGAGCCGCGCAGACTTTCGCTACGACGATCAGGGGACGGGAAAGCTGATCTGTCTTGAGATCAATACACAGCCGGGCATGACCGAGACTTCGCTGGTGCCCGAGCTCGCGGCGTACGCGGGCATGACTTTCGATGAGCTGGTGCAATGGATGGTGGAGGACGCCTCGACCAGCCGCTAACGCGGTCGGGGCCAGCAGCGGTGGAAGCGGTCGGCGCGCCTGATGACGAGCCGTCCACGCCGCGCGCCGAAAATCCGTTCCCCCGCAATTTGATCGACCGCATCATCGCGGTGGCAGACTATCGCTCCTCGCTGCGCCGTTCGAGCGCAAGGATGGCGCGCTCGTTGTCGCCGTCCGGCTCGGCCATGGCGATTGCCACGGTGCTGCTGGCCGCCGCGGTCGGCTACAGCGTCGTTGCGGGCGGGCATCTCGCCAATATCGCAACCTGGGCGAAGACCGCGCGCGACGAAGTCGCCAATGCGGTCGGTCTTCGTATCGCGGCGATTTCGATCAGCGGCTCCAAAGAAGTCAGCCGGGAAGAGATACTGACCACGGCCGGCGTGAGCGGCCGCGTGTCGCTGCCGTTTCTCGATGCCGGCGCGGCCCGCGCCCGGCTGCTGTCCAATCCATGGATCGCCGACGCCGCCGTGCTCAAGCTCTATCCCGACCGTTTGCAGATCAGCGTGACCGAACGGCGGGCCTTTGCGTTATGGCAAAAGAGCGGTCGCGTCAGCGTGATAGCGTCCGACGGCACGGTACTTGAGCCTTACATCGAGGATCGCTACCTCGATCTGCCGCTTGTCGTCGGCCAAGGCGCCGAAATTCAAGCGAAGGATTTTTTCGCTGTCCTCGACCGCTTCTCCACCATTCGCACGCAACTGCGTGCCTCGGTTTTGGTGGCCGAACGGCGGTGGGACCTTTGGCTGAAAAACGGCGTCGAAATCTGTTTGCCGGAGACGAGGGTCGAACAGGCGCTTGAACTGTTGACCAAGCTCGATCGCGAAAAACAGCTTCTGTCGCGCGATATTCTGGCCGTCGATTTGCGGTTGCCGGATCATGTGAGCGTGCGGCTTTCCGACGGCGCAGCGCTTGCCCGCGAAGAGGCGCTCAAGGACAGGAAAAAGAAGAAAGGGGGCGACGCATGAGCGCCCTCAATTACGGCCTGACGCCGAAGATGAAACCGATCGCGCCGCGGCGCAGCGCGCTGGTCGCCGCACTCGATGTCGGTTCAAGCAAAGTGGCATGCGTCATTGCCCGGTTGCGGCCGCATGCCCCGCAACAGGTTTTGACCCGCCGAACGCACGCCATCGAAGTGGTCGGGCTCGGTCATGCCGCCGCCCGCGGCACCAAGGCCGGCAGCGTCGTCAATCTGGCGCAGGCTGAGCAAGCGATCCGCCGTGCCGTCGACGGCGCGGAGCGCATGGCCGGAGTCGAAATTGAATCGGTCGTGCTGTCCATTTCCGCCGGCCGGCTGGCGAGCGAACTGTTTGCCGCCGAGATCGACATGGCCGGTTCGGCGGTTTGCGAAAATGACATCGCGCGCGTGCTCGCCGCAGGCAACCGGCACGCCATGCAGGAGGGCCGCGTCCTCCTGCATTCGCTGCCGATCGGCTATTCGATCGATGGCGGTAACGGCATTCGCGATCCCCGGGGCATGCTTGGCGCCAGCTTCGGCGTCGACATGCATGTGGCCATGACCGACATCGCCGCGGCCCGCAATTTGATGCTCGCCGTCGAGCGCTGTCATCTCAACGTCGAAGCGATGGTGGCAGGCCCCTATGTCGCCGGCCTCTCGGTTTTAGCCGATGACGAAGCCGATCTTGGCGCCGCGGTGGTCGATATGGGCGCCGGCACTACCACCATCGCCGTCTTCCTCGGCGGCCGCTTCATGCATTCCGAGGGTTTTGCGCTCGGCGGGCTCAATGTGACGCGCGACGTCGCCCGCGGACTGAACGCCGCCGTGGCTGACGCTGAGCGAATCAAAACGCTTTATGGCAGTGTGCTGCTCGGCGGGTCGGACGAAAGCGACATGATCTCGGTGCCGGCAATCGGCGAAGACGAGCGCGATCAGGCGCAGTTCGTGCCGCGCTCGGCGCTCATCGAGATCATCAGGCCGCGCGTCGAGGAAATCCTCGAAATGGTCCGCGACCGCCTGAACGCCTCGTCGTTTGCAGCCGAACCGCGCGGGCGCGTGATCCTGACCGGCGGCGCGAGCCAAATGACCGGATTATCGGAGTTGGCGGCACGCATCCTCGGGCGCCAGGTACGCATCGGCCGGCCGCTCGGTGTTGCCGGGTTGCCGGACGCGGCGCGGGGACCTGCCTTTGCCGCGGCGACCGGCCTGTTGGTTTATCCGCAGGCCGCACACCTCGAATATTTCGAACCCCGCCGCAGGCGGTATCTGATGGATGGCACGGGTGGGTATTTCTCCCGCGTCGGACAATGGCTGCGCGAGAGTTTCTGATGGCCCCAAGACGCGCAACCACACTACAGCGGCCGGTGGCGGACCGGCCGGGGCCGGGCGCTCTTGACGCCCGTGTATCAAAGAAGAGGCAATCATGACCATCAACCTGAAAATCCCCGACATTCGTGAGCTGAAGCCGCGAATCACCGTGTTCGGCGTCGGTGGCGCCGGCGGCAACGCGGTGAACAACATGATCGGGGCCGGCTTGCAGGGCGTCGATTTCGTCGTCGCCAATACCGACGCCCAGGCGCTCACCACGTCGAAATCCGAGCGCATCATTCAAATGGGATTGCAGGCGACCGAAGGACTCGGCGCCGGCTCGCGTCCTGATGTCGGATCCCAGGCAGCCGAGGAAGTGATCGACGAGATCCGCGATCATCTGACCGGCGCGCACATGGTATTCGTCACCGCGGGGATGGGCGGCGGCACCGGCACAGGCGCCGCGCCCGTCATCGCCAGAGCGGCCCAGGAAGCCGGCATTCTCACCGTCGGCGTTGTCACCAAGCCGTTTCAGTTCGAGGGCCAGCGGCGCATGCGTGTCGCCGAAGCCGGCATTGTCGACTTGCACAAGTGCGTTGACACTCTCCTGATCATCCCCAACCAGAATTTGTTCCGCGTAGCGAACGAGAAGACGACGTTCGCTGACGCCTTCGCCATGGCGGATCAGGTGCTCTACTCGGGTGTCGCCTGCATCACCGATTTGATGGTCAAGGAAGGCCTGATCAATCTCGATTTCGCCGACGTCCGCGCCGTCATGCGCGAAATGGGCAAGGCGATGATGGGCACCGGCGAAGCCGAAGGCGAAAAGCGCGCGTTGACCGCGGCGGAAGCAGCGATCTCGAACCCGCTGATCGACGACGCCTCGATGAAGGGTGCAAAAGGCTTGCTGATTTCCATCACCGGCGGGCGCGATTTGACCCTTTACGAAGTCGACGAAGCGGCCACCCGCATCCGCGAGGAGGTCGATCAGGACGCCAACATCATCGTCGGGGCGACCTTCGACGAAAACCTCGACGGCATCATCCGGGTCTCGGTCGTTGCAACCGGAATCGACAACGCCCGCATTGAGCGGCCGACCATAACGGCGGCCGAGGCCCGCATTGCCGAAGTCGCGCAGCGGCTGCGTGCCGACAACGATCGCCAGCCGGAGCGTTTTGAGCGTGTCGAGCGCGCGGAGCGCCGGGAGCCGGCGCGGCATGCGCCTCCGGCGCCGGAGCCGGTGCAACACCACTCACCCGCGTCTCCGCCGGTTGCGGCGCCCGCTTCGGTCAATGAATCGATCGAATCGGCCAAGGCCGCCATGGCAGCCGCCATCCTGCCGCACAACAATCCGGAGGTGACCATTCGGCCGCTGGGTCCGAAACCGTCGCTGTTCATTGATCCTGGAATGAGCGCGCCGGAGCCGGAAGAGCCGGAGGAGTTCATTCCGCCGCAGCCGGAACGCATCCCGCCGCGCGCTTTGCGTATGCCACGAATTGATGAGCTACCCATGCCGGCGCAAAACGAGATTCGTGCCCAGCGCGGCGAAATGGCTCATGACGAGCATCCGCAAAAGCAGCGCATGTCGCTTTTGCAGCGCTTGGCGTCGGTGGGCCTGGGCCGTCGCGAGCATGATGATGAGCATGAGCCTGCCGCCGCGCCGCCGCCCGTGACACGGCACATGCATGGCGGGCCGCTCCCGGCCGCCGAACGGCTCCCCGGCCGTCCTTTGCCTCCTCGCACCGAGCCCGTTTCCGACTACGCCAAGCGCTCGGCGCCTCAAGGATTGGACCAGCACGGGCGGTCAGCCCCTGTGCATAACCACAGCGAGGACGACCAACTCGACATTCCGGCGTTCCTGCGCCGGCAGGCGAATTGAGCGAATTGCGCCTCAATTGGCACGACATCGGAAGTCGCGGCAAGGATCGCCGCGATTTCCCTGAAATCCTCAGGTTAGTTTGTTAAAGCACTGAGCAATATAACGTTTTCAATCCGGCCGTGCGACGCCCCCGTGCTTGTCTCCCCGCAATCATCAGCATGCGGACCATGGGTCGGATTGCCGCCTTCGTGCCAAGAGTGCGGCAGGAACAAGGTAACACTCGGTAAGAAACCGTGAGTTGGCCCCAAACAGCGACGCAAGTATGCTTCGTTCGTCAAAGGGGAGCGGTGTCGGGGGATTGTCATATTGGGGTTAGGGGTTCTGCGGTCACGCAGACGCAATCCCGAGTTGGTCATCCTTCGCTTTCCTTGGTCTTGGGGTTGGTCGGATTGCCGGGGCAATTCGGCCAAGTGGTCTAGGGACGCAAGGCATGACTAAGGGCCCGCTAGCCGGCACGCAGACTACTCTGTGCGAGCCAGCAAGCATTGCCGGGATTGGAATCCATTCCGGTTCGCCTGCCACGGTGACGCTCTATCCCGCCGAAGCCAATACCGGCATCGTCTTTTGGCGCTCCGGCCTTGGCGGCCGAAATGACCGCGAAATAGTCGCCAACTACCGTTCGGTCACCGCGACGGAATTCGCCACCGTTCTTGGGGACGAGTACGGCCCGGCGGTATCTACCACCGAGCATGTCCTGGCCGCGCTTTACGGTCTCGGCATCGACAACGCCATTGTCGAGGTCGACGGCCCGGAAGTGCCGATCATGGATGGCAGCGCGGCACCGTTCGTAGCCGCCATCGACCGCGCCGGCATCACCACGCTATCGGCGCGCCGCCGCTGCATCAAAGTGCTCCGGCCGGTGCGTGTCAGTCTTGACGGAAGCTTCGGCGAATTGCGGCCTTACGGGCGGGGCTTAAGGGTCGAAACCGAAATCCAATTCGATCATCCGCTGATCGGCCGCCAGTCGTTTGCGTTCGATGTGCAGCCCGGCCTGTTCCGCCGCGAGTTGTGTCGCGCGCGCACCTTCGGTTTCATGCGCGACGTGACCAAGCTGTGGAGCGCGGGATACGCACTCGGCGCATCGTTCGAAAACACGGTCGTTGTCGCCGAAAGCCGAATTCTCAGCACCGAAGGCATGCGCTTCCCGGACGAGTTCGTCCGTCACAAGGCGGTCGATGCGGTCGGTGATTTGGCGCTCGCCGGTGCGCCGCTGATCGGCGCCTATCGATCGGTCCGCGGCGGTCACAAGCTCAACCATGCGGTGGTTTCGGCGCTGATGAACGATCAGACCGCGTGGACCTACAGCGACGTAGAGGAGCCGGTGCGCCGCCAGCGCGGTCACGCCGAGCTAACGCCTGCATTCGCGCCGGCCTATGGGCCCGACCTCTCTTGATTTGCTTGGGTTTTTTGCCTTAATCCCGGCCGATTGTCGGCCTAGTCACTTTGTGCAATCTGTTGCTTGCCGCTGACACGCGGAAGCCGGTTAAGCAGATTTGCCGGGCAAGCGGGACGGGATTCTCATAAAGCTCATGCTGGCGCGGTTAAGCGGATCGCGAGGTACCGGTTTGCGGTTGCGCACGCTCGCGTGCGTCGTGGCGTTGGCGGTGCTGACAGGGCCGGTTGCCGGCTGCGCCTGGTTCAAAAAGGAAGAGGACTACATCCCCGAAGATCCGGCGGACAAGCTCTATAACGAGGGCTTGTTCCTTCTGAATAACAAGCAACAGTACGATGATGCCGCCAAGAAATTCGACGAAGTCGATCGGCAGAATCCGTATTCGGACTGGGCGCGCAAAGCGCTCTTGATGTCGGCTTTTGCTTACTACCAGGCGCAAAAATATGATGACTGCATCAACGCCGCGAAACGTTACGTGACGCTGCACCCCGGCAGCTCCGATGCGGCGTACGCACAGTATCTGATCGGCGCCTCGTATTACGATCAGATTCTCGACGTCAACCACGATCAAGCGCGCGCCGACAAAGCGATCAACGCGCTCGAGGACGTCATTCGCAAATATCCGGACACCGAATACGCGGTCAATGCCAAGAAGAAGATCAACCTGGCGCGGGATCAACTCGCCGGCGCGGAGATGGAGCGCGGGCGCTTCTATATGAAGAGGCGCGACTTCACCGGCGCCATCAACCGCTTCAAGGTGGTCGTCACTCAATACCAGACCACGCGGGAAGTCGAAGAAGCGCTGGAGCGATTGACCGAGGCCTACATTTCGCTCGGCATCATGGACGAGGCGCAGACCGCGGCCGCCGTGCTTGGTCACAATTTTCCAGAAAGTTCCTGGTACAAGGACGCGTACAAGCTGGTGAAATCAGCCGGCGGCGAGCCCAACGAAAACAAGGGTTCATGGATGAGCCGGGCCTTCAAGGGGCTGGGCTGACGCAAGCGGCATACGCCGCGGCACAGACGGCGGAACAGGAATCGCGTATGATCCGCTTTTCCGTTCCTTGGTGTCCCTGACCCGCTGTCATGCTGTCCCGCCTGTCGATCCGCGACATCGTTCTTATCGATCGCCTGGACATCGATTTCGGCCAGGGTCTTGCGGTGCTCACCGGCGAGACTGGGGCCGGGAAATCGATTCTGCTCGACGCGTTTGCGCTGGCGCTTGGCGCGCGCGGCGAAGCGGCGCTGGTGCGGGACGGCGCCGAGCAGGGTCAGGTCACGGCCGCCTTCGACGTCGGCAAGGACCATCCGGTGCGGGAAAAACTCTCCGAGCATGGCTTGGCCGCGGACAGTGCGGACGGCGATGAATTAATCGTGCGCCGCGTCCAATTCGCCGACGGCCGCACCCGCGCCTTCGTCAACGACGAGCCGGTGAGCGTACAGGCGTTGCGCGCGCTCGGCGCGGCGCTGGTCGAGATCCACGGCCAGCATGATGAACGCGCGTTCGTCGATGCGGCGACACACCGCGCGCTGCTCGACGCATTCGGGGGGATCGAAGATAACGCCGCCGAGGTGCGCCGGCTTTGGCACGAGCGGCGCATGCACGAAGCGGCGGTTGAGGCGCACCGCGCCGAAGTCGAGCGCGCACGGCGCGAAGCTGACTGGCTGCGCCATGCGGTCGAAGAGCTCGATCGCCTGGCGCCGCAGCCGGGCGAGGAATCGGCGCTGGCCGAGCGCCGCACCGCCATGATGCAGGCGGAAAAAGCCGCCGAAGATTTGCGCGAAACATTCGAGGCTGTCGCCGGGCCGCAATCGGCGGTGCCGCCACTGGCGACCGCAGTGCGGCGGCTGGAGCGGCGCGCGGCGCAAGCGCCGGCGCTGGTTGACCCCGTCGTCAAGGCCATCGACGCCGCCCTTAACGCGCTTGAGGAAGCTCGATCGCATCTCGAAAATGCACTGCGCGCGGCGGACTTCGATCCGGGCGAACTCGAACGCATTGAGGAGCGCCTGTTCGCGTTGCGCGGCGCGGCGCGGAAATATAATGCGCCCGTGGACGAGCTGGCCGCGCTGGCAAGTCGCCATCGCGGCGATCTCGCGCTCATTGATGCCGGCGTTGAGCAACTCACGGTGCTGGAGAGCGCAGCGCGCGAGGCGGCGGCAAATTACGGAAGCGCCGCGCAAAAGCTTTCAGCGTCGCGCGCGCGCGTCGCGCAAAAGCTCGACCGCGCCGTGAATGCCGAACTGCGGCCGCTTAAACTCGACCGCGCGGAATTTTCCACGCGCATCGAAGCCGTCGATGAAGGGCCCGACGGCGTCGATCGCATCGAGTTCTGGGTGCGCACTAATCCTGGGACGCGGCCGGGTCCGCTGATGAAAGTCGCCTCCGGCGGCGAGCTCGCGCGGTTCCTGCTGGCGCTCAAGGTGGTGCTGGCCGACCGCGGCTCGGCGCCGACGCTGATCTTCGACGAAATCGATACCGGTGTGGGCGGCGCAATTGCTGACGCTATCGGCGTGCGGCTGGCGCGCCTGTCGTCGAGCGTCCAGGTCATCGCGGTGACGCATGCGCCGCAAGTGGCGGCGCGCGCCGACCGTCATTATCTGATCGCCAAGGATGCGCTGGCCAAGGGCAAGCGGGTTGCCACCAGGATCGCCGAACTCGCCGGCGAGCGCCGCCGCGAAGAGATCGCACGCATGCTGGCTGGCGCCGAGATTACCGCGGAGGCGAGAGCCGCCGCGGAACGTTTGATCCGCGCTGCCGGCTAACGTTACCTATGGCACGTCAGGATAAAAGCGAAACTTCCGTTGAGGCGTTGACGGAAAAGCAGGCCGGCACCGAACACGCGCGGCTTGCAGCCGAAATCGCCGCGCACGACCGCCGCTACTATCAGGATGACGCGCCGACGGTGTCGGACGCCGAATACGACCGGCTTCGCCGGCGTTATAACGCAATAGAAGCCCGCTTTCCGCAGCTCCGGTCGCCCGAAAGCCTGACGGAAAAGGTCGGCGCGGCACCATCGGCGCGCTTCGCCAAAGTGCGCCACCGCGTTCCGATGCTCTCGCTCGACAACGCGTTTTCCGACGAGGACGTGGCCGATTTTGTCGGTCGTATTCGCCGCTTTCTGCGGCTTCCCGAGGATGAAGTTATTGCTTTCTCGGCCGAACCCAAGATCGACGGGCTGTCGATGTCGCTCCGCTACGAGAACGGCGAGCTCGTGACCGGCGCGACGCGGGGCGACGGCGCCGAAGGCGAAGACGTCACCGCCAACGTCAGGACGCTCGAAGACATTCCGCAGAAGCTCAAGGGCAGGGACGCGCCGGCGGTGTGCGAAGTGCGCGGCGAGGTCTACATGACCAAACACGCTTTTCTTGAGCTCAATCGCAAACAGGCTGAGGCCGGCGCGCCGCTTTACGTCAACCCGCGCAATACCGCCGCCGGCTCGTTACGGCAGAAGGACCCGGCGATCACCGCCTCGCGCCCGCTCGGCTTTTTCGCTTACGCCTGGGGCGAGATGAGCAAAATGCCCGCCGACACGCAGTCCGGCATGATCAAGTGGTTCGAGCGCTGCGGCTTCAAGACCAACCCGCTCGCCAAGATGTGCCGCTCGGTTGACGCGCTGTTGGAGTTTCATCGCGAAATCGAGGCGGAGCGCGCCGCGCTCGATTACGACATCGACGGCGTCGTTTACAAGGTGGACCGCCTCGACTGGCAGGAGCGCCTCGGATTTGTCTCGCGCTCGCCGCGCTGGGCGATCGCGCATAAATTTCCGGCGGAGCAGGCGACGACCGTCGTCAGGGACATTGAAATTCAGGTCGGCCGCACCGGCGCGCTGACGCCTGTCGCCAAGCTCGAGCCGGTAACGGTCGGCGGCGTCGTGGTGCAAAATGCGACGCTGCACAATGAGGAGGAAATCAAGCGGCTCGACGTGCGCAAGGGCGATACGGTGCGCATCCAGCGCGCCGGCGACGTGATCCCGCAGGTGCTGGGTGTCGTGCTCGAAAAGCGAAAGTCCGCAGCGGCGCCGTACGAATTTCCGACCAAGTGCCCATGTGATCTTCACACCGACGTGGTGCGCGAGACCATTGCCGGCGGCGAGGAGGGGGCGCGCGCCCATTGCACCGGGGAGTTCGCCTGTCCCTATCAGGTGCTGGGCCACCTCGAGCACTTTGTCTCCCGTCGGGCGTTCGACATCGACGGACTTGGCGAGAAGCAGATCGAATTTTTCCACGAACAGGGCTGGGTCAACGAGCCGGCTGATATCTTCACGCTCGAGGCACGCAACGGAAAACTGGCGCTAAGGGAGACCGGCGAGAAAACACGTCTAGAAGAGGTCGAAGGCTTTGGCGCCACTTCGGTGCGCAACTTGTTCGGCGCCATCGACGCACGGCGCGAGATTACGCTTGAGCGATTCATCTACGCGCTCGGCATTCGCCACGTCGGCGAAACGACGGCGGTGGCGCTGGCCCGCGGCTACGGAACGTGGAAGGACTTCCACGACGCCTGCCTGAAACTCGCTAAAGGCGATGACGAGGCCAGGGAGGAAATGGACGCGCTCGATCAGATCGGGGACAGCGTGATCGAGAGCTTGAGCGAATATTTCGCCGAGCCGCACAATCGCCGTCGCGTCGAGCGGCTGGCCGAGCACCTGCGTATTATCGATGCGGAAAAGCCGCGGGCGGATTCACCGGTCGCCGGGAAGACCGTGGTGTTCACCGGTACGCTGGAGAAAATGACGCGGGACGAAGCCAAGGCCTCCGCCGAGCGGCTTGGCGCCAAGGTCTCAGGCTCGGTCTCGAAAAAGACGGACTACGTCGTCGCCGGCCCCGGCGCCGGCTCAAAGCTCGCGGAAGCGAAAAAGCTCGGTGTTGACGTGCTCACCGAAGACGAGTGGGTGAAGCTTATTCGCTGACGTCCAAATCACCGTAGCCGAAATAAATCCTGAAGTTTTACAAAAGCGAAGCGAGGGCAACCTTGCAGGCAACGCGCCAGCTCGGATGGCCCTCGCTTCGTCGGTCTCACTCAGACGATAGTCGCGCCGCTAAATTCTGCCGACCAAGACTAATATGATCACGATAATCAAGATGAGGCCGAGGCCACCGCCCGGATAATAGCCCCAACCGGTACTGTACGGCCACGTCGGCAACGCGCCGACCAGCAGCAGAATAAGAATGATGATCAGAATAGTGCCTAACATTTTCCTCGCTCCTTGGCCCGTCCTTGGAAGACACCGCATCGGTGTCAGATTGCCGGCGCGCGCGTCTTCGAAACGATGCCGGGCCGTCAAGTGCCAACCCGCGTGAACAAACGGCGGGACCGCCGAAAAGTTCCATCGCCGCCGTTCGGTTTCAGCGAACGCGCGGCCGAACACAGTTGTTAATTTTGCGGTGTTCGTCCGAACCGAGCGGAGTTTCAAGAACCGCGCTTTAGCGCTTCCGGCGGGATGGTCGCCGCCAGCAGCCAGGCGCGGGTCGACAGATCGACCAGCGGCGCAATCTGCTCACGCACGCGCGAGTGATAAGCATCTAGCCAGAGCATTTCCTCGGCAGTGAGCATGCCCGGCTCGATCAGGCGCATGTCGATCGGCGCCAGCGTCAGCGTCTCGAAGGCATTGATTTGCTTTTCCGCGTCGGCCGCGGCGGGCGCCTCAGTCACCAGGATCAAGTTCTCCAGCCGGATGCCGTAAGCGTCGGCGCGATAATAGCCGGGCTCGTTCGAGAGGATCATGCCGCGCTTCAGCGCGACCGTGCCCAGCTTCGAGATGCGCGCCGGGCCCTCGTGCACGGACAGATAACTGCCGACGCCGTGGCCGGTGCCATGATCGAAATCGTGCCCGGCCTGCCACAGAAACTGCCGCGCAAATGAATCGATCTGCGCGCCGGTGGTGCCGTCGGGAAACACGGTCCGTGCGATAGCGATATGGCCCTTGAGCACGCGGGTGAAATTCTGCCGCATCTCGGGGGAGGGTGTGCCAACGGCGATGGTGCGGGTGATGTCGGTGGTGCCGTCCTCGTATTGGCCGCCGGAATCGAGCAGAAACACTTCGTTCGGTTCGATGCGGCGATTGCTTTTGCGGGTCACCCGGTAATGCACGATGGCAGCGTTCGGTCCCGCGCCGGCGATGGTGGGAAACGACACATCCTTGAGCAGGCCGGTTTGGCGGCGAAAACTTTCCACGGCCTCGACGGTCTCGATTTCCGTCAATTGGCCGCGCGGCGCCTGGCGATCGAACCAGGCGAGGAAACGGGTCACCGCCGCACCATCGCGCACATGCGCGGCACGGGCACCGGCGATTTCGGCGGCATTCTTGATCGCCTTCATCGGCGCAATGGGGTCGGCGCTGCGCACGATCTCGCCGCCGTTCTCGGCAACAAGGCGCGCGATCGCCTCCGGACAGGAGGATGGATCAAGCCTCAGGCCGCGCCCATCTTTGCCGAAGGCGGCGAGGTCGCGCTCGAAGGCCGCGTTCGGCCGTACGTCGGCGACCTCTTCGAGGCGCTGGCGCATGCCGTTGCCGAGCTTGCGCAGATCCACGAATAAAACCGGCCGGCCTTCCCTCGGCACGGTGGCAAACGCCAGCACGACCGGCGTGTGGGCGACGTCGCTGCCGCGGATGTTGAACAGCCACGAGACCGCCTGGGGGTCGGACACCAGGAGCGCATCGCCCGACTGCTTGTGCACTTCGGCGCGGACCCGCGCGAGTTTCGAAGGCACATCTTCGCCGGCGTAGCGCATGTCGTGCGGCACCACCGGGCCGAGCGGCGCTTGCGGGCGGTCGGTCCAGATGGCGTCGATGGGATTGTCTTCCACCGGAACGAGTTGCGCATCGGCAAGCGCACACGCCTTGGCAAGCCGCTCCGCGGCTTCGAGCGTGTGCAGCCACGGCGAATAACCGAGCCGCGTGCCGACTGCGAGATTGGCCTCGATCCACACCGTCGGCGGCATCTCGACCAGATGCTCGATGCTGAAGATTTCGCCGTCGACCTCATCGCGCACCTGCACCTGATAGCGGCCATCGACGAAAATCACGGCACGATCGGCGAGCACAATCGCGAGGCCCGCCGATCCGGTAAAGCCGGTGAGCCAGGCAAGCCGCTCGGCGCACGGCGGCACGTATTCGCTCTGAAAACGATCCGCGCGCGGCACAATGAATCCGTCGAGCCCGCGCAGTTTTAGCTGCGCGCGCAGCGCCGCCATGCGCGGCGCGGTCTCGCTGCGGTCGGTACGATCGTCGAACGTTTGAAACAGGGCCTCAAACATGGCCGCAATCTAGTGCATCAGTCCGCAGGGGGAAACCTGATTTGCCGGAAAAATCCGGGTAACAAAAAACGGGTATCGTTGCGGCGTGGCGTGCGAATCACGCTGGCGCGCGCCGTTTGCGCCGGCGCGCGCGAAAACGCGGCAGAGAACGCCGTGCGAGCACAAGCGTCACCCAACCGTCAAGGTCGACGCGGCTTTCCAGCGCCAGCGGACGATAGGCCGCGATCGCGGCGTTGGCGTGCGCGCGCAGCAGGCCCGAAAGCACGATCCGGCCGCCAGGTGCGATCTGCCGCCGCATCGGCGAAGCCAGCCGCAGCAGCGGCTGCAGCAGAATATTGGCGAATATGACATCGAAGCCCGCTGCCGCCGAAAACGCGGGCGCGGTCAGCCCATTCGCTCTCTCGATCCGCACCAGCGCCGCCGCGCGGTTCAACTGCACGTTTCCGCGTGCGACCGCGACAGCTTCCGGATCGACGTCGGTGGCGACGACACGCCGGTGCAGCATTCGCGCCGCGGCAATGGCGAGGACGCCGCTGCCGGTGCCGATGTCGAGAATGCGCGCCCCCGTCGACCGCGTGTGCGCGCGCGGCTTGCGCAGCGATTTGCACATCCGGTCGAAGGCGAGCAGGCAGCCGCGCGTGGTGCCGTGATGGCCGCTGCCGAACGCCAGCGCCGCCTCGATTTCAATGCCGACGCGGTTGAGAGGAACGCGGCCGCGATCGTGCGCGCCGTGCACCACGAAACGGCCGGCTTCGACCGGCGCCAGCCCTTGCAGGCTTGCGCCAACCCAGTCGGCGGCGTCGAGCCGTGAGAAGCGCAACGCCCGCGCCGCTCTGCGGCCGGCAACCGCGCCGACGGCGGCGCGGACTTTTTCCTTATCGCGCGGGTTATGGAAATAAACCGCAAGCTCCCAGGTATCCTTGCCGGTCTCGGTAATGCTCACCGCACTGTCGCTGGCGGCGAGGCGATCAGCCAAAAGCTGCGTGAGTTCATCCGCAAGTGTCTCAGCCCGGATTTTGCCGAGCTTGATTTCGGCGTGGGCTACCCACGAAGCACCCGGTGCGTTACCTGACATGAGCAAAGTCCGCTCGGTCTGGCGCTGTCTTTACCCCCGGACCTTTAAGGTAGCGAGCGGCAAGAGGCGCAAAGCGGCATGAGCAAGCGCATCGATAAATCGTGGCTCGTTTTCATCAGCATTGAAAATGAAGGCCATGGTCGATGCGTGGACTTATTCTCCCGTCCCGACGGCAGCTGCGGATTCGAGGAATTTCGGCGCGACTTCGAAGATCGCGGGGAGTGGATGCCGGTGAGCTATTATTCAGACGCCAGCTACCCGTCACGCCGGTCAGCGCTGGAGGCCGCGATGCGATCCGTGGTCTGGCTGGAGGCCGCGATCGCGCACAGCCCATCAGCGCAGCGGCTGCTATCGGAAACTTCAAACTGACGCACATTGTGCAGGGGTAATCGAGCTTACCGCTCAGCCCCCGCCATGTTGCACTATCAAGAATACGGCAAGGAAGAACATCGCGACCACAACAAGGCAAACGAAACAGACGAAAAGTATTGCAGCGCCCAGCCACTTAAGGCCGGCGAAAAGTATGCCACTTCCTTTGCTGCGTTTCTCAGGTTCCGGTTGCTCCCCAACGCAGACACCGGCACGCGAACGCGGCAATGCGAGAACCAGTATGCCGGCTATGAGCGGTGATATGATCACCGCCAATAAGAACCAGCCTGGGCCGTTACGTCCTCTCCTATTGGCCGCGATCCCGACGATTACGGCCCCGACGATTGCGACCAGGGCGGCCAGCACCAGCCTAGTATCAAGCATGAGCGCCCCCTCGGAGCCCGGACTGTCCCAAACCGCGCCACAATCAAACTGAGACACCACCTGAAATTCACAGACTTGCTCACAGCAATTGACGCCGACGAACAAAACCAAATTGCGGAGAAGCGTCAGGCGATTATCGATGAGTCCGAAGAATCATCCCCGCCACAATCAAACTGAGACACCACCTGCCATCCACCCGCGGGTCCACAAGTTCCACGCGACTTATCCAGAGTAAAGCCGCCGGCTTGTCCACAGGTTTTCCCGGCAAGCGCCGTCATGGCGTATCATGTCATCTGATTCTCAAACGCGCCGGACGTCGGCTCAAGCCTTGGGGAGATCGGCATGAACGTGGTGGTGTTCGCTTCGCGCAAGGGTGGTTCGGGAAAAAGCACGCTGACCGCGCATCTCGCCGCGCACGCGCACAGGCCGTCGCGCAGCTGCTTGCTGATCGACGCCGATCCGCAAGGCTCGCTGACGCTGTGGCACAAGCTGCGCAACGCCGAGGCCCTGCCGCTGAAAGCGGCCACGCGTGACATCGTCGACGTCATCAAGGCCGCGAAGCGCGCCGGCTTCGACTGGGCGCTGGTCGACACCCCGCCGACCATGACGGCGAGCGTTGCCGACGCCATGCGCATGGCGACACTGGTCGTGGTGCCATGCCGGCCAAGTGTGTTCGACATCGAAGCGGTCAAGGAGACCGTCGCCTTCGCCCGCAAGATGCGCAAACCTTACGCGGTGGTGATCAACGCCGCGCCGCCGCGCCGTCAGGACGTCGAATCGCCGATGGTGACCTACGCCCGCGAAAATCTGCTCGAGCACGGCATCCCGGTATGGGGCGGCCAGGTCACGCAGCGCGCGAACTTCTCGCTCGCTCTGGCCGAAGGCGAGGGGGCAAAGGAATACGCCGCCGATTCGCCTGCGGCGAATGAAATGGCGCGGCTGTGGATCGCGATCGAGAAATCGGTCAAGGCGATTACGGGCGTGCGCGATGGCGCGTCCATGCATCGCGCCGCCGCCTGAAATCGTTCAGTTGCCCTGAAACAGGAAAAATTGCTGCTGCGGTGGCGGCGGTTGAACAGGCTGCCCGTAATAACCGCGGCGCGGGTCATAAGGCTGCGCCGGCCGATAATTGGTTTGCGCCTCATATGAAGGCGGCGGCGGATAGCCGGGCGGCACTTGCGCCTCGGCGTAGCCCTGTTGCGGCGCGTAGCCGCGCTGGCGGCCCCACCCGTAATCCTGCGCGTCCTGCCGCGGGTATCCGGGCGCGATCTGCATTGGCGGACCCCCCGCGTCCTGCGGCGCGGTTTCCGGAGAGACCTGCCGCCGCGCCACTTCCGGCATGCGGCCGGCTGGCGCGCGGCCCGAGACCACGACCGTCGTTTCCTTCATGCCTTCGCTGCCGACGAGTTTGAACAACGTGGCGGCGTGGTCAGGCGAAATGCGCACGCAGCCATGCGACACCGGGCTGCCGAGGTGCTTGACGTCGAAGAAGCCGTGAATGGCGTGCCCGTTCATATCGAAGAAGATGGAATGAGGCATCGGCGCATTGTCCCACTCCTGCGATAGATGGTCGGCGTCCATGCGGTTCGGCTTGAACGTCCCGTTCGGCGTATCGTAGCCCGGGCGGCCGGTCGAAACCGGCCAGACGTAGCGCTCCGCGCCGTCGACCGCGACCGTCATGGTCTGGGTGTTTTTGTCGATGTTCACCACAATTGCGGCGCTGGCCGGTGCCGCAAGGCCGGCCGTGAGCAGCGCGCCGAACGCGGCGGAAAGCAACTGAGCTGAACGCATGGAACAAACACCCGTGCCAGTTTTGCAATCGCCCTGACTGAAGAAGTCTCGCGCGCCCGATTGGTTCAATCAAGGCAATCCGATCCGCAGCGGCAACAAATGCTTTATCAGATGGGCGAAACGTTGAATGAAATATGACCGCAACGGGCGCCCGGATTCTTCGATCATATCGGCATCTGCGATTTTTCCGTCGTCCTGAGGCGCGAGCGTCAGCGAGCCTCGAAGGGTGACGAATTGGTCAATGCCGCTTGAAATATTGCACCGCGCGCTCGTGCTTCTCGGCCGCGGCGCGGCTCCCGAAAGTGCCGAGATTGCGGCGCTTGCCGGTCTTCGGATCGGTCTTGCGCGAATAGAGCCGGTATTTCCCGGACGACAGTTTGCGAATCATGGCGCTTAGTCCGCGAAGCTTCGTTTCCTCATTAAGTGGTGAGGAACTGTCCGGTTCCAGCTTGCGTCATTTGCGCCTTTGAGCGCCCAGCGCGCCGGCGGCTTGAGGCCGTCGGGCGTCAGCAGAACTGCGAGCAACCGTAGCCGCGCCCGCAGGTGGCTGGCGGAATCACCCAGCGCCCATGGTGGCAGGTTTGCGTCATGCATGACGCGAAGCGGCATGTGAGCGTGCAGAATTCGCCGTCGCGGTAGAAGCGCCCGCCAAAGCCGCAGCCGCGTCCGATATGGTACCGGTGCTTCATTTCCATTCCGTCGGCGTTGACCACACTCGGCGCGGCAGTGGCCGCGATCAACAGCAGTACGGCGGCAATCTTGCGCATGAGCCCTCCAGCCGGTTGTCGGTAACGTAGCCAAAGCCGGCCTGTACCTCCATGGGGTCATTCGTTCTTGCACCGCCTTTTCGCCCGATGAACGGGGCCGGGAATCCACCTCAGGCCGGCCTGGTATCGAACATGAACATGTCGGCGCCGCCGGTGGCAAAGGTTTGCAAATCGGCCGCCGCGGCTTGCCCTTCGGGGGTGCCGAACGCGGTCTGAATGGCGGCGAGATTGTCGAACGTGAGTATCGCCACCAGGTGATAGCCCGATGGGCCGCCGGGCATCGCCACGACGCCGGTGCTGACTTCGTATTTTCTCAAGCCCGGGATCTTCTTGGCGATCGGAATGTGCTTCTCGGCATAGTGCTTGTCGAACGCGGCGGCGTCTTTCGGTGTTTTGTAAAGCACGAGCAGCTGGGCCATTGGCGTTTTCTCCTTTTGAGCTATTGGACGGATTTGGCAGTGTGAAATCCACCATTCATCGCGAATAAGAAATCATCAAGACGAAGGGTTCCGCTTTTTCGGCGATGACGCTTTAGACGGGCTACAACGCCGCGGCGGCTTCCTTGAGCCGCCGGTTCATCTCGGCGCGGCCGGTCGTGGCGAGCGTCCATCCGCGCGTCACGCAATCCATCCCGCCATCGACCACGAGCTTCTGGCCGTTGACGAAACTTGCGGCATCACTGGCGAGAAAAGCCGCGGCGCGGGCAATGTCTTCCGGCAAGCCGGCACGCGGGACCGGTTGCAGCGTGGCGAAGCCGGTTTTGAGTTGATCGGTCAGCTTGTCGGCCTTCGCCCCCTCGACGCCGGCGTTCTTGGCGAAAATGCCGGTGACGATGGCGCCGGGAACCAGCGTGTTGACGCGGATGCCTTTTTCGCCGAGCTCGGCCGCCGCCGATTGCGACAGCGCGTGCACGGCGCCCTTGCTGGCGCTGTAGATGTGGCCCGAGACGCCGCCGCGCAGCGCGGCGATGCTGCCGATGTTGATGATGCTGCCGGACTTTTGTTGAAGCATCACCGGCGCTACGTGCTTGAGACCGAGCAGCACGCCGCGGACATTGACCGCCAGCAACGCATCGATAGTGGCGACGTCGATCTCGGTGATGCTCACCATCGGCGAGGGGATGGCGGCGTTGTTGACCAGGCAATCGATGCGGCCAAAGGACTTCACCGTATCGCCGATCATCGCCTTGACGTCGTCTTCGTTCGACACGTCGGTGCGGACGAAGCGGATGCCGAGCCGCCTGGCGAGCTTGTCGCCTTCCTCCTGCCGCCGTGCCGCGACCACGACCTTGGCGCCTTCGGCAACGAACAATTCGGCGATCCGCTCCCCGATGCCGCTTGATCCGCCGGTGACAATGGCGACTTTGCCGTCGAGCGCGCCCATTCAGGCCTCCGGGTTTTCAGTGAAATGTTCGCGATATTAGTTCGTATGATGGGTTGAGCGCCGCGAAACCCATCATCAATCGCAACAATGAAATCATCAAGAGGATGGTTTTCACTTCGTTCAACCCATCCTACGGGCTACGGGCTGGGCGCTACTGACCCGAACCCGGCGCGTGTCAGCCGCACGATGGCCTGATCGAGCGCGGAGAGAAACGCCGAGCGGTCGCGCGGTGCGAACGGCTTTGGGCCGCCGGTGATTTCGCCGGCGCTGCGGAGCGAATCCATCAGGTTGCGGGAAGCGAGCGTCATGCCGATCGAGTCCTTGGTGAAAGGACGGCCGTTCGGCGCGATCGCTTCCGCTCCGGCTTTGACGGACCGGCTCGCCAGCGGCACGTCCGCCGTGATGACGATGTCGCCCGCGCCGGCGCGCTCGGCGATCCAGTTATCCGCCTCGTCCATTTTCGCGCCAACGACGACACGTTCGAGCAAGTTTCCCATATCCCGCGGCACCGCGATCGGGCTGTTGCTGACGACAAACACTTTGAGCGCGACGCCCTTGAGCGCGTGCCGCTCGGCGACGCGATAAATCTCCTGCTTCACCGGGCAGGCGTCGGCGTCGACGTAGATGGTGATGGATTTTGGAGCCGCGGGCGAAGAGCTCAACCCCGCTCCACGAAACTATCCACCACGCGCTTTTCGCCGGCTTTGTCGAACTGGATGGTGAGCTTGTTGCCGTTGACGGCGACGACATTGCCGTTGCCGAATTTCTGGTGGAAGACGCGGTCGCAATTCATTCCGCAGCGTGTGCTGCCGCCGGGTGCAACGCAACGAGCGCTACCATGTGATCCCTCAGGTCGTCGGCTGCCGCTGGATCGTCCCGCAGTTCTGACAACGGGCGGGGAGGCGGAAGGTCGCGGCCCTCCTTCGCCTCCGCCTCAGCATAAAGAGACAATGCCTGCTCGGCATTGCGCAGCGCGGCATCCACGTCGTCGCCCGCGGAAAAACAGCCGGGAAGATCAGGAAACCAAATACCGATCGCCTTATCAGCCCCGGCATCTTCGACGATGGCTACGTAGTGTGGCATCTATCCCACGCTCTCAATCGGGCATCCATCCTGCCCGCGTATAGATATTACGGACGAGGCCTCTACCCAAGTCCTTCTTTGGATGAGGCAAAACCACGGTGGCCCGGGTCCGTGGATGCTTGAATACGTGGTGCGAGCCAGTTACCCGGTCGAGAATCCAACCCTCTCGCTCAAGCCGTTGTTTGATGTCGCGGCTGTTCGTTAGCATGGCGCAAAATCACCAAATCCCGCCGGCTTCCACGTTGCACCGCTTTGCCTGTTCTCAAACCCGCTCCACGAAACTGTCCACCACGCGCTTCTCGCCGGCCTTGTCGAACTGGATGGTCAGCTTGTTGCCGTCGACGGCGACCACGTTGCCGTTGCCGAATTTCTGGTGGAAGACGCGGTCGCCGGTTGCGAAGGCCGAGACGGTGCCGGTCGATTTGGCGACGAGCTCACCCTCGATGGTCAGCGGCAGGCGATTCTTGCGCGATGCGAAAGGTCGATCCCCTTCCGCGCTGAAAGTACCCCCCTCCCTGTCCCTCCCCCTCAAGGGGGGAGGGGACGCAGCTTCGCTGCTGTCATTAGAATCATCAGCCTCGTAATAAGTGTCGCCGTCGTCGTCGGAAAAACCGCCGCGATTGCGTTTTTGCTGGGCGCGCTGCCAGCCGGGGGTCGAGTAATTCGAGCCGAATGAGGTCATGGCGTCGAAGCGCGAGGCGCCGTAACCGCCATAGCCGCCGAAACCGCCTTGCGACTCGGTGACCTCGACGTTGTCTTCCGGCAGCTCGTCGAGAAAGCGCGAGGGAATGTTGGTCTGGCACAGCCCGTGCATGCGCCGGTTGGTGGCGAAATAAATTTTCGCCCGCCGGCGCGCGCGGGTGATGCCGACGTGGGCGAGACGGCGCTCCTCTTCCAGTCCTGCGCGCCCGGTTTCGTCGAGCGTGCGCTGATTGGGAAATACGCCTTCCTCCCAGCCGGGCAGAAACACGGTGTCGAACTCCAGCCCTTTGGCGGAGTGCAGGGTCATGATGCTGACCGCGTCCTCGGCGGCGGCCTTCTCGTTGTCCATCACCAGCGAAATATGTTCGAGAAAACCCTGCAGGTTCTCGAACTCCTCCATGGAGCGGATCAGTTCTTTCAGGTTTTCCAGCCGGCCGGCGGCGTCGGCGGAACGGTCCTTCTGCCACATCTCGGTGTAGCCGCTTTCGTCCAGAATGGTTTCGGCAAGCTCGGTGTGAGGAAGCGTGTCGCGCTGGCCGCGCCAGCGGTCGAGCGCTTCGAGCACGCCGCGCAGCGCACCGCGCGGCTTCGGCTTTAGTTCGTCGGTGGCGATCATGGCGCGCGCCGCTTCGGTCAGCGGCACGCGGCGCTTGCGCGCGTGGTCGTGCAGAAGCTGCACGGTGGCGTCGCCCAGGCCGCGCTTCGGCACGTTGACAATGCGCTCGAAGGCGAGATCGTCGGCCGGCGAATTGACGATCCGCAGATACGCCAGCGCATCGCGGATTTCGGCGCGCTCGTAAAAGCGCGGCCCGCCGATCACGCGGTAGGGCAGGCCGAGGGTGACGAAGCGGTCCTCGAACTCGCGCATCTGAAACGAAGCGCGCACCAGAATGGCGATCTGGTTGAGGATGTGCCCTTCGCGCTGCAATTGCTCGATCTCTTCGCCGACGGCGCGGGCTTCCTCTTCGGAATCCCACGCGCCGGTGACGAAAACCTTTTCGCCCAGCTCGTCATCGGTGCGCAGCGTTTTGCCGAGCCGGCCTTCGTTATGCGCGATCAGATGCGCGGCGGCGGCGAGGATGTGGCCGGTCGAGCGGTAGTTTCTTTCCAGCCGGATCACGGTAGCGCCGGGAAAGTCGTGCTCGAAGCGCAGGATGTTGTCGACCTCGGCGCCGCGCCAGCCATAGATCGACTGATCGTCATCGCCGACGCAGCAGATGTTTTTCGGACCGTCATTCCGGGGCGCGCCGCCAGGCGCGAACCCGGAATCCATACTCCCGGCGTCGGTGGTTATGGATTCCGGGCCCCTCGCTGCGCTCGGCCCCGGAATGACGGTAGTCCTTTGCGCCAGCAGGCGCAGCCAGAGATACTGCGCGACGTTGGTGTCCTGATATTCGTCGACCAGAATGAAGCGAAAGCGCGCCTGATATTGCCGCAATACTTCCGGTTGCTCGCGGAACAGGCGGATGTTCTCAAGGAGAAGATCGCCGAAATCGGCGGCGTTGAGAATCTTCAGCCGCTCCTGAAACGCCTTGTAGAGCTTCAAGCCCTTGCCGTTGGCAAACACGCCGGCTTCGCCCGGCGGCACTTGCTCGGGCGTCAGCCCGCGGTTCTTCCAGCCGTCGATCAGCGAAGCGAGCACGCGCGCCGGCCAGCGCTTCTCGTCGATGTTCTCGGCGGCGAGCAGCTGCTTCAACAGCCGTACCTGGTCGTCGACGTCGAGAATGGTGAAGTCGCTTTTCAGCCCCACCAGCTCGGCGTGGCGGCGCAGGATTTTCACGCCAATCGAATGAAACGTGCCGAGCCACGGCATGCCTTCGACCACGTGCCCGACAATCTCGCTGACGCGCGCCTTCATCTCGCGCGCCGCCTTGTTGGTGAACGTGACGGCGAGGATTTCGCCCGGCCGGGCGCGGCCGGTGGCGAGAATGTGGGCGATGCGCACGGTGAGGACGCGGGTCTTGCCGGTGCCGGCGCCGGCCAGCACCAGCACCGGGCCGTCGAGCGTCTCGACCGCAAGCCGCTGCTCCGGGTTCAACCCGGCGAGATAGGCTTCAGCGGCGCGGCTGCCCGGCCGCGCGCGCGCGGCAATGCCGCCGGGCACCGGCAGCGGCGGGTCGAGGGGATCATTCGTCTCTCTCAAGGGGTCAGCCAAGGCGCGAGGATTCCGTGATTCTCCGGTTGAAAATGGCACTACGCGTGTGGTTTTGCGAGGGCGCGAAGGCCATGGGTGATGCCGCCGGGTGGAACCGCCATATCCATTACATATCTCGCTGGCAGTCAGAGCCCTATCCGCGAAGTCGCACCGAGTTTTGACGCATGCATCCTCCACACGCCGTGGTCGCCATCCTTCCCTGCAACGACCTCGACGAGTCGGAGGCGTTCTGCAATCGGCTTGGCTTTACAAGGCCGGACGGTGGGAAGCCGGCGGCGGGAACAGCCGAGACCTATCGCATTCTTTCCGACGGCAAGGGTGGCAGCTTGCATCTCACAGACGCGGTCGAGGGGTGGCTGCTGCCGGGGCGCAATCCCTTCGGCCTTTATCTCTATACCGAGGACGTGGACGCCCTGGCCGCCGAATTTGGCAGCGAACTGATCGAGAAGAACGGCCCAGAGCATAAGCCCTGGGGCATGTACGAGTTCTCCCTCTCAGACCCCGACGCGACACTGGTACGCGTAGGATGGCCATCCCGGCTTCGGTCGTCCGCATAGACGATGCCGCGTCCGGCCATCCGTCGCCGGCGCGAATTTTGAGACGGGTGGCGGATAGCACGGCGCACGTATGTTTGGTGGAGCATGGCGCGCCCGATCAACGCTGGGCCGGCATCGCGATGCGCCGGCCGACGCTGTTCGGGATCGGCAAATGCGCGTGCGCGGCCTTCAGGCGGGCAAGCCGCGCGGCAATGAAATCGGGAAACGGCGCGGTCTTCTTCGCGGTCATGTCGACGTGCAGGGTCATGTTCTCGGAGGTCGCCGACAGCCAGCTTTCCTCGGCGTGGCGCAGCTCCTGGAAATAGTGGATGCGCTTCTCGTCGTAATCGAGGAGCTGAAACGTCGCCCGCACCGGGTCGCCTTCATGAAGCTCGCGCAGATAGCGCACATGCACCTCCGCGGTGAAGGTGGAATGCCGGGTCTGTTCCAGATAGGCGAGCCCGCAACCGATGAGTTCGTAGGCCTCGTCGACACAGCGGTCGAACAGCACATTGTAATAGGCCATGTTGAGATGGCCGTTGTAGTCGATCCAGGCGGGTTCGACGCGCATCACCGACGAGATGAACGGCGCGGAGAACACAGGGTCGATATCGCGGCGTTCGAGCATCGTTGCGGCCTATGTTCTGGGCGGCGCAAATTTGGCTGAATCCGCGGGCGATGCAAGCGCTCCACTAGCCTACTTGACCGCCTCGTCCATGGCCGCCACTTTGGCTGAAAAGCAGGGTCAAATTGCATGGTCATCAGCGAGGCTTGGGAGGAACTCAGGCGCGACGGCAGGGCGGTCGATCGCGTCATTGCCGCGCTGGCGGCGACAGTCGGCAACCGGCTCGTCACCTCGCAGGCGGTACGCGAGCAGCACGGCAACACGCTCACCTGGATTCCCAATCAGCCGCCGGACGCGGTGGTGTTCCCGCAAAACACTGAAGAGGTGCAGGAGATCGTCCGGCTTTGCGCGGGCGAACGCGTGCCGGTCATCGGC
>DASXDP010000261.1:0-6752 GCA_036490575.1 Xanthobacteraceae bacterium
TCTTGAACTCTGATTGAGGCCTGCTGCATGGCATAACCCTTTTAAAGACCGCCGAGATGTTCAATAATGAATATCATTCTTGTTTGAAAGTCAAAGAGCGTCCGAAGCCGCGCGTGAGCGGCGCTTTGACCGAATTTGCACCGTAGGAAAAACCTGATGGAGATCGAAGACTATCCGCCGCAGGAACCGCTGTCCGAAGCGGCGATCGCCTACCAGCGCGAGGTCATGGCACGTGGCAGTACCGTCAATGGTGGCGACGAGATTCAAACAGGGCCCGATCCTTATCAGAGCCTCGTGATGTTCCGGTCCGGCCGGCCGAACGGAACGACGCTCGCTTTCATTCACGGCGGCGGCTGGACCAATGGTTACAAAGAGTGGATGACGTTCATGGCTCCCGCGTTCACCGGCGCAGGAATCACTTTCGCAAGCATTGGGTATCGGCTGGCGCCGAAACATACCTTTCCATCGGGGTTTGAAGATGCGTGCGCCGGCGTCCGCTGGATTCTCGACAACATTGCCAATTACGGCGGCAAGCCTGACCGGGTATTTGTCGGCGGACATTCTGCGGGCGGTCACTACGCGTCGCTATTGGCGCTGACCGAACTTTCCGACCAGGTACAAGGGTGTCTTCCCATTTCTGGCGTCTACGATTTCGGAGCACACTCGGGCCTCACCACGCGGCCACGCTTCCTCGGATCGGCCGAAGATAAAAATGAGCAAGCGGCCAGTCCGATCTCCAACATCGGCGAGCGGCCCTGCCCTTTCCTTCTCGCGCACGGCAGCAACGACTTTCCTCACCTCATTGAACAGGCACGCCGAATGAAGGAAGCACTCGCGATAAAAGGTTCGGATGTGAGCCGGATCACTCTTGCCGATCGCAACCACTTTACCGCCAGCTATGCCGGAGGCGAAGCCGAGGGTCCGTGGGTACCACACGCGATAAGTTGGATGCTAACCCACTAAAATAGCTAGGAGACGAGCCGGGTTGAGCGTTACGACCCTTCGGCCCGGGTAAGACCGTCGACTGCGCCGCGAAACTTTTCCGCGAATTCGCGGCCTAACGCTTCCGCCTTCTTCTGCATGATGGCTAATCCGAACCTTCCGAGCCGGCCAAACACCGAGACTTCCGACGAATAACTAATCTCAGTCTGGTCCGGGGCAACCTCCGCTATCTTCAGAATATTTTCTGCAGACAGAGAGCTCGCGCGGCCGCCCTCCTCGCCTCGACTTCGCGTCCGAATTTCCTCAAACGGCGTCTCGGACACGATTTCAACCTCGACATTGAATTCGGCTTTGATCGGCCCCAGACTGACCTGCACGATGGCGCGATATTTGGCCGGAGTGAGAACCTCGACGCGCTTGCATCCTGGAACGCACGGGGCAACGAGTTCAGGATCGCGGATCGCTCGCCAAACCAGGCTCTTCGGAGCGTCAACCAAAAAGCGATCCTCGATCCGCATCAACCCTCCAGTACCGGACCCGCACATCGCTCAGCGCGCAAATCAGCGGTCCGTGGCGTTAGCGAGCCGAGCAAAATCAGAAAATCTTAGAATGCGCGCATCTGTCAATAGAATGCCGAATGAGATTCGTGGATCGCGAGATTGCGTCGCCGACGGCCCCAAGCCTGATCGCGCTTCTATCGAGCGATCGTGGCTTTGCCGTTGGCGCGAGCCGAAAACCCGGCTTTCGTGCTGCGTCCCCTGTTTCCAGGACGCTTAGCCTCTAGCCGGGCGTTCAGCAGAATCTCCGAAAACAGCGCGACCTGCTTCTGAGGACAAATCGCCCCGCCTTTGAGATGAAAATTCAATGTGTATCCGTCGAACGCCATCATGATGATATTGGCCAGCTCACGACAGTTGTCTCGCCCCAGACCAGGAATACATCTTTCTAAGAGCCGCGCGGCCTGTTCCTCCACCCCCAGGCGCAGATTGGGGCTGTAGCCTTCACGTCGATCTGTCGTAGCGATGGCTTGCATCATATTGTTGGCAAACCCATTCTCAGCAGACGGAATATCGCGCCAGAAGGTTTTTATGATTTTGCGCAACCGTTGACGCGGGTCACGGATGCCTTTGAGAGATCGCTCCAAATCTTCGATTTGCGCCGTAAGCCAGGGCTCGTATACGCAAAAAAGAACCTCCAGCTTGGAGCGGAAATAAACATAAACGTTGGCCGGAGCCACATTTGCAGCACGCGCTATATTGGAAATATTCGTTGCGGAATACCCTTTCTGAGAAAACAGCTTGTACGCCGCATCCAAAATAGCTTGTCTGACTTCTGCCTTTTTTATTTGCGCCACTATCGCTCCGCTCTGACGTCCGCCCGGAACGTCACGTCTTGATATTATCGAACTGCTGAACAGCCATACTACGTGACCGAAAGATCGATTCAAACACATGTGGCGAGTGTTGTTTCGCACGTCACCTGTTGACACACTTCCATCACCGAATTTAATTCGTTAATGTGTCACTTGGCGACGCGGCTAAAAGTCTCGCCATTCGCCGCCACCGAGAGCCAGCGCAGCCGGGGCGGTAGAGCGGGTTTTGGCACTGCGTCAACGAACTGGATCTGGCGCTAAAATGGCTGGTTCCCCACTGTTTCGACCACGACTGCTGGCAGAGGCATTGGAGTTGCTTGCTGAAACCCCCGACGCTAGGCCGATTTCCGGCGGGGCAACTCTAGTCGCCATGATCAATGCCGGTCTTGTTGCGCCGCCAGCGCTGGTGAGCCTGACGCGCATCGAGGAACTGCGCGGCGTAAACATACTGGAGAACGGCGATATATTTATTGGAGCGGCTGTGAAGCACAATGCAATTGCCACGGACGGTCGGCTGACGGGCACTGCGGGAGTGGTGTCTCACGCCGCGTCTCAAATCGCCGGCACGGCAGTTCGCAACATGGGCACTATCGGCGGCGCCCTTTCTCACGCAGACCCGGGACAGGACTTCCCTCCGGCATTGTGCGCAGTCGACGCCGTTGTCGAAGTGGCCTCGAAAGATCGGCGCAGAAAAGTGCCTGTACGCGAGTTTTTTATCGACTGGTTCACAACAGCACTGGAGCCCGGGGAGATTGTTGTCGGCGTCAAAATTCCAAAGCCGGTGCCAGGCGTGGGCTTATATTTGAAACACGCGCGAGTGAGTGGCGATTTTGCCATCGCATCGGTTGCATTGTCCGTCGCGGCCGACGGCCAGGTTCGCGTCGCTATTGGCGGCTGCGGCCCAAAACCAATCACCTCCGGCGATGCAGATGCAATTCTTTCTTCCGAAAAATCGCGAGTTGCCATTGGCCGCGCCGGCGACATCCTGACGGCATTATCAAATCCGTTAGACGATGTGCGCGGCAGCGCGGCCTATCGCAGGCTTTTGATACCACGCATGCTCCAGCGCGCTATTGAAGACGCTGCGGCATCAAAACACTGAGATGACTGTCCGCACCCTAACGACGCTCCAGATAAACGGCGTCCAAACGGACGCGAGGGTCGCACTTTCCGACACGTTGCTTACTCTGGTCAGAGATCATTGCTACTTAACGGGAGCAAAGCGCGGCTGCAATCAGGGAGTTTGCGGCGCCTGCACCGTCCTGACGGACGGCGTTCCGGTGCGCGCCTGCATTACGCTCGCTCTCGACTGTGACGACAAGCAGGTCTCCACCATTGAAGGGCTCGGCGAGGAGCCAACGATGCAAGCCTTGCAGCACGCTTTTATTAATTGCGGAGCATTTCAGTGCGGCTTTTGCACCTCCGGCATGTTGATCGCCGCGCTCGCGTTGTTGAGGAATAATCCGCGACCCTCTGCCGATGACGTGCGCTATGCACTTTCGGGAAATTTGTGCCGGTGCACCGGATACAAGAAAATTGTTGAAGCCGTACTGAGCGCCTCCGAGGCAATTTCTGACAGAAACACCCCATGAAAGAGTACATAGACTTCGGGGTGGGAAAATCTCCGCCACAGATCGAAGCGCAGGAGAAGGTTTGCGGGTCGGCGCAATATATCGCGGACCTTTACCGTCCAAACATGCTTTTTGGGGCGATACTGCAAAGCCCTTACGCCCATGCGCGCATCATTGCCTATGAGGTTTCTAAAGCGCGGGCGATGACCGGCGTCCGCGCCATTGTCACCGGCGATGATGTGCAAGAGCACTGGCGCATGGGCGCCTTCATCAAAGATGAACATGCCATAGCGAAGGGCAAGGTTCGCTATGTTGGAGAACCTGTCGCGGCTGTAGCGGCGGACACCGAATCGATAGCCCGTGCCGCCATATCCGCTATTGAGGTTACGTACGAAGAACTGCCGGCAGCGCTTACGCCGCAAGAGGCCTTGGCCTCAGGCGCTGCGATTATCCACGAAAACTCCGCGGATTTCGTCAAAGTGTTTGAGACCGGCACCGCCGGAAACCTCTGTTCGCGCACCTCTTTTCAGGAGGGCAATATCGAGCAGGGATGGCGCGACAGTGATTTGATCTTTGAGGGTAGCTATCAAACACAGCCGCAGGCCCACGTGTCGCTCGAACCATGTGGAGCGCTCGCCGAAATAGACGCCAGCGGACGCATCACGCTGTGGTCCGCCAATCAGTCAGTATTTCGAGTGCAAGCAAACGTCTGCGAATCTTTGGGCCTTCCCATGTCCCGCCTTCGTTGCTTGACGCCGCGTATCGGCGCGGGCTTCGGCAACAAGATGGAAGCGCATATCCAGCCCATTGCCGCCTTGCTTGCGGCAAAATCCAGGAAGGCGGTGAAATTAATACTGTCGCGTGAACAGGACTTCGAGATGGTCCGCGCCCGACATCCGTTCGAGATTCGTTTTAAGACCGGCGTGAAACGGGATGGCACGCTCGTCGCCCGGGAGGTCGAGCTCTTGGCTGACGGCGGTGCGTTTGCCGACGATAGCCCCGGCGTGCTCGGCTATGCCCTGCTGATGAGCTGCGGTCCATACAAGATCCCCCACGCGTATTGTCATGGCCGGCTGGCGTACACCAATAAAATGAGATTCGGCGCGTTTCGCGGCTTCGGCGTCCCGCAGGTCGCGTTCGCAGGGGAAACTCAAATCGACGAAATAGCGGACGCGCTCAAACTGGATCCGATCGATTTTCGCTGCAAAAACATCAAGAAGGACGGCGATCATTGGCTCGGCGGCCAGTTGATCGATTCAAATGGACTGGCGGAGTGCTTGCAGAAGGTTCGCCTATCATCCGGTTGGGACAACGGGCGCGTATCTCCCCGAGATGGAGTGAAACGGCGAGCTTTGGGCGTTGCATGCAGCGCACACATCAGTGGCCTGTTGGCCACCGGCGCCATTGTTCGATTACTCGAAGATGGAACAGTGCTGCTGAACACCGGCTCCGTCGATATCGGTCAGGGTTCGAATACCGTGCTGAGCCAGATATGCGCGGAAGCGTTAAAGATTCCACTTGAGCGGGTTAGCGTTGCCAGCCCGGATACCGACGGCTCGCCCTATAACTGGGGAACCACAGCGAGCCGTGTGACCTACATGACCGGAACATCGGTCATACGAGCTGCGGGCGAAGTCGAACGAAAGATAAAGGAGCACGCTGCCGAGATCTTCGAGTGCGGAATTGAAGACCTGGAGATAATTCCAGGCGGCCTTGTGGCGCTCAAAGGTGTTGCCCAGAAAAATATCAGCTTCGCTGCAATTTCAGGGAGAGCTCATTGGGCGGTCGGAGGGCCGATCATTGGTACGCATACATGGGTGTTCGAACAAAAAACCGTTGACCCGAAGCGGGCAGTCGTTGTCGGTCTGCCCTTCCCTCAAATCGGCGGGTTTGTCTTCAACGCCACAATCGTTGACGCCGAGATTGACGAGACAACCGGAAAGTGTCGCGTCGAGCGCGCTTGGTCTGCATGTGACGTTGGCCGCGCTATAAACCCGACAATGGTTGAGGGGCAGATCGAGGGCGGCTTCGTCCAGGGCCTAGGCTATGCCTTGTTCGAGGAAATGGTCTGGAATGGCGCAGCGATCGCCAACCCGACATTAATGGACTACAAGATCCCGACTTTTGTTGAGGCGCCGCGCGAAATGCATTCCATCATTGTTGAAACGAATGACCCGCGCGGACCTTACGGCGCAAAAAGCGTCGGCGAGATGGGCATGAATAGCGTTGCAGCTGCCATCACCAATGCGGTTAACGCTGCGCTGAATGCGCGGCTTCGGTGTCTGCCGCTGACATCGGAAAGAGTTCTGCTAGCCATGTTGGAAAGCGACAGAACGCCTACCACGCCCTAGCGGACGTCGCGCTCATCTGTTGTCGTCACCCTGCTCCACGCGCATTTTATAACCTTGTCATGATGCGAACGACCGCCTGCCGGCAAAAGCGGGCATCCAGGGACCGACCTTATATGTAGGCTAACGACCCGACTGCGCCATCGGACGCTCACCAGCCTGACAAGCTCACGCGAGATCTACGTCAGTGTGTTAGTCTAAGCACCAGAAAACCTTTGTTGTGAGATCAACTGGCGGCAATGCAGCGGCGCGATTTCATCGATTCAAAAAACTTTATTGATTTTCAAAGGCGGAGATCAAAATGACCGCAAAAGGAAAAATCCTGGTACTCATCTCGAGCGGTCACGGCTTGCCCCTGAAAGATGGCAAGGTTTATGCCGGCGCCGGCTATTACCTCAACGAGCTGACGGTGCCGGTTCGTGCCCTGATGCAGGACGGTTACGAAATCACCTTCGCCAACCCCAAAGGCAACACGCCGCAATTGGATGTCAATTCGGCCATAGCCCAGTTCTTCGGTGG
>DASXDP010000262.1:0-36348 GCA_036490575.1 Xanthobacteraceae bacterium
GTTGCCGTGGGTGGTCGTGAGATTGAGACCGTTGTCGTAAACCGGATTTTGCGTCGTGCCGCCGATGACGCGGCCGCCGTCGTTGGCGGCGACATTGCTGTCGACAATATTGCGGACGATGCTGACGCCGATGGCGTCGGAGGCGCTGTTGGAGAAGCTCACCCCGATCTTGACCACCGGGGTCACCACGTTCGCATCGATCGTCGCGTTGTCGCTGCTGGTGATGTCGATATCGCCGCCAGTGGCGCTGACGGTATCGCTGGTACCGGTCTGGGTGACGTAGGCTTCGATGTCGGTGTCGATGGCGTTCAGCGCGATGGTGGCACCGACGGAGATGCCGCCGCCGGAGGCGAGCGAATCCGTCTTGCCGCCGGTCAGGAATGTCGGAACGCCGAGGGAGGCGTTACTGACGTCGGCGGTGATATTGGCGGTGTCCTCGGCGCTGACATCGACGCCGCCGTCGGAACTGATCGAAGTGTTGTCGGCATAGGCCTCGACCTTGTCCGGATTGGTACCGGCGAGATCGGTGCCGAACAGCGCATCCACAGTGCTGCCGAGGAAACCGAGCTCAGGTTCGTTGTAACCGATGGTATTGAACGCCAGAATGACGCCGACGGTGCTGTCGTTGGCAAACGTCGAAGCATCCATCTCCGCATCGATCGATGCGTTGTCGACCGCGCTGATATCGACGTTGCCCCCGGCACTGGTGGTGGTCAGGGTCGTTCCGGTGGCCGAAGCGATGGTGCTGGCGAGCACGTAGTTCGATGCCACCGTGAAATTCTTGGCATCCGCCGAGCCGTCGGGCGAAATCGGGCTGCCGCCGGAGGCGATCACCGTGCTGGTGTTGTCGGCATCGATAATGGCGTTGTTCTGCGCCTCGATCGCGAGCACGCCGGCGGCCGACAACGCGCCATTGGTGACGGTGGCGGACACGGTGCTGCGAACATCGTTGAGCACCGCAATCGCGCCGGTCGCTTCGGCGTTGGAATCGGTGAGATTGAAGCCCGGAATGTCGCTCGCCAGCGACGAATAGTCGACTTGGGTCCAATTGCTCGAAGTTCCGTATTGCTGGCCGTTAGGGTTCGAGGTGGCGTCATAGTCGCCGAGATTGAGATTTACCGGCGTCTGCGTCTGCGTCGCCGGGGTGTATTCGTAGATGTTGCCGTCGGCGCCGTTATAAACGAGATCGCCCGAATTCACCCCCTGCGTGCCCGACGCCGAGGTGAACTGGTAGTCGTCGAGCACATTGGCGAGGTAGCTCTCGAGCAGGCCCTGCGGGCTGCTGACCGAGGTCGACATTATCTGCTGGTCGTTGGTCGCGTGGACTTCGGCATCGTCCTGCGCGATCACCGAAATTCCGCCACCGCCGGCGGTCGCGTCCTGCGTCGTTGTAGTCGAAGTGATGTAAGCCGTGGCCTGCGCATTGACCATGTTGGTCGCGATCAGACCGCCGGTAGATTCGCTGTTTTCGCCTTCCAGGCCGGAGGCGAGCGAGTTGGACGAGTTGCCGGTCGTTGCGGTGATGATTGCCTGTTCCGTCGCCTCGACGCTGATGCTGCCGGACGTGGCGTCGAGCGTGGAATCGCTCGAATAGGCGGTCACGTCAGCAAGTGGCGACGATCCGAACGCCTCGTCGATATCCGGGCTGCCCAGGATCGCATCGACCGCGTTGAAGAGGAAATTCTGCGACTGCCAGCCGATCGTGTTGAACGCGAGCACGATGCTGATGCCGTTGCCGCCGCTCGACGTCTGAGCCTCGTTGTCGGCGGTGATAGTCGAAGTATTGGTGGCATAGATCGAGATCGTCGCGGCGCCGATCTGCACCCATTGGGTGGCGTCGCCGAACTGCGGCAGCGGCGCGTTTTGCGCCAAGCTGAAATTCGTCAGCGGCGAGTTGCCGATGTAGCGATACAGCGCCGGCTGCACCAATTGCCAATTGGTCGCGTCGGTGTAATCGGTGTTGTTGAGATCAGTTTGCTGCGGCGCTTGCGCGCTGCCCGCTCCGATATATTCATAGAGCGCGCCAGCGGTGCCGCCGATCTGCACCCAGGTCGTAGTGTCGGTGAAGTCCGGCGACGGATCGGCGGAATTGGTGTCGTCAACGTTGCCGGTGAGATCGTAGGCCTGCGCGGCCGAGCCGATATAGCGATAAAGCGTGGTGCCGTTCTGCACCACGTCGCCGCCGCTGACGGTGACATCCGGACCGGAACTGCCGACCGTATCGGTGACCGCGCCGTAGCCAGAATCGAGCTGCACCGTCTCGCCGGCGACCAGATAGGCAAGGTCGGAGCCGCCATTGGTCGAATTGGTGGTGAAATCGGCGGGCGCCGACGAAGCGTTCTCCTCGACGACGTCGCCCGGATTGAGCGTTTTGGTGCCGCCGCTGCCGAGTATGTAGAGCTTGCTATTCGAGGTCAGCGTGCTCGACTGCGCGTAGGCGCTGGCGGAGCTCTGCACCAGGTTAGTCGCGATTATGCCGCTCTTGGACCACTCGGTGCCTTCGCCGGTGGCGCTGCCGCCGGAATTGCTGACGGTGCTGTCGTTGTTGGCGGTGATCGTGGCTTCGTCGACGGCATTAATCGCGATTGTGCCGCCGGTCGTGATCTTGACGTCATTGACATAGGCCGTGGTCGCCGACACCACCGAATTGAGCACGGCAATGGCGCCCACCGCCGTCGGGCTCGAAGCCGTGACGTTGAGGCCTTGCGGAATGAGCTGCGTCGTCAGCAGCGGCTTCCACAGTTCCAGATCGGTGTAGTCAGTTGTGGCAAGATTAACCTGCCCGCCGGTCCCCATATATTCGTAGATGACGCCCGGCGTGCCGCCGATCTGTGCCCAGCTGTTGGTATCGCTGAAATTCGGAAGGTTCTGCGAGAGCGCCTGTGGCGAGAAATCGTACACTGCCCCGCCGCCGATATAGCGATAGAGCGTGCCGCCTGCGCTTTGAACCACATCGCCAGAACTGACGGTAGTGCCGGGCGCGCCGCTGCCAACGATATCAGGCAGCGATGTCCCGTCGGCTGCGCTGCCGGTGGTGACCGCATCGTAAGCCGGCAAGCCGTCGGCAACGCCGTTGTCGAGGTTGACCGTGTCGCCGAAGGCCAGCGTCCGCGTCACCGAAGTCGCAGTGTCCGACGGAAACAGCGTCGTGTCCGGCGCAGTCGAATAGGTCGCCGGCGTCGAGGCATTGATCTCGGTTTGCAACAGGCCGGCGCCGCCGTCGCTGGTCACTGTCGCCGACGACACCAGCTTGACGTTCGAGTAGATACCCGCGTCGTCGTTGGCCAAGACTGAAAGCGAACCGGCGACGCTGATATTGGCCGCGTTGCCGGTCAGATCGGACTCGTCGATATAGGCGGTGGCGCTGCCGTCGACCTTGTTCGAAGCGAGCGAGAACCCATAGCTGTCGCCGTTGGCATCGAACAGCGCCGACGCCGCCGAACTCGCCGCGTTGCTGTTGGTGGCGGTGATCTGCTCGAGGCTCTGCGCCTCGACGTCGAGATCGCCGTAGCTTGTCGTCGTGATCGTCGTGTCGTGGATATAGGCCGTGGCGTTCGACGGATCGGCATTGGCGAGATAGGCATCGCCGAGCAGCGCGTCGATGCTGTTGAAGAGGAAGTTCTCGGGATCGTAGCCGAGCGCGTTGAAGGCGAGGACTGCGCCAACGCTGGTTTGGTTGCCGCCACCGCTCGTGGCCGAAGCCGCCAGCACCTGGGCATCGAGCTGGGCGGCATTGTTAGCGGTAACGGAAATACCGCCGGAGCCGGCGGACAGGCTCGCGTCAGTGTAGGTCGGCGTCACCAGCGTCCAATCGCTCGACGCGTAATTGGTGTTGTAAAGATCGACGTTCGCGGCCGGCCCGGTATATTGATAGACCGCGCCGTTGGTGCCGCCGATCACCGCCCAGTCGGTGCTATCGCTGGCGAAATTCGGCAGCGTGCCGCCGTTGGCGAAATCGACCGTGGTCGCGGCCGGCCCGATATAGCGGTACAGCGTCGAGCCGTCCTGAATGACATCGCCGGCGTTGACGGCGGTATTCGCCGAGCCGGATCCGACCACGTCGCCGCTAGCGACGGTATCGTAATTACCGGCGAGCTGGACGGTCTGACCGGAAGTGAGCGCAACGAGGTTGCTGCTCGGTGGATTCGGTCCGGGCGTGGTGCTGGTGTTCGAGACCACCGCCCAGTCGGCAGCGTTGTTGTAATCGGTGTTGTTGAGATCAAAGCTGGCTGGAGACGTGCCGATATATTGATAGACCGCGCCGGATGAGCCGCCGATCTGCGCCCAATTGGAGTGATCGCTGGCAAAATTCGGCACCGTGCCGCCGCTGGAGAAATCGACGTTGATCGGGCTGGCGCCGATATAGCGATAGAGGTAGGTGCCGTCTGCGATGACGTCGCCGGTATCGACGGGGGTATCGGCGGCGCCGAAGCCGACCTGGTCGCCCGGTGTCACGACGTCGTAGTTCGACGCCAGCTGCACCGTGTTGCCGGTGGTGAGGTTGACATTATTGTGGACGCCGGACGACGGCGTCGTCGAATTTGTCAGTTGCCACAGCGACGTGTTGGCGTAATTGGAATTGTAGATGTCGACGTTGCCCGTCGGGCCGATATATTCATAGGTCGCGTCCGGCGCACCGCCGACCTGTGCCCAGCTCGCGGTGTTGAAATTCGGCACTGCGGCGCCGTGAGCGAGATCGAGCGTAAGCGCGCTGGCGCCGAGATACCGGTAATACGACGAGCCATTCTGAACGACATCGCCGGGATTGATTGTGGCACTCGCCGAGCCCGAGCCGACAACGTCGTTGCCGGTGACGGCGCCATAGGCCGGATAACCGTCGGTGCCGTCGCCGAGCGTGATCACATCGCCGTCGCTGAGATTCACGACATTGGTGTAAGGCGCGACGTTGGCGCTGGGATCCGATCCCGGCGTGGTCAGGTAATTCGAGCCGGGTGTCTGTGAGCGATCGACATAGGCGGTTGCCGAGGCGTCGATGAGGTTAGTGACGATCGTACCGTCCGCGGCCAAGCTGCCGCCGTTGGTCGCGCCCTCGCCACCCAATCCAAGGCCGGCGCTGCCGCCGGATGACGTGACGTTGTTTTCGGCGAACGCAACGATCGCAGCCGATTCATTCGCGGCGACATTGATCCCGTCGCCGGCGGAAAGCGTGGCGCCGGTCACGGTCGCAGTCGTTTGCGACTGGACCTCGTTCATGATGACGAGGCCGCCAAGTCCTTTGGCGTTAGACGCGGTCAGATTGAACTGGCCGAAGGCGGCAAGCTCGCCAGCGACGGTCGGCTCGCCTTCGGTTTGCTTGGACCAGTCGCCGCTGGTGAAAGTTTCATTGCTCAGATCGTCGAGCGTGCCCGACGTGCCCGTGAATTTGTAGATCGCCGGCGCGTTCGGATTTGAATCGTCGAGCACCTCGTCGCCGGTGTTGAGCGACTGCCAGCCCGACGCGCCGGTATAGGCGTAGCTCGTCGTGAACACCTGATCGAGGATCGCGACGATATCGGATTCGTTGTTGGTATTGGTCGCGACGACATTGAGCGCCGAGGTCGCGGTATCGGACGAATTGTCCAGCGCATTGACGACGACCGAACCCGTCGCCGCAGTCACCGAGGTCAGGCCGGCGCCGTTGGCAATATAGGCGCTGGTCTGCGCCGCGATCATATTGGTCGCGACCAGACCGTCCGCGCTGATGCCCGGATCGCCGTCCTCAAACGCGAACAGCAGATTATTGCCCTGACTGGTATTGGCGGCATCCCCGGCATCGACCGTTATCGACGCCGAATCGTTTGCCATCACCTTGACGTTGGCCGAGGCGGTTACGACCGAATCCTGGATATAGGCTTGCGTCAGATCCGGAGTCTGGTCGCCGAGCAGATTGGTGTCGCCGATCAGCGAACCGACCAGCAGATAAGCAAAATTGTCCTTGCTCCAGCCGATGACGTTGAACGCCGCGAGGATCGAGCCGGTATTACCGCCGGCGCTCAGCGACGAAGTTTCAAGAGCGGTAATCGAAGCGGTGGTATCGGCGGTGACCGTGACGTCGCCGGCCGTCGCCTTGACGGTGGCGTCGTCGATATAGGCGCTGGCGTCGCCGTCGACCTGATTGGTGGCGATCACGCCGCCAAAGGCCGTTCCGCCGCCATTGTTGCCGCCAGTCGAGCTTGCCGTGACTGTGCTGGCGTCAGCCGCCGTGATCGAGGCACTGTCGTCGGCCTCGATACTGACACTGGCGCCGCTCAAGTCGGCGCCGGGGGCGGCGCCGCCGCCGATGTTTTGAATATAGGCCGAGGTCGAGCTCTGCACTTCGTTGAAATCGAGCAGGCCGAAATAGCCATTGGCGCTGCCCTGGATATCTTCGTTCTTCGTGACTTCGCCGACGATGCCGAGCTCGACGTCGATCTCGGCCTGCTGCATGATGTTGTTCTGCGACAGCAATTTCCAATATTGCGTGTCCACCGCGCCGGCCACGTAGCCGGTATTGCCGTCGTTGTTGCCGGAAGCCGCAGCGCCGGTGGAGAGATCGACGCTATCGGTCGGCAAGGTGACGTTCGGCGTAACACCGGTATCGATTGTGCCGCCCGGGCCCATATACTCGTAGATCGAGCCGGTCGTGCCGTCGGCCGCGGTATCGACCCAGACCTTGTCGCCGAAGCTCAGATTCTGAACTCCGGACTCGTCCGTGTACTGATAGCTGTCGAGGACGAGATTGGCGTAGCCGTTGATCAGGCCGGCGCCCCCATCGTTGGTCGGCATATTGATCGACGTTTCCGACGATGTTGCGGTGTCGGAAGAATTGTCTGTCGCCGTCACCGACACTGCACCGCCAGTGTCGGTGATGGACTTGCCGTCGCTGTTGTTGTCGATATAGGCGCTGACGCCGGCCTGGATCACGTTGCTGGTCAACAGGCCGTCGACCGTGGTGCCGCTGGCATTGGCAAAAGCGGCGGCGTCCGAGGTGGCGTTATCGCTGATGGTCGAGCTAACTGTCTCGGTCGAGCTCGCCGACACCGTCAATGCGCCGCCCGACGACATCGAGATAGCGGAATCGGAGATGTATGCAGTGGTATCGGCGGCATTGATGTCGCCGAGCACGGTCTGATCGAGGAGCGCATCGACCGTATTGGACAAAAGATTGTTGAACGCGTCGCCGATGGCGTTGAAGGCGAGTACGATACCGACGGCGGTGCCGCTGCCGTTGCCGCCGACCGTCGTCGAACTCGTCGTCGTCGCTGTGATGCTGTCGGAATTGATGGCGTCGACCGTGACATCCGGCGAAGCGTCGTTGGCGCTATCGGTCGCCGTTTCGGAGGTCGTAACCGAACTGTTGCTGATATAGGCGGTGGCGGCGCCTATTACCTGGTTGGTGGCGATCGCGGCGTTGACCGCGAGCACGGTGCCGGAACCTTCGCCGCCAAACACGGTGCCGCCCGAGGCGGACGCGGTGGCGTTGACGGTCGCGGTGATGCCGGCGTTGTCGTTCGCGGTGACGTTGAGCGAGCCGACATTGAGCGTGGCCGACTGCACATAGGCGGTGGCGCCACCCTTCACATCATTGGTGACGACGATGCCGCCGACCGCAATGCCGGTCGCCGACTTGATGTTGTAGCCGGAGGGCAGGAGCTGCGAATAAGGCTCCTCGTACCACCAATTGAGATTGGCGTAGCCAAGCGCCGTTTCGGTCGCGCCCAAGGCCTGTAATTCGCCGGCGACAACGCCGGTGCCAAGATCGACCTGGGTGCCCGAGGGATCCGCCGTCTGGCTCGGCCCCATGAATTTGTAGACCGCGCCTTGCTGGCCGTTGGCGACCGCCCAATTGGCGGTGTCGAGGTAATTGGCGTTTTCCAGATTGAAATTCTGGATGGTGCCGGTGTTGTTGGTCCCGGTGCCGATATAAACATAGGTCACGCCGACCGTGCCGAGCAGCGGATCGTAGCCCTTTTCGACATAGACGGTGTCGCCGGTCTGCAGCGTGACGTCGAGCGCGGTATCGAGCGGAGCGAACAGCGAGCGCGCGGTATTGTAGGTCGCGACGAACTGCACCGTATCGCCGTAATAGAGAACCTCGTTCTGCGTCGGATTGCTCGATTTGTAGGTCGCCGCATTGGCAAGTTTCAGAACCTCGGAGAGCGCTTCCGATGCGAGCGTGGCGGCGCCATCGGTGGTAGCGTCGGCATCCGTGATGATGGTCGAGTTCGAATTGATCGTGTCGTTGTTTTGCGCCTCGACCGTGGTGGCGCCACCGCTCATTACCGTGTCGCTTGGAGCGGCCGAATTGTCGATATAGGCCTGCGCCTGGCCGCTGAGCTTATTGGTGGCGATGATGCCGCCGGCGGCGCCGGTCTTGGTTCCGCCGATCGCCGAGCCGGTGACGTCGGAGACGTTGCTGACGGTGGCGTTGATAACGCCTTCGGCGACCGACATGAGCAGGAGCGCGCCCGCTGCATCGACCGTGGAGCTGACAACGCTCGCGGTCACGTTCGATGGCGTTTCGGTCGACCAGAACGACGTACCCAACAGGCCGTTGATCGCCGCCTCAAGCGCGTCGAGCCCGGTGGACTGGCCAGAAACGGTCCCAGTTTGCGAAGCCAGCGAAGCGAAACTCGAATTTCCGCTAAAGCCGATGGAATTGAACGCCAGCGCGCCGGCAACGCCGGCCGCCAGCGACCCGCCGGTCGCGGTGGTGCCGGCCTGTGCTTCGGCATCGATGGTCGAGGTATTACCGGCGAGCACCTGAACGTCGCCGGCATTGGGCGAGTTCGTGGAGTCAGCGGTCTTGGTGGTGACCGACGATGAATCGATCGTCGCGGTCGTGCCGCCGAGAACGCTGTTGGCGGCGAAGGTGCCGCCGAACTCGAAATATCCTTTGTCGAGCGGCGTCGTGGTGATGACGACGGTTTCGGTCTCCGCAAACGAGACGATGGTCTCGCTGTCGAGAGCCTGAACGAGGACTTCGCCGTTGGAATTGACGGTCGAGCCGGCGACTTCGGTCTCGACGTTCTTGTCGACCGCATTGACCGCGGTGGTGGCGGAAACCGTGACCGTAAACGTATCGATGCCTGTGACGTGCTCGGTATTGATGTCGAACGACTGGGCGATCGCGGTGAGCGCGGAATTGTCGGTGCTCTCCAGCGAGAACCCGTCGGCGCCGGCGTCGACGTCCGAATTTTCCAGCAGCGCCTCGGTCTCGCCATAGACCGTGTTGGTCACGTAATGCGACGTCGACAGATAGCTGGTGTCGCTCAGCGCGGTCACGTCGAGACCGCCCGGGGTGCCATTATTATAGTTATTGTCATTGAAGTTGACGCTGACGCCGCGCAGCTCGACCAGCGTCGTATCGCCGTTCGTCGCGGGATCGAGCGTCACCGTGTCGCCGCTGACCGTGAATCCCTCGGCATAGGTCTCAGTCGAACCGACCGCCGAGCCCAGATTGACGTCGGAGGTTTCGTTGTTGGCGATCGAGCCGCTGCTCGACGCCGAAATATCGGCGTCGCCGTCGGCGTCGATGGTGTCGGACGCCGGCGCCGTCGGATTGTCGCCCTGGTTGGTGTCACCGATCAGCACTTCCGTCGTGCGATCGACCGCGATCTGGCTGTCCACCGTGGAGAACAGCAACAGGCCGTTGAGCAGCGGCAGATAATCGGTCGTCGCCGGCTGGAAATCGACAATGGCGTTGGTGGTGTCGGTGGCGCTGATAACCAGAGCCGCCGTGCTGCCGGCAACCGTTCCGCTGCCGGCCGAGATCACCGCCGTCGCCGGGATCGTCACTTCGGTGGTGTTGGTAATTGCAGTCTGAAGCTTGACCAGGGTGCCCGTCACGCTCGACGGAATGATCGTCGAGGCCGAATCGAGGAAGCTGTCGGCCAGATCGTCCGCCGTGACCATCACCGGGATGACGGAGTTCACCGCCGGATCGATGTTGGTGGTTGCGGCGATGTCGACGCTGCTGCCGGTCAGGCTCGCCTTGCTGCCGAGCGTGATCACCGACGTATCGTTCGCGACGATGGTGATCGCCGTGAGGTCGGGGCCGTCGTTGGCGTTGACCTGGTCGTTCACGGTGACGCCGGTCAGGACCGAGAGCGCGCCGGTGGCATCGAGCGTGCCGTAAACCCCGATGGTGGCGCTGTTGGTGGTGTTGATGGTCGCGCTGGTGTCGGTCGAGGAGGCGTTGATCGTCGTCGTCGACGTCGAGGAAGATTCGAGCTCGATCGTGTTGGCGCTGATGGTCGCGGCCAACGCGCTCGGGTTGCCGGTCGTTACGCCACCGACATTGATGCCGGCGTCGGCGGCCGGGCCGCCATTCGTCGCGGTTGCTGTCGCGTCGAGCGTAACGCTGTTTGCGCCGGTGACGCTGTTGGAGCCGCCGGTGCTGGAGATGATGGCGCCGCCGGTGGGACTGCTGCCGGCATCGAGATCGATCGTGGTGGCGGATATGCTGACGCCGTCCGGCACGACGAGGTCCGAGCCTGCGAGCAATTCGACCGTGCCGGCGCCCGTGATATCGAGCCCGGTGTCGTAATGCGAGAAGTCGACCGTGCCTCCGATATCCAGCGTCTGGCCCGAACCGAGCGTCACGTCGAACGGCGCGCTTGTGCCCGAGGTCGGTGTCTGCAAAAACAGCGAGAAATTGCTGTTGGTGGTGTCGGTAAACGAGAGCGTGCCGGTCTGGCCACCGACCTGGGTCATGTCGATAACATCGGACGAGCCAGCGGCGGTGAAGCTCTCGGAGACCGGATCACCGACCATGATCGCTTGCACGTCGGTATAATTGTACGCCTGTCCGTCGAGCGTGAGGGTGTCGTATTGCGGCGTCGACGACACCGCGACGTCCTGATGCTCGAAACCGCTGACGTTGAGCGTATTGGCGCCGCTCGCGCCGCCGTCGAATACGCCTGACAGCGTGCCGCCCTGGTCGACGGTCAGTGTGTTGGCGCCAGTACCGCCGCCGGTCAGATTGTCGACGTTCTCGAAACTCGCGGTGACGCCGTTTCCGGTCACGGTGCCGGAATTCTGGCCGGTCAGCGTCCAGTTGGTGGCCGATGAATTGTCGAAGATGATGTTGTTCTGGCCGCTGCCGCCATCGATGGAAATCGTCGGCGTCTTTTGGCCCGCGAATGAATTGGCGTCGATCGTGATGGTATTGCTGGTATTGCCGGCCTGGATCGAGACCGCCGATATTTCATTGAGATCGCCGAACGCCAGAACCGCATTGTTGTCGCTCTGGTCGACGACCTGGACGCGCTGCACCGTTACGGTCTGATTGTTGACCTGTTCGGTCGCCTGCACCATCTGCACGATGAGGCTTTGGTCGGCGGGCGGCGCAGAGAGATCGTGCGCCAGATTGATCGATAGCACATCGGCGTTGAGCAGAAGCCGCGGCTCGAGTGGGTCGAAAATGAGCCTTTCGTGACCGACATTTGCACGCGGCGATCTGGCGGCGTTGCGCCAAAACCACCGTGCCGGACCGCGAAGTCGCCTTCGTCTATTCGACGGCGAGCGGCCGGCCGGTCGGCCGAACAAGCCCGTTGATTGGAACGGATAAGCCACGGACGGAAACCCCCTCCAGTTGAGCGCACCTCAACGCATCGACTCAACACACACAAGTCACAGGGAGGTGGCCCAAGCGGACGTCCACCCCTCACCCATCGAAAGTAGCGGCGCGAAGCCCCAGGCGCCACAGAGCCGGACCGACGCAGCGATCCGGTAGCCGATCGTTTAGTTCTCCGCCGTCGCCGGCACCTTCTCGGATGTCGTGGCGTCCTTCGCCTGCTCGGGAGCAATGACGCGAACGATTCGCTCCGCCGTCGGCGTGAAGTTCCGTTGCGAATGCAGATGGGCGTAGATCAGGTCGAGGTCGCCACTTGCGGCAAGGCGCGCCAGCGCGTCGCCGGACAGCGCTTTGAGGCGGTCGCGATTGACCGTCATGAAGCCGCCGAGCGTAATTCTCTGCCCGGACCGCAGCGTGAACTGGGCCTGCATGGCTTCCAAAAGGTTGAGCTCGGTGAGGCGCTGACAAAAGGCTCGCGTCGCCTCGAATTGCGCCTGGTACGCTTGCAGAAAGCCGAGCACGGTCCTCATGTATTGCGTACGTTCGCCTGCCGCATCGAACAGGCGCTCGCCCATTCCCTTGCGATTCACGCCGGGGAAATCCTCGTCGATGCACAAAGTGAACGACGTCTTGTCGCGACTGGAAAATACGAACGGATATCGGCGTACGAATGCCGGAACGTATTTGGCATTCCAGGTTCCGCTCTGGTCGACGTAGAGATTTTCATTGTCGCGGATGCCGACCAGCACCGCGGGCATGACATCCTTGCCGTCGCCCGAAAACACGATGGCGTATTCGACCGAGCTCAGGTCGAACTCCGAAGCCAGCAACGGAAAGGAGTTTACGTTTTTGGCGAAACCGAAATCGCTGCCCTGCTTGATCGAGACGTCGCCGTGTTGCTTGCGGTTAACAGGGATCGCCTTTTCATAAATCAACAGTTGCTTTGCCATTAAACAGGTACCTGTGACGCATCCCGGCGCATTCGAGTACGGGAATTTGGGTTTCTAATTTTTTTAGAGCGCCGTCGAAACGGCTACATCGGAATCGCTACCACGACACGTGCACCGTCGCCAGCGAATTATGCGCAGTAATTGACATGTTTGCGGCGTTAAAAAGTTCCGATGAGGCAATCACTTCTGTATAGTGATGGAACCGTGACAGTGCATCGCCAATCGCTGGCCGACTGCGAGAGTTTTCCTTGCAATGATGACCTCTTCTAGGATTTTATACTTAAGGGGTGAGCCATAAGGCTTTCGCGAGGAAGAAGATTCAATCTTTGAATAGTGCTCATGAGCCGGTTCGCGGTATTCGCGTGCGACAATAAGCAGCGACGGCGCGCGGGAACCTCTTCGGGTTGATTTTGCAGGCGCCTAGGGGCGTTGTCGTCAAGAGGGTGTCATGACCTAGCTGCGCCGAGAGGCTGCAGAATCTTCTCGTCGTATCCGTACTTCGCGATATACGCCGTACTCAGCCCGAGGCACTCGGTCGAAGCGCAACGGTCGCGGTAGACGCATTGATAGAAGCCATTGCGCATGAACTCCGGCCAGAATGCCGGGTCGATAAAAAGCTGCGGCTGGGTGTTCATCAATGCCGTCGCGTCTTCACCGAGCAAGCACTGCGGAAAGTTCTTCACTTCCACGCCTCGTCCCAACGCACGGGCCCGATTGATCGCCTCGCGCAGGTAAGGCGCGATCTCGGTGTGCGACGCCAGCAAATCCTTGTCGTCTGTTTCGCTCATCGGCCAATAGACCCAGAATTCCATCTGCACAAGCCTACGTAGGTGCGAGAGTCCGTTAACAACCTCTGGCAGCAGTTTATAGCTTCGCTTCGTGACCACCGTGTTGGTCAGCGTCACCGCATCGCCGCGGCAATCCAGATTTTCTAGTCCTTTCAAAGTCTTGTCAAAGGATCCGGGAACGGCCGTGATGGCGTCATGAGTCTCGGCATCCGGGCCAGCGACGCTGACGAAATACTCATCGACGCCGGCCTCGACGAGTTCGTCGCAATAGCTTTGCTGGGCCAGATGCATGCCGTGAGTTTGGATGCGCACGTGCTCGAATCCCGCCGCCCGGGCGCGTCTTGCCAGATTGGGAAGATCGCGCCGCAAGGTGATTTCCGAGCCGGTCAGGATAAGCCCCTTCCAGCGGCGGTCCTTGGCGTTCTGCGCCAGAAGTTCCTCGAAGCGGTCCGCCGATTCCGGCACCAGCCGGTGCATGGTGTCCTCGATCATGCAATGGACGCACCGCAAATTGCAGCGGAACTCCATTGTCATCGAGACATATTCGCGATGGTCGAAACGCTGCAATAGGCACTCCCGGGGCCGCAATCTCAAGGTCGGCCGACTATGCTTGGACTATTCCAGCCGGGTCCGGCAGAGACCCGGGCGACCGACCGTGCCGCCAAGCCCTCATAACAGGCCGTAAAAGGCGCTTTTGACGATCTTCACCGCGCCGCCTTCCACCACATAATCCAAGCCGACATCATATAGCATGTGGTCAAGCCCGTTGCGATGTTCCCTGACAAATCCGACAAGGCCTGCCGGGAACCGCTCGCGCTCCAGAAATCCGATCAGAGGATCAATCTTGATCCGCGAGAAATAGATTCCATCGTTGAATTTCTTGTTGGCGACGACGATCACCTCGCAGTCCAGAAGCTCCGGCCGCAGGATGCCCGCCATTGGCAGGTTGCGCAGATCGTGATGCGCGGAACAAGCGATCTTGGCGGTAATCTGATCCATCTCGTTGCGAGCATTGAAGAAAAAATAGAAGTTGGCGAGTCGCAAGCCGGCGTCCGATAACTCATAACAAATTCCCGACGACACGCTGCTGCCCGGATTACCGATATAGACATTGATGACACCGAGCGGCCGGCGGCGACTGGCGATGTCATCGTCGAGATCAATCGAGAACATGAAGTAGGGCCGGCCTTCGGAATAGTGCAGCGGACAGTCGACGAAAGGCGATAGAATATTGAGAACTTTCGCGATCGATACATCGCGCTCCAGCCGCGCATAATCGTAGAAATAGAATTCAAAGCTCAATTGGTCCGCAATTTTCTTGATGCCAAACACGGTGCGGAATGGTCCGAGCCTTTCGCGCAAAGCCATGCACGCGGCCTTTAGATGCGTGCCTTTGCCAGCGGCATCGATGGCGCTCCAGAGCAGGTTGGCGCATCGCAATTTGTCCGCCGGCGGCGCCGGCGGCTCATAGTCCCACAGGCAATAGTCGGCGAACCGATCGTTTGCACCTGCCCGTTCGAGTTCCAGAACCGCGGTGTTCATTAGGCTCCCGCTAATGCGATTCGACGCCGAAATAGAATGTCACGAATTCCTTGCCGTCGCGGCCGAGGCCCGCCGATATATGCCCAAGCGCCCGATCTGCGATGCGACCGAACAGCGCCTGCGCGCGCGCCTGCGGAACCGCGAAATCTCGCAGCGTCGCTGCCACCAGATCAGCAATCTCCTCCATGCGTAACCCAGCATCGTAGACGTTGAGGTCGCAGGACCGTCGCGGATTACCGGGCTCCTCGACCTCCATCAGCAGCAATTCGCCGGAATCGGCAAACCGCGCGATCCGGGACAACAGTTCCAAGACGCAGCGTCGAGCGTCGGCTGCTTCAGTCTCCGGAACGAGATCGCGTAACTTCGCATCGATATCCGCGCGGCTCCCGCACGGCAGCCAAGTGTAGCGCGAGACGTTGTGGCTGTCCGCCCTCTTCGCCGACCACTTATAGGCGAGGTGAACAAGCCGAGGCGTGCGGCTGCCCGCCGCCATCGCCTGACGCACCTGCGATGCATATTCGAGATAAATCTTGTAGATTACGTCGTCGTCCACCGCCTCGAAGCCGAAATGAACGATGTCGGCGCCGTCGAGCGCGACGCGAAGCCCATCGGCGAAAACCGACGGCATCTGAAGAGTCTGGCCGATTTCGATCAGCCGATTGGCGGGAGACGCGCCGAGCGCAACCCGGCCGATGCTGATCAGGCAGCGATCGTCCGCCAAACTCCCAGGCGTAATCTTCACGGATCGCTCGAGCCCGTACGGCGCGCCAAGAGCCTCGACCAGCCGGACAAGGTTGGCGGCGGACATTACACCGGCGCCCGGTGCAGCTCGGCGATGAAATCGGCGTGGGGCTGCATGCGCGAGACAAAATCCCGGTTGTCGGCCCTGATCCGGTCGAGCAGATGCCAGATTTCTCCTGCGGGCGCGACATCGACTTCCGCGATCGGCCGTCGCGGCAATCGGCCGTTGCCCGACAGGATGAAGAAGTAGCTGGTCTCGGGAAACAATTGCAGCCGCGGACTTTCGATATGACCGCTTTCATCGTACAGCGCCAGACTTTCTCTGAGCGTGTCGGGCAACGGCACGGCGCGCGCGTCCCGCCAGAACGGCTCATCGCGCTGCGCCAGGACGTAATGCAGCACAATGAAATCGCGCACTTCGTCATAGACGGCCGCCATTCGCGCATTATAGGCGCGTCGCAGCGCGTCATTGAGGCCGCGATCGGGCAGATATTCGACCAAGAGCATGATCGCCCGCTGGATCAGATGAATGCCGGTCGATTCCAAAGGTTCGACAAAGCCCGATGCCAACCCGACCGAGACACAGTTGCGGAGCCAGAAATTGGTGCGCCGCCCGAGGCGAATCTGCAGGTGGCGCGGATCCGCGCCGCGCGCCCGGGGCAGACCTGACTGTGCGATCAAGGCTTCGGCCGCGGCGTCCGGGGAAAGATGCGCGCTCGAATAAACATAGCCATTGCCGGTCCTGCTGCTGAGCGGGATCCGCCACGCCCAGCCCGCTGGCATGGCTTTGGACAACGTATAGGGCGGAAAGCGATCGCCGCGCGGTAGCGGCAGAGCGACCGCGCGGTCGCACAGCATGAATTTCGACCAGTCAATCCAGGGATCGCCCAGAGTCTCCTCAATCAACCGGCCACGAAATCCGGTCGCATCGAGGAACAGGTCGGCCGCCAAACTTCTCTCGCCGCCGATATCAAGGCTGGCGATATTGCCCTGCTCATCGAGAGTGACATTTTGCACGGTTCCGAAAAGATGCTGCACGCCTTCCGCCGTCGCGATTTCCTTCAAGTAATCGCCGAGCGCGGAGGCGTCGAGATGATAGGCGTAGGAGCCGGTTTCCGTGATGCGGGACGAGCCGCCGAACGGCCATGGTGCCTTTTCGGCCTCGCCAAGGAGAGCCTGCAGCGAATAGTCGGAATAAGGGAGATTACTGCCAGTTGCGAGACGGCGCTTAAGCCAATAGGGGAACAGATCGTTCCCATTGATACGAGCGCCGCAAACGCCGAACGGGTGCCAATAGGTAATGCCATTTCGTGCCCAGTCGTCGAACCTGATGCCGAGCTTGTAGGTGGCCGATGTCCGGCGCATGAACTCCTTTTCGTCGAGCCGGAGAAGCCGGACGAAATTCGTCAGCGAGGGAATGGTGGCCTCGCCGACGCCAATCGTGCCCAGTGTCGGGGATTCGACCAGAACGACTTTGCCGTTCATCCGCCGCAGGAAGCGGTTGAGGTAGATGGCAGCCATCCAGCCCGCGGTACCGCCGCCAACGATGGCGATGCTCTGAAGCCGGCCGGTTTGAGGAGCGCCCTCCGCGGTCATTGCCCACGTTCCGCGATTGCGGCCGCCGCTAGTTCTACAAGCTGCTCGGGCGCTAACGTGCCGTCGAGTATGACGTCGGCCTGCGGCATGACTCGCGCGCGCTGAATGCCGTAGATGCGGCGTGTGAAGCGCGTGTATCCATCGAGATAGTTTTCAAGCCATGTCACGAAACCTTGCGCCGCCGGCAAGCCCGCCTGTGCAGCGCGCGCGGCTTGCGCTTTGATCACGCGGGCCAGCGCCACGTCGAGCGGAGTGTCGATAAAGATCAGGAAATCGATCATGGCGGCCGTTGCCGGATAGGCTCGACCGATCGGGGCGTCCACCACGACATAGGACGCGCCACCGGCGCGGAGCTTTGCAAGGTCGTCGCCGAATTTGGGCGCCGTGATGTCCGCAAACGGCGCACCGCGCCCGACCCAGGCTTCGATTTCTGCGGCATTACGCGCCGTGAATGTCTCGTAATCGTCAAAATGCAGGATCGTCGCATTGGGAAGCCTTGCGGAGATCATGCGCGACAACGTGGTCTTGCCGCCCCCGGGCGGCGCTGCGATCGAGATCACGGTGGCAAGGTGAGAGTGGCTCATGCCGGCAACCGTGCCGTGATGAAATGAAAGCCCATTTCAAGCGCGATGCGCCGATACTCGATCGCCACAAAACCGAGCTTCTTGAGGGTGTTCACGTAGAGGTCCGCCGGCCGCAGGAAGTGCAGGAACACCAGATCGGAAGCCATGGAATACGGTATCCGCTTGTCGGAGACCTCGATTGGCCCGCGTTCGAAGATCATAACCCGACCGCCGGGCCGCACCGAGCCAGACGCCCGTTCGAGCAGCCGTACCGCGTCCGCGTCGGGCCAATCGTGCAAAACCGACTTGAACGACACGAGATCGGCGGGCGGCGGAAGCGCCTGGCTGCGCATGTCAGCCGGGAAAAAGGAAATACGCGCGGCTTCGGCAGCCGTTGCGGTGGCGGCAATATGCTGGCGCCCGAGCGCACAAACCACCGGCAGATCGACCACCACGGCCTCGATCATGGGATTGCGTCGGCACACCTGAAGCGCGAATTCGCCGGTGTTGCCGCCAAAATCGGTCAGGCTGCGCATCGAACCGAGATCGAGATCGTCAAGCACCGCCTGTGTTTCGTACTTGGTCAGACAGGTGGTGAACCTGGTCCAGGCGGAGGCCGCAGCGAGATTTTCCGGAGAAATCTCGACGCAACGGTCGTACCGGAACAGGGCGAATACCTTGGAGCGCGCCATGAATTGCGGCAGATCGTTCAGGAGCGGAGTGAAAAGATTATGGATGTCCGGCCAAACCAAGTCGGAGAACGCAATGCGGCACTCCAGGAGATCACGGTACGAAAGGGCGGCTTTGAAAGCCGGCGTCAATTCGAAGGCTCCCTCCGTGCACGCGACCACATTATTGACCTCGAGGAGGTTGAGCAGGAGCCTTAACCCAACCGGATTGAGCTTGCGTTGCGCTGACAGCATGTCGAACGAAAGCGGCTGCCCGTTCAATGCGTCGATGACGCCAAGTTCGATGGCGCTCTTGATGGCGCGGGCATCGATTTCGGTGCTGAGGAAAGCGTAGACGCGAAGAAAATCGTGGCCGGCCATGGGCCTAACTTATAGCGAACCACAGCGACAGCGGCCACGGCGAACGCCGGCAAGCGGCATCCGGACCGGATGATGCAAATAAGCCTCACTTCGCCCAATTCCGAGGTCCGAGGATAGACGGAGCTCAGGAACCGGGTTTAAAGTGACCGGGGTGTGAGGCGTTTGATTCTTCAAGAGTTTGGCGTCATTTGTTGAAACGGTGTTGGGTCGGTGATCGAAATCACATGGCCTGCATGGGACCCTATGCCCCTCGGTGGTGGAATGGTCATGAAACGACTGGGGCTAATCTCCGGAGTGGCGGCGGTCGCGGTGGCTGTGGCGGCAAGCTCCGCCAGCGCACAAACGGCCACTTCCCTGCCAAGTCTCCCGCCGTTGACGGCAACGGCGCCGGTGAATTGGACCGGGCTTTATTTCGGCGGCGACATCGGCAGCGTATTTTCGACCGCTCACTTCACCCGTCCAGGCTCCGGCCTGGGGGATACCACGATCGGGTCAATCTCACCGCGGCCCACCTATGGAATGTATGGGGGCCTGAATTATCAGGCCTTACCCTGGCTCGTGGTCGGCATCGAAGGCGATTACACCAAACTCAGTGCCGCCACTTATCGCGAGCTCGGCTCGGCCTTCGATTTTCTCGAAAACGCCGAACACATCGACGCCATCACAGGGCGTCTGGGCGTACTGCTCAGTCCTGACACCATGGTCTATGGCAGAGCCGGACCGGCCCGGGTGACTGTTCAGGGCTTTCAGGGCTTTGGTTTTACACCGTTTCACCAATCCCTCCCCGGAGTTCAGGTGGGTGCCGGCATCGAGACGCTCCTGACGCCTTACGTCTCGTTGCGGGCGGACGCCTCCTACACCTATGCCGATCAGCTGTTGTCGCTGAATATGGCCACGGATTTGTATCGCCCTGGATTCCTGCTGTTCCAGGTCGGCGCGGCATTCCAGCTCGATCCGCCGGCAAGTTTGGGACTGGGCGAGCCGGCCACCAAGCCTTTATTTAATATGGCTTCATTTAATATGGCTTCGCTGTCGTCGTGGAGCCTTTGGAACTACTGGAACCCCCCGGCCGCGAAGCCGAGCCCGATGCTCACTAAAGCGCCGCCGCGCTACGCCAAAGCCGATCCCGTAGATCCGCCGGCACCGAATTGGACCGGTTTGGAATTCGGCGGCTTTGTTTCGGCCAATGGCAACAAGGTCGAATACAACGACACGAATGCGCCGGCCGCCGTCTTTAACCAGTATGGTCCCTTTACCGATTTCGCCATGGGCGGCGGCTGGTTTGTCGGCGCCAATTATCAGCTGCAGCGGCTTGTCCTTGGCGCGGAGGTCAGCGGCAATTATGAGTCCGCTACTTTCAACAATGTTTCCTCAGGCAACGTCGTCAACGACTTTGCCAAGATCGACCGAATTCTTGCCGTCACTGGCCGGATCGGCTGGCTGGTCACCCCGACGACGCTGTTCTACGGCAAAGCGGGGCCGGCCACGATCAGGATGACCCCCAACCACGATTATTTTAACGCGATCGCACCCAATAATACGCAGGCCAGCGTCTTCCCGGGCTATCAAGCGGGCATCGGGGCGGAAACCTTTATCCTTCCCAACCTCAGTCTCCGAGCCGAGGGAACCTACACGTATACCGGCCATAGCGTGACCTTGCAGGGCGTCGTGCCGAACGAATTTACCCTTAAGCCATCCGTCGTTTCCGCGCTGATCGGGCTTGCGCTACATATTTGATCGTGCCCGGACGCTGCGAACCCGCTATACCTTAATTTTGATTTGATCGGGTGCCATGCGACCGCCGGACGCGCGGCGGTCGGCCGTCTTCGCAACTTCCAGGATTATGGAGTAAAGTTTCCTTATGGCTAAACAACCTGCCGCTTCCGAATCTCAAGCAACCGCGGCCGAGCCGGCGCGGCCGGCCACGGTGCAGTGGATCGACAAGAACATGGCCACGCATTTTGCGAACGTGGTGAATGTGCAAAGCACGCGCGAACAAGTCGACCTGTTTTTCGGTACCAACCAGACCTGGAACGTCGCCGGCAGCAGCCAAGTCGCTGTCGATCTTTCGAACCGGATTATTTTGACTCCGTTCGCAGCGAAACGGCTCTGGACCGTGCTTGGGGGGGTCATTCGAGAATACGAGTCGCGGCACGGCGCACTCGACATCGAGCGTTAGACCGGCGTGGCCCGAGGAACCCGAAGTCAGAAGCCGCTTGCCGACCCCGGCATGGAAGGCGCGGCCGGATCGCCGGAACCGCAAAATGCTCGGCGCGAGTCCGCAGCGGTCGACGATGATGGGCCTGAAGCGGCCACGGTGGCTTCGCTCGAGCCGGCGTTGTGGAAACGGCTTGGGGACGCCGACAGTGTTGCCGATCTGACGCGGGCATGGCTGGCGCTGCAATGTCAAATGATTGCCGGCACCGTCCGCGGCATCGTGCTGCTTCCCGGCGCGTCCGCCAATAATTACGACGCCATCGCGTTCTGGCCGGAAGGATCGGGTCGGTCCCCCGCTCTCGCCGAAGCCGCGGAACTGGCATTGCGCGAACGTCGCGGTGTCGCCAGCGGCGACAGTCCCGAACTCTCCGATCCAACCGGCATGCAGCACATTGCCGTTCCGATCCTGCTCGGGGGGGAGCTACAGGGCGCGGTCGCAGTGACGCTGCGCAGCGGTCGTGCCGAGGACGGCCGCCAGGCATTGCGGCAACTGCAATGGGGCGCCGCTTGGATCCGCGAACGGCTGCGGCAGGCCCGCGGCGCTGAAAACGATCGACTGCTTGAGCGAACGGGAGCGGCACTTCATCTACTCGGCGGCGCGCTCGACCACGAAGGCTTCGAAGCTGCCGCCATGGCAACCGTCACCGGCCTTGCGGTGCGCGCCAAATGCTCGCGGGTCAGCCTCGGGTTCCGCGACTCGAAATCGGTCGTCGTCAAGGTCATTTCGCATACCGCCCAGTTCGGCAAGCAAATGAACCTGGTGAGCTGCTTGGGCGCGGCGATGGATGAGGCGCTCGATCAGCGTTCCGTCATTCTCTATCCGACCGCAGCCGATGAGCTGCTGGCCACTTCGGCGCATGCCGAGCTGTCGCGGGTCCAGCACGACGGCCAAATTCTCACTCTGCCGCTGCTGGTCGGTGAACGCTTCGTTGGCGCATTGACCTTCGAGCGCCCCCCGGACCTGCCGTTCGAGCCGGAAACCGTCGAACTCCTTGAACTCGTGACTTCGGTTGTCGGCCCGATACTTGAAGAAAAGCGTCAGAACGATCGCTGGCTTGTCGTCAAGGCCGCAGAGAGTCTCCGGCAGCAGCTCACCCGCCTGTTCGGACCGGGCCATCTGGTGCGCAAGCTGGTCGCAACGGCGATCGTGTTGGCCGTAGCTTTCGTCACCTTCGCGCACAGCACTTACCACGTGGACGCAGACGCCAAGGTCGAGGGCTTGGTGCGCCGCGCCGTTGTTGCGCCCTACGACGGATTCATCAAGGACGCCACGGTGCGCGCCGGCGACACGGTCAAGGAAGGCCAAGTTCTGGCAACACTCGAAGACCGCGACCTCCTGCTCGAGCGGCTCAAATGGGTGACCGAGCGGCAACAGCATCAGTTCGAATACGATAAGGCGCTTGCGAGCGGCGAGCCGGCCGCGATTAATGTGATCCGCAGCCAAATCGATCAGGCCAACGCGCAGATCAAGCTGCTTGACGAAGAACTCGCCCGCATCAAGCTCCGCTCGTCGATTTCAGGGCTCGTCGTCTCCGGCGACCTCAGTCAGCTCATCGGTGCGGCGGTGCAGCGCGGCCAGGTTCTGTTTGAGGTTTCGCCGCTGGACTCCTATCGAGTCATTCTAAGCGTCGACGAACGCGATATCGGGTTGGTCCAGCCCGATCAGACCGGCGAGCTCGTCGTCTCGGCATTGCCGAACGAGACCCTGGCCTTCAAGGTGGACAAGATCACCCCCATTGCCGAGACCCAATCCGGCCGTAACGTATTCCGCGTCGAGGGCCTGATCACCGGTAAGTCCGAGCGCTTACGCCCCGGCATGGAAGGCGTCGGCAAGATCGAAATCGGGCGGCGAAGCCTGGCGTGGATCTGGCTGCATCCATTAATTGACTGGGCACGGATTTGGTCCTGGCACTGGTTGCCGTAATCGTTCATGGAAACGTCGCTCTTCAGTAGCTCCTGGTATCGTGTTGCCGACCTCAAGCCTCGTGTGCGGTCGCATACTGCCATTCATCGTCAGCTGTTTCGGGGCAAGATTTGGTACATTCTGCAGGATCATCAGACTGGGCGTTTCCATCGTCTATCGCCGATCGCTAATCTGATGCTCTGCCTGATGGATGGCCGGCGCACCATGCGGGACATCTGGGAGGCCGCCGGGCACAAGGCCAAGGACGACCCGCCGACGCAGGATGAGACCATTCATTTGCTCGCCCAACTGCACAACGCCGATCTGTTGCAGGGCGAGATACCACCCGATTTCCAGGAAATGGCGGAGCGGTCGGAAAAAGCTGGCCAACGCCGTTTAATGCAGCGGCTGCGTAATCCGCTGGCAGTGCGGCTGCCGCTGTTCGATCCGGACTGGTTGCTCGATCTAGCCGTGCCTTTGGTGCGGCCGCTATTCACCGTTTTCGGCTTTCTGGCTTGGCTGGCGCTGGTGCTGACCGGCTTTGTGCTTGCCATCTTACATTGGCCGGAACTCACGTCCGACGTCGCCGATCGGGTGCTGGCGACCGAGAACGTCGCGCTCATCATGTGCGTCTATCCCATCGTCAAGAGCCTGCATGAGCTCGGCCATGCTTTCGCGACCAAGGTGTGGGGCGGCGAAGTCCACGAAGTCGGCGTTATGTTGCTCGTCTTCATTCCGGTTCTCTATGTCGACGCATCCGCCTCCGCCGCGTTCCGCCAGAAACACCGCCGCATCGTCGTCGGTGCGGCTGGCATCATCGTGGAAATGGCGCTCGCCGCGATCTGCATGATCGTCTGGGTCCATGCCAGCCCTGGCTTGGGACGCACGGTGGCATTCAACGTCATCCTGATTGGCGGCGTCTCGACGCTGCTGTTCAACGGCAATCCGCTGCTGCGTTTCGACGGATATTACATCCTGTCGGATCTGATCGAGATTCCCAATCTGGGCACCCGCGGGAATTCCTATTTGCTGTATCTGCTCCAGAAATACCTTTTCAAGATCGACGGGTTGGAAACTCCGGTTGCCTCCGCCGGTGAAGAGAAATGGCTGATTACCTACGCAATTTTGTCGTTCCTCTACCGGCTGACGGTGTCGATCGGCATTGCGCTGTTCCTGTCGGTGCGAATGCTGGCGATCGGCATCGTTATGGCGATTTGGGCGATCTGCGCTATCGCCGTGTGGCCGGTCATAAAGGGTATCAGATTTCTCGCAACCAACCCGCGCCTCCGCGGCCGCCGGCGGCATGCCTTCGCGGTTGTTGGCGGCATCTTGGCGGCGGTCGCAATTTTTCTTTTCATCATCCCATTGCCCTACGCGACCGTTGCTGAAGGCGTCATCATCGTTCCCGACCAGGCCGAAGTGCGGGCGAAGACCGAAGGCTTCGTAACTGACGTGGCGGCGACGCCCGGCTCGACCGTTGCGGCGGGCCAGCCGCTGATCAAGCTGGAGGACCCGACGCTCGACGCCGAAGTCGCGGTGATCGCGGCTCAGCTCGATGAGACTCGCCAACGCCTGGAGGCAGTGCGGCAGGTCGACCGCGTCCAGGCCGAAATGTTCGCCGACCAGGCCAGCCACCTCGCGGACAAGCTTGCGACCTACCGCGCCAGGCGGCGCGATCTCACTGTGGTGTCGGATCAGACCGGTCGTTTCGTGCTTGCCGACGCCGCCGATTTGCCGGGACGCTATTTCAAGCGAGGCGAGCTGATTGGATACGTGATCTCGAACATCAATCCTGTGGTCAGGGTCGTCGTGCCGCAATCCGATGTCGATCTCATTCACCGGCGGACGACGAAAGTCGAAGCGCATCTCGTGGAAGATCCCGCAGCGCCCATTCCCGCGCGCATCCTTCGCGAAACTCCCGCCGCGCAGCAGGATGTCCCGAGTTTGGCGCTGACAACCCAAGGCGGCGGTTCAATCGCTCTCGATCCCTCGAAAACGCAACATCCCCAGGCACTCTTCAGCTTGTTCATACTGGACATCCAACTTTTGGACCCCGTGCCGATGCGTACCCAGGGTTCGCGCGTCTATGTCCGGTTCGGGCACGGCGACGAGCCGGTTGCCTGGCGCATCCTGCGGTCATTGCGTCAATTCTTCCTGGGGCAGTTCCATGTCTGATCTTGCGATCCAGGATCGGGCGCAGAGATTGGGCCTACCTCGTCAGCGCCTCTACATGGAGAAGGCTGAAAAGCGCGAGAACGCGTTGGATGCAATCGCCATCGCCGTCCACGCCGCGTTCGTTGCAACCGGCGCTCGCCGGCGCGTCGAACATCTCAAGAGGATCGTACCGCTTGTGAATGTTCACGAGCAGACGTTCCGAACGTTGGCGGCGCAGGACGTCGATGCGGAGGTCCGCGCCGTCGCGATGGCGCTACGGTGCGGGCTGGAATTGCCGGATGAAGCGGTTGCGCGGTCTTTCGCGCTGATTCGCGAATTAGCGGACCGCATCCTCGGCCAGCGCCATTTCGACGTTCAGATCATCGGTGCCTTTGCGATGGTCAAGGGCATGCTTGCCGAAATGGCGACCGGTGAAGGCAAGACGCTCACTGCAACGCTGGTTGCCGGCACCGTCGGACTCGCCGGCATTCCGGTCCACGTCGTGACGGTCAACGATTATCTCGCTCAGCGGGACGCGGAATTGATGGGACCGCTTTACGCAAGGCTCGGTCTCAGCGTCGGAGTCGTCGTCGGCGGCCAGAACCAGCAGCAGCGCCACGCCGCCTATGCCTGCGATATCACGTATTGCACCAACAAAGAGCTCGCCTTCGACTATCTGCGCGACCGCATGGTGCTTGGCCAATCAGCGGGCGACATTACCCTGAAAATGGAAATGCTGGCGAACAAAACGCCGCGCACCGAGCAACTGCGGCTGCGCGGCCTGCATTTCGCGCTGATCGACGAGGCCGATAGTGTACTGGTTGACGAGGCGAGGACCCCGCTCATCATCTCCGGCACCGCCGAATCCGACATCAACGCCGACGCCATCGCACTTGCCCTCGAGCTGGCCGGAACGCTGGAGGACGGCGTCGACTACCACCTGGGGCACGAAGAGCGGCGGGTCTTTCTGACCGCAGAAGGCCAAGACCGCGTTACCGCCTTCGCGGCGGGACGCGGCGCTCCCTGGCGCAGCGTCATTACCCGCGAAGAGCTGGCTAGACAGGCCATCTCGGCGCTTCATTTGTTCCGCAACGGTGAAGAATACGTCGTCGTCGACGGCAAGGTGCAGATCGTCGACGAATATACCGGCCGCGTCATGCCGGACCGGTTTTGGAGCGACGGCCTGCATCAGATGATCGAACACAAGGAAGGCTGCGCGCAGTCGCAACGACGCACCACCATCGCTCGCATCACATACCAGCGGTTCTTTCGCCGCTATCGACGGCTTGCCGGCATGAGCGGCACGCTTTTGCCGGTGTCGCGCGAATTATGGCGGGTGTACCGGTTACCGGTGGTTAGCGTTCCGACGGCAAAGCCGGTGCGCCGCATACACCGGCCAGATGTGGTGGTAAAGACTGACGCCGAAAAGTGGCGACTGATCGTCGAACGCGTCAAAAGCCTGCACACGCGTGGTGCGCCGGTTCTGATCGGCACTCGCTCAGTTGTCGCGTCCGAACGCGCCAGCGAGGAGTTGCGATCGGCCGGACTGCCCCATACCGTGCTGAATGCGGCGCAGGACCGGCACGAAGCCGAAGTCGTCGCCAAGGCCGGCCACCGCGGCTTCATTACGGTCGCCACCAATATGGCCGGACGCGGCACCGACATTCATCTCGGCGAAGGCGTCGAGGAACTCGGTGGCCTGCACGTCATCATGACCGAACGGCACGATGCGCGGCGCATCGACTTGCAACTCGCGGGGCGCAGCGGCCGGCAAGGCCAGCCCGGCAGTTTCGAGTCGATCCTCTCGCTTGAGGATTCGCTGATGGACTTCCAGATCGGGGTCGCGCTATCGCATGTCGCGAAGGCCGCCGGCGGACCGGTCGGCCACGGGATCGCCCACTTTACCACGCGCTATGCGCAGCGGCGTGCGGAACGGCTGCATGCCAGGATGCGAATGGATTTGCTGCGATCGGATCAATGGCAGAACAAGACGCTCGCCATCTCCGGTAAGCGCGAATGAGATATTGATTTTCGAGCCGTTCCGGCGTGGTTGATGACCGCGCCAAAATTCGCGCTGGAGGATGCATGACGTTGAAGACGACAGTCGGAGCTTTTGCGCAGGGTTGGGCGGTTCGATATGCCGCCGGCCTTATTGGCGCCGCCGTAATCACGGCTACCGCCACCAGCGCTTCGGCGGCGACCTTCGATTGCGTGATGGATCCCTCCCTCACCGTCAAGCTTGGCAGCCCGGTGAGCAGCATTCTGTCTGACGTTCTCGTCGATCGCGGCGATCGCGTCAAAAAGGGCCAGCCGATCGCCCAGATCGAATCGTCCGTCGAACAGGCGGCCGTCGCCATCAACAAGGTGCGCGCTTCGAGCGATTCCGAGATCGAAGCCAAGCAGGCGCTGCTGAACGAAAAGTCGGGCGTGTATAAACGCAAATCCGACCTTCTGGCAAAGAACGTCGCTAGCGCCCAGGACGTCGACACCGCGCAGGCCGAGTTCAACGTCGCCACGCAAGATCTGGCACTCGCTAAACTCAATCGAGAGATGGCGCAGCTTGAGCTGGCACGATCCCAAGCGTTGCTCGACCAGCGGACCATCCGTAGCCCGATCGACGGCATTGTCACCCAGCGCGCTCTCGGCCCCGGCGAATTTGTCCGCCCGGAAGCCAACATCGTCACCATCGCCAAGGTCGATCCACTTTTCGTCGAGGCTTATCTGCCGGTACGTTATTACGGAAAGATCAAGGTCGGCGATGGGGCGGCCGTGCGTCCCAACCAGCCGATCGGCGGCAGCTACAATGCCGTCGTCAGCATCGTTGACGAGGTGTTCGACGCGGCCAGCGGCACCTTCGGCGTGCGGCTCAATCTGCCGAATCCCGATTACCATTTGCCGGGCGGACAGCGCTGCCATGTCGACTTCAACGTGCCGGACATGACCGACAGCGACGCCGAGACGACCGAATCGAGCCGTCGATAGTCAGCGCAGCGCCGCCACAGCCGCTACCAGCCGGGTGACGACGGCATCCCATCTGCGCGTTTCATCCTGCCGGAAAAGGTGGGCGGTTGGATACCAGGGACTGTCGTCTCGATCGAGTAGCCAGCGCCAGTCGGCATCATGCGGCAACAGCACCCACACAGGCCGGCCAAGCGCGCCGGCCAGGTGAGCGACGCTGGTGTCGACCGAGATCACCAGGTCGAGGTTTGCCACGAGCGCTGCGGTGTCGGAAAAGTCCTGCAGTTCGGCGCCGAAGTGCCGAAGATCGCTGCGCTCGTCAGCGAGCGCAGCGTCCCCGGCAGGTATCTGTTTCTGTAGGCTTACAAATGTCGCATCGGCATCGAGCAGCGGCAGCAGGGCCTGCAGCCTAATCCACCGCGTGTAACTGGCGATGCGCGTCGACAGCCCGGCCCAGGCCAATCCGATGGCCGGGCGACGCATCGAACCTAGCCGTCTCTGCCAAGCCATGACGGCCTGCGGCGATGCCTTCACATAGGGCACCACCGCGGGAATGGTGTCTAATCGGGTGTGAAGCGCGAGCGGCAGGCTGAGCAATGGACACTGCATGTCAAACGCCGGCAACGGCTCGCCACGGGCGATGACTTTCTCCGGGCCATCCAGGCTGCCCATCAGCGTGCGCAGCGGCTCCTGTACTTCGAAAATCACCCGCGCCCCGCGCCCGGCGACCATCGGCACGTAACGGCAAAACTGCAGCGTATCGCCAAGACCTTGCTCGGAGTGCAAGAGAATCGTCTGGCCTGCTATATCTTCCGAGCCAAGCCACAGCGGTTGCGTAAATTCCCGTTTTTCCTTCCTGCCGCGCGGCGTTTTCCAGCGCCATTCGTATTGTTCAAGGCCGCGCTCGAAGTCGGCGGTCAAAAGGCGGCAAAGCGATTCACTGAAATGCGCCTCGGCAGCGTGATGCTTCGAAGCAAAAGCATCGCGATAGCTTGCCATCGCTTCGTCGAAGCGCTTGAGATTTGTCAGAAATGCACCGCGACCGATCAGCGCTTCGGCGTGGTCGGGCTTGATCGCGAGCGCGCGGTCGAGGCTCACTAGGGCCTCGTCGAGCCGTCCCATGCCGAAAAGGGCGCCGCCGCGATTGGAGAGCGCCGGCACATAATCCGGCTGCAGCGCCAATGCACGGTCATAGCTCGCCAGCGCTTCATCGAATCGTCGTAGATTTTGCAGCGTGTTGCCGCGATTGATCAGCGTTTCAGCTTTATCGGGCTCAATTGCGAGAGCGCGATCGAAGCTCATCAAGGCCTCGTCGAACCGCCGCATGCCGTGAAGGACGTCGCCACGGTTGGATAGCGCCGGCACATAATCCGACCGCAGCGCCAGCGCGCGGTCATAGCTTGCCAGCGCTGCGGCCAATCGCCCGAGTTTGTGCAGAGCATTGCCGCGATTTGTCAGCGCTTCCGCATAATGCGGCCGCATCGCCAAAGCGCGGTCGTAGCTTGCCACCGCCTCCTCAAACCGTTCCATCTCATAAAGCGCGTTACCGCGATTGAACGATGTCTCCGGGTTATTGGTCTGCAGCGCAAGAGCGCGATCGTAGTTCGCCAAGGCCTCTTCGAACCGCTGCATCACGCACAGCGCATTGCCGCGATTGGCGAGCACCACGGCATAATCCGGACGGAGCGCCAGCGCTTTGTCGTAGCTCGCCAGCGCCTCGCCGTAACGGTTAAGCGCCTGCAGGCTATTGCCACGATTGGACAGCGCTTCGATGTGATCCGGTTGCGCCATGAGCGCGCGCTCGTAGCTTGCCACGGCCTCCTCATAGCGCTTCAGCTCATGGAGAACGACGCCACGATTGGACAGCGTCAGAGCGGAATCCGGCTGGACGACAAGTGCGGAATCCAAAGCCGCCAGTGCTTCTTCCAAACGACCGAGCCCCCGCAACGCAATGCCGCGGTTGCATAGCGCCTCGGCGGAATTCGGCCGTACCGCAAGCGCGCGGTCATAACTCGCTAGCGCCGCAGTAGTCCTACTGAGGCGCGATTGTGCAATTGCAAGAAGGTGTAGCGCATCGAAGTGATCCGGCTTGGTCTCGACGATGCGCCGGCAGATGGCTTCGACCTCATCGAACTTGCCGGCGTTGAGGCTGGAGTACGCACGGCGCAGGGCCTGGGTCAGGGTGAGATTACTCGGCATTGAAACCAATAGGGCGGTCTCGTCGGTGTCACGGGCGGTCGCACCGTTTTTAGGCCGTCTTGCCGAGGCTGGCAAAGCTCGGCCTGCATGCTACACGGTGCCGGTGAGTGCGCATCGAAGATCGCCGGATAGAGCGTAACAGCGTGGCAAGGCACGACCAACCGGAGGATTCGCAACAAGGGCCGATGGCCGCTATGGCCTTCGAGCGCGCGCAAACGCTGCATCGCGCGGGCCGATTGCGTGAGGCCGAGAAATTCTATCGCGCCGTCGTCCAGGCCGTCCCCAATCACTTTGGCGCATTACTCAATCTCGGCATCATGGCAAGCCAGCAGCGCCGGGCGCAGGACGCCGAACGCCTAATCCGACACGCGTTGGCGCAACAGCCGGATTCGGCACCGGGCCACAATGCTCTCGGTGTGACACTGGCCATGCAGGGACGCCGCGACGAGGCTTGCGCCGAATACCACAGGTCGGTGGCGCTTGACCCTTCATCGATCCAAGCTCGGAACAATCTCGGCAATATGCTGCATGCGCTGGGGCGATCCCAAGAGGCGATCGGTCATTTCAAGGAGGCGCTGGCGCTGCGGCCGGGCCTTGCCGAGCTGCATAATAATCTCGGCAATGCGTTGCGCGCGACACACCGCGAACAAGAGGCCCTCGAAAGCTTTCGGCGTGCGATCGCAATCCGGCCGGACGATGCCGAGACCCGCAACAATTTCGGCGTCGCGCTGTCCGCATCCAAGAACTACGATGAGGCTGTCGCTGAGCATGAACGCGCGATCGCAATCAAGCCGGATTATGTCGAAGCGCATCACAATCTTGCCAATGCGCTCGCCGGCCTCGGCCGCAATAACGAAGCGATCACGCATTTCGAGCGGGTGCTGGCGCTCAGGCCGGACGCGGCAACCACGCACAACAGTTACGGCAACTTGCTGGCTGCGATGAAACGGTACGAAGATGCGGTGCGGCACTATCGCCAGGCCATCGAGCTGCGGCCGGATTATTTCGAGGCCTACAATAATCTTGGCAACGCGCTTGCAGCCACCGAACGGCCGGCCGACGCCATTCCGCAGTATCGCAAGGCGCTCGAGATCAACCCCAATTACGCCGAAGCGCACAACAATCTCGGCAATGTCCTTGGCGCAGTCGAGCGCTATGACGAAGCCATCACCTGCTTCCGCAAGGCACTCGCCATCGATCCGCAATTGACCGAGACTTACAACTCATTGGGCAGCGCGCTGGTCACGGTCGGCCGTGTCGACGAAGGGCGCCGGGAAATGGAGCGGGCGATCGCGATCGCACCGCGTCAGCCGGCCTATTACCGAGGTGTCGGCGAGTGCAAACGGTATACCGCCGAGGATCCCCATCTCGCGACCATGGAGGCGCTCGCAAAGGACCTCGGGTCTTTTAGCGACGACGACCGCATGGTGCTGCATTACGCGCTCGCTAAAGCTTACGACGATATCGGCCGCTACGAGGCGGCGTTCGATCATCTGGTCGAGGGTAGCCGGCTCAAGCGCAGGCAATTGGCCTATGACGAGGCTGGAACGCTTGCCCTCCACAAAAGGGTTACGGAGATCTTCACGCCGAGCCTGGTGCGGACACTGGCGGGGCACGGCGATCCGTCGACAGTGCCGGTGTTCATCGTCGGCATGCCGCGGTCAGGGACGACGCTGATCGAACAGATTCTCGCAAGCCATCCGCAGGTATTCGGCGCCGGCGAGATTTTAGCATTTCACAACGCGATTCAGCATCTCGTCGCGCCCGACGGCCCGTTGCCGGATCCATTTCCGGAGGCGGTTCCGGCCATGACCGCGCGACAAATACGCGGGCTCGGCGAAGATTACGTGCGCCATGTGATGGCGCTCGCGCCTCAAGCGGCCCGCGTCACCGACAAGGCGCTGGGCAATTTCGTGCATATCGGGTTGATCCATCTGGCGCTGCCCAACGCGCGCATTATCCATTCAGTCCGTAATGCCATGGATACGTGTTTTTCATGCTTTTCGAAATTGTTCGCGTCTGAATTGCTTTACACTTACGATTTTGCCGAGCTTGGCCGGTACTATCGCTCTTACGACGGCCTGATGACGCATTGGCGCAGCGTTTTGCCGAAAGGTGCCATGCTTGAGGTACGATATGAGGATTTGGTCGGTGACCTTGAGAGCCACGCACGGCGCATTCTGAATTATTGCGGTCTCGATTGGGATGAACGCTGCCTGTCCTTCCACCAGACCGAACGGCCAGTCCGCACGGCCAGCGCGGTGCAAGTCCGCCGGCCGATTTACAAAAGTTCAATCGAACGCTGGCGGTCTTATGAGGCAATGCTGAAGCCGCTGCGCGAAGTGCTCCAAGCTGGAGAGAAGGTCTGATCGACAGAAATAAGGATGGCTAAGCGGAGCGCTCGTCGCGCAATTCCGCGAGCAGCGGACCGAGGAATTCCTCGTAATCGCGCCAGCGGCCGATGGACGTGTCGAAGATCGGTTGACGCACTTGTGCCGCGCTGGCCGTGCGCACCGGCCGTTCCGTCCGGTGAAAAGACAAGCAACGCTCATCCCAATCGAGACCGCAATAATCCAGCAGGCGCCGCGTCTGGCTCTCAAGGTCGGCGACAACGTCCTCGTAACGGACGTCGAGGATGCGGCCGGGCGGCAGCACGCGCCGCCAATGAGCCATCAGGCTCTGGTAGTGGCGATAGTACCGACCGAGTTCGCCGAGGTCGTAGGTTTGATGTTCCACCAAAAAATATTTGGCGAAGCACGATAGACAGGTGTCGGCCGGATCGCGGACGACATGGACGATCTTGGCGTTGGGCAGCGCCAAGTGGATGAGCCCGATCAAATAATAATTGTTCGGCCTCTTATCCGTGATGCGGGTCGCACCCGGCGCCAATGCACGAAGCCGCTCGACGTAGCGAGATCCGATCTGCTCGAAAGCCTGGCTATCCAGACCCGCAACGTATGCCGGGCCGGCGGTGGGCCGCCCGTCGGGACCGCGAACGCTGAGCATGACTTCACCGAACAGGCTTAATTCGCCGGCCGCGTGGACAAGCGGGTGGCTTGCCAGAATCTGCTCGACCAAGGTCGTGCCCGAGCGTGGCATGCCGACCACGAAGATTGGCAGCGATGAAGAATCGCCGCTGCCGGATTTTGCCGCAATCAATGCCGGCGTGAAAACCCGCTCAATGTGGCGGAACATCGCGAGTGTTGCACTTTCATCGTATTTGGTTTCCGCGCGAAGCGCCGCGTTGCCGGCCGCAAGATGACGGAACGATCGGGCATAATCCTTCACGTCGCGATAGGCGTTGCCGAGCGCGAAATCGAGATAGGGGCGCTCTGATTTCGGCAAGTTGTCGCTCACCGCGAGCCGCTCCATGGCGGCGAGATAGCGATCGCCGGGTGCAAATTTATGCACTACGGTGAGATTGACATACCCCTTGAACCCGCTCGGTCTGATTTCGATGGCCTTCAGATAGGCTTGGCGCGCCTCGTCGAGCCGGCCGAGCTCTTTGAGAGCAAGACCCAGAGTGTTGTAGGCATCGTCCAGATCCGGCTTTAAATCTATCGCCTTGCGGCAATAGTCGATTGCGGCAAGCGCCTGGTGGCGTTCAAATGCTATGAACGCAAGGTTATGCCACGGTCCCGGCAGATCGGGATCAAGCGCCAAAGCCTGACGGCTGGCCGCCTCGGCCTCGTCCGTTTGGCCGCCCTGCCGGTAGACCTCACCCAAATTGGCATGGTGGAGGGCAATGTGCGGAGCCAGTTCGACGGTGCGCCGAAAATGCTTGATTGCATCGGCAAGCCTACCAGTCTGGTGAGCGATCGTCCCCAGCAGATGCTCGGCTTCGTAGGAGTTCGGCCGGGCTTGCAATACACGCCGGCACAACGCGTCGGCCTCGTCGAATCGGCGCTCCCGGCGATGGCGATCCGCCACCCGCAAAGCTTCGCCCAGCCGCTCAAGCTCCGACGTCACGCGTTAGCTCCCAGTTCCGGATCGTCGATGTGCCGATGATGCCGGGATCCATCGACTTCCGCCGTACCGCTGCGCCGAAATCATCAACCCGGATCGGCATCTTGGCTCCGGTCATAGCCAATAGGCCCGAATCTGCAATGTAGTCGGGACTGCCGCCTTCAATCTACAGTGCTGCTATATTCGTTTGCCGAGATGGCAACGGAGCCCGGCGCGATGACCGCCGAGGGCGTGCAAACGGAGCCGGCCGATTGACTATGCCGCGAGCCAACGCATCAGTCGCCAATGCGGCAGCCGCCATGACGGTAGTGGCCGGTCTGCGTCAGTTCCTGGGCGAATTCGGCGCCTATGCCGGCGGCAGGGCCGTCTCGGCCGGCATCTTGATTGCCGTCGGTGCGGTGCTTGAAGCCCTCGGTCTTATCCTCATCATTCCACTGATCAGTCTCGCCATTGGCTCGAATTTTCCGTCCGGCAGGATCGGCAAAACGGCGGATGCGGCCTTGCGGTTCGTCGGCGTGGAAACGCGGTTTGGCCGGCTGGCCCTGCTGCTCGGCGCGTTCGGTATCCTCGTCATCGTGCGCGCCGTCATTCTTTCCATCCGCGACGTCAAGGTGGTCGCCCTGCAGACCGGCTTCGTCGAAGCGCTGCGGCTGCGTGTCGCGCAATGCCTGGTGGATGCGCAATGGGATCAGGTGGTGCGGCTGCGCCACGCCCGCATCACGCATTTGATCAGCGGCGATATTCAGCGCATCGGCGCCATGGCGCAGTTCTTTCTGCAGTTCATCGTATCGGGCGCCATGCTCGGCGCGCAATGCGTGCTGGTGCTTGCCGTGGCGCCGGCCTTCGCCGCGGTCGCATTGGCGCTGCTCTTACTGGGCGCCATCGCCTTTCTGCCGGTCATACGGCGCGCCCACGCCATGGGCGCCATTACGACAAACGCCAATCTATCGTTGCTCGATTCGACCACGCAATTCCTCGGCGGTCTCAAGCTCGCGATCAGTCAAAACCTGCAAGGCCGGTTCATCGACGAATTCCGGCAGTCGCTGCACGAATTGAGGAGCCGGCAGATCGATTTCGCCCGGCAGCAATCGCGCATCCGCGTGACGCTGACGACGCTGCCGGCGCTTGCCGCCAGCGGACTGATCTTGCTCGGTTTCGGGGTCTTTCACCTTGGACCGGCGACGCTGATCGCGCTGGTCCTGATTATCAGCCGCATGATCGGTCCGGTCGGTCAGCTTCAGCAAGGCGCGCAGCAATTGGTCAACGTGCTGCCGGCCTATGAAAACGCCAAAGAGCTTGAAAGAGAGCTCACCACCATGCCGCAGCTTGACGTGCAGGCGGCTGCGCCGGCGCCACTGCCGGAAGGCGCCGTCGAACTCCGAAATATTTCTTTCCGTCATGCGCCGGACAGTACCGGGGAATCGGCGCGCGGCATCGAAGGCGTCAGCCTCACCATCCAGCCGGGCGAGATCATTGGCATCACCGGATCGTCGGGCGCGGGCAAGACCACCTTCGCCGATATTCTGGTCGGGCTGTTTCCGCCGCAACGCGGACAGATTCTCATCGGCGGCATCGCGTTGGAGGGCGCGATGCTGACGGCATGGCGCAACACAGTCAGCTATGTGTCGCAAGACCCTTATCTCTTTCACGATACCGTTCGCCGTAACCTCTCCTGGGCGAATCCCCGGTCGAGCGAGCAGGACATCTGGGATGCGCTTTCGCTGGTCGGCGCCGACCGCCTGGTGCGCGGCATGGACAACGGCCTCGATACCGTGGTCGGCGAGCGCGGAACGCTGCTCTCCGGCGGAGAACGCCAGCGGCTCGCGCTGGCGCGCGCGCTCCTGCGTAAGCCCAGATTGCTGTTGTTGGACGAAGCCACCGGCGCGATCGACATCGAGAGCGAACGCATCATCCTCGATAGTCTGCGGCATTTGCAACCGCATCCCACCGTCGTCACCATCGCGCACCGCATGGAAAGCCTGGCCTTGTGCGAGCGCGTTTTCCGATTCGAAGCCGGCCGTTGCGTCGAAGAAGTCATTGCCGAAGGTCAGCCATATCGCGCTTCGATGAAAGGCTAAGACGCCCCTTCCCCGCTCCAGCACGCGCGACTCTCTGGCCTTCCCGGCCGTGGTAAAAAGCGTGCGGGCCGTCGGCTGAAATGATAG
>DASXDP010000263.1:0-38037 GCA_036490575.1 Xanthobacteraceae bacterium
ATTTGCGCCGTCGCCGAATTTCTTTCCGGTGACCCGGCCGACTTCGGATAAGGCCGCCTCGACCTGCACCCGCAAATCCTTCGGATAGTTTTTGCCGTTGTCGTAAAAGTAGGTGCAGACTTCGGTGGTGATGGTGAAACCGGGCGGGACCGGAAGGCCGAGATGGGCCATTTCAGCAAGGCCCGCGCCTTTGCCGCCGAGCAGATTGCGCATGTTGGCGCGGCCTTCGGCTTTGCCACCGCCGAATGCGTAGACCCATTTGCCTTTGCGTTGAACGGCGGCGGCCTTTTGCCGCCGCGGCGCCGCACGGCCGCCACGCAGCGCGCCTCGCGCGGCTGCCCGCTTCGACTTCTTCGCAGGCCGACGCGCTATTTTCGCACGCGCTTTTGCCATCAGAATATTGCCCTGATCTGCCGCACGCCTTGAGAGTTAAGCGCGCCCGTTAATGCCAGTTGACGAAATGATGGACCGCGTTGAGCCCGACCACACCGACGAAAATGAGATAGATCGCGACAATATAGTTGAGTAACCGCGGGATGATGAGAATGAGGATCCCGGCAAGAATGGCGACGAGCGGGGTGATGTGGGCGGCGGTGACGACCATGAATTATCCTCGATGTTTAGGACAACATTGGATGGGACTAAAAGGCGCGGCAGGCCGAAAAATGCCTATCGGCTGACTTAAGAACGCGCAACAAGGCCTTAAGTTCTAGCAGGATTCGTGAAATTGGGCAGCGCCGACCGGCTGTTGGCAGCAGGCTGACCAGAAGAATCATCCTTCGATCTTGGAAAAATCCGCAACGGCCCGCGTGGCCGCACGGATTTCATTCAGAAGCTTGAGGCGGTTCTCACGGACCTTTTGATCCTCGACGTTGACGGTAACTTTGTCGAAGAAGGTATCGACGGGTGGTCGCAGGCGCGCCATTGCCCGCATGGCGGCCTCGAAATCCTCCCCTTCAACGGCGCGGCCGGCCTCGGTTTTGGCGGCATCGACCGCTTGCGCCAGCGCCTTCTCTTCAGGTCGCTCGTAAAGTTTTGCGGTTGGGACGCCGGTATACTGGCGACCGTCTTTCTTTTCCTCGATCCGGATGATGTTGGCCGCACGCTTGTATCCCGCCAGCAAATTTTTGCCGTCCTCGGTGTCGAGGAATTTCCCCAACGCTTCGACGCGGCGGACGACGAGAAGGAGATCGTCCTGGCCTTCGAGCGCGAATACGGCATCGACAAGATCGTGCCGCGCGCCTTTCTCGCGGAGCTGAACTTTAAGCCGGTCGGCAAAAAACGACAGCAGATCGCTTAACGGGAGCGACTGGCCGGCCCCACCGGAGCGCAAGCCGCGGGCCGCGAATTCAATGTGCTGCAATACGCGAAACCGAATTGCGTTATCGAGGATAATGGTAATGACACCAAGAGCCGCCCTCCGCAGCGCGTAGGGGTCCTTGCTTCCGGTCGGCTTTTCATCGACGGCCCAAAACCCGACCAGGGTATCGATCTTGTCGGCCAGCGCGACCGCGACGGATACGGGATCGCTCGGCACCAGATCGTCCGGACCCTTTGGCCGGTAATGATCCTCGATGGCGTGCGCGACGGCTTCGTCCTCGCCCTGCTCCTCGGCGTAGTACTTACCGATGGTGCCTTGCAGCTCGGGGAATTCGCCGACCGCTTCAGTCAATAAATCGGCCTTGCAGAGCTGCGCCGCGCGGCGCGCTTTCTTCACGTCGGCGCCGACGAGCGGCGCGATCTCGGCGGCGAGACGCTCGATCCGCGCAATGCGCTCAAATTGGGAGCCGAGCTTTTCGTGAAAGACGATGTCCTTGAATTTCGGCAGCCGATCTTCCAGCCGCGTTTTCAAATCGGTCTCGTAGAAAAATTTTGCATCGGACAGCCGGGCGCGGATGACGCGCTCATTACCCGCGACAATCGCCTTGCCGCCGTCGTCGGCTTCGATGTTGGCGACGAGGATGAATTTATCGACCAGCCCGGCGTGTGCCGCGTCACGCAACACGAAGCATTTTTGATTGTTGCGGATGGTGGCGCGGATCATTTCTCCGGGGATTTGCAGAAACTGCCGGTCGAAAGAACCCATCAGCACCACAGGCCATTCGACTAGGCCCGCTACTTCCGCCAACAAGCCATCGTCCTCGACAAGTTCAAGACCCTGAGCGAAGGCAAGCTGCTTCGCCTCGGTCAGGATAATGTCGCGGCGGCGTTCGGCGTCCGGCACCACCTTCGCCTTGTCGAGCTTTTGTAAATAGTCGTCGAGATGGCGCACGGTAAAAGGTTGCGGCGCCATGAAGCGGTGGCCGCGCGTTTCATTTCCCGCGGTAATCCCGCCCGCCGAGAATTGCACGACGTCCGGCTCCTCGGTCTCCGGCCCGAACGTCGCGACGATGGAATGAAGCGGCCGCACCCAATTGAGCGCACCTGGCTGCGCCGAGGACGCGCCCCAGCGCATGGATTTGGGCCAGGGAAACTTTTCAATCACGCCGGGCAAGATTTCGCCGATGACCTCGATCGCTCCGCGTCCCGGCTTCTCGATCACCGCGATATAGAAGTCGCCCTTCTTGTCGGGCTGTACTTTGGCCTCGTTGATCGACTTCAGGCCGGCGCTTTTGAGAAAGCCGGCAACAGCCGCCTCCGGCGCACCGACCCGCGGGCCCTTTTTTTCCTCACGAACGTCGGGCTGGCGCGCTGGCACGCCGTGCACCGCGAGTGCAAGCCGTCGCGGCGTCACGAATGCGCGCGCCCCCTCGTAGACAAGGCCCGCGTCCACCAGCCGGTCGGTCACAAGCTTGCGCAAGTCCTCCGCTGCCCGCGCCTGCATCCGCGCCGGGATTTCCTCGGAGAAGAGTTCAAGCAGCAGGTCAGGCATTAGGGCAAATGCTTATGCGAACCGTCACACATCGGCTTTCTCGATGAGCGCTTGCAGGTGCAGAACCAAGCCTCCTCACCCGACGCCGATTTGTATTCCATAGGTCTGAACTCGGTGCCCTTGTGCGAGCCGTCACAAAACGGCTGCGACTTCGAACGGCCGCAGGCGCACCACCAATAACTTTTTTCCGGTTCAATCTTGACCGGGATCGGCCGCCGGCCGCCGACTTCAGGCTCGGTGCTCATGTCTGTCTTCCTCCGCCATCCGTTGCCAACCAAGCCGCGCCGCAAGCCTTCGCGAGCTCGCGTACGCGTAAAATGTAGCTTTGCCGTTCGGTAACCGAAATCACGCCGCGTGCATCGAGAAGATTGAAGACGTGGCTCGCCTTGATGCACTGATCGTAGGCCGGCAGCGCCAAAAGATGCGGGCCGCGATTTGAGCGATCGTCGCGACCCTCAGTTTGCCAGCCAGCTTCGAGATACTTCTGACACGCAGCTTCCGCCATGCGGAATTGCTCAAACAGCATGCCGGTATCGGCATATTCGAAATTGTGACGCGAATATTCCTGCTCGGCTTGCAAAAACACGTCGCCATACGTCACTTTTTGCGCCCCGTCGCGGCCGTTGAAGTTGAGCGCAAAAACATTATCCACGCCCTGCACGTACATCGCGAGCCTTTCCAGCCCGTAGGTCAGCTCGCCCGAAACCGGCGCGCATTCAAAACCGGCAACCTGCTGGAAGTAGGTGAACTGCGAGACTTCCATCCCGTCGCACCAGCACTCCCAGCCCAAACCCCACGCGCCCAAGGTCGGGCTCTCCCAGTCGTCTTCGACGAAGCGGATATCGTGGCGCGCCGGATCGATGCCCATGGCGTAGAGCGATTTCAGGTAGAGCTCCTGCAAGTCATCCGGCGAGGGCTTCAAGATGACCTGGAGCTGGTAGTAGTGCTGGAGGCGATTGGGGTTCTCACCGTAGCGTCCGTCTTTGGGCCGGCGAGATGGCTGCACGTACGCGGCATTCCAGGGCCTCGGCCCAAGAGCCCGCAAGGTGGTGGCCGGGTGGAAGGTGCCGGCGCCAACCTCCATGTCGTAGGGCTGCAAGATGAGGCAGCCCCAATCCGCCCAATACCGCTGCAACGTCAGAATCAGCCCCTGGAATGAACGCTCGGGGCGCAGGTACGGCGGGGAATCGTCCTTCATGGGACGTTGTTGGTGAAAGGACGCCCCGCGGTCAAGCGTCTCCCGTCGAACGACAGGGTGACCGGCGATTCAGCCAAACCGGGGCGTCAGCTCGGACGGTACTCGCCGGTGCGAGGGTCGCGCTTGAGCTTCGGAAGCGCACCGCGGTCGATTGGCTCGGCCGTGGCGCGAGCGCGCACCTGGTCGAGTTCGGCGTTGACGCGCTTTATCTCCCTGGCGCACCAGCGTACCAAAGCCGCCGCTCCAACCATCCCTATCGCCAAGACAAGCACGGGCGGCATGACGTCCTCCGCTATTCCTTTGCCGGCAACCCGCCGCTAAAGCGGCGGGGTCAATACACACGACTTAGAGCCCATAACGCGCCCACAACGCCCGCGTTTCAAGCGCCGAAATTATGTCGTCGGCAAGGCCACCTTGGATCAGCCCACCGCCAGTAGCACCGAAAATGCGGCGGCTAAAGAAGCTCCGATCACCGGCAATGACCGGGGTGAGGACTTTTTCACCGAAGCGCTCGCGCAAGGTGGAGCGCAGCTCGCCAATGCCGTCGATCAAACCGAGTTCGAGGGCCCGGTTGCCCGTCCAATACTCGCCCGAGAAAAGTTCATTCTCGGTCCCTTTAAGCTTGGACCCGCGCTGCGATTTCACCAGAGCAATGAACCCCTCGTGAATTTCCTGCTGAAGTTTTTTCAGCCGATCGACGTCGCCGGCATTTTCCGGCAAAAACGGATCGAGCATCGCCTTGTGCTCTCCGGACGTATAAAGCCGACGCTCGATACCAATCTTGGCTATCAGCTTGTCGAAGCCGAACGAGCCGCCGACGACGCCAATCGACCCGACGATAGAATTTGGATCGGCAACAATTTCATCGGCGGCGCAAGCGATCATGTAGCCGCCGGAGGCGGCAGCATCTTCGACGAAAGCGATGACATTGCGTTTCTTTTCCTGCGCAAGCTCGCGGATGCGGCGCCAAATAAGGTGTGACTGGGTCGGCGATCCGCCGGGTGAGTTGATAGACAGCGCGACGGCGGCGGCGTTGCGCGTGGCGAAGGCACGGTCAAGCGCGCGCGAGACGCTGGCAAGCGAGAGGCCGGGCCGAAGCGGTGTTGAAATACCGATAACGCCTGCCAAACGGACAACCGGCACCACCGGACGGCGGCCGCGAAAGGGAAAACGCACCCACGAGGGCAACGCGGTCAAAACCTGCTCCCGTCTGCTGGTATGCGGCCGACACGCCGCGCTTCGCTCATAAGATGCAGATAAGCAGGCGCCGCCCCGCGCTCAAGTAACCGTTCCTTAAAGGCCTGCACTGCTTCCTCGTCTCTCGCGCCCGGGACGAAGGATGTTGCGCAATGAAAGTATGGCTGTTGTCGATGCTGATCGGCGTTATTGTCGGGTCGTCTTATTTTCCGGCGCGCCGGCAGGCCACGCCGCCGTCGGATTCCGCGGCTGCCTGACGAAAGCAACGAGCCTAGATTGCGCTCATCGGTAATGCAGCGGCGGCGCGTAACACAGCCTCGGCATCCGCGGTCGGCTTTCCCGCTTGATCGGCCAGGAAAAATCCGGGCAACAGCGAGAGTGGCGCTCGGCTCGACTTGACGGCGCGAACAAGCACACGAATCGCCGGCACATCCGGCTTCGGGTGGATCGGCAGCACGGCGATTGCACCAAACCCCCGCGAAATTTCCCCTAATACCGCATTTAAACCGTCCGCTCGCCAAATCACCGTTGCGACTCCGCCAGGCCGAAGCAGCTTCGATACCGCCTTCAACCAGGACGCAAGCGTGTCGCCGGCGGCATTATGCGCCCGCCGGCGCGCGTGATGCGGCGAAGGATTTTGCGGCGCATTGAACGGCGGGTTCATAATCACGTGGTCGGCCATGGCCGGCTGCAATCCTGCCGCCGCGAATGCGGCAGCGCTCGCGCCAACATCAAGATGGACGGCGCTGACGCGTCCGGCCATGCCGTTGCGCGCCGCGTTGTCGCGCGCCAGCGCCACCAGCGCGGCATCGGCATCGACCAAAGTAACGGCAAGATCGTCGACGCGGCACGCAACCGCGAGCCCCGCCGTGCCCACACCGGCCCCGAGATCGATCAGATGCTCACCGGGATGCGCCGAGCAAGCCGCCGCCAGCAGAATCGCATCGTGGCCGAAGCGGTGTCCCTGGCGCGGCTGGCGCAAAACAAGCCGGCCACCGAGCACGGCATCTTCGGTGGTCTCGACGGCCGGATCAGCCGCCATCGCGGCGGATCTCGTTACCGAACCCAGCGTCTTGAAGTAGCGCCCGCGCGGCTTCGAGTTCGTCGTCTTCAACCAGAATGCGGCGCGGGAAAATCCCGATCGATCCTTCGAGCACGCTCATATTCGTGTCAGCCAGCATGTGGCGGATGTGCGCACCCTTGAGCAGCGCTTCAATGGCTGAAATCAGCACGGCATCGTTGGTGCGAACGAGTTCACGCATAACTCAGGTCCGCCGCCGATCCTCGCCAGGCGCGCGGAAGGCAAGATAGGCGAGTAATTTGAGCTCGCGCCGGCCCCGCGTCACAGTGTCGAGGATCAAGCCGCAAGCAAAGCAAAGAAAGGCGAGGAGCATCAGGCCGGTGGAGAGGACCGCGGTGGGCAGGCGGGGCACCAGTCCCTCCTGCACGTACGTGATGAAAATGGGAATGGCCAGTCCGATCGAAATGATGGCGAGCGCCAGTCCTGCGGCACCGAACAGCGACAGCGGCCTCTCGGCGCGATACAGCCTGAAAACCGTCCAGAGAATGCGAAAGCCGTCGCCCCACGTCGAAAGCTTCGAGGCCGATCCGCTTGCTCGCGAATAATAAGGGGTTGCGATTTCGCCAACCGGGAGTTCGAGCTCAAGCGCGTGAACGGTCAACTCGGTCTCTATTTCGAAGCCGCCGGAAAGTACCGGAAAGGATTTCACGAACCGCCGCGAGAACACGCGGTACCCCGATAACATGTCCGTGAACGAACGTCCGAAAACGTGGGCGACGAAACCCGTCAGAAGCCGGTTGCCAAGCCGATGGCCCGTGCGAAAAGCCGCCGGATCGCGATCGACGCGGGTACCCACGACCATGTCGAGCCGCTCGCCGACGAGCTTTGTCACCATCGCGCGTGCGCTGGCGGCATCGTAGGTGGCGTCGCCATCAACCAGCACGTAAATGTCGGCCTCGACGTCGTTGAACATGCGCCGCACAACGTGCCCTTTGCCCTGATTGGTCTCGCGGCGCACGACGGCGCCCGCTTTCTCGGCGGCGGCAACGGTGTCGTCTGTCGAGTTATTGTCGTAGACATAGAGGGCGGCGTCGGGCAGCGCGCTCCGGAAGTCGGCCACCACCTTGGCGATGGCGCGTTCCTCGTTGTAGCAGGGCACCAGAACCGCCACCTCGTGGGGAACAACGGCTACGCTCGTGGCTCGGCGCTGGTCGCTTGACATTGCCCCTCTCCGCCGCCACGTCCGGTGGCGGGATCAACGCTGACGCAACGAGAACGGCCGCCGAGATGACGTGGGCGCCTTACCGCCGGACACTTGCTGCATCAGCATAGCGTTTCTATGCTCGCTCGTCTTGGCAGAGAAGATTTTGGCGGAGAAGGTTTAAGTGGCCGTTATTGTCCCCTTTGAAACCCCGGGTAAGCCGGCGAACGATCCGCTGGTCGAGCTGCTCACCCCGGACATGGAGCGAGTGAACGCGTTCATTCTCACGCGCACCGGCTCCGACGTGACAATGATCCCGGAAGTAGCCAACCACCTGATCAATTCCGGAGGAAAACGGCTGCGGCCGATGCTGACGTTGGCGCTTGCGCGTCTCACCGGCTACGCCGGCGAAAATCACATAAAACTCGCGGCGGCTGTCGAGTTCATGCATACAGCGACGCTGCTGCATGACGACGTGGTTGACGAGAGCGAACTGCGGCGAGGCCGCCTTGCGGCGCGCATGCTCTGGGGCAACGAGGCAAGCGTCCTGGTCGGAGATTTTCTGCTTGGCCAGGCGTTCAAAATGATGGTCGAGGTCGGCAGCCTCAAGGCGCTGGAAATACTGTCATCGGCGGCGGCCGTTATCGCCGAGGGCGAGGTCATGCAGCTCGCCGCCGCCAAGAATACGGCGACGACGGAAGATGAATACATCGCCGTGATCCGCGCCAAGACGGCCGAGCTGTTTGCCGCCGCCTGCGAGGTCGGGCCGGTGTTGTCCGGCAGGCAGCGCGACGAGCAGGCTGCCTGCCGGTCATTCGGCATGAACCTCGGTATTGCGTTCCAGCTGATCGACGACGTCCTCGATTACGGCGGCGCAGCGGCGAAGCTCGGCAAGAACGTCGGCGACGATTTCCGCGAGGGCAAGATCACGCTGCCGGTCGTGCTTGCCTTCCGCCGCGGCGGCGACAGCGAGCGGGAGTTTTGGCGCCGGACGCTTGAGCGGGGCGAAGCTACCGACGCCGATCTCGAGCACGCTATTGGCCTGATGAGCAAGCATCGGGCGCTCGAGGATACGGTCGGTCGCGCTCATCATTACGGGGCCATTGCTCGTGACGCGCTCGCGTTGTTCCCCGACTCGACAATGAAATCAGCGCTGGCCGAGACGGTGGATTTCTGCGTCAGCCGAACGCACTAGCTTGCCAACGACGTATCACAGCATCGTGGCGCGGACCCACCAGTTGGGAAATTTGCCGCGTAAAGCCGTCGCCGCCTTCTCCGCCGCCGCGGGTGACACATAGAGTCCAAAGCATGTGGCGCCGGAGCCGGACATCCGCGCCAATCTGCATCCCGCACCATCCCGCAGCGCGGCGAGCACGTCCGCGATCAGCGGCGCAAGCGCAATGGCCGGCCGCTCCAGATCGTTCGGCTGCGCCAGAAGAAATTGCAGCAGCACCTCGTGCGTCGGCTGCGCGCCAAGTCCCGCATATTCGGCTGGGGGGGACGGTGACGATACCGTCGCCCATTTGGCGAAAACTTCCCTGGTCGGGACCGCGACGCCGGGATTGACCAGTACCGCGGGCAGCGCCGGCAAGGTGAGCGGTTCTGAGAGGATTTCGCCGATACCGCGCATAACCCGCGGGCGTGGATCGAGGCAGACCGGAACGTCAGCGCCGGTCGCGCCCGCTGCGGCATAAAGCGCCGGATCGTCGCTCGTCAGTCCGTTGGCTTGCACGATGAGGCGCAGCGCGGCAGCGGCATCGGCCGAACCACCGCCAAGTCCGGCGGCGACGGGCAACCGTTTGTCGAGGCTGAAGGCGCCGAGTTTGAGGCCACTGTGACGCGCCGCCATTTCGCGCGCCGCCTTGAGGACGAGATTGCTTTCAGCGTCGCCGGCTTTTGCCGCCATCGGCCCATTGATTGCCAGCATCAATTCGCCGCCCGGTGAAAAGCGCAACTGATCGCCGAATTCGGCGAACGCAACCAGGCTTTCAATCTCGTGATAGCCGTCGCCGCGACGGCCAAGCACGCGCAGCGTTAGATTGACTTTGGCTGGCGCGCTTTCAACGAGCTGAACGGATGAGCCGGGACTCACCCGCCGCTGCCGGCCTTCTTCGCCTTCGCCGCATCGGCCGCGGAAGACGTGTCATCAGGCAACCCGGCTTTCAGCTTTTCTTCGATTTTCGGCAGGTCTTCCGGCTCGGGTTTCAGGTCCTTGGCGTGCGCCCACTGAAAGTGGGCTTCCAGCACCCTACCGACCCGCCAATAGGCGTCACCAAGATGATCGTTGATGGTCGGATCATCCGGCTTGAGCTCGACGGCGCGCTCCAGCTCTTTGACCGCCTCAGGGTAATTGCCGATGCGGAAATTAGCCCATCCCAGCGAGTCGACGATGTAGCCGTCATCCGGCCGCTGCTCGACGGCGCGGCGGATCATGTTCATCCCCTCTTCGAGGTTGGTCTGCTGATCGATCCATGAATAGCCGAGGTAGTTGAGCACCAGCGGCTGATCCGGATAAAGCTCAAGCGCTTTCTTCAGATCGGCTTCGGCCTTCGGCCATTGTTTGGACCGTTCGTAACAAATGCCGCGAAAGTAGAACATGACCCAATTGGATTTCTCCGGCACGCCGACGCTGGCAATGACCTTGCTGTACACGTCGCCGCATTGCGCGAAATCCTTGCGCCCGCGCAGAATGTTGGCGAGCGCCATAATGGCTTCGGTATCTTTCGGATTCTCCGCGATCAGTTTTTCGAGCCGCTTCTTGGCTTCATCGGTCCGATCGAGCGTGTCCAGATCGGAGGCAATCTGGATTTCGGCGTTGCGGTGCAGAGGCGACGACGGCGGAATCCGGTCGTAAATCTTGATCGCGAGATCGGGCTTCTTGAGCGACTCGTAGAGATCGGCGAGCGACAGCAGCGCCATCGCGTGGTTCGGCTCGAGATAAAGCGCGAGTTGCAAATAAATCAGCGCGAGATCTTCGCCGCCGCGATGACCGATGGAAGCCCCAAGCCCATACAGCGCTTCGGCAGCGCCGAGCTGCGGCGTATCCACCAGCGGCGCCAATTTATCGCCCGCCTGCACCTCCTTGGTCTCTTCGGCAATGATCGGATGATTGGGGACGGACTTGCTGAATTCCTCGTAGACTTTCAGCGCGTCGTCCTTGCTGCCGGCGCGGGACAAATAGCGCCCGTACGCCTCAACCGTTCGCAGCGCCAACGGATCGGACTTGTAGGCGCGCTCGTATCGCTTACCGGCATCTTTGCGGTTATTGGCTAGATCGAGAATCAAACCGCTGTGCAGATCCTTGAAGATGCCGTACCAGTCCGGCCCGGTGAGGTGGTCAAGCGTGTCGATCGCCGTGCGCGTGTCGCCGCTCCCGGCCGAAGACCACGCGGAAAGCAGCGCCGCCGTCAGGTCGGTGACCGGCCCGCGTACCGATTGAGCGAAGTTCTGCCGAGCCAGCGCATACTGCTTCTGCTTGAGCGCCCGCACGCCGATGATGAGACGGGCGATCCGGTCGCTGCGGTCGATCTGGATCAGCCGATCGGCAAGTCGACCGGCTTCATCAATGTCGCCGTCGGTCAACACCGAAAGGAAAGTACGGCTGAGCAGATCGGTGTTTCGCGGGTCGCTTTTGAGGACGTTGAGATAATAAGCCGCGGCGGTGGTCGAGTCGCGCTCCACGCCGGCATGCCGAGCCGCCAAGTAGCTGCCGGCGGCCGTCGTATGGGCGAGATCCTGTGGCGTCGGCGTTTCGGCTGCGAACGCAGATTGCAGAGTCAAAAGCACGACCGCGCCAACGATGGCGGCGTGCCGGTGCAGCAGCGAAGAACTCACGATAGCTCCATTTGGCGAACTGGGCGGCGGTGGAATCGATAGCCGCTAATTTAGCGCGAGAATGGCCCTTTTACCGAGCCCCCGCAAGAACGTAGCCCGTCTAGGCCGCAAGGGAGGCAAAATCGCGGCATTAACAAATGCCGCAGCGGCAAGGCTTTATCACATATTCGGATAATTCGGACCGCCGCCTCCCTCGGGAGGCACCCAATTAATATTCTGATTGGGATCCTTGATGTCGCAGGTTTTGCAATGAACGCAGTTCTGCGCATTGATCACATAGCGCGGCTGTCCACCCTCCTCAACCCACTCATAGACGCCCGCCGGGCAATAGCGCGCCGACGGTCCCGCATAGACATCATGCTCCGACGCCTTCTGCAGCGCACCGTCGCGCACAATCAGATGCACCGGCTGGTCCTCTTCGTGATTGGTGTTTGAAAGATAAACCGACGAGAGCCGATCAAAGGTCAGCTTGCCGTCCGGCTTTGGGTAAGCGATCGGGCGGCAGTCCGCCGCGGGTTTCAGCGTGGCGAAGTCGGGCTTGCCATGCTTGAGCGTACCGAAAGGCGAAAACGCAATTGTGTTTGCCCACATGTCCGCCGCGCCGAGCGCAATACCGGCGACGGTCCCGAGTTTCGACCACAACGGCTTGGCGTTGCGGACGCGCCAGAGGTCTTTGCCGATAGCAGAGCCGCGCCACGCGTCGTCGTAGTCGGTGAGCTCGTCATGCGCGCGGCCCGCGGCCAAAGCCGCAGCGACGCGCTCCGCCGCGATCATGCCGGAGAGTATGGCGTTATGGCTTCCCTTGATGCGCGGGACGTTCATGAAACCGGCGGCACAGCCGATCAGCGCGCCGCCGGGAAAGGTAAGCTTTGGCACCGATTGCCAGCCGCCTTCGGTCAAGGCGCGCGCGCCGTAGCAAATTCGCTTTCCCCCGGCAAAGGTATCGCGGACCAGCGGATGGGTTTTGAAGCGCTGAAACTCCTCGAACGGGGACAGATATGGATTGCTGTAGTTGAGATGAATGACGAAGCCGACTTCCACCAGATTGTCGGCGAAATGATAAAGAAACGATCCGCCGCCGGTGCTGTTGCCGAGCGGCCAACCCGCAGTGTGCTGCACCAGCCCCTTGCGGAAATTCTCTGGCCTGACTTGCCATAGCTCCTTCAGCCCGAGGCCGTATTTCTGCGGCTGCCGGTCGCGGTGAAGGGCAAAGCGCTCGATCAATCCTTTGGCGAGGCTGCCGCGGGCTCCCTCAGCCACCAGCGTGTACTTGGCGCGCAATTCCATCCCGCGCGTAACGCCGTCCTTGTGATGGCCATCCTTGGCAACACCCATGTCGCCAGTTGCGATCCCTTTGACGATCCCGTTTTCGAAAAGAGTCTCGGCAGCGGCAAAGCCCGGGTAGATCTCCACGCCCAGCGCTTCCGCTTTCTGCGCGAGGTAACGGCAGACATCGCCAAGGGAAACAATGAAGTTGCCGTGATTACTCATCAGCGGCGGCATCAAAAAATTAGGAACCCGCACCGCGCCGGAGGGGCCGAGGAAGTAAAACCGGTCGTCGGTGACCGCGGTGCGGACCGGCGTCGCTTCGCCGCGCCATTCGGGAACAAGAGCGTCCATTCCGACTGGATCAATGACCGCCCCGGACAAAATGTGCGCGCCGACTTCGGAGCCTTTCTCGACCACCACGACGGATATTTCAGGCGAGAGCTGCTTAAGCTTGATCGCCGCGGCCAGGCCGGCTGGACCCGCGCCGACGATGACGACGTCGAACTCCATCGCTTCGCGACCGGGAACCTCGGTGTCGCTCATCGCCCGCTCCTTGACCCGCTCAGAAGCCGATATTGCATCGCTTCATCCCTCGCATAGACTAAAAGGATCGTCCATAAACCCGGCAACCGTGATGCCCGCAGCCAGACACGCGCGCGACCTTATCGCGTTCTACCTCGAAGCCGGGGTGGACAGCGCCGTTGGCGAAGAGCCCGTCAACCACTTTGCGGATCGGCCGGAACCGATTGCGCAAGCGCCTGAGGCGCAGGCGCCGGCTCGCGCGAGCAAGGGGGAGCGGTCATTCAACCAGATGCGGCCTTCCCCGGCCGCGCTCGGAGCGGCGAAAGGCGCCGCAGATAGTTCCCGAAGCCCTGCGGCCGTACCGGTCGTTTCACCTGACGCCGCAGTGATGGCGGCCCGGGAGGCCGCGCGGAACGCACAAAATCTCGACGAGCTGCGCTCCCTTCTGGACAGTTTCGAAGGCTGCATGCTGCGCACGACCGCTACTCAACTGGTGTTCGCCTCTGGCACTCCCGGCGCGCGCGTAATGTTCGTAGGTGAAGCGCCGGGGCGTGACGAAGACATCGCCGGCGAGCCTTTCGTCGGACGCTCCGGCAAATTGCTTGATCTTATGCTGCAGGCAATCGGGCTCGATCGCACCAAAGCCTACATTGCCAACGTCGTGCCCTGGCGCCCGCCTGGCAATCGCACGCCCACGCCGCACGAAACCGCGATATGCCTGCCATTCATCCGGCGGCAGATCGAACTTGCAAACCCGGACGTCCTGGTTTGCCTCGGTCAACCATCAACGCAAACGCTGCTTGGAACCAGGGAAGGAATTACGCGAACCCGCGGGCGCTGGCTCAAGTTTGACACCGGCACTCGGGAAATACGCGCGATACCGACCTTTCATCCGGCTTTCCTGCTGCGCAGCCCACTGCAGAAACGGTTCGTCTGGCGGGACCTTCTGGCCCTAAAGCGGGCCTTGGCCGCATAGCCAAGTGCCTTTTGGCCTTCGAGGCTTTTCGAGGACCTCACGTCAATGTGGGTCGGACACCATAGCAGCTTCGCGCGCCGGCCTGATCATGCCCCACCCGATGCGCAGCGGCGGCAACCTGCCGCGGACTGGCCGCGCAAAAGTCTGCGGCACTTCACTGACGAGATCGGGAAACTGCGCTCTGATCCTGGAAGGCGGTTCCGGTGTCGTCTCTGAGGCCGGCCAGACGACAATCGCGCCTTTCTTGCGAACGTCTTCGGCAGTGACGGAACGCGAACCGGCAATGTCTTCGCCGAAATAAACACCCGGCCTGCTCGGGGCGGCGATTGCGACCAAAGCCGCTGTATCTGTATCCCCACCCACCACCGCAAGCGGCCGCCCGGTGCGCCGCTCGAAACTTTCAGCGAAAAAACGGCCCATCGCGCGTGACGGCTGCGCGATGCTCAGATCGATATTGCTCGTCCACGGCAACACGACAACGGCCACAAGCACCAGGAATGCCGGCACGACCAATAATCCGATCCAGGCGTAGCCAAGAATATACTGATGCCGAAGCGCGATTGGCTCCCCGACAACGATCACACAAGCAAGCCCTGAGAGCACCAGAAGCGGCGCCGCGCCGCCGACCGGCCAGCCGAAATCGAGAAGCACCGTCACTATCGTGGCAAGAAGCGGCGGAACAACCGCGAAGGCCTTGATATAAATGACGGCCGAGCGCGCCATGGGCGCACGGCCGATCACCGGCGTCGGGCTACCGCCGACAGCAGGCCAAAACCTCGCGAGCACGACTAAAACGACCAACCCCGCATGGGCGAGAATAAGCGCCGCAAGAAGCCACAGCCACTTTGCCGTATTGGCGATCGCCATTTCGGCATCGCGCACCCGCGCAAGAGCCGGCATCAGGCCGACGTCAGCGCGCTCCAGCCACACCGAATAGGCGAACAGCCCGGCGAGAAATAAGCCCGCGGCAACCCACGCCTCGACTTGGACCACCATAGCGTTGGCGCGCCGGCTGAACGCCGTGAACAGGATCATCGCCGTTAGCAGAATGAGGGCGACATAGCTGGTGAGAAGCAAAAGCGCCGCGGCAGCACCCACCGCGTACCAGTCCCTCCGCCGTCCTTCGAACACGGCGCGCCAATAGAACAACAGCGCCGCCGACCAGAGCGCCATCGCCAGAATTGCCGGACCGAAACTCGGCGTCGGCACTGTGAAGACGGAGATGCCCGCCATCAATAGCACCGCAATGGCCGCGAGCGTCTCGCCGACAATGGAGCGGCCAAGCGCGAAGACGCACCAATAAGTCGCGATCAGGCAGAGTTGCGAGAGCGCGTAAACGCCGGGAAGGCCGGCGAGCGCGAAGGCGATTTCCGCAACCCAGTACGCGAGGGGCGGTCCAAAGCGACCGTCGAGCGGAAAGCCGTGCGCCAGTGCCAACACTTGCGCCAGCCCGCTCGGCGGCGCGGCATAGAACAACACCGGGACAAGAAACCACAATGCTGCTTGTGCCAGTGTCGCCAACCAAAAAACCAGCGTCGGCCGCGAACGCAACGCTTCCACATAAATCGCGACCTGTAACATCGAGGTCCTTAGCTGCGACCCGCCTGATAATCGCGACGCGAGTTGCTCATCAGCGCCAACTGCAAAAATCGGCGGATGCTTCCGCGACCCGTCGCTGTCCCGAGTTCACGGGCCGCTTGCAGCTCGACAGCTACAGCGGCAACACGGCGGCGACAAGATCGTCGGCGCCAGCCTCCAATTGGCTCCAGGCTCCCGCGACCGGCGCGAACGAGCGTCGATGATGCACCGTTGGGCCTAGCCGATCGAGCGCGGCAAAATGCTCGGGCACGCTGTAACCCATATGCCGCTCGAAGCCGTAACCAGGGTGAGCGGCGCCAAGACAAGCCATCAGTCGGTCCCGCGTCACCTTGGCGACGATCGACGCCGCGGCGATAGAGGCGACGAGGCCATCGCCGCCGATCACGGCTTGGCAATCGCAACCGGAAGCAATGCGGTCGCGGCCATCGACAAATACGAGGTGGGGCCTGACCGGCAGTGCGGCAACCGCCCGCGCCAGCGCCCACAATGAAGCGCGCAGAATATTGTCACGATCGATGCGCCAAGGCGGCGCCATAGCCACCGCCACCTGCGCGCGCGCGCAAATACGCTCGTACAGAACCTCGCGCCGCTCGGGCGTCAGCCGTTTCGAGTCATCGAGGCCCCGAGGAATGTTTTCGGGATCGAGAATGACCGCCGCGGCCACGACCGGCCCGGCGAGAGGCCCCCTGCCCGCCTCGTCGCAGCCCGCCACCGGCCATACGCCGCGCTTGAGAGCGGCGCGCTCGCGGCGGAATGTCGGCCGCGGAATTTCTTCATTGAGCGGCAGGCGCGGCGCGGCTTGTTTGCGAGTCATGCGCCATGTTTGACCATGACCAAGTGCCGTTCGCAATCCGCGGACAAAGCCAGCGCGAATCCGTGTGGATAGTCTACAGCGGAACTGCTGCCCTGGTTGGAGTAAACCAACGCCCCTGCGGGCGCCCGAGCTTTAAAACAGATCGAGCTGCGCCGACGCGGGTTGCGGCGGCCGGAAATGCTCGGTGGTGATCGGCGCGCTTTTCACGTTGAAGCCCAACCGTTCACAGGCAATCTCGAAGCGTCGCCCGATCATCCACGCGATAGGACCCTTGCCGGTCATGCGCGTACCAAATGTGGAGTCGTAGTCCTTGCCGCCGCGCATATCCTGGATGAGCTTGAAGACATGGCGATGGCGGTCAGGAAAATTCGCCAACAGCCATTCGCGAAACAAGTCGCGCACTTCGAGCGGCAAGCGCAGCAATACATAGCCGGCGTTGCGCACACCGGTTGCGGCGACTGCTTCGAGAATTCGCTCGATCTCGGCGTCATTGATGGCCGGAATAACCGGCGCCACCATCGTCGCGGCCGGAATGCCCGCACTCACCAATTGCCGCAGCGCTTCAAGGCGGCGCGGCGGCGACGGGGCGCGCGGCTCCATGATGCGCGCAAGCTTGGCATCCAGCGTCGTAATTGAGATCGCCACTTTCACGAGATCGCGCCGCGCCATGCGGGCGAGGATATCGAGGTCCCGCAATATCAACGACGACTTGGTCACAATACCGACCGGATGACCGGTCCGCTCAAGCACTTCGAGGATGCCGCGCATGATTTTGTAGCGGCGCTCGATCGGCTGATACGGATCGGTGTTGGTGCCGATAGCAATGATCTTCGGGGAATATCCCGGCGCCGCCAATTCGCGCTCCAGCAATTCTGGAGCATTGGGCTTCATGAACAGGTTTGATTCGAAGTCGAGGCCGGGCGACAGCCCGAGGTAGGCGTGCGTCGGGCGCGCAAAACAATAGACGCAGCCGTGCTCGCACCCGCGGTACGGGTTGATGGAGCGGTCGAACGAAATGTCAGGCGAGTCATTGCGGGTGATGACCCGCCGCGTCGCATCCACCGTCACGGTCGTTTTGAACGGCGGTAAATCGTCGAGACTTTGCCAGCCGTCATCGAAGGCGATGCGGGCAAGCGGCTCGTAACGCCCGGACGCATTGGAGTGAGTTCCTCGGCCGCGCCGGCGGTCGCGATCGACATTGGTCCGAGGCTCCAGAACCGGCGTCGGGGAGCTTGCGGGCAATCGCCTCAGTGATGACGAACGGGCGCTCATGGGAGATTAAATATAAGGCCCTCATGTGAACAAAACAAGAACAATAGACCAAAGCGAAAATGTCTGGAAAATCAATCGCATCTCGGCATAGTCGCCAAGGACTCGATCTCAAAAGCCCCTCGCGGCCCGATGCTCAGCGTCATCATTCCCACCCGCGATTGCGAGCGCGCCTTGGTGCGCACATTGGCTGCGCTGGTGCCGGGAGCCGCAGCAGGCCTGGTCAGCGACGTACTGGTCGCGGATTCCGGCTCGCAGGATCAAACCGTTGCCGCGGCGGATCATGCGGGCTGCACGGTTTTGACGGGGGCAGGTCCGCTGGGTGCGCGACTGAAGGCCGCAGCCGGACTGGCGCGCTCCCCGTGGCTCCTCTTTCTTCGTCCCGGCGCCGTCCTCGAGCCCTCTTGGTCCGCGGAGGTCAGACTCCTCGTCGAGTTGGGGCGCGGCCAGGCAGCCGCCACGTTCCGAAACGCAGCTCCCTCACAGGGCGGCTTGCGAGAAATAGGCGCGCTTGTTGCCGCCGTCTTCGGCAGACGACCGCGACCACACCAAGGTTTGTTGATCGCCAAGGATCTTTATCAACGGACCGGCGGCCATTCGGAATCCACGGCCGATCCGGAAACCGAGTACCTGCGGCGGCTCGGCCGCCGGCAAATTCGCGCGCTGTCAACCGCGGTTCACTATTTCGACTGACCGCGAACGTCCGCGCCAGATACTTGACTAAGTCAAATATCTGGCCGAGCCTCCCCCAATGCCCCGGTCCGATGCCCGCGTCGCTGCCGTACGCCGCTTCAATCGCTTCTACACGCGGCAGATCGGCGTGCTGCGAAAGACGTTTCTCGACAGCCCCTATTCGCTCGCCGAGGCGCGGGTGCTGTACGAGATCGCAAATGGCCGCACGACGACCGCAAGCGAGATCGGCCGCACGCTCGAGCTTGATGCCGGATACCTGAGCCGGACCCTGCGCAACTTCGAGAAGCGCGGGCTGGTCCTACGCACGAAATCAGCGCGCGACGCCCGCCGAAGTCATCTAGCGCTTTCGCCGCGAGGCTGCCGCGCGTTCGCGCCCTTGGAACGGCGATCGCAAGGCGATGCCGCAGCAATGCTGGAGAAGCTCGTACCCGAGGACCGCACGCGCTTGATCGACGCGATGCAGATGATCCAGTCTCTACTTGGGGGCACGACGGCGACGAAGCGGCAGCCACGCTACACATTGCGCGCGCCGCTACCGGGTGATTTTGGCTGGGTGATCAAACGCCATGCTGAACTCTACGGCCGGGAATACGGGTGGAAGGAGCCGTTCGAGGGACTGTGTGCGCAAATCGTCGCCGATTACGCCAACAAGAAAGATCACGATCGCGAACGTTGCTGGATCGCCGAGGTCGATGGCGAAAATATCGGCTGCATTTTTCTGGCCAAAGAGTCGGCGACAGTCGCCCGCATCCGGCTTCTGCTTGTCGACCCCAAAGCGCGAGGACTAGGCCTCAGCGCCCGGCTCGTTGACGAGTGCGTTCGCTTCGCCCGTCGCGCCGGCTACAGGAAAATCACATTATGGACGCACCGCGTCTTGACCGCGGCACGGCACATCTACCGGCAGGCAGGCTTTAAGCTCGTACGCGCCGAGCGGCATCGCAGCTGGGGCCGCCCCGTAGTCAGCGAACATTGGGATCTGGAGTTGTAGTATGGGTTAGACCGTCGCGCCGCTCGCCTTCGGCCGCCGCAGATGCTCGTCCAACCGAGGCATTATCTCCACGAAGTTGCAGGGTCCATAGCGATAATCGAGTTGGTGGACCAAAATCTCGTCCCAGGCGTCGCGGCAGGCGCCGGGCGAGCCCGGCAGGCAGAAGATGTAAGTCGAGCCGGCTACACCGGCGGTGGCTCGCGACTGGATCGCGGACGTGCCGATTTTGGGAAAGCTCACCACCAGGAAGAGTGCCGAAAACGCGTCCATCTTTTTTTCGAACAGCGGCTCAACCGCTTCAGGCGTCACATCGCGCCCGGTGAAGCCGGTGCCGCCGGTGGTGATGATGACGTCAATCCTTGCATCAGCCATCCAAGCTTTCACACGTCCCTGAATGGACGCTACATCGTCCTTAACAATGCTGCGCTCGGCCACCAGATGGCCGGCGGCGACGATGCGCTGCACCAGGAGCGCACCCGATTTGTCGTCTTTGAGATTGCGGGTGTCGGACACGGTCAGCACCGCAATCTTCAGCGGTACGAACTCTCTGCTCTCATCGAGCCCTGGCATGGTTACACCTGTACGCAACGCAACCTTGATCCGCAACCATCACAGCGCCTGTGCGGATGCGGCGGATAATACACTAAAGGTCGTCGGCTGACATGGTGTCGCAAGCACCCACCTTGCCCTGCTGGAAACCTTGCATGAACCAGTGTTTGCGCTGCTCGGATGTGCCGTGAGTAAAAGCGTCCGGCACGACGTAGCCTTGCGCCTGCTTTTGCAGCCGATCGTCGCCGATAGCGGAAGCCGTCCGGAGCGCCTGATCGACGTCGCCCGGATCGAGGAAGCTATGCTTCTGTTGCGCCCGGTTGGCCCATACTCCGGCCAGACAATCGGCCTGGAGCTCGACCCGGACCTGGAGGCGATTAGCTTCGGCTTTGCTGGCAGAGGCCTGCTGCGCCTGCATCACACGTGGAAGAATCCCCAATTGGTTCTGCACGTGATGGCCGACTTCATGGGCGATCACATAGGCCTCGGAGAACTTGCAGGCGTTGCCGCCGGTGCAGCCGCCGAACTTGTTCTGCAAGTCGTCGAAGAAAGAGGTGTCCAGATAAATGCGCTGATCGTTCGGACAGTAGAACGGTCCCATAGCCGACTTCGCGAAGGCACACGGCGTCGGTTCGGAGCCCGCAAACAGCCGCAACTTCGGCGGCTGATAGGTCTTACCGGCCGCCGCGAAAATTTCCGACCAGCGATCCTCGGTATCTCCGAGCACCATGGCAACGAATTTCCCGGTGGCGTCTTGCGGGGTCCCTGCGGAGACTGGCGGCGCGGCGTTAGTCGATTGCGACTGAGAGCCCCCGGAAAGTATCTGCGCGCCGTTTAACAGCGCGCTCGGATCAATGCCGAAATACCAGCTGATCAGGCCGATAATGATGATCGTGCCAATGCCCAGGCTGCCCGCGCCACCTGGCAGGCCGCCGCGCGAGGCGCTCTGTTCTCGATCGTCCTCGACGTTGTCGCTGGGGCGAAAGTCATCGGTGCGCATTTTCCATCTCCCCGGCAAGACGCTTCCCGGTGTCGCCACCCTCATGCGTTTGCTCGAAATTAACTAATCGTTTCCGCATTTTATCGGCCGCTAATTATATCGGCAGTTAAGCCGATTTTTACCTCAATGCCGCATCATCCGTTTGTCGGTTGTAGGTCCCGCGTCGCCGATCGCGTCGCCTGAGTCAGAGTTTTGAGTCATGGTTGTGTCGCGTCGCGGGGCGTCCGGAAGGGCGCCCCGCGTGAGTTTTCAGCCCGCGGCATCCGCCCGCATCTTCGTCGGCGATTGCGTTGCGGAGATGGCGAAGCTGCCAGCAGCCAGCGTCGACCTGATTTTCGCCGATCCGCCTTACAATCTCCAGCTCCAGCGCGAGCTCAAGCGCCCCGATGATTCCACCGTCGACGCCGTCGATGACGCCTGGGATCAATTCGCAAGCTTCTCCGCCTATGACGATTTTACCCGCGCCTGGCTCGCCTCCTGCCGCCGGGTGATGAAGCCGAGCGCGACGCTGTGGGTGATCGGCTCATATCACAATATCTTCCGCGTCGGCACGATCCTTCAGGATATCGGCTTCTGGATTTTGAACGACATCGTCTGGCGCAAGTCCAACCCGATGCCGAATTTTCGCGGTCGCCGTTTCACCAACGCGCATGAGACGCTGATCTGGGCGGCGCGCGAGCCGGATGGTCGGGGCTATACCTTCAATTACGAAGCGCTCAAAGCCGGCAATGACGACATTCAGATGCGCTCCGACTGGTTCATTCCGTTGTGCACCGGCGAAGAACGGCTCAAGGGAGCCGACGGCAAGAAGCTGCATCCGACACAAAAGCCGGAAGCGCTGCTGGCGCGCGTCATGCTCGCGGCGTCGCAGCCCGACGACCTCGTGCTCGACCCGTTCTCCGGTACGGGAACGACGGGAGCGGTCGCCCGTCGGCTGCGGCGACGGTTTATCGGAATTGAGCGGGAGGCCGCCTACGCCGCGGCCGCCGAGCGGCGCATCGCGGAGGTTGAGCCCTTGCCCGAGCCGTCGCTGGCCGCGTTCATGACGGCGCGCGAGGCACCACGCGTGCCATTCACGACGCTGCTGGAACGCGGGCTGGTCGCACCCGGCATCACGCTGGTCGATGCCAAACGGCGGCATGCCGCGGTCGTTCGCGCCGACGGCGCCTTGGCGTTTGGACAGTCGGTCGGCTCAATTCACCGTATAGGCGCGCTGGCCCAAGGCCTTGAAGCCTGTAACGGCTGGACCTTTTGGCATCTGGAGACGTCCAAAGGCCTCACGGTGATCGACACCTTGCGCGCACAGGTGCGCGCGGAGATGGTCACTAGCTAACTGGCTGCTTCCAGCGCCCGCGCCACGACCTTACGCATCAGGCTTGGCAGCGCGTCCTCGGCGATTCTGCTGCACTCAATCCAGCGGGTACCCTCCGGCGCCGGCACGCGGGCGGGCACTCGGCCCCAATAGACCGACAGCTCGAGCGGAAAATGGGTGAAGACGTGCCGCACCGGACCAGGAATGCGCCGCCATTCGAAGGAGCCGCGCCGCGCGGTCGAACGAAAGCGTGGGGCGGCGTCTGAAGCCCTCCCGTCGTCAAAGTCCGGCGACCAATCGGTCGTCGGCACTTCGGTCATTCCGCCAAGAAGCCCTTTCGCCGGCCGGGTTCGCACCAGGACGAAACCATCTTCGCGAATCGCGACGAACGCCGCGCCACGACGCAAGGTTCCTTCGCGCTTTGGCTTTTTCAGCGGGAAATGCGCGGGGTTACCGGTCCGGCGGCCGGCACAGCTTTCCATCCATGGGCACAGCGCGCATGCCGGACGCTTCGGCGTGCAAATAGTGGCGCCGAGATCCATCATGGCTTGGGCAAAGTCGCCCGCGCGCCGCCGGGGCGTCAGCCCTCGCGCCAAGAGCTGCAATTCCGCTTTGGCCGCAGGGAGCGGCGTCGACACCACAAATAGCCTTGCGACTACCCGCTCGACATTGCCATCGACCGGTGTGGCCGCGACGTCGAAGGCGATAGCGGCGATGGCGGCGGCGGTATAGGGGCCAATACCTGGAAGTTCGCGCAAGGCGCTCTCGTTCGCGGGAAATTGGCCGCCATGCCGCTCCACAACGGCGCGCGCGCAGGCATGGAGGTTGCGGGCTCGCGCGTAGTAGCCAAGCCCCGCCCAAGCACTAAGAACCTCCGAAAGGCGAGCCGCCGCCAGTTCATGCACGTTTTTCCAGCGGGCCAGGAACCTGGCGAAATAAGGCGCCACCATTTTTACCGTGGTCTGTTGCAGCATGATTTCCGAGAGCCACACCCGATACGGGTCGGCGGCTTCACCCGGCGCCACGCGCCACGGAAGTTCGCGGCGATGGCGGTCATACCAGGCGAGCAGGGTTGCGGAATGCGGGCATGACTGGGCCACCGCAGGCTCGCCGCGCTGTCGCTTGGATATTTTGCCTGCTACGCTCATCCGCTCTCTCGCAGCAGGGATGACAGAGCGTTTCGCCATGAACAAGCCGTCGCGCGTCTTCGCGAAACCGTTACGGGAGCTTGTCAGCAAGGTGGTCGGCGAGGCGTTCACGCGGCAGGGATTCGCCTCGGCCGAACTGGTGACACGCTGGGCCACGATCGTCGGCGCCGAGATCGCCGCGCACAGCGAGCCGATGAAAATTCAGTGGCCCCGCGGCACCGACCCCCAAATCCGCAGCCCCGGCATTCTGGTGCTGCGTGTCGAAGGGCCGGCGGCAATCGAAATTCAGCACCAGGGCGCCGTGATCTGCGAGCGGGTCAATCGTTTTTTCGGCTGGCGCGCCGTCGAGCGGCTAGCGTTCCGGCAATCGCCTCTGCGCCGTAGCGCAAGCCGGCCCGCTCGCCGCAACCATGCCGTAGCGGCAGCGGAACTGGCCGCAACCATGCCCAAGATCGAGGACGAGGGATTGCGGCAAGCGCTCGGCCGTCTTCTTGCCGGCGTCAAAGGCGGCTGACCGCCGTTCTGCCATCAAGCCGCCCTGAAAATCGCGACAGATGCGGCTGTTTCGTGGCTCTTGGCGGAAAGATGCCGCGGTGCCACATTCCGACGCCAAAATTGCGAACCCCAGACAGGAGCCGACCTTGACCCTCAGCCGTCGCCGAACACTGATGGCGTTTCCGGCCGCTGCCCTCCTTGGCGCGACGGCGACGTTGCGCCTTACCGCACAAGCCAAGGCCGACTCAGAACCCGACCAGGCTGAGCTCGCAAAAGCCGGGACAGCCGGCGACGTCGTTCTTGGGTCCGACAAAGCGCCGGTCACAATCATCGAATACGCTTCAATGACTTGTCCGCACTGCGCGCACTTCTCGATCACGACCTTTCCGGAGTTGCAGAAGCGCTACATCGATACCGGCAAGGTACGTTTCATTTTCCGCGAATTCCCGCTCGATGCATTGGCCGCGGCGGGTTTCATGCTGGCGCGATGCGCCGGAAACGACAAGTTCATGCCGATAGTGGAGACCTTGTTCGCCAAACAATCGGAATGGATGGTGCAGCAACCGGTGCCGGCGCTGCGCGAAATCTCCAAGCAATTCGGTTTCACCCAGCAATCATTCGACGAGTGCCTGGCGAATCAAAAGGTGCTCGACGGCATTCAAGAAGTGCGCGACCGGGCTGCGGAGAAGCTCGGAGTGAACTCCACACCGACCTTTTTCATCAACGGCAAGAAGCTGACCGGCGACCAGTCAATTGACTCCTTGACCAAAGAGATAAGCCCCTATCTCAAGGAAGGATAAGGGTTTTTTTGGTGTAGGTTCCTTTGCCGGTGGCAGCGCCAAGCATCTCCGGCGAGTCCGCTCAGCGCGAAGCTTTGAATAACCCGGATGGCCTGTTGCGCTTGGTGACGCGCCGATTCATTCTCCGCGCCGATGCGGCATCGCTTAACTCACCCGCCGGGCATGAGGCGTTGGCGATTCGCTTTGCCGCCGCAGCGAAGCAAATGGACGTAACAAGCGAATGAAGCTCACGCGGCTGCGCCTGATCGGCTTTAAATCCTTCGTCGAGCCAACGGACTTCGAAATCGAACCCGGCCTGACCGGCGTCGTCGGCCCAAACGGCTGCGGTAAATCGAACCTTGTCGAAGCCGTCCGCTGGGTCATGGGCGAGTCCTCCTACAAGGCAATGCGCGCCGGCGAGATGGACGACGTCATATTCTCAGGCAATACCGACCGCCCATCACGGAACCACGCCGAAGTCAGCGTCCTGATCGACAATACCGACCGCAACGCGCCGGCCGCGTTCAACGATACCGAAGCGCTGGAAGTATCCCGCCGCATCATGCGCGAGCACGGGTCGGTGTTTCGCGTTAACGGCCGCGAAGTGCGCGCACGTGACGTCACGGTGCTGTTCGCCGACGCTTCTACCGGCTCGCGCTCGCCGGCCCTCGTCCATCAGGGGCGTATCGGCGAAATCATCCAGGCGCGGCCCGACCAGCGCCGGCGGGTGCTCGAAGAGGCCGCCGGCATCTCCGGCCTGCACGCCCGGCGCCACGAGGCCGAGCTTCGCCTGAAGGCCGCCGAACACAATCTGACGCGGGTCGAAGACGTGATTGGGCAGCTTGCCACCCAGGTTGCCTCACTCAAGACTCAAGCCCGCCAAGCCGTCCGATATCGCAATGTCTCGGAACAGGTACGCCGCACCGAGGCGTTGCTGCTGCACGTGCGCTGGACGGCGGCAAAAGTAGAGCTTGCCGACACCGAACGGGCCAAAGATGGAGCGGTGCGGCTCGTTGCGGAACGCACCAGCGACCAGACGACTGCGACGACACGGCAGGCGCATGCCGCAGCGGCGCTGCCGGCGTTGCGGGAGACTGAGGCCCGAGCGGCCGCAGGTTTGCAGCGCCTCGTCATCGCCCGCGACGGGCTCGAGCGCGAAGAACAGCGTGCCAGGGAACGAATTGGCGAACTCGACAGCCGGCTCCAGCAGTTTGCCGCGGATCTTGAGCGCGAGCGCGCGCTCGCCGGCGATGCTTCGGCTGCGTTGGCGCGCTTGGCGGAGGAAGAACATTCCCTGACCCAGCAAGCGCAAGCCAGTGCGGAACGGCTCGGCGGCGTCAATGAACGGGTGACCGCGGCCGACACAGCTTTGACGGCTTCGGAAAAGTCGTTTGCTGAACACACGCGGGCGCTGGCCGATCTGACCGCCCGTCGCAATCAACTCCAGGCCGCTGCCACCGACCAAGAACAGCGCGTTGCACGACTGACAACCGAATTGGCGGAAGTCGAAGCCGGACTTGCGGACGCGGAGGGTCATAAATCGGACGCCACGCCGCTGGCCGAAGCACTCATCGCAGCCCAAGCCGAGGCCGCTCGAGCGGAAAGCACCGCCAGCGCCGCCGAATCCGGTCACGCGCAGGCGCGGGAGAATATCGACAGCGTGCGCGCGCCTCTGCTCGCCGCGGAGCAACGCCTGCAGCGACTTGAGACCGAAGCGAAGACCATCCGCAAGCTGCTCGCCGTAGAGACCAAAAATCTGTGGCCGCCGGTCATGGACGCGCTTACCGTCACCGAAGGGTACGAGAAGGCACTCGGCGCCGCGCTTGGAGACGACCTCGACGCCCCGGTCGACCAGAACGCGCCGATGCGCTGGGCCGGAGCCGCTCTCGATCCCTCCGACCCGCAGCTCCCCGACGGCGTTGCCGCTCTTTCTGCCTTTGTAAACGCCCCGGCCGAACTTGCTCGCCGTCTCGCCCAAATCGGAGTGGTGGAACGCGCGGATGGCGCAAGGCTCGCGGCATTGCTTAGGCCCGGCCAACGCCTGGTCTCTCGCGAAGGCGACTTGTGGCGCTGGGATGGTTTCGCGGCGGCGGCTCATGCCCCTACCGGCGCAGCAAGGCGGCTCGCCGAACGTGGCCGCCTCCAGACCATCGAAGGAGAGATCGGGATCGCGCGTGCCGACGTTGAGGCGAAGCGGCAACTCGTGGATGCCGCTCAGGCGAAGCTGTTGGTGGCAAACAGCGGTGAAACCGAGGCGCGGGCCGCCTGGCGTAAGGCTCAGGAAGCGGTGGAGGCCGCGCGCGAAAATCATGCGGCTGCCGAGCGCGAGATAAGCCGTCACACCGCGCGCACGTCCGCGCTCAATGAGGCGAAGCAGCGTATCGCCACCGGCCGAGACGAGGCTGTCGCCGGACGCCGCGAAAGCGAAAGCGCCATGGCGGCGCTGCCGGATGCGGCAGAGCTCGAGGACAAACTCGCCCAGGTCGGAAAAGTCATCGCACAGGACCGTGAGGCGTTGGCCGCGGTCCGCGTCGAATCCCAGGCTATTACCCGCGAGGCGGAGCTTGCCGCGCAACGCCTGCAAACCATCGCTGCTGAACAGGCAGCCTGGAATGAACGCAACAACGGTGCCGTGGCGCAAATTGCCACCCTCGGTCAGCGGGCCGAAGAGGCGAAACGCGAGCGAGCGGAGCTCGAAAGCGCGCCGCAGAAATTCGCCGCGCAGCGCCAAGCCCTGATCGGCGAGATCGAGAGCGCGTCCGCCGCGCGGAGCGCCGCTGCCGACCGTTTGGCGGAGGCAGAAAACGAGCAATCCGCCGCCGACAAGGCCGCCCGCGCAGCGGTTGAAGCCGTCGGCGAGGCCCGCGCCGACGCCGCCCGCGCCGAAGAGCGCTGCGACGGCGCCAGACGCCGCATTGCGGACGTTGAGCACGAAATTCGCGACCTGCTTGATGTAGAGCCGGCGGCAGCCGCCGAAGTTGCCGAGATCAAGCAAGGCGATGAGGCGCTGCCAATCGGCGACGTCGAGGCGAAGCTCGACCGGCTTCGCCGCGAGCGAGAGCGCCTCGGTTCGGTGAATCTTTTGGCGGAGCAAGAGCTCCGCGAACTTGAGACTCAACACGGCAAGCTCACCGCAGAACGGGACGACCTCGTCGAGGCGATCCGGCGCCTGCGGCAGGGCATCCAAAGCCTCAATCACGAAGCGCGTGACCGGCTTCTCTCGTCGTTTGCCACGGTCAACGAGCATTTCAAGAAGCTCTTCACCGAGCTGTTCGGCGGCGGCAGCGCGGAGCTGCAACTCATCGAGAGCGAGGACCCGCTCGAGGCCGGGCTCGAAATCATGGCCAAGCCGCCGGGGAAAAAGCTGGTTACGCTGTCGCTACTATCCGGCGGCGAACAGGCACTCACGGCGCTGGCGTTGATCTTTGCGGTGTTCCTCACTAATCCGGCGCCGATTTGCGTGCTCGACGAAGTCGACGCGCCGCTCGACGATTACAACGTCGAGCGGTTTTGCGACCTGCTCGATGAAATGGCCCGGTCTACCGAAACACGGTTCATCATCATCACGCACAATCCCATCACCATGGCGCGGATGAACAGACTATTTGGCGTCACGATGGCCGAGCGCGGCGTGTCCCAGCTCGTTTCCGTGGATCTCGAAGGCGCCGTCAAGCTTCGCGAAGCAAGCTGACGCACGAATTAGCGCACGCCAAACTGCCGCTAGTCCGGTCCGAGTTTGAAAATCCGCCGCGCGTTGCTGCGGCCGATCTTGAGGCGGTCTGCCTCGCTGATCGGGCAGGCATCGAACCAGTCTGTGCCGTGGTCGACGTTCTCGAACGGCCAGTCGACCGAGAACATGATGCGATCGGCTCCCAGCACCAGCATCGCGTCCAACAAGGACTGGCTGTTGAAATTGCCCGACGTAGTGACGTGGAAGTTGGCCGCGAAATAGTCGCGGATGGGTTTTTTGGCCGGATAGGCATTTCTCGACTCGATCCAGCCGTTGGCGTGGTCAATGCGCCACATGCCGTAGGGCAAATTCTCGCCGAGATGGCCGAGAATGATCGACAGCCGCGGATGCTCATCGAACAGGCCGCACCCCATCAGCCGCAGCGCGTGGACCGCGGTTTCCTGGCCGAACGCCCAGACTGGGCCGAGCAACCACGTATGCCCGTCGTACACGTGAGCATCGCGCGGCAGCGGATTGCGCGGATGCAGGTAGAACGGCACGTCGAGCTTTTCCACCGTCGCCCAGAACGGTCGGTATTGCGGCAAGTCGTAGTAAAGCGCCTTGTCCTCCAGCTGTGAAAACCCGTTCACCAGCGCGCCGCGAAAGCCCAGATCCTTGACGCAGCGCTCCAGTTCGCGAGTGGCGAGCGCCGGGTCCTGCATCGGCAGGGCCGCTAGCGCCTGGAAGCGATCCGGACGCTTCTGCACCTCCTCGGCAAGATGATCGTTGGCCTTGCGCGCGATCTCGTTGGCGCGTGCTGCATCGGGAATGCCTTGTATGGCGGGCGCGTTCAGCGAGAGCACCATCATCTCGATGCCGTGCTTGTCCATCAGCCCCAGACGCCGGTCGTGTATATCCAGGAGACGGCCCTTCAGCTCGGTCCAGACCTTGTCGGGAAACGGCGTGCCGAAGTTGCTGGAGGTTTCCTCGATGGCAATGTGTTCTTCGAGCGCAATCTTTCCCTGCATTATCCTCCCTCCGGGCCGTTACATCGGCGCATAGCCGCGCATTAAGCCTAACTCAAGCGCAACCGCAACCGCTGTCGGCCGTGGCCACGCCCGGCATGCTTTTGGCGGTGGAGGAAGGAAACGCCAAGCCGTGTCCCATTACGGGGCAGCGGCGGCGTCCCGCTTCGCCGGTGACAAGAGCCGCAGTACCGCATGAACACGCACCAGAGCTACACGCTCGCCTCGCAACCCCAGACCGGCGGTCTGCTGCGAACCTGGTCGGTGTTGTCGCGCGGCAGCTTTTCGGCGGCGATCTTTCTGAGCGACTTCGTTCTGATCGTCGCCATGTCGTGCTTCACGGGGGTCGCCTATCACCTCGTCGTTTACGGCAACAATGGCGACATCAACTCCTTTGTCCAAGGCGGGGCGCTGGCCGCTTGCATCTTTACGATTTCCAACCTGTTCCGGCGCGAGTACCGGCTGCCGAACTTCTTCTCCTTTAAATTGCACGGCCGCCGCACGGTGCAATTATGGAACGTGACGCTGGTTTGCCTGCTCATGCTGGCCTTCCTGACGCAGATCAGCATGGAATACTCGCGCGGCTGGATCGTCCTGTTTTACGCCACCACGCTCGCCGCGCTGATCGTCTCGCGCTACGCCATTGTGCGGATCAGCACCATGGCGCGCGCAGCCGGCCTGATCTCGGCGCAACGTATTTTTCTGATCGGCACGGGCGCCGATATTGGAGCATTCATCAATCGCTACGAGCCATGGACAATCGGCATCAACATCGTCGGTTGCCGATTTCTCACCCCGGTCATGGCGACAGCTCCCGCCGCGGATCGGCGCGAAAGCCTCGACCGTGATCTCGCTGAGGCAGTCGCCAGCGTACGAAGCCTCACGCCGGACGCAGTCTTCGTGCTGCTGCCTTGGTCGGCCACCGCCATGATAGACCGCTGTGCCGAAACGTTTCTCACCCTCCCCGTCGAAATCCACCTCGGCCCGGAGCAGGTGCTGCACAAATTCGATGAGGTAAGACTATCAACGCTGGGGCCGGTTTCGAGCTTGCAGATCACGCGCCGGCCGCTTTCACGTTTCGAGATCCTGCAAAAGCGGATGTTCGATCTCGCGGTTGCGGCCGTGGCGCTTATCGTGGCGACCCCGCTTCTTCTCGCCGTCGCCATCCTCATTCGGCTCGATAGCCGCGGGCCGGTCTTCTTCGCCCAGCGCCGCTACGGCTTCAATCAGCAGCCGTTCCGCATCATCAAATTTCGCACCATGCGCAGCGTCGACGATGGCAGCCGGCAGGCGACCCGGGGCGATCCGCGCATCACCCGGATTGGCGGCTTCTTGCGGCGCTGGAACCTCGACGAGATACCGCAGCTTTTCAATGTGCTCACCGGCGAGATGTCGCTGGTCGGACCGCGGCCGCATCCGCTGCCGCTCGACCAGGAATATCAGCGGCGAATTTCACTTTACGCGCGCAGGCACAACGTCAAACCGGGCATTACCGGCTGGGCCCAAGTCCACGGCTGCCGTGGCGAAACCGACACTGACGAAAAGATGCGCAGCCGCGTCGAATACGACCTCGCTTATATCGATAATTGGTCGATGTGGCTTGATCTGCGGATAATCGTCCGCACGCTGCTGTCGCGAACTGCGTATCGCAACGCGTATTGAGCCGCCGAGTCCGCAGGACTGATCTAGCTGGCCAGAACGTAAAGCGCGAACACTGCACTCAGTGCAACAAGTGCGGTGGAGACCCACAGTGTCCCGATGACCAGCCACAGCGGATGCGCGCTGTTTTGGCTCGCCGTCGGCCCGGCCCAGGATTGCAGGGCCGGCTGGGCCCGGCGCAGAGAGTCGGACGCCTGCTCGATTGCTGCGACATCGCGCGCGAATTGGTCGCGATCCGCAGCCGCGATCCAACCGGAGTCGGTGTCGTCAGCGCGGACGACGTTATTTCCCTCTGAATCGAACGAGTGTGCGCTGCCCGAGACCTTGGACGTCTCAGCATGGCCTGTCGAAACAGAGCGCAGATGAGGATCCGGCACTGTGCTAACCCTCCTTTGCCGATGCTGATTCCCTAGATGAGAAGCGGCGGCGACGCGATGTGCATCATGGGCTAACCTTAACGGCTTCAACGATTCGTCATATTTTGAGAGCGATTAGAGCGCGGCGCGCTTGTTCTATTGCCGCCCTGGCCCCGGAGGGCTTTGCAGATGAGCACGTCAACACTGGTCATCCTTGCCGTCATCGTTGTCGTCGTCTTGTGGGTCATCACTATCTACAACGGTCTCGTGACCATGCGGCAGCGGGTCAACCAAAGCTTTGCCGATATCGACGTTCAGCTGCGCCAGCGGCATGACCTCGTTCCCAATCTCGTCGAGACGGTGAAGGGCTATGCGGCGCATGAGCGCGGCACGCTCGACGAGGTGGTGAAAGCCCGCAACGCCGCGGTGACGGCGCAAGGCCCGGCACAGCAGGCGGCGGCCGAGAATATGTTATCGGGGGCGTTGCGCCAGCTCTTTGCGCTTTCCGAAGCCTATCCGGACTTGAAGGCCAATGCCAATTTCCAGCAATTACAGGCGGAGCTCAGCGATCTGGAGAACAAGATTGCGGCGTCCCGGCGGTTCTTCAACAATGCGGTGCAGGAATACAATACCGCGACACAGAGGTTCCCGGCCGCGCTGTTTGCGTCCGCGCTAGGCTTTGCGCCGAAGGAGTTTTTCGATCTCGGCGATGACCGCAAAACCGTGGGTGAGGCTCCGCAAGTCAAGTTTTAGGATGCTGCGGTTTGCGTTGAAGTGATTGGGACGCATCCCGATGGCCGCTTACGGTCTCTACAGTCATATCCAGTCCAACCGTCGCCGCTCGATCGTGCTCCTCGTCGGCCTGTTCTTCCTTGTCTACCTTCTCGTTTACGCTGGCGCGTTGACTGCGGAAGCGCTGTCGGTGAATGCCGACATCGACACGCTGACGCGGTTAGCCTGGAAGGATTTAATCGCTGCAGCGCCGCTGGCTACGTTGGGCACCGCGCTGTGGGTCGTCATCGCCTACTATTTTCATCAGAACATGATCGACGCGATCACCGGCGGCCGCGAGGTGAGCCGATCGGAACAGCCCCGTCTGTACAACATTCTGGAAAATCTGTGCATTTCGCGGGGCATCACCATGCCGAAACTCAAAGTGATGGACAGCGAGGCGCTCAATGCGTTCGCGACCGGCATGAATGAAAGACAATATTCCATCACCGTCACATCCGGCCTGCTGAATCTGCTCGACGACGCCGAAATAGAATCAGTGCTCGGCCATGAGCTGACCCACATCCGCAACGGCGACGTGCGGATGATGGTCATTGCCGTCGTCATTGCCGGCGCTATTTCATTTTTTGCCGAATTGTTCTTCCGGATGTGGTTTTACGGAGGGTTCCGCGGCCCCCGGTCATCCGGCGACCGCCGCGGCGGCGGCGCCGCACTCGCCATACTGATTGCCGTCGCGCTGATCGTGGTGGCTTACGTCCTGTCTTTCGTCATTCGACTTGCCTTGTCCCGGTCGCGCGAACTGCTCGCCGACGCCGGCTCCGTGGAACTCACCAAAAACCCCGACGCCATGATTTCAGCGTTACGCAAGATCGAGGGGCGCGGGGAATTACCGGGAGCCACATCCGCGGTGATGGAAATGTGCATCGACAATCCGCGCCAGGGGTTCGGCGAATTGTTCGATACGCACCCATCGGTCGAGACCCGGGTCGCTGCATTGGTCAAGTTCGCCGGCGGTCACGATCAAGGCCCGATCGCGCTGCCATCGCCGGGAAATGAAGCGGACGCGAATGAGGCGAGCGAATCAGGGCCTTGGAGTACGGCGACTCAAAGCGGCCCTTGGAATCCGCCCGGACAAGGCGCCGGCGAATCACCTGTGGAAAGCGAGGAGCCAACGGAAGGCGCAGGCCCGTGGGGCCCGCATGAAAGGAACCGTCAATAAGCCCGCGAAACCGCAGTTCATCGCGCGAAACGCGCGCGTTTCAAATCGCAAAGGCGACCGAAACGTAAGTTCAGCGACAGACGGACTCCTAAACGTAAGACTTCCAAACGTATCAGGGGATGTGTAGAAGAAACGCACGGGGAAATCAGCGTGATGCGCCCGATTCGGCCGCAGTCATCCGGTCCAATGACAAGAACGACTCGGGAGACTCGCGGCGCCGCGCCGCCAGTGAGGTATAGCCATGTCTAAGCCGACGGTGATCGTAGTGGGTGCGGACAAGGGCGGCGTGGGCAAGACGACGGTCGCCCGCACGCTGCTCGATTACTTCACAGCGCATCACCTACCGACTCGGGCGTTCGATACCGAGTCCCCGAAAGGTACGCTGAAGCGTTTTCATCCGGAAGACTGCGACATCGTCGACGTCACCTCGGTCGCCGATCAAATGCGTATTTTCGATACGCTGACCAGCGCTGACGCGTCGGTGACGATCATCGACGTGCGCGCGGGCCTGTTGTCGCCGACGCTGCGCGCACTGCGCGACATCGGCTTCCTTGACGCGGTGAAGAAGGGACAACTTAATTTTATTATTTTCCACATTCTCGGATCCTCTATCGCTTCGCTGAACGAGATCGAGGACACCGCCGCCTTCGCCGTGGATAGCAAGTACTTCCTGGTGAAAAACTTCATCAACAACACGAGTTTCTTCGAGTGGGACCAGGCTACGCACGCCTCGTATTTCCGCAAACTCAAGGACGCTATCGAAATCACCATCCCCAAGCTCAACGAGATGGCTTACGAGCAGGTGGAACTCGCTTCGGTGCCGTTCCTGACCTTTGTCGCCAACAAAGGCGCCAAAGGTGACTCCGCCAATTACTCGTTCGTGCTGCGCGGCTACGTCCGGCACTGGCTCGGCAACGTTTGGGGCGAGTACGACCGAATTAAACTCAATGAACTCGTAGCGAGCAGCGCCGCCCCCGCACAGGCGCCGCGGGTGCAAGCGGTCGGCCGGTCGTAAACTCAACGCGCGCACTATTCGCGACCGCGGCTATACTTCCGTGATGTGTGGACACGCTAAAGCGCGCTTGCTGTAACGATGCAGCCGGCCCCGATATACATTGTGGCATCGCCGCGACCGCGAGTGGGCAAGACCCTGCTGGCGCGCCTCCTGATCGAGTTTTTTTATTCGCGAAGCCGCCCGCTCGTGGGATACGACCTTAATCCACGAGAATCACTGCTGGCGGAACGGTTTCCAAAACTCGTCTGGCCCGTCGACATCACCGGCACACGCGGCCAGATGGAGTTGTTCGACCGCCTGATCGCCGATACCGCAAGTACTAAAATTATCGATCTCGGGTCCCCTCTGTTCGATCACTTTTTCAGCGTCGTTCGCGAAATCGGCTTCATCCAGGAAGCGCGCCGTTTATCGATGGAGCCGATCGTGCTCTTCATCGCCGATCCGGCGCCGGCGACGATGCGCAGCTATGCGGAACTGCGCAGCCGGCTCGCGGTCACGACCGTGCCGGTGCACAACGAGTCGGTATCGCTCATGTTCGCCAAAGAGGATTTTCCGGGGAGCGGGCCCGAATCCGGCCTGATCCGCATTCCCCGATTGTCCGCAATTGTCCGCGGTGTAATCGATCGGCCGAGTTTTTCGTTCGGCGCTTACCTGGACAGGCGCCAAGGCGGACCAACCGAAATCCACGAATGGATCGCCCAGATTTTCAATGAATTTCGCGACTTGGAACTGCGGATGCTCATGGGCCGGGTAAACCTGTCGCTCGGCCGCGGCGGCAGGCGGGAAGATCAGTCGGCCGGGTAGTCTGCGAGGTTTTTACGCCAAAGCGCTGGTTTGACGGGCGCTAGTGTCCTTCGAAGCTCACCAGCGTGCGCACCGGAACTCCGAGCTTGCGGATTTTTTCCGCACCACCCAAATCCGGCAGGTCGATGATGAAACAAGCGGCCAACACGTCGGCGCCGATTTGCTTCAACAGCTTGCAGGCGCCTTCGGCAGTTCCCCCGGTTGCGATCAAATCGTCGACCAAAACAACCCGCTCGCCCCTGTGCACCGCGTCCTCATGCATCTCCATCTCGTCGATGCCATATTCGAGCGAATAGCCGATGCTTACCCGTTTGAACGGCAGCTTGCCTTTCTTGCGGATCGGGACAAAACCTGCCGAAACTTGGTGGGCCACAGCACCGCCCAGAATAAAGCCGCGCGCTTCGATGCCGGCAACCTTGTCGATCTTGCTGCCCGCCCAGGGCTGCACAAGTTCATCGACCGCGCGGCGAAAGCTCCGCGCGTTGCCCAAAAGAGTGGTTATGTCGCGAAATATGATCCCTGGCTTCGGGTAGTCGGGGATGTTGCGGATTGCGGCCTTCAGGTCGCTCTCGAGCGTAGCGGTCGTCATTATCGGGCAACCCTTTTCGTCCGCGGTCCTCGTAACGTCTTGCAGCGGGTTTTACTGTGGCGGACGGGCGCGGGGCAACCGCAGTAGCCTCGTAAAGATAACAGGCGGGTTCGAATGCCCGGGCGCCGGGCCCTTAATCGCCGCAGAGCGAAGAGTTTATTGCCAAAACGGGCCGCGCGTCAGTGGCCGAGCGAACCCAGAAAGCCGCCTAGCGCTCCGCCCACCGCGCCGCCTACGTTGCCGCCGATCGCATCGCCAACGGCGCCGCCAACGCCATGGTCGCCACCACCACCGCCGCCTTTACCACCACCGCCCTTGCCGCCCCCGTCCTTGCCGCCAAGACCCTTTGCCATATCCTTGCCGCCACCCTTGCCGCCCATCTGGCCGGCGGCGCCTTTGCCGCCCTTTTTATCTTCCGCCAGTGCCGAGAACGATCCGGCAAAAACCGATACTGCAACAGCAACAAGCAGCAAACGCGTCGCTGATTTCATGGCCGGTTGCCCCCTCTTTCACGAAGCGCTCCAACGCGCCCGCCACAATTGATGACCTTACGCTTCTGAGCATAGCTCGTTTCGCGCACGCGCGCCACGACGCGGAAAAACTTCGGCCTTAACCAATGCGTACGAAAGCGGCCGCAGGATTTGCCGTCTAGCTCTTGGGATATTCCGTGGGCGACCGCGGCTCGAGTAGCTCCGGGTGATGAAGAACGTCGTGCCAGACTTTCTTTTTGGTGAAATAGAGCAAGCCGGTCAGCACAATGAGAAAAATAAAAACCTGGAAGCCCAGCCGCTTGCGTTCATCGAGCTTCGGCTCCGACGCCCACGCCAAAAACGCGGCAACGTCGCGCCCATACTGATCGACCGTCGTGGGCGTACCATCGGTGTATTCGACCTGACCGTCGCTCAGCGGCTTCGGCATGCCGATCGCATGACCCGGAAAATATTTGTTGTATTGCGCCCCAGGCGGCAGCGTTACGCCGGCGGGCGGGGGATCTTCGTAGCCGTTGAGGATGCCGTGAATGTAATCGGGGCCTTCCTCCTGGTACTGGGTGAACGCGTCGATAATGAACCAGGGAAAACCGCGTTCGTAGGTGCGCGCCTTGGCCAGGTCGGACATGTCAGGCGGCAAGGCGCCGCCGTTGGCGTTTCGCGCAGCCTGATCGTTGGCAAAAGGCGGCGGAAAACGATCGGAAATCTTGCCCGGCCGTTGAAACATTTCGCCCTGGTCGTTCGGACCGGCGGTCACCTGGAAAGTGGCCGCTATCGCCGCAGCTTGCGCTTCGGTGAAGCTCGGGCCGCCCGCATCGGCAAGATTGCGAAATGCCAGAAGCTTCAAACTGTGACAGTTTGAGCAAACCTCCCGGTAGATCTTGAATCCCCGCTGCAGCTGCGCGGTATCGTAGAGGCCGAACGGTCCGGCAAACGACCAGTGCTGCTCGGGCGGCGCCTCGCTTTCCTGCGCGCACACTGCGCGCATACCGAGACCGGTAACGGCTGCCACCAATGCGAGACCACATGCTGTGTGATGATAACGATTCATGGTCGCGCTCCTAAGCCTTCGCCGGAGGCGGAGCCGACGCGCCGGCCGGCAAGCCCTCGCGCAACACCGATTCGGAAATCGAGTTTGGCAGCGGCTTCGTTGTCTCAAACAATCCGAGCAGTGGCAGGATGATCAGCAAAAACACGAAGTAATAGGCGGTCAGGATCCGCGCCGCGATCACGTAACCTCCCTCCGGGGGCTGTGAGCCCAAGTAGCCAAGGCCGATCACCACCAGAAAGAACACGATCAAAAACTGCCGGTAGAGCGGGCGATAATTCGCCGAGCGGACGCGCGATGTATCAAGCCACGGCAGGAAGGCGAGCAGAACAATGGAGGCAAGCAGCGCGATAACGCCTAAAAGCTTGCTCGGGATCGCGCGCAAGATTGCGTAGAACGGCAGATAGTACCATTCCGGCACGATGTGCATCGGCGTTTGGCCGGGATTGGCGGGAATGTAATTGTCGGAATGCCCGAGATAATTGGGGATGTAGAAGATGAACCAGGCGAAGAACAGGCAGAACACGCCGATGAAAAAAGCGTCCTTGACGGTCGCATAAGGTGTGAATGCCACCGTGTCCTTTTTCGTCTTCGGCTCCACCCCGGTCGGGTTGTTTTGCCCTACCATGTGCAGCGCCCAGATATGCAGCACCACGACGCCGGCGATGACGAACGGCAGCAGATAGTGCAGCGAAT
>DASXDP010000264.1:0-24862 GCA_036490575.1 Xanthobacteraceae bacterium
CTATTGTTTAGGCTTGAGCTGATCGGCGCTTTTCAGAACGATCTCAGGCTTGTCCTTGTAGAGCTTGACCGGGCCGGTGATGTCGACGGTCTTGCCCTTGAGCGCCGTTACATTCGGGAATTTGCCCGTGTCGCTTGAAAAGATCACGGCGGCGAATGTGTTGTTCGGGTAGTGGCCGCCCATGTCGATATAGGTGTTGCCCGACGCCGTGGTGTGCACGTTGTCGACCATGCCCTCCACGGTCACGGTTTTCCCGACTTGTGCCTTTGCGTCGGCTGGAGCGATCGCCTGCGCGAAAGCCGGCGCGGCGATCACCGCGAAACTGAAAGCCAGTACCAGCGTTTTCATTATTATTCCCCCTCCGCTCTGGCCGGGGCTAGTGCGCCGCGGCACGGATATCGCTCAATCGTGCATTTTACGCGATGAAGGGCCTTACGCAGGCACAAACGCGGGCGCTCAAAGCCCCCGAATCGCCCCAATCGTAGCGCGCGGCGCGGGCGAAAGGAAACGCCGCGATCGTGCTTTTAGGCTCCCAAGCGGCCGGGAGAGAGGCTTAGGATGCCCAAGTTACAGCGGCGTCCTAACGGCCGCGGAAGACTCCGAGACCCAAGATCAGCAGCACCAGGAAGATCACGAGGAAAATGTAGAACAGGATGCGGGCAATGTCGGCCGTCGCTGCGGAAAGTCCAGTGAAGCCGAATAGCGCTGCCACCAGCGAAATCACCAAGAATATCAACGCCCATCTGAGCAATGACATAAAGACCTCTTAAAATCTGACCTGCCGTTTCCGGGTTGTAAGCGCAAAGCCCGCATTTGGTTCCATGGGTAAGCGCCGATCCACATCGCCAACTGCGCTATCGCCAACCGGCCGAAAAACGAAAAGCCCGGCGCGAGGCCGGGCTTTTCAGGGGCGATTGAAATTACATTTTGCGATCGGGCACCCAAGTCGTCGAGTTGGTGTCGTATTTGAATCCAGGTGCGCTCTTGAGGCTGTCCTTGGTCGCGTTCATGACCAGCCACATCTTCTTGTCCTTCATGGTGGCCTCGACGGCGTCGAACGGGACGGCGACGTCCTTTTCGCCGGCGCCGAGGAAACCGCCAACGCCAACGATCAGCGTGTTGACCTTGCCCGATTTGTCGACGAGCACGTCCATGACCTCGCCGATCTTGTTGTTGTTCGGGTCGTACACGTTCTGTTTGTACCAATCCGTCACGGTGACCGCGCTCTGCGGTATGGACGTTTGCATCATGGCTTCCTGCGCGGCAAAGGCGGCGACAGAAAACGCGCTTGCCGCAACGGCTGCGGTAACCAATTTAATCATGGGCTTCCTCCTTGAAAGCAAAGGTTGAGTGGCTGATCGATTTGCAGCTCCGCCGGTCCAGCCAGAACTGGGACGCGGAGCTTTCACTTCGCCAACGGGAAACGCGACCGTTCGTTCCATGTTAGAGGTGTTCCGCTTTTCGGGGGCGCCGCCGATGTTGCCGGCGCGTTAATCTTCTTCCATGCTGTTTGGGCTGACGGAGTTGTGAAATGGCAAAAGCGAACGGGAAGACCGCGCTCGTCACCGGATCGACCGACGGGGTTGGTCGCGAGGTGGCGCGGCGGCTGGGTGGCGACGGCTGGCGGGTTTTAGTGCATGGCCGCGACCGCGGCCGCGGCCAAGAGGTCGTTGCCGCGATTGAGCAAGCGGGCGGTACGGCGGAACTGATTATCGCAGATCTCTCGGTGCTGGCCGAGGTCCGGAGCCTGGCTGACGCGGTGAAGAAGGCGACGCCGCGGCTTGATTTGCTGCTCAACAATGCCGGGATCGGCAGTGGCGGACCGCAAGGCGTGCGGCAGGAAAGTGCGGACGGTTGTGAGTTACGATTTGCGGTAAACTATCCTTCCGGCTTTTTGCTTACTCATCTGCTGTTGCCGCTCATCAAAAAGAGCGCGCCTGCGCGCATCGTGAATGTCTCCTCGCTCGGCCAACAGGCGATCGACTTTGGCGACGTCATGTTGACGCGGGATTACAGCGGCATGCGCGCCTATCGGCAGAGCAAGCTGGCGCAAATCTTGTTTACGCTTGATTTGGCGCACGATCTCGCCGGCAGCGGAGTTTCAGTAACGACCCTGCATCCCGCGACTTTCATGAACACGGCCATGGTGCGGCAGTTCGGTACGCCCATGAGCACCGTCGAAGAAGGCGCCGATGCAATTATGCGGCTTGCGGTATCTCCGGAGCTGGAAGGTAAGACCGGCCTATATTTCAACGGTCAGACTGAGGCCAAGGCCGATGCGCAGGCCTACGACGCGCCGGCGCGGCAAAAGCTGCAAGCGCTGAGCGTGGAGCTCGCCGGCCTTCGAAAAGCGGCGACGGCCGGGTGATTTTGACGCGCGGTTTCGGTTGCGATATTCAGGACGCCGCTGTCGCGCCAATGCGGCGGCTGGTGCCACACCAAGAGCCGCAGCGCATTTTCCATGACCATCCGCCTGCATCGCGGCGATCTGCCCGACCTGTCCCGCTACACGGGCGCGGCGGCGATCGACACCGAGACCATGGGGCTCAATCTTGGCCGCGACCGGCTGTGCGTTGTTCAGCTGTCATCCGGCGACGGGTCGGCGGATGTGGTGCAAATCCCCGAGCGGCCTCTATCCGGGTCGGCGCCGAACCTCCTGAAGCTGTTGGCCGATCGAAATGTCCTCAAGATCTTTCATTTCGCCCGTTTCGATGCGGCCGTGCTCCATGACGCCTTCGGCGTCATGCCGGAACCGATTTACTGTACCAAGATCGCCTCACGCCTGGCGCGGACCTACACGGACAAGCACGGGCTCAAGGATCTGGTTCGCGAGGTCCTGGGGCACGACCTTTCCAAGCAACAACAATCCTCGGATTGGGGCGCCGGCGAACTGAGCGACGCGCAAATATCCTACGCCGCCTCCGACGTTATTTACTTACACGCGCTGAGGGAGCGGTTGGACGCCATGCTGTCACGCGAGGGGCGGGACAAGCTCGCCGCGGCGTGTTTTCGCTTCCTGCCCGAGCGGGTGCGGCTCGATCTCGCCGGCTTCGCCGCTGAGGATATTTTCGCGCATTCCTAGGTCCAAAAGGCCCGGACCAGGCGCCGCGGGCATTCGGTAACGTTTTTTTGCATACATTTATTGCAGTCGCACGGTGCAGTTCCCGCCCGGCATGCGCCATATTCGCAGGCGACAATTGGACGGCGGACGCGGTAAAAGGCTTGGGGCGTCAACGCCAATTGAGGGGAAGCAGCTGACTACGGCCTTTCCTGAAACGAGTGCGCGGCGAACCGGCTTTACGGTGTCGCGGCGGGACGCCGACCGCATTTATCGCGCCGCGCGGCGTCACAGCCGGCACGTCCGCTGGCTGCGGATCGGCATGCCGGCGATCATCGCGGCGGCGTTGTTCGTGGTGGTCGCGGTTAACTATATGCCGTCGATCGGAGCTTTTCATTTGCCGACGGAGCTGGGCACTTTGGTGATTAAAGGCACGAGGGTGACCATGCAGCAGCCTAAGCTGTCCGGATACACGGCGGATTCGCGGCCTTATCAATTCACCGCCAAAACGGCGGAGCAGGACATCACCAAGCCCGATCTAATGGAACTGCATCAGATCGAGGCGAACATAAAGATGCAGGACGACAGCACGGTCAATGTCGTGTCCGATTCCGGCTTGTATAACGTCAAGAACGAGATGCTCACGCTCAATGAGGCGGTCCATGTCGTCTCCAGCACCGGGTATGAGGTGCGCCTGAACCAAGCCGTCATCGACGTGCACAAGGGTAACGTGGTTTCGGACCAACCGGTTTGGGTGAAATTGATCAACGGAGAGATCAGCGCCAATCGGATGGAAGTGATCGACGGCGGCGGCGTCATCCGCTTCTCGGGCGGCGTGAAGATGAGCCTCGTCCCAACTCAGGATTCCTCGCAGGCAAGCGAATGACGAGATCGCGGTATCAGCTTGCAGTTTTATTGCTGTTGCTGGCCCCCGGATGGGCGGCGGCGCAAGACCGTCATGCCGCCTCTGCTCCGGCGGCCGCGACGGGAGTCGCGGCGGACGCCGCTTCTGAAAATCAGGAACAGCAGCCGATCCAGATCGAGTCCGCGACGCTCGAAGTGCGCGACAAGGAGAAGATGGCGACGTTCTCCGGCGACGTGCAGGTAGTCCAGGGCGACATGACCATCAAATGCCAGACGCTTGTCGTTTTCTATGGCGGCGGGCGAAACGGCGGTCAGCCGCTGGCAGCGGCGCCTGCCGGCGGCGCGAATGGCTCGCATGCGCCTGTGCAACGCGCCAGCGTCATGCCGCAAGGCCAGCAGGACATCCGCCGGATCGAAGCGCGCGGCGGCGTGACGGTCATTTCCAAGGACCAGACCGCCAGCGGCGACCTCGGCGTTTACGATCTAAAAAAGAAGACCATCACGCTTACCGGCAATGTGGTTGTGAGCCAGGGAAAGAATGTCCTGCATGGTGACCGGGTGGTTGTCGATACAGTGACTGGCAATGCGCACCTCGATTCCGGCGTTACCAGTCAAAGCCGGGTCCGTGCGCTCATTCTGCCCAACAAGAATGACAACAATGGCGCACCGAACTTCATGTCAATTGGCCCGAACCGCACGAATTGAGGGCGGCGCTGGAGCAATTTCAGGAAAAAACCGCTAGGATAGTTTGTTGACGCGATCGGAGCGTTGGCGCGGAGGATTCTGCGAATCGACCCCGATCTTGCGAGGACCGCGTGCCAGATTTTCTTTCCTACTTCCGCCGGCGGCGTAATCCGGCTTTACGCCGTGAGTCTGCTGCCGCGGACGAGGTGATCGACCTCGGCAGTATGGGCGGTGCGATCAGCGCCAACTACGTCGATATTGCGAGTGTGTCGACGCCCCCCCGCACACCGCGCAAAGCCGCTCGCGTGCCTGACCGTCGCAAGCCGCCGGCGGAATTGCGGCGCCCCGAGCCGCCGCCTGTCGAAGCGTGGGTGACCGAACCGGCACCCCGCGAATGGGTCTCCGAACCCGCGCCGGAGGCATGGGCGCTCGAAACTGCGCCGCAGGCGCGGGTTTCTGAAGTGCCCGCCGAGGCGTGGGCGCCCGAAGTGCCGCCAGCCGAATTGCGCGCTCCTGAACCCCCGCCGCAGCGCCGTGTCGAACCGCCGCAGAAACGGCGCTCTCCCGCCGCGGAGCAAATTGCTGCGCAGGAGCGGCCCCAGCCGGTGCGTCCGCGCCGACGCTCACAAGGTAATGGCAGCGCGCCCGCTGACCGCAAAGGCGTGCTCTCGGTCCACGGCGTCGAGAAGAGTTTTGTCGGTCGCAAGGTGGTCAAGGGCGTCAGCTTGTACGTGCGTCAAGGTGAGGCGGTGGGGCTGCTCGGGCCTAATGGCGCGGGCAAGACCACGGTCTTCTACATGATGACCGGGCTCATTCCCGCCGACAAAGGGCGCATCCAACTCGACGGCTACGACGTGACGCCGCTGCCGATGTACCAGCGGGCCCGGCTCGGTATCGGCTATCTGCCACAAGAAGCTTCGATCTTCCGTGGACTGAGCGTCGAACAGAACATCCGCGCGGTGCTTGAAGTGGTGGAGCGCTCGGCAAAGCAGCGCCAGCGTGATCTCGACGGCCTGCTGGAAGAGTTCAACATTTCGCACTTGCGCAAAACGTCCGCCATCGCCCTCTCGGGCGGCGAACGCCGCCGCTGCGAGATTGCGCGCTCGCTGGCGACCCGGCCCAACTACATGCTGCTCGACGAGCCCTTTGCCGGCATCGATCCGATCGCGGTCGGCGACATTCAAGCGCTGGTGCGCCACCTTACCAACCGGGGCATTGGGGTCTTGATCACCGACCACAACGTCCGTGAGACACTCGGGCTCACCGATCGGGCCTACATCATCTACTCGGGGGAAGTCCTCATGGAGGGCCGCACCGACGATATTGTCAACAACCCAGAGGTGCGTCGGCTCTACCTTGGCGAGCAATTCGAGCTTTAAGAATATTTGAAATCGGTTGACGACGCCACCGGCCGCTTGCGGTACATCTTGCTACAAGCAAGAATTGGACCAGTTTGGTCCCTGGGTACCCATGGCGCTCACGCAAAGACTTTTGATCCGCCAGAGCCAGGCGCTCGTCATGACGCCGCAGCTCTTGCAGGCGATCAAGCTGTTGCAACTCTCCAATCTCGATCTCGTTGCCTACGTCGAGGGTGAACTGGAGCGTAACCCGCTGCTCGACCGCAGCGCGGACGACCCCGAGCCCTCGGCCGAAATCAACGGGGCGGCCGAGGACAGCGCGCGCCCTGACGGTGCAGAATGGGTCCGAAGCGAAAATGGGGCAGCCCACGACGCCCCGGAGCCGCGCGAAGACGCCGGCGCCGATGATTCCTTTTCCGACGAAACCATTTCCGACAGCGTCTCAGACGGTGGGCGCGGGCCGGAAGGGCCTGCCGGGTATTCGCAATGGGCATCGGTCGGCGCTGGCCACTCTGACGGCGATTACAATCTAGAGGCTTACGTTCCCGCCGAAACAACACTCGCGGACTGGCTGCGCCAACAGCTTGTTATTGCGGTCGCGCAACCGTCGCGTCGTATGATCGGCCAGTATTTGATCGATCTGGTGGACGAATCCGGATACCTCGCGGCCGATTTTGCTGCGGTGGCGCAAAAGCTCGGCACCAACGCCGAAGAAGTGGAAGCCGTGCTCGGCATCCTGCAAACCTTCGATCCGACGGGAATATGTGCGCGCGACCTCGCCGAGTGCCTGGCGTTGCAGCTCAAGGAGCAAAACCGTTTCGATCCGGCGATGCAGGCGTTGATACTTCGTCTGGATCTGGTGGCGAAGCGCGATTTCGCGGCATTGAAAAAACTATGCGGCATAGGCGACGAGGACCTCGCCGAGATGATTGCTGAGGTCCGCCGTCTCAATCCGAAGCCCGGCTTGGGCTTTGGCTCCACGGTGGTGCAGCCGATCGTCCCCGATGTCTTTGTGCGGCCCGGCCCCGATGGCGGCTGGATCGTGGAACTTAATTCCGACACCTTGCCGAAAGTTCTGGTCAACCAGAGCTACTACTCCGAAGTATCGGCTGCGGCGCGGCGCGACACGGATAAAAGCTATCTCTCCGAGTGCATGCAAAGCGCCACCTGGCTGGTTCGCGCGCTCGATCAGCGCGCGCGCACCATTCTCAAGGTCGCGAACGAGATCGTGCGGCAGCAGGACGGTTTCTTCGCGCGCGGCGTCGAGCATCTGCGGCCGCTCAATCTCAAGACTGTTGCCGAAGCCATCGGCATGCACGAATCGACCGTATCGCGGGTGACTGCGAATAAATACATGGCCACCAGCCGCGGCATATTCGAGCTCAAATATTTCTTTACCTCGGCAATCGCGGCGGCGCACGGCGGCGAAGCGCATTCGGCCGAGGCGGTACGCCATCGCATCAAGCAGCTGATCGAGGCGGAAAGTGCCGCGGACGTGTTGTCGGACGATATCATCGTCGACAAGCTGCGCGTGGCCGGCGTCGACATCGCCCGTCGCACGGTGGCGAAATACCGCGAAGCCATGCGCATCCCGTCGTCGGTGCAGCGGCGCCGCGAGAAACAGGCCGCCGCCGCGGCAGGCTGAATGACGCCTCGTTTCGCCTACGCCGGGGCGGCGTTGAAACTGCCCCCAAGACTCCCTAGGTCAGTTAGTAGGGTGTGTTTACCGTGGAGGCAGCATTGTCATTTCGCATTTCCGGGAAACATCTCGATGTCGGCGAAGCGTTGCGCGGACGCATCGAAGAGCGCATCGCCGGCGCATTGAGCAAATACTTCGACGGCGGCTATTCCGGCCACGCCATTCTCGAGCGCGAAGGTTCCGGCTTCCGCACCGAATGCGCGTTGCACCTTGACTCCAAGGTCACGTTGCGCGCGGAAGGAAACGCGCCGGACCCCTACGAGAGCGCCGATCAAGCTGTCCTGCATGTGGAAAAAAAACTGCGGCGTTATCACCGCCGCCTGAAAGATCACCGGCCGCGTACGGCGCGAGGCGATCCGCTCGAGCAGAGTTAAATCCCGCCAACGGCGCCGCCGCGGGAGTCGTGGCACGGAACTTTGGCCGGTTAACAGGAATATCGTTGCGTGACCGGATGCCCATTGACGCAATTCCCGGCGCTCCCTATGGTCCGCCGCCTTTTACGCATGGATCCGAAAAACCTCACCCGGAAGTGAAACCGGGCAAGAAGGCCGGTTTTCCGGAAGAGATCATGCGCGATTTTTTAATATCCCAGGCTTGACGCTTTTCCAGGTTTTCACTGATGCCGCTCACCGATCTGGTCGCGCCGAACGCGATCATCCCTGCGCTCAAACTAAATAACAAGAAGCAGGTGCTGCAGGAGCTTGCCGCGCGCGCGGCAGCGTTGACCGGGCAGAACGAGAAGACGATTTTCGATACGCTGATGCAGCGGGAGAAACTTGGCTCGACCGCCGTCGGCAACGGCATCGCTATTCCCCACGGTAAAATGGGGACGCTCAGCCGCTTGTTTGGATTGTTCGCGCGGCTCGATCGACCGATTGACTTCGAGGCGCTCGACGGTCAGCCGGTCGACCTCGTATTTCTTCTGCTCGCGCCCGAGGGCGCCGGCGCTGATCATCTCAAAGCGCTGGCGCGTGTAGCACGGTTACTCCGCGACTCGGCGGTGGCGGACAAGCTTCGCGCGTCTGAGGACGCCGAGGCGTTGTATGCGGTGCTCGCCATGCCGCCGGCTTCCGCTGCCTAGCAGCGGCAGGGATCAGGTATCGGTATCAGTAATCAGAAAAGAAAAAGGGCCGCATAGGCGGCCCTCTGATTACTGACTCCTGTTACCGACGCCTGGTCAGTGTACGCTTACTGTCTCCAGCTCCTGACTCAGCGCGTTGGCGATTGCCGCTTCACGGCTGTCGGTCAGCATGATCGGCGTGCCGTCCGCGGCGTGCAGGGCAAAGAGCTGCAGGCCGGGCTCGATCTCCGGAACCTGGGGGAAGAGCGCGTGAACGTCCTCGGATCGGATGATCTTGACGTACGCGATCTCGCCATCGCCGAGCAGCGCCAGCGCTTCGGGAGATATGGCAATTTGTTTCATTTCGGGACGTTCCGGCGACATGGCCGTTACTCCTTTATCCTTATAACGCCGCTCAAGCCCATCGGGTTTCTCACTCCGTCTCCTTGATGGAAATAGACTTTATGACGCGGTCGGGTTGCGGACGCACGAGATCGATGGCGAGCAGCCCATTCTTCAAGTCGGCGCTGAGCACTTCCATCCCTTCCGCCAGTACGAAACTGCGCTGGAACTGGCGGGCGGCAATGCCGCGATGCAGATACTGGCGCGTCTTGTCGTCCTGCTGCCGGCCGCGAATAACCAGCTGGCTCTCTTCCAGCGTCACGTCGAGCTGATTGCGCGTGAAGCCGGCGACCGCGAGCGTGATGCGCAAGCGTTCCGGACCGCCGGGGCCACGCGCGATGCGCTCGATGTTATAGGGCGGATAACCGTCAGCGCCCTTGGCGACGCGATCCAGCACGCGCTCGATTTCATCGAAACCAAGCAGAAAGGGACTCGAAAACGACGAAATCCGCGACATGCCGTCAAAGCCCTTCGCCAAGCGACTTTGCGGGACCCTTGCGGCGCCCCGTCCAGCTATATGGCGCTGGCCGACGGGGCTCGCAAGGCAATGCGAAGCGACGGAGAGCGCGAACCGCAGCTCAATCGCGTTTCAGCGGGCCGGGCAGGGCGCGCTCGGCTTTGGCTGCGAGCTCTGCCTCATGACGTCCGACGAAATGGGCGCCAAGGGCGATGACCACGACTGCGGCAATCCCGATGACAATGACCAGGGGGCCTGCGACCTTCTCGATCTGGCGTCCGAGCAGGTACGCGGCAAACCCAAACGCGCAGGCCCACAACACCGCGCCGGCGATATTGGCGAGCATGAATTGCCGCCACGGCATGCGATTGGCGCCGGCCAAGATGCCTGCCAGCGCCCGCAGCAGCGGCACAAAGCGCGCGATAATGATGATCTTGCCGCCGTGCTTCAGAAACAGATATTCGCCCAGCTTGATGCGGCTCTCGGTAAGCCGGATATACGGTCCGTACCGCAACAGCAATCGATAGCCGAATTCGCGTCCGACCAGGTAACCGGCCACTTGCCCGACGACCGCTGCGACCGAAGCGGTTGCGATCACCTCGTAGATGTTAAGATCGTGTTTGGTGCCGGCGAGGATCGAGGCGAGGATCAGCACCGACTCCCCGGGGAACGGCAGGCCGACGCTCTCAAAGCCGATGACTCCGGCCACAACAATGAGGCCGTACACGTGAACGAGATGGCCGAACTCGATCATAAGCTGAAGCAGGGAGACCGGAAGTGAGGCGCCACGGCGGCGGGTGGGCGACCCTTATAGGGGATTTTCCGCCGCTGGCCATCCCGATTGACGCCATAATGGCGAGCGACGCGAGCTGGGGGTAAACCCAAGCACGGACAAGCGGTTAAAGAGTGTGACAATTCATGCAGAAGCGGCGGCCCCTGGTATTAAAAAGCGCGTTGCTGGTGCTTGCGTTGGCTCTTGGCGGCTGTGCGCACGGCTCGGGCTTCGGCGACGCCACGGCTGCCAACGATCCGGACATCAACGTGTTCCCGGCCAACTACAAGCCTGACATCCTTGCCGCCATGCACGCCTATCTCGCCGACCCGACCGGCATCCGCGAAGCCGGCATCGCCCAGCCGGCGCTGAAAACAGTGGGCGGCAATATGCGCTACATCGTGTGTCTGCGCTTTAATGCCAAAAAGCGCGGCACCGAGTACGCCGGAACGAAGGAAGTTTCCGCCGTGTTCGTCGCCGGCCGGCTCGATCGGTTCGCCGAAATTCCGAAAGGCGAAAACGCCGACCACGACGAGCGCGATCGCTGCGCCGGCATGACGTATGCGCCGTTCCCGGAATTGGAGAAGCTGGCGAGGTGAGAAGAGCGAGTGACAGCCCAAACGCTGCTGCAGCGACAAGCGGTCGCGCGGCATGTTCGGCGGGAAACGGTATTTAAGCAACAATCTGGGCGGGCGTTCTTATCGACGGAGTAGGGGGCGATCATCCCCAATCCTGGAGATCGCCAAATGACCCTTCCGAAAACTCAGACCATTATGGCGCTCGCTGCTGCGTTATCGTTCGCCGGCATGGAACGATCTATGTGAGATCACTCAATCAAAAGACGCCATCGGGTTTTGATGCGATGATCGGCGCGGTGCTGCCGCACGACGTGAAAGTCGCCCCGGTCACTGACAAAGCGGCGAGCGACGTACTGGCGCTCAAGTCGTACGACTTCGCCGTGCCGCAACACAAATTGCTGATCGTGAATCCAGGCGACAGGAAAATCGCCGAAGTGATCACGCGGTAGCGCCGGTCAACGTGCTAGCCTTTGCGGTACTCGCTCGGCGTGATGCCGACGTGCCGGTGAAAGGTTGCGGTGAAGTGGCTTTGGCTGGCGAAACCACAGGCCAGCGCGATCTCAACCAACGGCGTTCCAGTTTCGGTGAGCAGCCGCTTGGCGCGCTCAACGCGCCGCTGCAACACAAAACGGTGCGGCGAGGCGCCGAAGCGGCGCCGGAATGCGCGTGCGAAATAAAACGGATTCATGCCCGCGACCTCGGCGAGGGCATCAAGTGTGAGTTCGCCGTCGATGGTCGCGTCGATATAGTCGAGGGCTCGGGTCAGGTTCGACCCCGGAAGGGCATTCGCCAGCACACGGCCGCCGATGCCGCTGCAATGGCTACGCAGCAGATGAACCGTCATGGTCTGCGCCAGATGATCGATATAGAGGCGGTCGCCGGCTTCGCTTTCGCGCATCGCGCGTAATATTGCGAGCGCGAGTTGTTCCAGCAGCGGATCGATGACGCCGAGTTGCGGGCGTAATTCGACCCGTTTCGGATCGCGGCCGAACACCTCCTCAGCCGCGCGATTCACCACAGTGTTGCGCAAATAGAGCGTCAGGATTTCTGGCGTGCCGTCCAGTTCCCAGTCCGAGGCCGTGCGGGTCGGAACCATTCCGAACTGGCGCGCATGCAACACCGCATTCTGCGGTGCTTCTCCTTCGACGCGGCGGGCGATGCGCGCGCCCCCGTTGACGAAATAGGCGATACAGGGATGGGCAAGTGGCCGCAGCGTAGCGGTCCATGGCTGCTCGACCGCATACGATGCATAGACGTTGCGCCAGCCGAGACCGCCGCTATGGGCGATAAGCCGGTTGCCCGGATAAAGTGGAATGCCGTGCGTTTCCTCAATAGGAAACGCCGCCGCGGTCCCCCCCGCGATATTTGTTCCTGCGGCTGCCATGAGCGCTCGCTCGGACGCGGATTTGGCGTCGCACTGGTCAAGATTGTTACAACAATGTGCTGTTTTTTGAAAGCCGCCGGCCGCCGCTGCGCCCACCCTGAGCTCTGATCCGCAGCAGAGACTCGGTTCGGAGTACTCGGGAGGAAACGGCGTGGCGACCAAAAACTTCGATGCGCCGGTTCTGATTGCCGGCGGAGGCTTGATCGGATTGTCGGCGGCCATGTTTTTGGCCGAACATGGAGTGCGTTCGCTCGCGATCGAACGGCTGCGCAACGTGTTGCCGCTGCCGCGCGCCGCCTTCTTTCATATGCGCACGATAGAACTGTTCCGCTCGTGCGGAATCGAAGCCGAGGTCCGGGCACAATCGGAAAAGGAGTTCACTCCCGAGGGCGCGGTCGTTGCCGTCGATTATCTCGCCGGCAAGCAGATCGCGGCGTTCATCCCCAGTCTCAACGAGGGCGTCGACGCGCTTAGTCCGTGCCGGCGGCTGTTCGTCACCCAGCCTGGCCTCGAGCCGATCTTGCGCCGCCGCGCCGAGAAAGCCGGCGCGCGGGTGGCCGACGGCCTCGAAGTGATTGGAGTAGAGCAGGACAGCGAGGGCGTCACTGTCATCGCCAAGGACGTCGACAGCGGACGCGAGCAGCGGTTTACCGGCCAATATCTGCTCGGGGCTGACGGCGCGCACAGCCGGGTGCGCGAAGTGATGAACATTCCCTTCGAGGGCCGCGGCGTCTTTTCCAACAGCATCACGATCTATTTTCACGCCGACTTGGCGAAGTTTGTCGAAGGTCGCAGTTACAGTGTCATCTATGTCAACAATCCGGAACTCACCGGTTTCTTCCGGCTCGACAAGAATTCGCAAACCGGCTTCTTCGTCGTCAACACCGTGGGTGACACCTCGAAGCCGGAAGCCGGCAATGCGGCCGCCGACGTTAGTGAAGCACGACTTGCCGAACTGGTCCGCATCGGCATCGGCATCGCCGACTATCCGCTGAAGATCGACGGCGTCGCGCGCTGGCGCTCGGTGTCGGACGTCGCGCGCCACTATCAGGCCGGTCGCGTCTTCCTCGCCGGCGACGCCGCTCACGTGATGCCGCCGAATGGTGGTTTTGGCGGCAATACGGGCGTACACGACGCCCACAACCTCGCGTGGAAGCTGGCCTTGGTATTGAAGGGTCTTGCCGCGCCTGCGCTACTCAACACCTACGAGCAGGAGCGGCGGCCGCCCGGCAAGTTCACGGTGGAGCAAGCGTATACGCGCTACGTCACTCGCTCCGCCGCTTACCTTGGCGCCAAGGATTTCGAGCCGCCGGTCAACGATTTTAATATCGAGCTAGGCTATCTCTATCGCTCGCCGGCGGTCGTATCTGAGGACGGCGATATTGGCATTCACGCCGATCCGCGCGAAACGTTTGGACGTCCCGGCTCGCGCGCGCCACACCTTTGGATCGAGAAGGATGGCGAGCGCATCTCGACGCTCGATCTAATCGGCAAGGGTTTCGTACTGTTAGCCGCGCCGCAAGGCGGCGCCTGGGCCGCGGCTGCCCGCGATGCCGGAAAGAGTGCCGGCGTCGGAGACGATGCCTATACATTCGGACAAGAGTTGAGCGACCCGGACAACGGTTTTGCGGCCGCCTACGGGCTCACGGCGTCGGGCGCGGCGCTGGTCCGGCCCGACGGCTTTGTTGCCTGGCGCTCGAAATCCGCCGAAGACCATCCGCGGGAGATTTTGCAGAAGGTCTTCGCGAGCATGCTGTGCAAAAGCTGAAACTGCGGTCGGCTCAAGCTTCTCGAAAAAAGCCGGCGCTGTCGATTTCGCGGCGCCGGCTTTGTTTCGTGTAAGACTTTTCGCCGGAGGAACTATTCCGCCGCCTGCGCCTGCTCGTTGACCATGGTGTCGGCGAGTTCGGTAAGCGCGCCGTCGGTCTTCTTCTCTTCGTTGAGCGTGGCATCAAGGAGCCGCATCGCGTCGTCTTGGCCCATCTGCTCGGCCCAGCGCTTCAAGGTTCCATAGCGGGCGATCTCGTAATGCTCGACCGCCTGCGCGGCCGAAATCAGGCCGGCATCGAGCGCTGGCGCGCCCTTGAACTCCTTCATGATCTCTGCGCCTTCCTCGATGATGCCTTCGATCGCCTCGCACTTCTTGCCCTTTGGCGCCATGTCGATCAGCTTGAATACCTTTTCCAGCCGCGTGACGTGACCTTCGGTTTCCCTCAGGTGCTTCTCGAACGCGGCCTTCAGCTCATCGGAATGCGCCGCCTTGGCCATTTTTGGCAGCGCCTTGAGGATTTTGTTTTCGGCGTAATAAATATCTTTCAGCGTGTCTTCGAACAGATCGTCGAGCGTCTTCTGCTTGGCGGCCATACGCGGCTCCCTGAGTTTTAGGTCGGGTTGATACCCGACAACTCAACCTTGATGGCTTGGTTCCTGCGGGCGCTCCTTGCACAAACAAATGAGGCACCGCCTACGCGCCACAAGATAACAATGCTGCAAAAACGGCATGTGCGCCTTGACGGTACGTGCATGATTGAGAGCCGCACGATCCATGGCGACGATCGAGCAAGCTAAAAAGACGCCGGGTGGCTCCTTAGCGCCTTCGCGGCTTCCAGCCGCCGCGCATGCCCGGCCGGCCGAGCGTTGAACGCGGGCCGCGTTGCCCGCCGGGCGTTTCGTCGGAGCTCGATTTTGCGGGTATCGACTCCACGCCCGGGCCCATTTCATCAAGATCGGGCTTGCGCGGGATGTTTCGTTTTATTCCGGCCGCCGAGCCGGGGGCGCTCGGCGCCGCTTCGTGGCCTTTGGGCCGGCGCGGGGCGACCTCGTGATAAAGCGCAATACCCATTTCATCCAGTGCGGGCTTGTGGATTTTGCTCTTAACCTGACCTCTGTTCCGGCCGCGCTCCGCGCGACGGCTGGAGGAATGTAAAGCGACCACCTTCGTCGTCGGGTCGTCCATCACGGCGAGTTCGGTGGAGCGGAGGCGCTTGAGTTCGTCGCGCAGCCGTGCCGCTTCCTCGAAGTCGAGGTCGGCCGCGGCGGCGCGCATGCGGGTTTCGAGGTCCGAAATCACCGCCTCGAAATTATGGCCGATGGTGGCGGCCTCTTCGAACTCGCCTCCTTTACCGTCGCCGGTCGAGACCAGCACATGGTCGCGCTCGTAAACGCTTTGCAGAATGTCGGCGATGCCTTTGCGCACGCTCTCCGGGGTGATGCCATTTAAGACGTTATAGGCCGCCTGTTTTTCGCGCCTCCTGCTGGTTTCGGCCATGGCGCGTTCCATCGAGCCGGTCACGGTGTCGGCGTAAAGAATGACGCGGCCGTCGATATTGCGCGCGGCGCGGCCGATGGTTTGCACGAGGCTCGTCTCGCTGCGCAGGAAGCCTTCCTTGTCGGCGTCGAGAATGGCGACCAGCGCGCATTCGGGAATGTCGAGGCCCTCGCGCAACAAGTTGATGCCGACCAGCGCGTCAAAGGCGCCAAGCCGCAGATCGCGGATGATCTCGATGCGCTCGATGGTGTCGATGTCCGAATGCATATAGCGCACCCGGATGCCCTGCTCATGCAAATATTCCGTCAAATCCTCGGCCATCCGCTTGGTCAGCACGGTGATCAATGCACGGTAGCCGTTGCGCGCTACCTGCCGCACCTCGCCGACCAGATCGTCGACCTGGGTGCGCGCAGGGCGGATATCGACCGGCGGATCGATCAGGCCGGTCGGCCGGATCACCTGCTCGGCGAACACACCGCCGGATTCGTTGAGCTCCCACGGGCCGGGCGTGGCCGACACGCACAGTGTCTGCGGCCGCATCGCGTCCCACTCCTCGAAGCGCAGCGGACGGTTGTCCATGCAAGAGGGCAGGCGGAAGCCGTATTCGGCGAGCGTCGCCTTCCTTCGGAAGTCGCCACGATACATGCCGCCGAGCTGGGGGACGGTGACATGGCTTTCATCGACAAAAACCAGCGCGTTGTCGGGCACGTACTCAAACAGGGTCGGTGGCGGCTCGCCCGGTTTTCTTCCGGTGAGATAGCGCGAATAATTCTCGATGCCGGCGCAGGCGCCGGTCGCCTCCATCATTTCCAGGTCGTAGAGCGTGCGCTGCTCGAGCCGTTGCGCTTCCAGGAGCCGGCCGGCGGCATTGAGCTGGTCGAGCCGACCTTTAAGCTCGAGCTTGATGCCGGAAATCGCCTGCAACAGCGTCGGCCGCGGTGTCACGTAGTGCGAGTTGGCGTAGACTTTGACGAAATCAAACTCGTCGGTTTTTTGTCCGGTCAGCGGGTCGAATTCGTGGATCGATTCCACTTCGTCGCCGAACAGCGATACCCGCCACGCGCGATCCTCGTAGTGGGCCGGGAAAATCTCGATGGCGTCGCCGCGCACGCGGAACGAGCCGCGGTAAAAATCGGCGGCGGTCCGCTTGTATTGCAATGCCACCAGATCGGCGAGCAACTGGCGCTGGTCGAGCCGTTCGCCGCGCTTGATGGAGAACGTCATGGCCGAATAGGTTTCGACCGAGCCGATGCCGTAGATGCACGACACCGACGCGACGATGATGACGTCGTCGCGCTCGAGCAGCGCGCGCGTCGCCGCGTGCCGCATGCGGTCGATCTGCTCGTTGATCGACGAATCTTTCTCGATGTAAGTGTCGGTGCGCGGAATATACGCTTCCGGCTGGTAGTAGTCGTAATAGGAGACGAAATATTCCACGGCGTTGTCGGGAAAGAACGACCTGAACTCGCCATAGAGCTGCGCGGCGAGCGTTTTGTTGGGCGCCAGGATCAGCGCCGGGCGTTGGGTCTCCTCGATCACCTTCGCCATGGTGAAGGTTTTTCCCGAGCCGGTGACACCGAGCAGCACCTGGCTGCGGTCGTTGCGGCGTGCGCCTTCCACCAGCTCTTTGATTGCCTGCGGCTGATCGCCCTTGGGCTCAAGCTCGGATTTGATCACCAGGCGAAAGCCGCCTTCGGATTTTTCCGGCCGTGGCGGCCGGTGCGGCGTCCATAACTGGCCGTGAAATTCCGGCCGGCCTTCGCGCAGCAATTGGTCGAGCGATTGCTGGCTGGCGAGGCCGGCGACGGTAGCGACTTCACCGCGGCCCGGCCGCCGCAGCCGCAGATGAGCCGGTCCCATATCCGGCGTGATCACATTGCGCGAATCTTCTTCGTTGTCCTCGCGCTCCTCGATGCCGAGCGCCCGCGCCAGATCGGGATCGAGTTCGCCCGGCAGCACCGGGGTTTTGCCGGTGTAACTTTGCTGCGGCGCTTCGCCGAAGCCTCGCGCCACAGAAGCCCGTGCACGATGGGCGTTGGCGAAATCGGCACGGCGGTCGAACGAGTTATCCGGTGCCGGCTGAATTCGGTCTTCGCTGGGTTGATCAATTTGCCTCTCCCCGGTGGGGAGAGGCCGACGACGCGTAGCGTCGGCGGGTGAGGGCGGATCGCGTTGCGGTTCGGCCGCCCTCTCCAGGCCGCCTTCGCTGCCGCCATGGCGGTCCACCTCTCCCCGCTGGGGAGAGATGGACGCAGAGCGCTCGTCGCGCGTAATGCCGGTCTGTGAGCCGACACCGGCGCGGCCCTGGCCGATAGCTGGGTTGAGCAAATCGGCCAGCGCTGGATCGAGCGGCGGCGCGTCCGGCCGCGCCGCCTTGGCGCGGGTCGGTTTGGCGGGGTCTTTTTTCGAGTGCTTGGCTGGGTCGCGCAGCCGATCGGGGCGTTTCGCCATGGCCCCAATATGGGCCGAGTCCGGCGCTGCCGAAAGTGACCCGAGATGACGAGCTACAGTTTTACGACCTGGTTTGCGTGCTCGACTTGCGGCGGTGAAGCGAAGCAATGGCCGACGAGTTTGCGCCACTCCTGAAAATCAGGCGAGTCGCGAAAATCGACCGTATGATTCTCCAGCGTCTCCCAGGACACGAACAGCCGGTAGCGGCTGGGCTTCTCGATCGAACGCTGCAACTCCATGCCACGGCAGCCCTTCGCGCGGTGAAACAGTGGCGTCGCCTTTTTCACCGCAGCTTCGAACTCGGACTCCATGCCCGGCTTGATCTCGATGTCGGCGATTTCGGTGATCATGTCGTCTCGCTGTCCGTCAACGACGCGCAACCTAGCACCCTCATGCCGCCGGGCGAAGCGGCCGCCCGAGCGGCGCACCAAAGATGCGACAGACCGGCGGCCAAACGCCAGCAAGGCAGTGCGCCAACGCGACTTCTCGCCCGCCTGACGCGGCCGCAAAGCGGGTCGCGCCCGCCTGCTAACATCCTGAAATTTCACGAAGGTGGCCGCGCGACTCAGTTATGCCGCAATTCATGACGCCGTTCCTTCATGCGGTTCGAACCAAGCCGAAAGTGTGCAAGCTTTTACCGGCGATGAAATAGATGATGCCTTGCGGCGTGATCCTCTGTACGTTTTGGCAGTTAGTGTTGGCTGTTCTGTTTTGTGAACCCGCCAACCGGCAATCTGCTCGGCGAAGCCGACAGCGACGAGGCCGCCTAAGTTGACGACCGAACAGCGCTCATTTTGGGAAAAGGCCGGAAGCGAGGGCTACGGGACCGCCTATTATTCGGATAACCTCGCTGGCGCAGCCATTCGCGCGCGATTATTCGACGTTGCGCTTGAGCTTGCCGAACATGTTGGCATCCCGCGCAGCGGACGTGTCCTGGATTTGGGTTGCGGCGACGGAGAGTTCAGCAATGATTTGCTGTCTCAGCGCTATGGCGAAGTCGTCGGAACGGATTTTTCGCGTACCGGCATAAGCCGTGCAGCCGGCATGCGAAAATCGGCGAATGTTTCGTTTCATGTGGCCGACCTCGCACGCGACGGACTTCCCGATCTGGGGAAATTCGATGGCGCGTTTCTGATAGGCATCCTCCATCACGTCAAAGCTCAGACGGCTGATTTGTTGAAGCAACTATGCCGCGTCGCTCCGCGAATTGTGGTTATTGAGCCGAATGGCGCGCACCTGGTGCGCAAACTGTTGGAACTAACGCCGGACTATATCGCTGCGGGCGAAGACAGTTTTACCCATCGAACACTCAAGCGTTTATTTGCCGAGGCGGGGTATGCCGTCGGCACCCATTGTCGCTTTAATATCTTTCCGAATTTCACCCCGCCTTGGGTTTATCGCATCGCTAGTCCGGTCGAACCTCTTATCGAGGCTACTCCCGTCCTGCGCGGACTGTGCACACTCAATGGGTATGGTGCCCTGGCCGCGCCGGACGTTCCGTCGAGCCGGCCGCGACACGCCGTCCCCTAGCGCGCCTGGATTCGTAGCGCGAACGCGGCTCAGGTGAGCGGGGCGCCGAAAATGCGCAACAGCACCGGTCCGACAATCATCAGCCCCAGCACGGTGGCGCGCCAGCGCGGTGGATTGATCGCCTGCGCCAGGGATAAACCGGCGAGCGGCACGATGGCAGCGAGCGGCAGGCAATAGCGCGGATAGGCCCCGGCGAGCCAACCGGTAGCCACGTAGTAGCTGTAGCTGTAACCGATGAGGAACGGGACGATCATCGCCAGGCCGAGCGAGCCGGCGATCACAACAACGTCGAGCTTTGTTTCCTCCCGGCGCCAGACGCGGCGCACCGAAACGATCAGGCCGGCGGCGGCGCAGAGGAGGGCTGCGACCGGAATGGCTAACGTCGCGTACTGGAAGGCGTTGCGGTCGGCGAGCGTCGGCATCCAGTTGGCGATGAACTCGCCGGAAAAATACAGCAGGTATCCGGCGAAGGATTTGCGCGGCAACGCGGCCCAGCCGAATTGGCGCACGCCTTCCTCAACGGTTGCGAGCAGGGCGCGCGTCGGCGGCACCGGGCTGCCGTACTGAATGAAGAAGATCAAATAAGGCGCTGCCGCGAGAAAGAAGGCGAACGCGGCTGCCGCAAGCCACGTCAACGGCGCACGCTTGCGCCAGATCATGTAGAGCACAACCGCGCCGATCATCGGCGCCGTGAGCACGAATCCGGTCAGCTTTGCCCACGCCGCCACGATCACCCCGCCAAGCGCCAGAGCGAGCCAGCGGCGCCGTCCGGTCGCGACGGTTTGCCAGGCGCCGAGCGTCGCCAGCGCGCCGCCAAGAAAGGCCATGTTGTCGTTGGTCACCGCCGCCGAGAGCTGGATCAGTACGGGAATAAACGCGAGCGGCACCGCGAGCGCCCAAAATTCCGGCCGGGAAAACTGCGCATCAAGCGCAATCATCAGCAGCGCGGCAAGCCCGATGGCTGCAAGCGCGACATTGATCATACGATAGGCGAACACGGCTTGCGGATGACCCTCGAGCGGCGGCCCGATTGCCGCAAGCAGCGCATAGTAAATCGGCGGATGATCGAGAAAATTGGGAGTGGCGGTGAATTCGAACGTCCTCGGATCGATCAACCGCAAACTGTCCAACGCCGGCCAAGGATTACCGGCGGCTTTGATCTGCGCCGCGTAAGAAATGTGCTGAGGCTCGTCGAACCCGGTGGTGATGCTTCTGCGCGCCGCGCTGTCGGCGCAGGCAAAGACGAAGACGGCGAGAATGGCGACGGCAACGATGAGATTGCCGATCGCTGGAGCGGCGCGGCGGGGTAAAACATCAGGTGCGGCGGTGGTCGACACATGACTGAAATGCCGGGCGAGGGGTTAAATTTCCCCTAGAGTGTGCGTAAATACGGCCTTATTCACCAACCGCGACAGGCCCATCATGATTGACGTGCATTACTGGACCACGCCCAACGGCCACAAGGTCACGATTTTCCTCGAGGAAGCCGGGCTCGAGTACAAACTCTTTCCGGTCAATATCGGCAAAGGTGAGCAGTTCAAACCCGACTTCCTGGCCGTCGCGCCAAACAACCGCATTCCCGCCATTGTCGATCGTGCGCCGGCCGACGGCGGCAAGCCTATTTCGATCTTCGAATCGGGGGCGATCCTTCTCTATCTCGCCGACAAGACCGGCAAGTTCATCAGCCGCGATTTGCGCGGCCGCACCGAAGCGGTGCAATGGCTGTTCTGGCAAATGGGCGGCCTCGGCCCGATGGCCGGCCAGTACAATCATTTCGGCAACTATGCGCCGGATAAAATTCCCTATGCCATCGACCGCTATCGGAACGAGGTCAACCGGCTCTACGGCGTGATGAACAAAAGGCTCGCCGACCGCGACTACCTTGCGGGCGATTACTCCATCGCCGACATGGCTTCGTATCCGTGGGTCGTTCCCTGGGAGCGCCAGGGCCAGAACATTGCCGACTTCCCGCATCTCAAGCGTTGGCTCGATGCCATCGCGGCCCGCGAAGCGGTCAAGCGCGCCTACGCCAAGGCCAAAGAGATCAACCCCAATCCCGGCGGCATTCGCACTGCCGAGGAGCGCGCCATTCTGTTCGGCCAGACCGCGCAGTCCGTCGAGCGCGCGGCGCGATAGTTCGCGGCGACATTCGGCGGTGACGGCCTACTGGTTGGCGCCGCCGAAGAAGCCGGTGATCTTCCAGTTGCCGCCTTCCTTGACGTAGCACATCTGGTCGCCGCCGAGGCCGCCAACGGCGTCCATGGATACGAAGCCAGTCTTGCCGGACGGCAACGCGATATGCAGGAACGCCGGCTGGTTCGGATCCTGCGGCGGCGCGGTGTCGGTCAATACGCGCACCATTGTCAGGCCCAGCTTTTCAACGACCGCGGCATTCGGCTGTCCGGCGCTGCGAACTTCGATACCATCGCGGGTCGGATAGGCCCAATCCATCGGCTGGGTCTTGGTCGACTGGACGAGAGCCTCGAAGGCTTGCTGATCGAGATTGGGGTCCGCCGGACCGCAAATGACTCCCGCATGATCGGGGAGGGGCACGGTGGTCGGATCTTCGGCCATGCCGCCGAGCGCCATCCAGCCGGATCCGTCCTTGGCGTCGAGATTAAGCGCGGCCGAAAGATTGGCGATCGGCGACTTGCGCTTGTCGGCCATGTCCTTCTCCTGCATCCAGAAGAAACCCTGGCTCGCCACCAGCTTGCCAAGCGCGTTGCGATCCTTGCGCTGCGCTACTTCGCCGAGCTGCTTGTGAAACGCCGCGAAGCTAGGATCGTTGTTGGGCGCGGGTGGTGTTACCGCGAGCGGCTTATACGGCTTCACCGGCGCTGACGGCGGCGGTTTGAAGCCGCCGGGCGGCATCGGCACTTTTGAGGGATTTTGCGCGTGGCCGATCTCGGGGGCAAACGCGACGGCAGCGATGACGGCGACGATGAACGTTGTGGCGATGGGGAAATGGCGCATCGCTTGATCTCCGGTTGGGGCGTTTCCGCGCAATAACCTATAGAAAGAAGCAAGGGTTACGGGCGAATTGCGACCGCTGTGCGGCGATTTCCACCGATATTAATCCCGGCACCGGCGTCGGTTTCGCCGCCCAGCCCCGGGCCCGGACGTAAGCGGGCGATGACGTTTTCTTATCGGGACCGGAGCACCTCGCCGACGTTGCGGCCCCACTCAACGTCCTCGCCTTTCTCTTCCTGATCGATGTGATCACCTGGGACCAGATGAGCGACTTGGCATGCACGCGTCGACCCACGCGCTGCTGGGGCAAGCCGGTGTTGCGCATGACGGCAGTAATCCGAGCGCGTTACCGCGGCGACGATCATTGTCGCGCAAACCACAATGGTTCCCATGGCACTGCTGGAGCCAATAGTCATCGCCGAAACGCGCGCAGATGTTTTCGATCGCGTCGCGTAACGTTTGCTGCAGTTGAAGCTGATAGGCGTCACCCAGACGCATCAGTTTACGGATGCGTCGCGCCGCCGTCGACGGTTACTTCCTGGCCGGTCATGAACGCCGACGCGTCGGAGGCGAGGAACAACACCACGCCGAGCAAATCCTCCGGCACTTGCGGACGCGGTATCGACTGCATGCCGACGATGCGCTGTTTCTGTTCGGGCGAAACGGTCTTGCGCGGTATCTCGGTGAAGGTCGCCCCCGGCAGGATGGCGTTGACGGTGATGCCGTCAGGTCCGAGCTCGCGCGCCATGGAATGGCTCATTCCCGCGAGCGCCGACTTCGAAGCGATGTAGTGCAGGTAATTCGGCCGCCCGAGGGTGACCGCGCCCGAGGCCATATTGATGATGCGGCCCCATTTGTTCTTCCGCATCAGCGGTACCAGCTCCCGCGCACACAAGAACGGCCCAGTGACGTTGACGCGCAGGACCGCCTCCCACTCCGCGAGCGGAATTTGCTCGAACGGGCGCATCTCCAGCGTGGAGAAAATCGCGGCGTTGTTGATGAGAACGTCGGCGCGGCCGAACGTTTTATCAACGCATTCGGCCATGCGCTTCACCGACGCTTCATTGGCGACATCGGTTTCGACGACAATGGCGTGGCCGTTGCCGGCGGCGATTTCGCGCTCGACCTCGCGGGCTTTGTCGACGTTGCGCTCGGCGATGACGACTTTGGCGCCGCCTGAAGCAAACGTCTTGGCGAAAGCGCGGCCGAGGCCCTGGCCGGCGCCGGTGATCACCACCACTTTGTCGGTGACGGAAAACGTGTCGGACATTTGAACTCCGGATTTCGTTTACGCCGCTTCCGCCAGCGCGCCGAGCGCCGCGCCGGCGTCGGCCGGCCGCCACCACAGCTTGACGCCGAGATCGCGGGCGATGATGCCGGCGGTGATATAGCCGGCGCCGCCGGAAATAGCGCCGCCTGGGTGCCCGGCCGAGCCGGCCATGTAAAGATTCGGGATCGGCGTGCGATAGCCGAAGTGATTGTACATCACCTGTTCGGCGTTGAACGCGCCCATGAAAATATCGCCGCGGCGCATGTTGATCAGCTCGTGGGTGTATTCGTTCGCGGTGTAGACGTACTGCCCGATGATGTTGTCGCGGGTCAGGTTCGGGCAATAGCGGGCGAAGGTGTCGATGATCTTCTCGGCGAACTCGAGCTTGAAGTCCTCGTAATCCTGGCCGCCGAGGTCCGGTTCGAACGGCATGACGTGCCAGCAATAAGTCGTGTGCTTGCCGGGCGGCGCCTGAGTCGGATCGAGCAGGCTCAACGGCCCGGAGCCGAACTGTACGATGCGCGGCACCCGCCCGGCTTTGACGTCTTCGTGCGCGGAGAACAGATCTTCCATGGTCTCGGCGCCGATGCTCCACTTCAAGGTGCGGTCGATGTTGGGATCGAACGAGGCCGCGGCAAAGCGCGGGCTTTCGTGCAGTGCGAGGTGCAGCCCGAACAGCGTCCAGTTGGTGTACTGGAAGCCATCGAGCTTCTCGAGAAACGCCGCCGGCAATTGCTTCCGGCCGATCAGGTTCTCGAAGGTCTGATGCACATCGATGGTGGAGGCGACGAAGCTCTTCGCCCGCACGGTGCGGCCGTCGGCCAGCACAATGCCGCCGGCACGGCCGCCTTCAACCAGAATGCGGTCGATCGCTACCTGCGGCGCGAACGTACCGCCGGCCGAGATGAACGTTTCCATCAGCCCGCGCGCCAGATTGAACGATCCGCCCTGGCAGAGCTGGTAGCCTGTGTCGAGATCGAACGCGCGGATCACCGATCCCATCGGGCTCGTCTTCGACAGCGTGTCGGTGAGCCAGGTGCCGAACAGCGAGACCTTG
>DASXDP010000265.1:0-29525 GCA_036490575.1 Xanthobacteraceae bacterium
CGGCAACGACGCGTTCGCGAAGATCATTCGAAAGAGGTCCTGCCATCAGATGCCAGCCTCCTAACCAGCCAGCATCTTGAATCAGACTCGCTCAATCCTGGGAATCCCATATCGATTCAACCAAGACGTGAAACGCTCTAGCTCGCAGCAACGCGGCCAGCGCCGCGTTGAAGCACGCAGGCGGGAAAACCAGCCCGGACTGCGCGCGTCGGACTCTGTTGGTGACGCAAAGGGCCTTAAAAGGCGGCCATGTTTGTCAGCTTCGATACGCGGGGGTCACGTTCGCCGGTCCACTCGTACTGAAAGTGATCGCCCTGCATGACGTCGAGAACGAGAGCTGGTCGATAGATGACCAGATTCGTTCCGCCTTCGTGGCGGACGCTGTCATAGCAGATGCCGTTCGATGCTGCGTTGCGACGCTCCGCGCCGAAGGCTTGTGACGCTTCGTAATTGTCCGGACGATACAGCTCCGGCCGCGTAGTTCGCATGCCGCGCACATCGTCAAACTCGGCATCGGCGTGCGCGTGAAGCTGGCGCATTTGAATGGTCTGGTGAAATCCCGCTTCCGAATGGGCAAGCCTCGCCGTGTGATGCCAGACGGTTTCCCGGATGGAGGTGACAAGGTCGAACGAGCAATACCACCCACCGAGTTCGCCGGTGGTGAACCGGCTGCCCTTTTCATCGGCGTGCAGATAGGCCGCCATGATGATGCTCGCGTTGGGGACGCCGACGACCCACCGGTCCATCGGGAGTGCATGGAGCCTCTCGGGCGTTGGCGCGAGGCGATCATTCGTCAACATTTCAAGTTCGAGGGCGGCGGCGATGTCTTCCGGGCTCGCAACAAGGTCGAAGACGCCCACCGTTGGCCATCGGCTCGCAATCAGGCGATGCGTGTTCTGAACGAGATGAACCATTGCAAGGCGTCACGTCACGCCGCGCCAGGCATCAAGATAGCGGCGGACGGCGTACAGATCGCTTATGCCGCCGTTCAGCATTCTTTCGAGGGGTGACATGCCCGCAAAGGCGTAATCGGTATTCGCCGATCTGAACCACCGCTTCGCGCCATCCCCATCTGCAAACAGCAACCGTGCGGCCTTGTAGATGCCGAGCACCAGGGAAACGCGCTCCAGCTGATCGCGGGCGAGCGCGACATCCGTGCCCCCTTTCCAGTTGCCAAGCGTCGAGCGGGCAATGCCGCCCAGCAGGTTGCGCTGTTCATCCCCGGTAAGATCCCAGGCATCCGCGATGCGAAAGAACGTGCGCAACCCGGGACCTGAGAGACGTTTGCGCTCCGCTTCATTCGCAAAACCGGCTTGTGGAGCTCGCTGCTCCGCGTTAGCGGCAAAAGCCATTTCCAATTCTCCGATTTTGGACAATATGCCCATTTCTGGTCACAAGTCAAATTATTTGTTCCTGATATGTCCCTTTCAGGCTCAAAGTTTTGCGGGGCCGCTGCGTTGCTACGTGGTGAGACAGTGCAGACGCGCGCGGCGCATCAATGACCGGGCGCGGCGGGGCGCGCGTCAGCGATCGCCGACAACGCCTCTCGGCCTAATAATCCCCTGATTTCAGCTGTTTATTTGGTGAGCCCGGATGGGTTCGAACCATCGGCCCTCTGATTAAAAGTCCGTCCCGCCGCCTCCAGCTAAGTCCCTGATACGGACACACAATCCCGAATCCGCCGTTTAACATCGTGATTCTAAAGGATATTTCTTGACGACCCGCTGACTTTTGCGGACACTGGTGGACGCTCGAAACCCCTCGAAGTGCGGACACAGTACGGACATGGCGAACCTCAAGCTCACCGCGAAATCAATCAAGGAGCTGGCCGGGCCGGCGGACGGCCGGGCCGGCGTCATACACTACGACGCGGACGTCCCAGGCTTCGGCCTGCGCATCACGCGTGCCGGCGCACGATCGTTTGTACTGAACTACCGCGCGTCGGGCGTCGAGCGCCGCATGACGATCGGCTCCCTGCCGCCGAACGCGGGGGCCGAAGAGACTCGCACCCTCATCGACGCCGCGCGCAAGCAGGCGACGAAATTGAGGAACGCCGCAAAGTATGAGGGGCGCGACCCTATGGGGGAACGCCACGAGGACCGCGCTGCGAAAACGGTGGCGGACCTCGCGGAGCGCTACCTTAGCGACCACGCCCCGAAGAAGCGGCCGGCGAGCCAGCGGGAGGACCAGTCGATGATCGACAAGATCATCCTGCCCGCGATCAGGAACAAGCGCGTGGCCGACGTGCGGTACGCCGACGTCGACGCGATCCACCGCAAGCTGAAGGAGACACCGATCCGCGCGAATCGCGTCGTCGCGCTGCTCTCGAAGATGTTCTCGCTGGCGATACGCTGGCAATGGCGCGCGGACAATCCCGCGAAGGGCATCGAGCGCAACCCCGAGAACAGGCGGCAGCGCTATCTGAGCAACGACGAGTTGAAGCGACTCAGCGCGGTCTTGAAGACGGCCCCGTCACGCCCGAGTGCCAACGCAGTGCGCCTGCTGCTCCTGACCGGCGCGCGCCGCGGCGAGGTGCTGGGCGCCACGTGGGGCCAGTTCGACCTGACGACGGGCATCTGGATCAAGCCGTCGGCGCACACCAAACAGAAGAAGGAGCACCGCGTGCCGCTCAGCGCGCCAGCGCGTCAGTTGCTGTCCGAGATGCACGAAAAGGCGAAGGCGGCTGCGCGCAAGGAGAAGCGCGAGATGAGCCCCCATGTCTTCCCTAGCGGTGCGCAGGGAGGCGGTCCGCAGACCGACCTCAAGCACTTCTGGGAGACTGTTCGCGACAAGGCCGGCATGCCCGACGTCCGCGTCCACGACCTGCGTCACACATACGCCTCGGTGCTCGCGTCGGCTGGGCTGAGCCTTCCGATAATCGGGCAGCTGCTCGGCCACACGAATCCCCTGACGACGTCCCGCTACGCGCACCTGTTCGATGACCCGCTGCGCGCGGCCACCGAACGCGCGGGCGCAGTCATCTCGCGCGCGTCGGGCGGACGCGGAGCGAAGGTCATATCGCTGGCAGAGGCGAAGTCACGTGGTTGAATCGAAAACTGCTCGCTCATCAAAGCACAAACAGGCTCCGCGCGAGGTGCTCCTAAATAGCGGCGAGGATCCGTTCCTCGCGGGTTTCGAGTATCATTGGAAGAAGGACAAGAATCCCATTTACGTTTGGTCCGCCATTCACCGCTCGAAGAAGATTAAGCAGCCGCTCCCCAAATGGGCGCTGATTTATTTGTACGATGTCGCCGAGAGGATCGACGACTTTTGGACAAAGGATGTTTCCGACGTGCGCGAGGTTCTCCCTGGGATTCTCGGATTCGCTAAGCGTATAGGTCCAGGTGGGCATGTTGGAAAAGTTCAGGAGCTGAGGAAACGCGAAGCGTTAGCGATGGCGTTCGCGGCGCAAATCTTCGCTGGAAAGTCCCCGGCAGATGCTTGCGCCGACGCTCGAAACAGCATGGAGTATCGCGTCAAGGGAAAATCTGACGAGCCCGATGATCGCACTCTCGAAGCGCATCTTAGGACCATCTTCGCGGATGATGATGCCCCCTTCGGCAGAGGCAAACGAGGAAGCGACGCGATCAAGCGCTGGCAGCGGTACTTGAAAATCTGGCTGCTTCGCCATCCTCTAGTCTTTGTAGCTTATCGCGACGTGCATCGCTCTTTCCCGCGCACGCTCGACTTTCGTGAGGCGGGAGAAGCCGCGCAAAAGTTTCGCGAGCAGCTTGCGTGACATCCGCTGTTCGGCTGTTTGAAGTGTCGGCGCGTCCAAGATGGAGCGCCGAAAGTCCATGCAAATCCAAAATGACATCCGCGCCAGGGTTCTCGACGGCCTCGTCCCCGAGAAGGAATTCGCCGAGGCGTTCAGCATAAACCTCCGAACCACGCGGCGCTGGCGCGCTCAGGGCCTACCCTTCACGAAGCGCGGCCGGCTCGTATTGATTGAGATCGAGCGCGCGCGCGCATGGTTCAAAAACACCGAAGCCGACGCGCGCGGGCGCGGTCGTCCGAAGAAGGCGGCATGACCCATGCCACCGCCTTACGATTCGCGGAAACCATCTATCGCGCCTGACGACGCGCCCGATCTTCGCGATTTCGGCCTCCGTATCGGCATGTTGTTCCGCTATCGGCGCGGCATCCGCATCGACTGGATGATCGAAATCGCAGCGCCGCCATTCGACTTCGTGGGCTTCTCAGTCACTTCAAGGCAGCTCCTAGCTGGTCCCAATACCAAGAAGTTCAGGTCGTTTTTCGCCCACCTCGGCGTGATATCGCCCAGGATTCCGCGAGAGCGCTGGCGAGCGGTCATCTGCGATAGGGCGCCGCGCGGAATGCCGTGGTGAGCGCCGCGCCAACAGCCCACGCGAAGCCCGGTGTGGCACCCGACACAGAGTCTGCGGTCGCATTTCTCCAACACTTCGCTCCGGCCGGCCCATGGTTATTGAGCGCCAAGAATCCTCACGGGCAAGATTTCGTATCGAAATCATTCGATCCCTGCGACACTCGCGAAGCTGCGGCCTGGATCAATAATTGGCAAGGCAAGCGCAACCTGTACTTCTCGGCGAACCGGCCGCGCACCGGCGTCAACAGCAAAGCTAAAAAGACCGACATCGACGCAATGCTGACATTGCATGTTGACGTCGATCCTCGTGCAGGGAGTGACCTGACCGAAGAGCAAGAGCGAATCCTATCAATACTGCGCGCCCACAATCCCGCGCCCACGGTGATCGTGTTTTCCGGCGGAGGGTTCCAGGCGTTCTGGCTGCTGAGGGAGCCGGCGCCGGTCGATGACCCCGCGCGACTCGAAGCGTACAACAAACAGCTGGCCGCGAGTCTCGGCGCCGACTACTGCCACAACATAGACCGCGTGATGCGGCTGCCCGGCACCATCAACATCCCAGACAAAGAGAAGGCGAAGAAGGGCCGCACGTGTGCGCTGGCACATGTAATCGAGGCGAATTGGGACCAGCGCTACGCCCTTGACGATTTTCCTGTTCCTGTGGGTGCAATCACGGATACGGCCATATCCGAACCGACAGACCCGTTCCCCCTGCTGGAGTCGTTCGCTGCCGTGCTGCACGCGGACGTGCCTGAGGGTGAGCGAAGTGAACATTGCTTCCGCATCATCCGCACTCTTGTGGAGCATAACTACGACAACGAGAGCATCACCAACGCGATCCTCACCTGTCCTGCCGGCAAACACTACAACGGAAACAGGAAGCAAGCGCTCCAAGATGTCCAACGATCACTCCATAAAGGCGATGGCGATGTGCGAATCGGATTGCGGACATCAGGAGCGCAGCCATGGCCCGATCCGCTCCACGAGGATGCATTCTACGGGCTTGCCGGGGAGGTCGTTCGCGCGATCGAACCACATAGCGAAGCGGACCCCGCGGCGTTGCTCGTCCAGTTCTTGGTCGCCTGCGGCAACTGCGCTGGTCGCAATATCTATTATGCGGTCGAAGGCGACCGGCATTACACAAATCTGTACGCCGTTTTGGTCGGCAAGACATCCAAAGCCAGAAAAGGAACTTCGTGGGGACGGGTGCGCGAAATGTTTCTCGCGCTGGAAGACCCCTGGATAAGCGAGCGTACGAATTCTGGCCTTTCAAGCGGCGAGGGCCTCATCTGGGAAGTCCGCGATCCGATCGTGAAGACGGAAAAAGACAAGGGCACCGGCGAATTGGTTCAGAAGACCGTCGATGAAGGTGTGTACGACAAGCGCCTCCTTGTTCAAGAGTCTGAGTTCGCGGGCACCCTGCGCGTCATGATGCGCGATGGCAGCACTCTCTCTCGCATCATCCGCGACGGCTGGGATCGCGGTGATCTCGCCAGCATGACTAAGAACTCGCCGGCCCGCGCCACCGGCGCGCACATCTCAATCGTTGGTCATATCACCGCCGAAGAGCTGAAGCGGTATTTGGATGTCACAGAGATGGCGAACGGCTTCGCCAACCGCTTCATCTTTATTTGCGCGGAGCGGAGCAAAATACTTCCGTTTGGAGGTTCCCGCACCGAAGAGATGGTCAGAGTCGGAAGAAAATTGCGGGATTGGTTTGAGCAGGACCGCACCGAACGCGAGCTGCGCTGGTCGATCAACGCCGGCAACCTGTGGGCCGATGTGTACGGGGACCTCTCTGACGCGCAGCCCGGCATGCTCGGAGCTATCACGGCGCGCGCCGAGGCCCAGGTCGTGCGCTTGGCCCTAACCTATGCCGTAATCGACAATGCAAAGGCGATCGAGGTGGAGCACCTTCGAGCGGCGCTCGCGGTATGGCGATATTCCGAGGCGTCGGCGGCTTACATCTTCGGCGCGTCGCTCGGCGATCCGATCGCCGACACGGTCGTCGCCGCTCTGCGGAGCGCGGACCCGCGCGGCATGACGCGGACGGAACTGAGCAACCTGTTCGGGGGCCACAAGTCGTCGGCCGCGCTCGACCGGGCGCTGGCGCTTCTGGCGGAGAAGCGACTCGCCACAACGGAGAGTCGCCGGGACACCGGCGGGCGGCCCACAACGGTGTGGCGGCTCCGGCGGTAGGTGTTATTTCGCTTATTTCCCTTTTTTCGCAGTCCCTAGACATACGCTGATACAATTATTACTTGGGAACAAATAGTAAACAAATATACGTCCCCTCTTGTGTAAAGAGGTCTGTAGGGCCGCGGAAAAAGGGAAATAAGCGAACTAACGGCGGTTGACCGGTCGCCCGGCTGTGCTCTCCGTTCGGGGCCACTGCCGCGCCCCGACTCCCGTGCCTGTTACCAGCTCGCGCCCCCTGTGACGGCCGCCGGCCCGTCGGAAATACCAAGAAACTGATATTTAATCAGGCGGCAAGCACGCAGAAAATGCCGACAACATAGGCAAATCTCGAAGACGTTTGACATCAAGTCCGCACCGTGTCCGTCTTTCGAGCGCGCCGCTGGTGCCTGCACCAGCCTTTTGCACCCACACGGAGGCCCGCCATGTCGAAACCCGCCCTCGCACTCGCCACCCCGCCCACGACCGCTCCCGCCGCGCGCGCGCCCGCCCGACAACGCCTTGCTGCGGCCCACACGGCGGCCGACGCCGCCAGGGCGCGCCACGGCGCTGCAAACGCCGCAGTCGCCGCCGTGCAAGCGCTGTCGGCCGACAAGGCCCGGCTGGAGCGGGAGCTGGAATCGCTACTCGCCGGTTCGAAGTCCGAGCTGGCCGCCTGGGCGACGGCCGGCGCCTCGGGAGAGGCACCCCTGCCCGACAGCGCGCAAGTTCTTGAGCTGCATGGCGAAATCGAGAAGGCGGTTGTACGTGCGACCGCGGCGGCCGGAGCGCTCGCGCAGCTCCAGGACGAGGCATTGCAAGCTCGAGCCGATAGCAGGGCGGCAATTGACCGGATCGACCAGTCGGTGCGCGCCGTACTTGCCGAAGAGGCGAATGCAATCGACGCCGAGATCGGAAAGCAGTTCGAACGTATCACAGCCCTTCGCTCAGAGCTGGTCGGCCTCGGCAACCACGCGCAGAGAACCGGAGCTCACACGCTGATCAATTGTATCAGCACCTATCTCGATCGCTTTCCACCAGAACCCAAAGAGACCGCGATCATCGCGAGCCAGGCGCGCTGGCGCACTCTGGCAGAGCGGCTCGCGACCGATCCTGACGCAACGCTAGCAAGGGACTGACGACGATGATGCTGTACGCCGAGGATCAATCTCACAAGCTGCGGGCCGCCGCCTTCAACGCGCGCCGAGCGCGCGTGGTCGGAATGCGGAAGGCCGCGGCCGATATGGGCGCACTCGCAAACGGCGAGCCCCAGCCCAGCGACTTTATGATGGTGCACGATCCGGTCGTGTCGCCAGACCTGCGCAATGCAATCGTCGACGCGCGCAAGCGCATGTGGATGATGTTGCCGAAAGACCGCTTAGCCTACCGCGAAGCAATCTCGCCGCTCGCAGACGCAATTCAGGACCTGATCGATACACACGGCTTCAAGTACACGCCGCTGATGCGGCTAATAAGTCCGCGCTCGATGCCGAACCCACTCTCCGATCTCGTGATCGAGAACCGCCAGATCGAGGCAAAGCTCGTGAAGTTCGAAGGCTCGACGCACGCCTGCGACCTCAATTACCTGGTCGACCCGCGCGTCCCGGCTTCGCTGCGCCGACGCCTCATCGAGGCGAAGCGGGCGCTCGACGCCACACCCCGCGAACGACGGAGCGCGATGGCAAAGGTGATCGGCTTTGACCTCTTACGGGCCGTCGACCGACTGCAAGACGCCATCGGTGCCAATGGCGTCGCCGCTCTCCGCCGCGTGCTGGGCAGTGACTGACGGCGCGTGCCGCAGTGCCGGCGGCGTGCCTCCACGGGCCGTGAGCCGCCGCCGGCCCCTCTCCATTGGAACCCCATCGTGATTCCGAATGGCACCTGCGCAGTCTGCAAGCACCGCGAGCGACACCGGCTCGAACTGCTGCTGTCCGGCGGCGCCTCCTTGCGCTCCGTGGCGAAGCGGTTCGGCGTCGCGTACCACACGACGCGCCGGCACTGGCTGAATCACGTCTCGGCGGAGCGTCGCACCGCGCTCATTGCTGGGCCGACGAAGCTGTCAGAACTGGCCGACCGCGCCGCTGAGGAGGGGGGCAGCCTGCTCGATCACTTTATTATACTGCGCAACACGCTCTATCGGCGGCTCGACGCATGCGACGAGGCGGGCGACTCTGGCCAGGTCGCTTCTCTCTCTGGCCGGATCATCGAGGTCCTGCGCGAGATGGGCCGGTTGACTGGAGACCTCAGTCGGACGGGCGTTAACATCACGAACAACATCTTCATATCGCCTCAGTTCGCGGAGCTTCAGGCCGCGCTCATCGAGGCGTTGGGGCGGCACCCTGAAGCGCGGGTCGACGTGATCCGCGCCTTTAGGGCGCTCGAAGCGCGCGCAGCACTCCCGATGATCGAAACCCATGCACTATCCGCCAACTGACCAAAACGCGCGCGAGATGTTCGGCCGCCTGGCCGACGCGCTCGACGGCGACTGGCGCTCGATCGCGCGCCCCAACCAACTCCCTCCTGAGTGGGCTTGGCGTATCTGGCTTCTCCTGGCAGGACGCGGATTCGGGAAGACCCGCGCCGGTGCGGAATGGGTCTGTGCGCGAGCCGCCACCGGTAGCGCGAGGCGCATAGCACTTGTGGCGGCAACGGCCGCCGACGTACGCGACGTCGTGGTCGAGGGCGAGAGCGGGATCCTCGCCGTCTCGCCACGCTGGTGTCGGCCTGTTTATGAGCCCTCGCGCCGCCGAATCTCCTGGCCGAATGGATGCATCGCGACCACGTTCTCTGCCGACGAGCCAGAGCGACTTCGCGGTCCGCAATTCGATTGCGCGTGGTGCGATGAGATTGGCGCGTGGCGCTATAGCGAAGCATGGGACATGTTGATGCTCGGCCTTCGCCTCGGCACGAATCCCCAATGCGTGGTGACGTCGACACCGCGACCGATCAAGCTCATCCGCGATCTGCTGGCGCGCGAAGGCAAGGACGTCGCCGTCTCGCGAGGCACCACCTACGAGAATGCAGCCAACCTGGCGGATGCGTTTCTCGCGCAAATCGTGCGGCGATACGAGGGCACGCGCCTCGGCCGCCAGGAGTTAAACGCCGAGCTGCTCGACGATGTGCCTGGGGCTTTGTGGGACCGGGACAGGATCGAAGCTTCTCGCGTCGAGAGGCCGCCGGCATTGCGCAGAATAGTCGTCGCGATCGATCCGGCCGTGACTTCTGGCGAGGATGCCGATGAGACGGGCATCGTAGTCGCGGGGATGGGCGCGGACGGGCACGGCTACGTGCTCGAAGATCTTAGCGGGCGCTATGCGCCGATCGAGTGGGCGCGGATCGCGGTCGCGGCTTACCGGCGTCACCGCGCCGACCGCATCATCGCGGAGACGAACAATGGCGGCGAGATGGTCGAGGCGACGGTGCGGATGGTCGATCCGAACGTTGCGTTCAAGGCTGTCCATGCGAGCCGCGGAAAGTTCACGCGTGCGGAACCCGTATCTGCACTCTACGAGCAGGGGCGCGTCCACCACGTCGGCGGGCTGTCATGCCTGGAGGACCAAATGTGCTCGTTCACGCCCGACCTCGACCGCGATCGCGCGAAGTCGTCGCCGGACCGAGTCGACGCGCTGGTGTGGGCGTTCACCGAGCTGATGGTCGAGGGCACCGCGCAGGCGTGGATTGATCACTACGGCGCTATGGCGGCCGCCGCCAACGTGCCGGCCGCCTCCCCTGTTGCCGGCGACGCCCTCCCCTGGCGGCCGAAGCCTGCGCCGTCGCGGCCGGTAGTCGACAACGAGCTGGTCGACCTTTACCGTGAGACGTTCGAGTCCGCGCGCGCGAACCGCAACCTGCGCTGCCGCGACTGCGGGAAGCCAATGACGCCCGGCGAGACGAGGATCACTGACGGGATCGAGATGTGGCATCCGACCTGTTCACAGGTGTGCTAACCTTTTTGATGTGCACGAAAGCGAATCGGGGCGTCCATGATGGGACCAACATCCGAAGACCAAGAGCGCTTTACGCGTTGGCAGGCGATAACGATCGCGCAGCTCACCCTCGCCACCAACATGATATTCACGCTCTCGGTCGCACTCCTCGGATTTGAAGTGGCATTGATGTTGAAATCGGATTTCGCACTTCCCGGATTACAAAAGTGGGGATTTCTGCTCTCATTGTTTGCGACGGCGGGTTCGATTGCCGCTGGAATTTGGTTGGTCATCAATCGACTAAGAGATTTTCGCGCCACGAAAGACGCTGCGCGCCTTAGGCTGGATGGAAATCATGAGGAAGCCAACCGCCGCTCCACCTATGCAAACGACTTGGGCGCGCACACTTGGCGTCTGTTCTGGTGGCAGATCGGTTCGTTCGCGTGCGGCATACTATTTTTCGGCTTGAGCGTCGTGCTGCCAGCGGCCTCACGGTCATTTACCGGGACCTGCTGAGCCATCTCCGTGTCAGGCGATTGAGTGTTCGAGACTGATCAGTTACTCAGCTGCCACGTAGAGGTTAGGGCCGATCGGAATGTCTGATGGCGATGGCGCTGTGATACGCTCGACGCGTTTGCCGGCGAGTGCGTCTCGGACTAGCGTCGCGCCGAACCGCTTCTTCTCGGCACGCGGAGCGGTGCGCAATCCCGGGAAGCGCGCATCAATTTGCGTTTGGATCTTGTTCACCACTTCCGCGTTCGTCGGATCAGCGGCCATCACCTCGTCGTCGGCGCGATCGACGGCCAGAAACCACAGTGTAAACGCCTGCACCTCGGCCGGCTGCTGCGGCCCGCAGAGCGTTTGGCAATCGACGCATGCGGAGAGAATCTGAAAATCGTTCATCGAATCGTCGAACTCGATGCTGTCCTCAAGCGTGTCGCCCTCGTGCTTGAAAAAGTTTCGCGCAGCGTTGAGCAGATTCCACAGTTCCTTCTCCGAGCGCTCCAGGTTGCTCACTCGTACAAAGTCGAACATGCGATGCCGACCTTCTATGCGGCAGTGCTTTTCGTAAATCTCACGCGCCGCGCAGGCCAGTGTGTGCACCGCGACGGGGTCGTCGTCGGCGAAAAACAATCGGATGGCCGTTCCGAGCTGGCGGTGTGCGGCAGCGAGCTTCGTGATCGTAGGGACTTCTGACATTTTTTTTCATCTCCCAGGCATCGGAGATACCACCGCTTGCCGTGCGGTCAACGGGTGGGCGCTGATTCGACGTCGCCGCAACTGGACAGCCGTGGCGGCACGCGTGTTACTCACCGGACCGCGGCGGAACCCTCGATCTGCGCCCAGTTCTCCCGGTACTGGTCGAGCCAGCCAGCGCCACAGCCTATCGGAACGCCCATCTTATCGTAGTCGGGCAGGAAACGGCGCATGTCCGTCTCGCTACGCTGCTGCCCCTTCTTTCCGGGCGTGCCGAGCCATGTGCGATGCGCCCGCGCAAGAACGTCGGCAACGACCGTGCTTCGTAGCACATAGCAAGTGGGCAACTCGACGAGGCTTCTGCCGAAATCGACGAAGCAGTAGAACAGCGTGTCCGAGATGATCGTTTCGTGCTTGATGCTCATATGCCAACCGCCGTCACTCCCTTTTTCCTGTCTGGCCTTGACCTGCACCGCGCACAGGCGCGCACCGATATCGTCTGTGACGACGATGTCCGCGTTTGGGACGCCAACCGGGGCCAGGGCAGCGATGAGCCCGCGACGCAGTAGCTGGCACATGACGTAATGCTCGCCCGCTGCCCCCATCACCGTTGATCTTGAGACCATGCTGCCGTCCTCCGCCATCGACTAATCGTCGGACACTAATTTTATGCGGGAATCCTAAGCAGCGGCTTAAGATCCGCGGTGACCGGTCCTGGCGCTAGGACGTCCTGGCAAGAAGCCCGTCTGCTCTAGCAACAAACGACGCGCGAGTAGTTGTACGTTCACGACGTCAAGCGCCGTCAGGCTCGCGCTCAGCTCGGATAGGCGATGGGCGCTCACTTTGCTTCGTAGCCAGCTGGCCCTTGCGATGGCGTCTACGATTGCGATGTGGCGGTCGCGCGTGTTTGCTCGTGCCCAGCTCGGGCGGAGGCCCTCGGCGTGGGCTCGTTTGCGCTCCAGTCTGGTGGGGCTGCCACGCACCATCCAAACTTCGTCATTGTCGAGGTCTATCCCGCCGGAGCGTAGTCGCCCTTCCAGCTCCTCGCGCACTCGCGGATTCCATTGCCCGTCAATGGTGCTCGGGTTCTCTCTGCTGGCCCTCAGCTCCAGCCCGATTTCCTCTAAGACGCTGTAGGCCGACGTGAGCGCTTGCGCCAGCCGTACATGATTCACGGGATCGCGTTCGATGCCGAGGTGCGTTCCCAGCCAAGGGTCGGTTTCGATGAACGGAACCGAGCACATCATGTGGCTCGCCCAATACTTCATGGCGGCGTACTGCCAGCGCTTCTTGGTCGAAAGCCGCGCCGACAGAGCCGCGGCTTTCGCGACGCCCGGTTGGAAAGCGTAAGGTACATCGCGATCTAGTTCGACGCCATCATAGGATCTCCGTTCTCGCTTGTCCTCCGGGACTGCAATGAAGGACGTATGGACGAGCGATTGACCTTCCAGGGCGAGCATGGCCGCAAACAGTAAATTGGCGGCGCGCTGAGCAATTGTTCGGTCGGGAGCGAAGATGAGTAGTTCAGGAATGGACTGCCACCGAGCATGTAGATCTCTGTTTTCCCCGACCAGCGCCTGTGGCGAGAACCCAAGCCGTGTCGTGAGCTTCTGGAGTTCGTTTTCTAAACGGTCACCCTCGTGCTGGTAGTAGCGAAAACCCATCGCCCAGCCGCGACCGAAGAAAGGCGCGACGGGGCCGTGGCTGGTGTCCCATAGTCCGGTGGAGTATTTTTTGAGGCCCGGTCGCGTAGGTCGAACCAAGAGTTCTTTCATTCAACGACACCAAAGAGTGTGCTGACTGCGTATCACATAATGATGCAATCAGCGTCGGAATAGGCAGAGGGCTTTGGCCGGAATTGCGCTTCGAATGTCTGATAGTGCTTTGGATCAGGCATCAATCCCGACGCCCGAATCGTCTCAAAATCAGCTTCTTGAAGCCTCGGAGGATTACGCCCGAAGCAATCTATTAGGTGTTGCCCGTAGTCGCGCAGGATAACAATGAGCAGCATAGCGAAATACAATATAGACTCGGTCGTTACATATGCACCTTTCATCAAGCCGGGATAATTCTCGTCGGTGCGGCCGTCGGCATCTCGCAGCCCGAAGTACATGGGGGTAACGCGGTTCTCCGGCCCGTTGCGGATCGTTTCAATAAGCCTGTTCCGCTCCGCAATAACCTTTTGGAATCCGTCGATTGTCTGTTCAAGGTGCGTCGCGAGCAACAACGCTTTGTCCGATCCGATCTTGGCCATCAAAAGCGCGTTCAGATTCTCGATGGGAAATCGACTATTGGGAAACGAGTGGAGCTGAGCTTCGTACTCGAATGGCGATCCGGGTGGTAGCAATCCGTTGGCCACTCGTTGGTGGTGCGCCAGTCTATCCTTGCACTGCTTTTCGTAGAACTCCTTCTCCGGATGCACGTGCTGGCGCATGAAAATGAAGGCTCCATTCACGATCGCGGCGCAAAGCATGAGAGCTTTGTTGACAGCAAGTATCTCCTCTCGCTTATGCTTTCGACCCTCGGCATGCAGGCCGACGTAGACGGCGGCGGTAGCGCCTGCAAGCGCGCCCGCTAGTGCTGAAAAGAAGTTCGCGTTCAGCAACGCCCAAACATTTCCTGTTTCGAACATTGAGAATTACGGTCCGAGCCGTTCGCTGCTTAACAGTCGTTATCGACCAAAAAATTGATAGATACAGAAGAAGACTTTGGTGCGCCGGTCCATAATGCCAAATTTGAGGTCGTCGAAGTGCCAGGTTAGCAATGGCTTCGAGGGCCTCGCGACCGGCTTCCCATCCCGCATGATCGGCTGATCGTTGTACAGCCTGTCTACATATGCTGGGTCATCGAGCTGGGGATCTATCTTCTCTATCTGATCCTCACACTTATCGGCGAAGAGCGTTACGACCATCGAGTGACCGGACGACATTACCGGATTGGCCATGAATGCCTGACCGGCTGGCACGTCCTTGGCGACATACGCGGTGCAGATTTGAAAGAACCTGAGCTGCTCCGGCGACCCGTGTTCGAATGCGCGGTGGTCGGACAGCGCGACGATCTTAAACTCCTTCTCCAGCACCTCTGCGAAAACGAGCGCTCCACTGCGCCCCTTCGGGTTGCCAGGTCCGACAACGCTAACATGAAAATGATGCAGGCCGTCCCGTGTAAGCACCGTGTCAATATCCTTGCGTCGGTCAGCTGGATTTGCACCCGGCAGAATAACTCCCTTGGTCATCACTAAAGTGGAAAGATGGGGCGTGAGGTCTTTGCCTAGTGCGACCTTCGTGAGCAGCGGACCGAGTCTCGATTTAGCTCCGCTCCACTCCGAGGCCGAAACCCCTCTGGTCCACACACTCACCGTGCGAGGCTTCGCAGGTACGAGCCGCATGCGCCAAGTGATGAAGGCCTGGATTATTCTGCGCGTCGGCATCGCTTCTAGGGAAGCGCGCGAGGCTGTGTCGTTGGGCGCTCTCGGCAGCTCCCTAATCAAACGATCGCGGAACGCCTTTACGCGCGGTGGATAGGAATCGGGCATGCCGCATGCCTAACACGTGCCGCTGCTCTCGCGCCTGCGCCGCCCTGCGTCTGCTCCGGTCTCGCCTTGGCGGCGACGCGCGGCTGTAGCTTTCCTGCGACCCGCGGGCGTGCGGACACGGCGCGGACATAAAGCTCCGCCAAGCTCTAATTATTTCAAAGCCCGGAGTAAGCTATTGAAAGTATTTGCAAACTTGGTGAGCCCGGATGGGTTCGAACCATCGGCCCTCTGATTAAAAGGTAGTTTCAGGTCCTTCCGCTCAATTACGCTGTCCCACGCTGATATATCATAAGCCATTGCTATGGATAGATTTTTTGAAGTCATTGCGTTCATGACTGCCTCCGCTTTACGCTTCAATTCGCCGCCGCCTGCTTCCATGGCGCTTCCATGGAAGCAGCTTCTCCAGCGAGTTGACCGTGCCGAAGATCACCAAACGAACCGTCGAAAGCCTGTCGCCGCGCACCACCGATTACTTCGTCTGGGACGATGAGATGGCGTGTTTCGGTGTGCGCGTCATGCGCTCCGGGATCAAATCCTATGTGGTCCAGTACCGGAAGGGTGGAAGGACCCGGCGAAGTGCCTTCAGTCGCGTAGGCACCATGACCCCGGACGATGCGAGGAAGCACGCCAGAGGGCTTCTGGCGTCCGTGGACAAGGGAGAAGACCCGGTCGGCAACATGAGCGACCATCGCCGATCCCCGACCGTAGCAGACGTTTGTGAGCGATTTCTGACCCAATACGTCGCCGTACGATGCAAGCGAAAAACACAAATAGACTATCGCCACTCCGTAAACGGCATCATCAAGCCGAAGCTTGGGGCGTTCAAAATCGTCGATATAACGCGGCCCGATATCGCCAAGCTCCACCATGACATGCGGGATATCCCCTATCAGGCGAATCGCACGTTGAGCGTTCTATCGAAAATGTTCAACCTCGCCGAAGTATGGGGGCTGAGGACCGATGGATCAAATCCGTGCCGCCATCTCCCGAAATACAAGGAGCGCAAACGCGAGCGCTACCTAACCGACGAAGAATTTCAGCGTCTCGGAAGCACGCTTTCGGAGGCCGCACGCGACGGCTCCGAATCCATGCCGGTCATCAACTGCATTCGCCTTCTCATTCTGACCGGCGCGAGGCTCAGCGAGATTCAGACGCTCAAATGGTCGGAAGTTCACGAAAGCTATCTGGCGCTTTCCGACTCGAAAACGGATGCGCGTCGTGTCGTGCTCGCGCGCGGTGCGGCCGACCTGCTGTCACGTATCGAACATGTGCAGGGCAATCCGTACGTCATACCCGGCGACGTTGAGGGGCAACACTGGATCAGTATCCAGCGACCGTGGCGACGGATACGCGCCCGGGCGAATTTGCCCGACCTTCGAATTAACGACCTCCGGCATTCTTTTGCGTCCGTTGCGGTCAGCGACGGCGAAAGCCTACCGATTGTGGGCAAGCTTTTGGGCCACACGCAACCCCAAACGACCGCGCGCTACGCGCATCTAGCGCCAAATCCCGTTCGCGTCGTGGCAGATCGCGTTGCGGCGCAGATCGCGGCTGCGATGGATGCCGGCGATATGTCACCACAAAAGGCGTTGCCAGCCATCGCGGCGGAGTAAACGTGCACCACTCTTCCAAGCCTTGAGCGCCATGCAAACACCCTTTCGCGAGATGTACACCCTCTCAGATGCGGTGGAACTTGTCGGTCGCCATCTGTACTCACATACTTGGACAGGTCGGGAATACTTTTTCACCCTTCCAGTTGATTCGCCGCAGGAAATCGTGGCCAAACGTGAACCCCTCGAAAAACAGCGCGACGCTGCGATTGCGGAGTTCAGGGAAATCGAAAAAGCGATTCTCGCGACCACCAATGCAGAGGAAATTTCGCACTTAATGGTCCGCAGAGAAAGTGCCGAATCGCGCTCCCAAATCCTGAACACACAGATCGTTCTCGATCATCCAATGAATGAAGGAGTTGTCGAGACATACGAAAGCCATGTGCGCCATAAATGTGCTACGGAAACGCTCATCGACTCGATTCGACAATCGAGGTTGAACGTTCACGATGGGCGCGGCCGATTCTTGAGCCCTTGGGTTTGGACCGACAGTCGCTTCCGCTGCGATATCGAGTTGTCAATCGTCATAAACCCCAAAACGGCAGGTGGAATCCGCAGACAGGCGGCACGCATCGATAGAGAGCCATTTGACGTTTGGCTCAAGACTATCCCGCGCCTTGTAGAAAGAATTGCGCCAGATCGACCTGAGATATCCGTCGCACCAGAAAAGCAGTGCGAATCGGCTATAACAAACTGGGTCGAATCGCGACGCATTCCGATCAATCGAACTGCCGCTTCGTTAGAACTAAAACGGCATATCCCAGACCTATCTGAGCGAGCGTTTCTGCGTGCCTGGGCAAAGTGCGCACCCGATTCGTGGAAGAAAAGCGGTCGCCGCGCCAAGAAATAATCGCAGCGCCACTTGGCCCAGCGTTGCGGCGATTAATTTATGATCCTTGATTTTCCTGCAAATAATTCGCCGCACTTAATCCATGCACCGCTCCGGAATTATCTTATTCGCGGCGGCTATTATTAAGTCGTGAGCCAAGGATTGACTGCCTCAGCACTAAGACGCGCTTGAGGTTAGACCATGCAGTTGCAAGAACGATTTGCCCCAACACAATTTGACGCCGAATCCCTTGAGAAACTTATCAACGAATCTGCTGCTGCTGACTTCATCGGCTATTCGCGACGCGCGTTGCAAAATTGGCGGTTGCGCGGCGGTGGTCCCCGCTATGTTCGCGTATCCGCCCGTTCAATTCGATACCGGCGGCGCGACCTCATCGAATGGGCCGAGTGTCGACTGCGTTCCAGCACGTCGGACAACGGAGCCACATGAACACCCAGGTCGAGGCCCAGACTCAGTTTTCGCCGGAAAGGGGCTGGCCGCGCCTTCCGGCGTTTGCGGCGACGCTCACGGTGACACTGTCACCGTGGGCTAGCTCGTCCAGCACGCTCAGAAATTCCGTCGCTGTCGCCGCAAAACCCAAAGCGGCCCCTGCGCGGAGCGCGCATCCAATAGATTTGGCACGATCTAGGACGCTGGCACATGCTGTTGCGAAGAAGACGTATGCCGATATTCGCGCCTTGGATCGCCTTGAGGATCGCCTTGAAGATCGCCTTGAGGATCGTTTCAAGGACCATGCGAGGCATTTCCGAGGTTTTTCCCATGGTTTTTCCATGGTTTTTCCGTGATTTTTCCGTGCGCCTTCCGTGGGCTCTGCCGTCAATTTTGCCGTGAATTTGCCGGCAGGTTGCCGGGAGCGATACCGAGAATTTGCCGACAGAGTTTCCGGGAAATTGCTCCGGTCATTCTCCGACGATCACCACGATATTTGCCCCGCACGCGCCGCGCTGCGTCACGGATTCTCAAGAACGTCTTCGATGATGTAACACTCCGCGCAATCCGAATAAATGATCCTCGCGGGTCTCGCACGATCACGCGTACTGATTCCAACATATCGAAAAACTCCGCGCCCAATCGTGTGGGCATTTCAGGGGGTTTACGTAACACCCCCGGTTTAGAAGACAGGTGACGAGATGAGTGAATATCGAGTCGTTCGAATTGGGTTCGATACCATAATTGTTGCGTTCCGCGCGACCATTCCGCCAGAGATGCGCGAGATTATTTGCGATGCTCGTGTGCGCGCGCGAGAGAGACGATCCGAAGAACCCCTCACGTTGGGCAACGGCCTAGTCCCGGGCGTTGTGCTGCCCAACGGAGTACATGGCGGCTATGACGCGGTGTTTTCAACGGGCGAATTAGGGGAAATGTGGCAATTCAAAACAGACCAGAAAGGGGACAAATGGCCTCTGCGCTTGAAAATCCGCGCGGGCGCGTTGCTTGTCTATGGATATCCTGGGGCCATCGACAATGCCTTCAAACGTCTGGAAGCATTCGGTATACGGATAGAAGACACTCGCTTAAGCGAGGTTCACGTTTGCATTGATGTCGTGACGGACAGCTCATTCCGGCTCGACGATTCGTTGCTATTACGTCCCGGTAGATCGATTGTTAGGCCATATGAAATTTTGGACAAGACCCACCCGTTGTTTGACGACGCTGAACCCGCCGAAATTCAGCGCATATTACGCGGCTTGCGAATTCAGACGCTCACAATAGGAAGTTCTAAGACGGGGTCCCAAACCCAGATTTACAACAAGAAGGACGAAACGGTAGCACGGCGAAAATTCATGCTTTTCAAAGCTTATAAACTTGATACCGACGACCCCAGCTGGGGTCTATGGCGAACAGAATTTAGGTTTAGCGGAGAAGTATTGAAGAAGCGCTTCGAAGTTCGCTCTTTTACCGATTTGGAGCGCGCCCTTCCGGCAATGATGTCTTGGGCCGCGATGCGAATTCGATATGTCGCGCCCGGTCAGGCAGATAGGCATCCCACGCGGCGAGCAATTCATCCATTTTGGCAGGCGATACTTGAGGCGCTCCCCAACCTCCGCGCCAACCAACCATCCTTCATACCCGTCGCCATGGCGCAAAAAGCATTGGACCTTGAAGCCAAATCGACGATGGAGGCGACCATTGTGGGGACAGCAATTGCCTTGGCGGCCATTGAAGGCATTGATGAATCGACTGCGATGGCGAAATTGTCATCGTTTGTCGCGGAAATTATCGACCGACGTATGCGCGACGCGCCACAAACAATTGAACGGAAAATCAGTCGCGCTTTCGCGCGCCGCGCTGGAAAAAATAGCGAGTAGGTTTGCACCAGCAGAAGTGGCGAAAATTCGCGATTCCCTCAGTTGGTCACCGACAGTCGGTATTGCACCATCGCCGGCAAGTGACCGAAGACATGGAATGGCGGCGCTGTAGCGCCCATCCGAGTATTGTCGGTCACGAGCGCATATCGTCCGGGAGGTAGCAACGCTAAATCCGCAGGATCATCCATTTAGCATCAGCCCGATGGGCGGCGGCTTTATAAGTGTCGCCCCGCGTGTGTTGAGCGTTCCGCACCCTCAAGGAGGGTGGCCTGGTGCGGGCGAGCCAAATCTTTCCCTACGATACATCGCGCGCCATGTTGGGCGTTCATCTCTACTTTGTGAAAGCGATGGGTTGCACAATGGTCATGGAGAAAGTGCCGCTCGATGTCGCGCCATTCGCGAAAGCGATTATGAATGGATCAGCGCACCCCGATTTCTATCTCAAATTAGGGTTGGCTTCCGACCCTCCGGTTACAGTGGTCCAAGCCTCGCCCATTCGTATTTGGAATAACCCGGACGGTTTTTTGCTTCATGCAGCCGGGTTCTACAACGCCGATAGCCTTGTAATTGAAGGTAGACTCGTGCCGGGTGCCCCCGCGCAAAAGCTCGCCGCCGCGAAGCAACGCGCATGGTATCCGCATCTAACCCAAACATCTGCGTAGCGGCCATAGCAGCTCGTCACCGCGAGATGTGACCGAAACTACCAATCAGTCGCGCGGTAGAGGCCAACGCGATGTCTATTTTTCTTGTATCTCCATTCGATATGTTCTTGTATTGTTCTTAGCCCGAAATCGGCTGATACGCAAGGGGGATGGGACCAATGGGCTATACGGTCGTTGACGATGAAGGCGCGCAAGGCTCCGGCCTCACACTTGCGGAAGCGTTCGCGCGCATGATGGCATTCGCCCGGTGCGACTACGCTTTCGGGCGCACCAATGGCGATATGCATCTATCGCTCACGCAATCGGATGACGCGCCCTCTGAGACAGGACCGCCGCCCGCACTTCAATCAAAACTATTGGACGACGTGAGGGCACGCGCGGAAATCATGCGCCGTTTCCTGAAGCACGGGTTTAATGGCTATCGCATTATGACCGACGAAGACTGGCAGCGCGAAGAACGTAAGCTTTGCGAACAGCAAGGCTACAGGCCGGCGCGGCGGATTGATGTTGAGTAACGTGGCAACATGGGGACGCGCCGCTACCGCGGGCCGGTCACGACCGTTGAACAGGCGATGTTCGCGGATATGCCCGTCGACATTACATGCCAACGATGCTCGCGCTTTCGCCAGATGCACGCCTACCTGTTGATGCGGTTAAATAGGAAAGCCGCGCAAATACCGCTATGGAAGGCTATGCCCGGCTTCTATTGCAAAGGCTGTAGGCGCAAAGTGACGGTTGTAATCACGGCGCCGATGCACTGGATTTGAGGTATGTGCGGAAAATTCACAGCGATGATGACCTGGGCCGAATACGCGGGACTCGCGGGCGTCAGCACGAGTGGAAGTCGAGACGGCAGCCCAGACGCAATGGACCCGGGCAAGTTGCTCGGCACGTTCACGCCTATGTCAACCGTGCCGATAGTGCACCTTGGTCCCGTTCGCCAGAGGCGCATCACTCCGATGCGTTGGGGATGGTACGATCACAAAGCGGCAAATCCGTTTCGTAGCTTCAAACATCTTCACGCCCGCTCAGACACAATCGACACGCTGCCGACTTGGATTGAATCGCTTCAGGAGCGGCGCGGCGTGATCTTCGCCAAGCAATTCAACATTGGCGAGGAACTACCGAGCGAAAAGACTAAGCAATGGATTTGTAGTCGCGCCGATGGCGAGCCCGTTGCAATTGCCGTGATTTTCAATACATGGGAACTTTTGCAAGGACCGCTGCGCGCCTTCGCGATGGTAACGACGGCATCATGTCAGCCGCGTGCAGCGAAGGACGAACGAATGCCCGCGCTGCTACGCGACGAAGATGAAGTCGCAGCGTGGCTTGGCGAGATTGGCGCACCCGACGCCGAACTTAAGGCCCTGCTTCGTCCCTATGACGGTTCACTTGTGATGCGCGAGCAGGATAGCCCGAAGAAGGATGGGCCGCCGCCAAAACCGAAGAACCCGAAGCCCGAACCCCAACCGGGGATGTTCTAATGAGCGCATGGGATGCTTGCACGATGGAGCCCAATTCGGCTCTACGTTGGATAGAATGCCACCCTGCATTTGTGGCCGCCACTCAGGATGGATTGTTGATTTTGACGATCCTAGTGGCTATCGGCGTGCCGACTTGCGTCGAATATCTCCGCCGCCGACAACGGCGTGCAGGCTCTATAGCCTACGCTGTCGCTCTGATCGTGCCGATAATTCAAGTCCAAGGCGACATTTCCAGAGTGCGCCACTATATCGGCAGCTTTCAGAATACGCGCGACGACGTTTCTGCGCTCCAGGATATCGCGCCTAAGATGCTACTAGTTGTTCCCGCTGAACTTGCACGTGCAGTGCCGCAACTGCACCAATTTGATTATTACGCTGTTCAGGCTGTCAGATCTGCGGTTATTGCCATTCAGGGATACAACGCCATTATCGACAAGATAATGGAAGCGTTGGCGGAAAAGCGTGGCGGATTCGATCAGGGGCGCCAGAAATTTATCGCACTTGCGGCAGCCGCGCTCGATCGTGTTGAAGAACAACTTGATCGCACCATCGGTCAGTCAAAAAGATAAGGGTGACTCGGCTAATTCGCTCTCCGAACCCCCGTAAAACCCTTCACAACGAAGCGGTTGCTGCCCCCGCCCGTTCTTTTTCCAAGCGCTGATTCGTAAGCGTGTTCCACGCTTGCACGTCTCGGGCTTTATCCAAGTGACAATCGCGAAACGCGCCACGGAATGCGCGTAGGTCGTGCGCCACCTTTAGGAGGCTCGACAAATACAATCCGCCTTCCGGTCGATCTTGGGCAGTCTCGCCATGTGCACAAGCGAACGTTGTGACAATTCCGGTAGGGCAGCGGTCCAACCAGTTCTCAAAGCACCTGCGCGCCTTTGCAGGATCGAGATATGCCTTCGCGAGAAGCGTTCGAAGCATCCTGTCCTCTGTCATTCTTGATGGGATCACGAGGCGGCAACAATCCAAAAGGAGCGTATGTTTCGATGCTCCCTGTTTGAGTTCATTTGCGCCAATCTCGCGATCTGGTCGGATTTGAAGCCGGATTGATCCGACGCTCGAGTCGAAACACCATGAGTGCCGTGCTCGCAGCCGGCGCTTCGGACGCAAATATCCGGGTCCTGCAACAGGACTAACGAAACCGAACCCGATGCGCCATTGGTCGCCTATCGCGCCCTGCATGGCAACAAAGCCGCTCGCAATGGAGCAACCAAGCATGCCGAGCAATTCGCAAATGAGGTTGCGGACTCTGTCGCGCCGCTGATCCTTAAGGGCTTGTCGGACGCGGCCATTGCGACCGCGCTAAGCGACGATGGAATCGAGACGCGGCGCTGCGCACGTTGGCATGAAACTAGCGTGCGCCGGTTGCGCGCGCGGTTGGCGATTTGATCGCAAGGAATTGACCGGGCGTATGAGATTGAGGTCCTGACTCTCCACCCCGACAAGATGCCATAGAGCCCTGCGAAAATCGGATGGCGGGGTCCCACAAGGGGCCGGGGTAGCGGCACATTTTTTCAAACGTCGGGCGGCTCGACAATTTTCAATTTCACAATCGTTACATCAAGATGCGTTGACGCATCATACATCGCACCCGATATGATCCCCGCGCATCGTCACTTCAACGCACAAAACGGATCGGGAAATGGCGGACCGTGTTCCCTCATCGCTTGTGCAAGTCTGAATAATTCCGCTTCGAATGTGGTCTGAATCGATTTCCGGTTCGCTGCATCAATCGCCAGAAACGGACGCTTGATCGCCTCAGCGCCATCTTTTAGGTAACGAAGTGCATCGTGGCTCACGGGTATGGCAGCCGCATATATGTCGAAGATTCGCACCGCAATGACGACGTTACCCGCGACCACAGACGCGAAGGCGAGGTGATGCGCTTTGTGTGGAGTCCACGTCTTGAATGCTGTACACGGCTCTGCCCAGTCTGCATATCCCGGAAGCGCATCCGTCGAGGCGACATCGTCTTTCATGATCGCTTCGCGCAACTCGACGGCAAGCGGATCGTCGAGGTACGACTCGCCTAACCAGAGAAACGCCAATTCGTAAGCGATTTTCAACATCGCGTGGCGTAGAAAGGCGAAGCTTACCTGTATGTCTATCTGTATCAGGGGATTCTCGACTGTCCTGACCGTGTAATTTGCCGCCTCAATCGCGAGTCTCTCGCTAGAAAGAGGCGGGAGCCCGTGCCGCTTCCGTTCGCGTTGTATGATCTTTGGGATTTGCCCTCTGTCACGTTCGTCTAGCGTGATCTGCCGCGCTTTCTCTCCTTCCGGCGTCACTACATCAATGGCATGATGAAGCTGGCGGTGATCGAGCTTCCCGGTCTCCTTGTTCAAGGTCGTTTGGATTCGCTTTGCTTCTGGTCCGATCATTTCGTGATCGCCAAGAAATAGATCGAAGCGTGAAGGCGGTTCGCCACCGTAACCGGCCAATTCCAATTCAGCCCGTCGCGTGCGGATCGGTAGGAAATTTGTAAGCGCGTCGTCGACTCGCGCTCCCAGAGTCGAGTTGCAATCGCCGCACACCCGGTCGGTCGTTACGTTGCCGCCAATCGAGTATGGAAAGACGTGCTCCTTACTCCCGGGCTTTTCCAATTGACAGAAGATGCAGCGCATTGAGGCAAACTAGAGCTAAAGTCGGGCGGAAGCGAGTCGCCGTGCGATCCCTCCGCTAGGATATCGACTCTGTCTCATGAGTGGCCCTTGGAGGCTCGGATGCCAGAAGAACCGGACGTGATGCTTGGATACATGGATATATATCATGCCGCCGCGATAGTTGAGGCAATTTCAACTTGGGCGGGCTTTGAGCATGCTATTGATTCGCTTATTTGGAGTCTCGCCAGACTCGAACCTGAACAAGGCGCGTGTCTCACTGCGCAATTCCAAGGTATCACCTCACGCATGGACGCTCTGATTTCACTTGCGAGAGTTGAGCATATTTCCGAAGCGCATATTACCGAGCTTAACCGCCTTCGAAGTGATCTTAATGGTCCCCGCGAAAAGCGAAATCGACTGGTGCATGATCAATGGTTCTATGGAGCGGAATCTAAACGTCACTATCGCTTGCAGGTTACAGCTAGAGGGAGGCTCGACCACACATATAAACTAGTGACTCACGAGGAACTGGCAGGGATATCGGAAGAGTTTTTGGCGTTGGACGAGCGCTTTCATGTAATACGCTCTGGTGTGCTGAGCGACTTTTACGCATCGCCCTGAATGCAGGGAAGCTGCCACGACGCTGACCTCGGAAGAGCGATAAACCTTTATTAGCGCCACTTCCGCATGATGCGCTGTCCGCTCCAAGGGAATTCGAGCGCCATGAATCTATTCCACACGTGTGCAGTTGCGGGCGATCTGGTGCTGCCCGCGTTTTAGCCAGTGCCCAAGTTGGCGGCCCGTCAAATGATACGTTCAAGGCGAAATTACTGGATTCAGCCTGCAATCCGCCAGCTGGCACGGACGAGGCCACACGCGCCCAAGCCATGCGCGTGCGCGCGCAATGAGGAACGCCGCATGACGCATGATCTTTTGACCATCAAACAAATCTTGGCGATTTGGCCGGTTCGGCCTTTGCCCGATCCGCAGCAGATTCGGCGTTGGGTGAAGCTGAATCAGTTTCCCCCCGCGTCCCAAATCCGTCCGGGAGGGCGCGGATCGCCAGCCCTGTTCAACAAAGCAGCCGTCGAGGCGTGGCTAGAGCAGACTTATGCAGCCGTGACCACGGTTGAGCCAGTGACCAAATGCGCGTTGGCACGAGACAAGCATTCGCCGTCTGCGCGCGCGGCTGGCGATTTAGTCAACTCAGATATGCCGGGCTAGGGTCATGGAGTTATGACCCGAAAGGCACACTGCCTCACACTTCCCACCTGAGAAAAATTCACTCCCGGGGTCCCATTGCCGGCGGGCAACTTGGCACAAAAATCGCAACTCCAAGCGCCTGTCAAAACGATTGAAGTTCTCTGTCACATAGAGCTGTGCTTAGAGATCAAGTATCGCGTCGCGATACATCATTTGCACGGAATATCTTTCATGCCGTATCGACCATCATATCGACCGCACGGCACAGTCTTGTGCCACATGCTCGGTTGCGTCGAGAGTTCGCGCGCGATCCACACGTCAAACCCTATCACAAACGCAAACACGCCAACGTAAAAAGCCCGCGCGACCGCCCCCCGCCGAAAAGGAACGCGCCAAACGCCAGTGCCGCCACTAACGCCGTCATGGTTATGCAGATTATGACGATGGACAATGAGACGGCCCCGAAACGTTCGCCGCATATGGTAGCGTTTCGCGAGTCACCCGGCTAATCGTCTTTCCTCGCCATCCTTGCCCAGCCGCGCGATACGCCGCGCGCGATCCCAGATTTCAACCTCGTGCGCTCCGCAGAAGCGCCGCGCGACCTCGATTGCCTCGGCATCGTCGCGCGCCTCGCATTCGTGAACACTGCAGATATGGCCGCGCTCATCGATGCAATAAACGCGAAAAAACATGGGTCACCACTCCATAGTTGCAGCGAAATAGAAAATCAGGGGCCGATTTTTTGTCAAGCCGATTTTGCACGCGACGCGCGAAAAATTCGCTGGACTCGCGTTATCTATGTTCCTTTTTTGTTCTCATTAGGACTTCGGGGAAAATCCATGGCCAAGCGCCCGCACTATCCGCACCCGCTCGACGAGTCCGAACTTCAATTTCACGTCGAGTTATGGAGCTCAGACGGCAACCGTTTCGACCGCTGCATCGCCGCAAGCTCTCGCGTCGCTATGGCAACCGCTATGGTCCCGCTTGCAGCAGCAGAATTTCCCGACAAGCGCATAATCGTCTGACAAGGCGCGCTTGTTCTCGCCGACAGCACAAGCCTCAAAGTGAGTCCAGGTCACACTGGGCCGCCGCAACTTTAGCGGCCCCGTTCGCACTCTGGGCGACGCCATCCAAGCCGACTATCTGGTCATCGTGGCATGCCAGCAATGCGGCGCACGTCGGCAAATGCATCCATTTCGCTTGCTTCAGAAGCGCCGCGAATTGCAGGACGCGCGATTTGATACGCCGCTGCCGGGTTTCTTTTGCAAGACGTGCCGCAACAGTGTCAGCTCGACGGTTGCTTGTACGTATTCGAATCCGGGCAGGTAGGTGGCCCGGCGACGCGCAAAATCTTGTCAATATCCGGCGAGACACCCCCAGATTCGTAAACATATGTTTACCCCCCGTCCCCAATATTGGTAAATCGCGAGCACCTAGGGGCTTTTCGCAAGTGAGGGGCAAATGAACTTCGCCGCGCTGCCGTTGCATACCCAACTCTTTGTCGGTGTTATCGCATTACTGACGCTGTTTTTTCATGTTCGATACAATGAGAGTGCGATAAATCATGGTCCTACGATCCTCACGACAACGGGGATATTTGCGACATTCGTCGGCATAGCAATAGGTCTCGCGAATTTCGACTCGGGAAACATTCAAGCGAGCGTCCCTTCGTTATTGGGCGGATTGAAAACCGCCTTTTGGGGTTCAATCGCGGGTGTCGGCGGCGCACTCACCCTCAAATTCCGTCAGCTGCTTTTGGGAAATCCGAAATCAACCGTCGGAACTGGCACCGAAGGTCAGGTTACAGCACTTGACCTAGCTAAGCTTCTCAAGAGCATCCAACAGGCGCTTGTAGGTAGCGACGATTCCACCTTGATAACGCAAATCAAGTTGGCGAGACAGGAAAACAATGATCGACTGGATGCGTTGAAAAAAGCGCAGATCGAAGCTCTGGAAAAACTTTCTGAGTTAGGTTCGAAGCAGCTTATCGAAGCGTTGAAAGACGTGATTCGGGATTTCAACCAAAAGCTCACCGAACAGTTTGGCGAAAACTTCAAGCAGTTAAATTCCGCAGTCGAAAAGCTCGTGGTCTGGCAGGAGCTTTATAGGCAGCACATCGAATCCGTTACCGAAAACCTCGTCCAAATCACGGGCTCGATGTACGATTCGGCGGACCACTATAAGCAGCTTGTCGGAAAGGCCGACACGTTCACAAAAGTTTCGGCAGACCTTTCCGGTCTACTGACGGGATTGGAAACGCAGCGCACGCAACTGGCTTCGTCTATGAAAATGTTGGGCGAGCTAATCGCTGCTGCTTCGGCGGGGCTACCACAAATTGAGAATAAGATTCTGGAATTCTCAGCGCAAATGGCAAGTGCTGTTACCAAAAGTCAGGCCGATCTCAACAAAGCGCTTACGGACAACGCCGCTCATATCCGATCCTCAGTCGAGGCTTCCGGCAAAAGCATCGAAAAGCTGAATGCCGATATGGCGCGCGAGCTAGCGGGAATGGTCGCAAAGACGAAAGAAAACGTGTTAGCCCTTGAAACGGCTCTCACTAGAGAACTTGAGCATTCGCTAGAGGGCCTTGGCAGGCAGTTGGCGGCGCTATCCGAAAAATTTGTTAGCGATTATGGCCCGCTGACTGACAAGCTTCAACGCATTGTGCAGATCGCAGGCAGGGTGCAATGAACCTAGAGTCATCTCTCGGAATCGATCAAGGCGGTAAAGGAGCCCGCGAGGAACATTGGATTCCGCTCGCCGATATCATGACAGGCTTGATGATGATGTTTTTGCTGGTTGCGATTGTCTTTATGATAAAGGTCCAAACGGATGCGGACCGAATTAGTGATATCGCAATTCTATATGACCAAACGCGAGAGGATATTTATAAGGACCTGCAACACGAGTTTCAGGACGATTTGCCCAAGTGGGGCGCAACCTTGAGTCCCGACCTGACAATCCGCTTTCGCGAACCCGACGTGTTGTTCGACACAGGGCGCGACGCGTTGAAGCCAAAATTCTCCGCGATCCTCAGTGACTTTTTTCCGCGTTACATTCGAATCCTGACGGAACCAAAATACCGCGCAGCCATAGAGGAAATTCGAATCGAGGGTCACACGTCCAGCGTTTGGAATGGTAGCACTCCTGTCGAGGACGCGTATTTTCAGAATATGGCTTTGTCCCAAGCACGGACCCGGAGCGCACTCCAGTATGTGCTGGAGTTACCCGCAATCGCCACTCAACGCGATTGGCTTCGCGCCCACCTGACCGCTAACGGGCTTTCGTCCTCAAAACTGATTCACCGCGCGGACGGAAGCGAAGATCGTGAAGCATCGCAGCGCGTGGAATTTCGCGTTAGGACGAACGCCGATGCTCGGCTTGCCCAGATGCTTAGAGCGGCGGGGCAAAAATAGTGAAGCTGCCCGACTTCCTGATTTTTTCGGAGCTTAACAGCCTGCGCTTCCGTATGGGAATTCCGGTGGACGTATTTGGGAATCTGCAAAACAAGGTTCGTTTTACGGTTCTGACTCCGCAGGAACTTGATGACCTCGTGTCGCAAGGTGGTTTGGAGATTGGGTCAATCAATGACGTTCGGGTGCTTTCCGACGGGACACTTG
>DASXDP010000266.1:0-3725 GCA_036490575.1 Xanthobacteraceae bacterium
GAGCAGCGCCTGCTTGACGAACCACGACACCATACCGGGATTGGCGCCGCAACAATTCACGGCGGTAATGCCGCCAGGGCGCCGGCGGCGAAGCTCCAACAGGCCTTCGCGCAAGGCGTAGTTCGAGCGTTCCGAAATCGATAGCTTGGTGTCAGTATATAGTCCGGGCCACGGCTCGATGACTGTGTCGATGTAAAAGGCGTCGACGTCCTTGGCGAAGTCAATGAGATCGACCGAACTGGTATCGACCGAGAGGTTGACGATCAGGCCGCGGCCCGGGCCGGCCTTGAGCAAAGGCGTCAGCACCTGCCGATAATTCTCTCTGGTGATCGCGGCGTGGACGAAGCGCAGCTTGCGGTCGTCGAGCAGCCGCCGATCGTCGTCGTCCGGCGCGATCACCACAAACTTGGCCCGGTCGAAGCCGATGTGGCGCTCCAGCAGCGGCAGCGTGCCCCGGCCGATCGAGCCGAAGCCGAGCATCACAATGGGGCCATCGAAGCGCGCGTGGAGCGGCCAAGCGGTGGTTTCTTTGGTCATGGCGTTCATATTCGTCGTTCCTTCCGCGATTCGTAAAGGTGTTTAAGCCGCGTGCCGTGCGGGAACGGCGCCGCCCGAACCGGCAACCAGCGCGTCGAAAGTGGGCTTCCGCACCGAACGGCCGATCGCGCCAATCAGCCCGCGGGCGCCGTCGAGGCTGCCAGCTTTGAGTTCGCAGCCGAGCAGGCGCTGCCTTTCGAAAGATCCCGGCAGCCAGAGCGCGCCGGTCTTGGCCGCGGAAAACCCGAAACGCTGATAGTAGGGCGCATCGCCGACGAGGATAACGGCGTCATGGCCACGCCGCCCCGCGGCGCCGATGGCGCGTTGCATCAGCGCACTGCCGATGCCGCAGCCGCGCGAGGCTTCATCCACTGCGAGCGGACCCAACAGCAACACCGGCCGCCCCGGCCCGGCGCAGACGTGCCAGAGCCGCACCGTGCCGACGACCTTTCCGGCCTGCTCGGCGATCAGCGAAAGCCCGGCCGCAGGGGTGCGGCCCTCGCGCAGCCGCTCCGCGGTCTTCTCGAAGCGCGACGGTCCCCAGACGCTGTCAAGCAACTGCTCGCGCGCTTCGACATCGCGATGCGTTTCGTTGCGAATCGTCACCATGACCCACTCCATTCACCCTTCATCGGCGTCATCAGTTCGTGGAGGGTTGATGATGGGAGCCGGCTCGAGCCGGCTCCCGGCGAAGTCAGATGTGAAAGGTCTTCAGCGGCGCGAAGCCGTTGAAGGCCACAGACGAGTAGGTCGCCGTGTAGGCGCCGGTCCCTTCGATCAGCACCTTGTCGCCGATCTCAAGGCTCACCGGCAGCGGGTACGGCACCTTCTCGTACAGCACGTCCGCCGAGTCGCAGGTCGGCCCGGCAAGCACGCATGGACCGAGCTCCCCATCGCGCTCCGTGCGGATGGGATAGCGGATCGACTCGTCCATGGTTTCGGCGAGACCGCCGAATTTGCCGATGTCGAGATAGACCCAGCGCACGTCGTCGTTCTCGCTTTTCTTCGAAACGAGCACGACCTCAGCCTCGATGATGCCGGCGTTACCGATCAGACCGCGGCCCGGCTCGACAATGGTCTCCGGAATGCGGTTGCCGAAATGCCGCCGCAACGCGCGGAAGATCGCCGCGCCGTAGGTTTTCACCGTCGGCACGTTCTTGAGGTACTTGGCCGGAAAGCCGCCGCCCAGGTTGACCATCGATAGCGTCATGCCGCGTTCGCCGCACTCGCGGAACACGGCCGCAGCTGACGCAAGCGCCCGGTCCCAAGCATGCGGGTTACGCTGCTGGGAGCCGACGTGAAACGAGATGCCGTAAGCTTCGAGGCCAAGCTTATGGGCATGCTCGAGTACGTCGGCAGCCATGGCTGGCTCGCAGCCGAACTTACGCGACAGCGGCCATTCCGCGCCGACGCAGTCGGAGAGGATGCGGCAAAACACGCGGCTTTCCGGTGCGGCGCGCGCGATCTTCTCGACCTCGGCCTGGCAATCGACCGCGAAGAGACGGACGCCTAGCGCGTAGGCGCGCGCGACGTCCCGCTCCTTCTTGATCGTATTGCCGTAAGAGATCCGGTCCGCCGCCGCGCCTGCCGCGAGCACCAGTTCGATCTCCGGCACCGAAGCGGCGTCGAAGTTCGAACCGAGCCCGGCCAGAAGCGACAGCACCTCGGGCGCCGGATTGGCCTTCACGGCGTAAAACACGCGCGTGTCGGGCAGCGCCTTGGCGAAGGTCAGATAGTTGTCGCGAACGACGTCGAGATCGACGACGAGGCACGGCCCGTCGTCGGGCCGATTACGCAGGAAATCGCGGATGCGCGCGGTCATGGGCGCTCTCCTCACCAGGTTCAATGAGCCTCGCGGCTCGCATTGAAATTTGGGCGAATGCGAATTCGCCCGGCGTCAGCGGGTGAGGGTCGGCACTTTGCCTTGCGGTGGAGACACGAACAAAGCGGCGGGCTCTGCACCCGAGATGCTGCCTTGGCTTGGAGTGGGAAAACCCGCTCCGCACGGCCGGCAAGATGGACAAGCCTCTGCGGTGTCGACCTTTGGAGGGCCGACGAGACCAGAGAAGCCCGCTCCGTCGTTGCTTTAAGCCGCGTCCCCCGTTGAGCGCGGGGTGCGCCGGTTTCGCCTCCGGCTGCCGGTTAAGTGGTTCGGAGCTCAGGCGGCCGAAAAATCTTTCGGCGTTTGCTCCGGGCGGCTGTCCGGCCTCTTGTCCGGATGCCCACCAACCGACACGCGGCCACAGGCACGTGCGAAATTGGGCGAGCGGCAAATAGTCGCCTTCGCCAAACGATGCAAGAGTTTTTTTCGCGAGCGATAATTTTTTTCAAGAGCGCGTTGGCAAATGGTTAGGCGGGCGTTTCCTCAGCGAGGTCGTGACGACCCGCGGGACGCGTTGCGACGATAGCGATCGCGGCGCCAAGCGCGGCGAAAGCGAAAACGGACGGATAGCCGAGGGTGCCGGCAAAGTACCCGTTGATCGGTCCGCCGAGACCGAAACCGACATCAAAGAACGCGACGTAGGCGCCAAGTGCGGCGCCGCGGCTCGCGGACGGGACGCGCTTGACCGCTTCAACACCGAACGACGGGAAGACCAGCGCGTTGCCGATGCCGGTGAGAATTGCCCCGGCGAAAGCGACCGCGGGCATTGGCGCGAGCCACATCATCGCCAGGCCGCAGGCTTCGACGAGCAGCGACCCTGCCGCCACGCGGGCGCCGCCGAAGCGGTCCGGCCAACTGCCGAAGGCAAGCCGGGTCGCGATGTAGGCCACGCCAAAGGCCGCGAGGACAAAACCCGCGCCCGGCCAGCCCCTGTTCTGGAAGTCGAGGGCGGCGAACGCGCCGATCGCGCCGAAGCCGACCGTGGCAAGTGCAAGCCCCATTCCGGAAGGCAGGATGCGGCCGACGACGCTCAGGAATGCCAGGCGTTCGCCACCCTGTGGTGCGACCGGCGCAACAAAGGCTGTTGCCGGCAGGGTCAGGAGTGAGAAGACGATCATTGCGACGGAAGCTGCTGCAAAGCCGCTGATCGCGCCTTGGTACTTCATCAGCGTGATGCCGATTGGGGCGCCGGCGGCAATAGCGGCGTACATGCCGATGCCGACCCAAACCATCACCTTGCCGGTGTGCTGGGGGCCGACGGTGCTGATGGCCCAGGACAGGCAGCCGGTCATGATGAGGCTTTCGG
>DASXDP010000267.1:0-1768 GCA_036490575.1 Xanthobacteraceae bacterium
ACCAGGAAAACCGAACGTATAGAGATTCAATCCCGCCGCGACCGCCAGCAGAACGACAAACGTGGCTCGCACGAGCAGGAGAGTTTTGGGCAATGCACCATCCATTGTTGATCTCCAAGCGACTGAGCCCTAGTCCCTTGCCTGAAACACAAACAGACCACAATGCTGGCACTTATCAGTCCGTTTACGTAAGCCTTTTTCGCGAGCAGGCGGTCACTGCGGCACGGGCGCGAAGCGACGGCCGACGACGACCCTCCAGCGGCGCACTACGGCTTCAAGCAATCTCCAGATCGCGAGCATGGCAAGTTGCGCAAGCCAAGCAAGGTCGGCGGGGGCTTGCAGCACTCGCGGTTTGCCGATTCCAAACAGCAGCCGCATGATCCGCGCCAGGTTGTGCGCCGCCGCTGCGATCCGATAGCGCTTGGTTACTTCTTCCAGCTTGCGAATCCAAGACCGACGTGACCCGCCCGTATCGCACACGTGAGCGAAGCTGCGCTCCACGCGTTCGCTTCGCAGCCGACCCAATCGCTTGCCCTTCGCGCGGGCCATGCGGCGACGATTGTTGTAAACCGCGCGTTTGACTTCGTCCGGCTTGTCTGTCCAAACACGCTCGTTTTTCTGCTTCGGCTCGGGAATGTACGTGCGCATGTCGAGGTCGGCGGCCAATTCCAGCGTGGCGTTGGCGTGATAACCCTTGTCGGCGACCACCTCCGCGATTTCGACCTCGCTGCCCGCGGCCTCCAGATTGATTTTGGCCTCGATCACGCTGTCGACCAGCGTTTGCTGGTCGGCATGATCGGCCGGATGAATCTCGGCCGCCAGCAGGATTTCGCTCTCCAGATCGACCACGTGCTCGGCCTTGTAGGCCAGGTGGGTGCGGCCGTCTTTCAGCTTCGTGATCCGCGCATCGGGATCGGTTTTCGAGACCCAATCCTCGTTCGAGACCGTCTTCTTCCGCTTCTTGTCGTAGCGCCGCAGCTCGTCGTCGCTCGGCTCTTCGTCCGGCTCGATCGTGCCGTCCTCACGCATTAGCCGCGTGACGTACTGCCGCCAGTCCTCACCCGTATCGCGCCGCACGATGCTCTTCATGGCCGCGTTGGCCTCCAGCGTGGTGCCGTCCACGCCCACCGCCTTGCCCGACAGCAACCGCTTCTCTTCGGCAATCGTCAGCACGAAACGAAACATGTCGTCGAACACTTCCGGGCCGAGCCGCTTACGCGTGACCGACATCGTCGAGTGGTCGGGCGTGGCCTCACCCAATGGCACCCCCAAAAACGTCCGCAGGCTGAGGCTGTCGGCACACCGCCAGGCGATGCCGCGTTGGCTGTCGATGCCCTCGAAGTATCCGACCAGCAGCATGCGAAAGTACACGCCTGGCGGAATGCTGGGCTTGCCGCGCTTCTCTTCCTGCTCGTAAAACGGCCGGCAGCGGCGTTCGATCCAAGCATCGAAGCCGGCTTCGGACAGCAGCGCGTTGAGCTTCTGATAAAAGGGATGGCCGTCGGATCGCGGCAAGTCGTCAGACGTGATGAACAGCGACTCCTGCCGCTGTTTGCGTTTACCCATCGCCATGTGCGTCCCTCGCCCTCGTCGACCGCCGTGTCAAAACCGCCGCCGCGGATAATTTAACCGCCGCCGGGCGAAAGGGAATATCTAAACGGGCTGCTAGCCTCACCAATCGCATCACGCCGTTGTTGCTTCGGTCTGACTTGAGCGGCAAAGACGCCCGCAGGTCGAGACCTCCCTTCAGTTATTGAGTCCTGCATAA
>DASXDP010000268.1:0-2909 GCA_036490575.1 Xanthobacteraceae bacterium
GGCACTGCTGCGTGAAGGCGATGGGAACCGCCCTCACGCCATTATCGTTATGCGACTATCGCGAAGATTAGCCTCCGCTGCCGCATTTCTTGGTCGTCTTGTTGTAGTTGCCGCAGTTGAGCGTGACCCAATCGGCGACCAGATCCTTCGAACCAGGCAGGTACGGCGACCAGGCCTCGCCCGGTACCAGGCCCTTGGTTTTCCACACCACGTCGAACTGACCGTCGGCGCGGATTTCGCCGATGAAGACCGGCTTGGTGATGTAGTGATTGGGCAGCATCGTCGAGACGCCGCCTGTGAGGTTTGCCTGCTTGATGCCCGGCAATGCGGCGATCACCTTGTCGGGGTCGGTGGTCTTCACCTGCTCCACCGCCTTCACCCACATATTGAAGCCGATGTAATGCGCTTCCATCGGGTCGTTGGTGGTGCGCTTCGGATTTTTGGTGAAGGCGTGCCAAGCCTTGATGAAGGCCGCATTCGCCGGCGTTTTGATCGATTCGAAATAATTCCACGCTGCCAAGTGGCCGACCAGCGGTTTGGCGTCGAGACCGGCCAATTCCTCTTCGCCGACCGAGAACGCCACAACGGGAATCTCCGTGGCCTTGATGCCCTGGTTGCCGAGCTCTTTGTAGAATGGCACGTTGGCGTCGCCGTTGATCGTTGATACGACGGCCGTCTTCTTGCCGGCGGAACCGAATGCCTTGATCTTGGACACCTCGGTCTGCCAGTCGGAGAAGCCAAACGGTGTATAGTTGATCATGATGTCGTCGGGCGCCACCTTGAGGACATCTTTCAGGTACGCCTCGAGGATCTTGTTGGTCGTGCGGGGATAAACGTAGTCGGTGCCTTCCAGCACCCAGCGCTTCACCGAACCGCCGTCCTTGCTAGCCAGGTAGTCGACCGCCGGTATGGCCTGCTGGTTAGGAGCGGCACCGGTGTAGAACACGTTGCGCTCGCCTTCTTCGCCCTCGAATTGCACCGGGTAAAACAGGATATTGTTGAGCTCCTTGAAGACCGGCAGCACCGACTTGCGCGACACCGACGTCCAGCAGCCGAACACTGCGGCAACCCTGTCTTTGCTGATCAACTCGCGAGCCTTTTCGGCGAACAGCGGCCAGTTCGAGGCCGGATCGACGACGACGGCTTCGAGTTTCTTGCCGAGCAGACCGCCTTTTTTGTTCTGCTCATCGATGAGCATGAGCATCACGTCCTTCAGCGTCGTCTCGCTGATGGCCATGGTGCCGGAAAGCGAATGCAGAATGCCGACCTTGATGGTGTCGGCGGCCGAAGCGGCTCCTGCGGTGACCGTGGCGGCGGCAAAGCTCGCCGCACTCGCGAGCCAGCGGCGGCGGGTGAGCAGACCCGGCTTTGTCCAGTCGTAGGGCATGGCGTTGTCCTCTGGTTGACGTGCGGCTCGGCCCGGCGCCGTCCCGCTTCGCACAGAAATCGCAAGGAGCGTGCCAAGCACCAAAGGAATCTAAGTCATTGATTTTATGATATTTTATGCGGAGGGTGGAGACTCATGCGATTGCCGCGCCCATTTTGAATCCGGGCGCATCGTTATCTGCCTAAAATTTAGGCGGCTCGGTTGAATCGCGGCCCCTTCGATGATGCATTCATAGGCAAATATTGCGGCGGGTTGCTGGCTTTGACATAACGCCGCAGACGCGTTTGATCGCTGGAATTGTCTGGCGTTATGCGGGACGCACAATGGCCAATTTTCTCAACCGGCGGCAATTTGCAATCGAATGGTCGCACTGTGACCCTGCCGGCATCGTTTTTAATAGCCGTTTCTTTGAATATTTCGACTGGGGCACCTGGAGCCTGTTTGAAGCGGCGCTGGGCGTGCGGCCACCCGAACTTGCCGTCGCGTTCGGCATTGACTCGCTGCCCCTGGTTGATGCCAGCGCCAAGTTCATCGCCCCCGCTCGGTTTGGCGACCGTGTCGAATTGGCCTCCCAGGTCATTGCGTTTCGCCGCTCGAGTTTTGACGTTGGCCATCAGCTGTTTGTGAGCGGTGCGCTCGCCGTCGAGGGCCAGGAAACGCGCGTCTGGGCAGGGCGCGATCCGGCCGATCCTTCGAAACTGAAATCGCGGCCGATTCCCCGCGAAATCATTCAGCGCTTCCATCCACAGTGATACTGCGGGAAGCGAGACGTGCCATCACTCGCAATTAACTTTGTGGTCGGACGGTATCTCTGGGTGACCGACGCGGACTCGAAGCCGTGATCGTGGGTGATCTTGAAGAATTGCGGGTCTCCATCGAGATTCGGCGAGAGGCCGACCCGGCAGCTGCTGCGGCCGAAGTGGAGCGCGAGATCAAACGCATGTTCGAGATTTCGCCGCGGGTGGTGATGCTCGACGTCGGAACCCTGGCGCGGGAATTCGAGTCGAGCGTGAAGGCGCCACGCATCCGCGATCTGCGTACTTAGCTGCCGCCCTGCTTCACGGCGCTGCTGACGGCCGTCGTGCGCGCTGCAGCGATAGCCGTGCGCCGTTGCCCGCGCAGCACGCGTGCGCCGAGCGGAACCGCGCAGGCCGCGGCGGTGACGGCCCAGCTCAGAACGAGCGTGACGCCGAACACGATCACGCCTTTGGCGATGGCAGGCATTGCGATGTTGAGGAGGAGGTATTGCGCCCAAAGAATAAAGACATAGTGGAACAGATAAATGCCGTAGGAATTCTCGGAAATGCTGTCGAATGACGGCCAAGGCCTGGCGCCAAAGCGCAAGAATGTTGCCGCAGCGGCGAAGCACGCGGTCGCCGCAAACATGGCTTGCCCAAGGTCGGCGACGATCTGCAGTCCCGGCACGCCATGTCCGGTGACGATCAGCGCCGTCGACGTAATCCATACAACGAATGAAGCGATCGCTCCGGTGCACCAGCGTCCCCAGCGCCTTGCCAGCGTG
>DASXDP010000269.1:0-3739 GCA_036490575.1 Xanthobacteraceae bacterium
GGCCGCTGTTCTGCAGCGGCTCCGAATATCCCCAACATCAGCCCGATACCGGTCGCCGAAACGGCCGCCAGTACCCCCTCCGAGCACCTCACCATTGCCACAAAAGCCCGGGGCCGGAATGAGGCGCCACTTGGGCGATTCGCGGGCGCCATGGGGCCTGTGGAAAGTTTAGCCAAACCGTCACAGCATGATCGTTGTAACGCTTTTTAGGAATCGACGTCTGCTGGCGACGATCCCAGATTTTGAACATATTTTTTCAAAGCTGCGTTGCGGGCGCCGCCACACTCGCCGCCGATGTTCCACTTCCGCCACCGACGGAGCGCGCGCCTGCAACGTATGTTCCGGGCGGTCCACCGCTCTACAATTGGAGCTTGTATCTGCTGAAGCTTCGGCGGCCCGAACGGCGTTCAGAGACAATCGGAAGCATTTTCGCCAACACCACCCAACTTCATTCGCCGGCGGCGGTCAGGTTGGCGTCAACTGGGAGTGGGGCGGCCTTGTGATTGGCGCGGAAGCGGACCTTGACTGGCTTCCGAACACCTCAAACACCATTACGGCAACAGCGCCAGGAGGGGCCACGACCGGTGTGAATGTTAACAATCGCTGGCTCACGCTTGCTGATGCTTGCCTCGGGGTATGCATTTGATCGCGTCCTGGTTTATGGCAAAGGCCGCGGCGCATTCATTGGCACAAGCAATTCTGGTGTTCATCGCGCCGGCTTGTTGTTCGGCCTTACTGGCACCTCCTCTTCCAATACCGGGTGGAATGTTGGTGGCGGACTTGGGCATTCTGGGCGCTTGGTCGGCGCAGGTTAGTGTAACTACGTGAGGATGAACATGACGAGCTACCGTATCGGCAGGGACCCCGTGCATTCGCTGGCGATGTCATCTCGACGAATAACCGAATGGCTGACACCTTGAAGCGACACCACGTCAACTAGCGTCTTGCCTAATTGCCGTCGGGATGATTTTCGTGGTTCATCGGCAGAGGGTGGCTGTTGAGCCAGAGTTCTCGAGCTTTGCGCATCGGATTAATGCGCATCTTAAGCCACCACACTGGTTCATCGCCGCAGCTATGAACTTCGCGATGGTGACCGCGGCACAGGGGCACCGTGAACTCATCGCTCACTTTGCGACCGAGAGCTGGGCTTTGCGCAAAGCGCACATGGTGAGCGTCTGATGGTTGGCGACCGCAAATCAGGCATGGTTCCTTGGCAACGAATCGTACGTGAGCGCGATCTCGGAGTCGTCGCGGCTCCGGGAAGGCGAGCGCGCTTTTATCGACAGCCTCGGAGCGCCGCTTCCGAACCCATCGGCGGGTGCCGTCGAGCGCCCCCGACTTTAATCGCTGCGGTCTTGGCGACCGCGCGGCCACGAAGACGCCGACGGCCATTGAGTTTCGATTCTCAGTACGCGCACCGCGGCGAACCCGCCGCGCATTTCCTGGACAAATTGCAGAGCCTCCGACGTGTTGAGTCTGCCAGCATGCAGGCAATCTGCCGCCGAGCCAAAAATGGCGGCCAAAATGACCGCGTTGGCGGCGATCCGAAGTGACGACAACAAGCGGTCGCCGTGTAATAAAATCGCGTCATGAGCCCCGACGGAAATCCCCTCGACCGGCCGCCGTGGTCGGCGCTGACCACCTCGCATGCGGCGTTCGCCGTCGGCAACGATCTCGCCCGGCGTTATCGGCCGGAATTCTCGCCGCTCTCTGCTGTGCGTGAAGTCTCGGCGCCGTGCCTGCAACCCTTAAGCGCACTGATGCAGCCTGGCGACATCGTCGGGTTGTTCGGCGACGAGCCGATTACCCCGGTCGGCGATCTCGTCGAGGTCGTCCACAGGCCGCTCGAGCAATTCGTCTATGACCAGCGCGACGTGAGTGCGGGAGACGTCGAGTTTTTCGAGCTGAGTGAAGCCGACGCGCCGAAGATGATGGCGCTGGCGAAATTGACCGAGCCGGGTCCGTTTGAAGCGCGCACCGTTGCGCTCGGCGAGTACCTCGGTGTTCGGAGCGGCGGCCAGCTGATTGCGATGGCCGGCGAGCGCATGAAGTTCCCCGGCTTCACTGAGATTTCCGCGGTGTGCACGCATCCGGAGCATCGCGGCCGCGGCCTGGCCGAAGCGTTGGTGCGCACGCTGATGCGCAACATACTTGCGCGCGGCGAGGCGCCGTTCCTGCACATTTTCAGAGACAATGCCGCTGCGCGCGCTCTCTATGTGAAGCTCGGCCTTAAGCACCGGCGCTCGCTGGTCGTCTCGGTGCTCAAGCGCGCGGATCCGTCATCCTGAGCGCATATGCACTCTGCGTCACCACCGGGCTTGACCCGGGGTCCATGCCGAGGTGGCGCCTTGGAAGCTAGCGGCTAGTCCGCGCAAGCGTCAAAACGGCATGGATTGCCGGATAATTTTACGTCAAGACGGCGCTGCGCGCCTTCTGTCCGGCAATGACGAAATAAGCGGCCGCGCTGCGGATACTAAAGACGCGCCGTGAGTGCTACCCCGCCTTGCGCTGCTTGCCGTGCGCGCGGGCCGGGCGGCGGTGGGCGTGATGCTCTTCCTTCGCGGCCTCGCGCGCGGCCTTCTTGCCGGCGATCGGCAACAGCATTTCCTTCTGGCCTTCGATCTTCTTTCGGCCCTTCTTGCCGGTGGCGCCGCCGCCAGATGCGGCGCGCGTGCCACCCTTGCCGGTTTCAGCCTGCACCGAGCGGCGTAGCGCATCCATCAGGTTGATGACCTTGCCGGTAGGCTCGAATTTCGGCGCTTCGATCTTTTCGCCCTTGGCCTTCTTCTCAATCAGGTCGCGCACCGCGTGCTCGTAGTGATCCTCGAATTCCTGCGGCTTGAAGTGCCCCTTCTTGGTCTCGACGATGTGGCGGGCGAGATCCATCATGTCCTTGGTGAGCTTGACGTTGGGAATGTCGTCGAAGAATTCGCCGGCGTCGCGCACCTCGTAAGGGAAGCGCAGCAGCGTTCCCATCAAGCCCTTGCCGCGCGGTGAGATGGCGATGATGTGCTCGCGGCTCGTGAGCACCACGCGGCCGATTGCCACCATCTTCATCTGCTCGATGACGTCGCGGATGACGACAAAGGCGTCCTGGCCGACCTTGCCGTCCGGCGCCATGTAATAGGGGCGGATGCTGTAGAGCTCGTCGATCTCATTCCTCGGTACGAACTCGTCGATGTCGATGGTCTTGGTGCTTTCCAGCGCGACCGCGGCCAGCTCGTCGTCGGTGACTTCGACGTATTCGCCTTTCGCCACCTCGTAGCCCTTGATGATGTTGTCGGACGGGACTTCGTCGCCGGTCTCGGCATCGACCTTGCGGTAACGGACGCGGTTGCCGGTTTCCTTGTTGATCTGGTTGAAGCTGACCTTCTCGCGCTCGGAAGTGGCCGGAAACAGCGCTATCGGGCAGGACACCAGCGAAAGCCGCAAATAACCCTTCCAGTATGCGCGCGGGGCCACGGTTAACTCCTCATTAATCTCTTGGACACAACAGCATTAATCATACCGCGTTCCCCGTTAAGCCGGGAGGCGCGGCCACGGTTCCGTTTACGATTTGTTCCGACTCCATCGGTTTTAAGGTAAAGTATTTCCTGCGCCCTTGATTCGCGCACCTTTGGGAACGCCGCATGCCAGCCGTCGCCTATAAAGAAAAACCGCAGCACAGGCTGCGCGAAAGACCGCAACCGAGACCCCAGCGCACGCCACAGCCGCGCCCTGAGCAACGGCTGAAAACTTT